>NZ_JBFUCU010000003.1:0-569823 GCF_056405075.1 Mesorhizobium sp. P2_A12
CCGAGCCGGAGCCCGCTGAATACGTCAAGATCTGCGACGTCTACGGCGCTGGCTACTTCTACATCCCCGGCACCGAAACCTGCCTGCGCATCGGCGGCTATGTCCGTTACGACATCGGCGGCGGCGACGTCGGCTCGTTCGATGGCGCGCGCGCCGAAAACCAGCTTGGCGATCCCAAGCTGCAGGACACGTGGGCGAAGAACACCCGCTTCACGCTGAAGACCTGGACCGGCCAGGAAACCGAGCTGGGCACGTTGAAGACCTACACCGAAACCCGCATTCAATTCGGCAACTCCAACGGCTATGGCGACGAATTCGGCAATGATGCCCACAACAAGGGCATCACGCTGAACTTCGCCTGGATCCAGCTCGGTGGTCTCCGCGTCGGTAAGGACGAATCGGCCTTCAATACGTTCATCGGCTACGCCGGCGAAGTCATCCAGGATACGATCGTCCCCTACGGCGGCTTCGATACCAATGTCGTCCAGTACTATTTCGACGGGGGCAACGGCTTCTCGGCCGTCGTCTCACTCGAAGAAGGCTCCAGTGACGCTGGCGCTGCCACTTTCGACGGGGCCGGCAACTATCTCTTCAACGCGAATTCCGGCAACGATACGATCGACAGCTACGTTCCGGACGTGGTCGGCGGCGTGAAGTACACGCAGGGCTGGGGTGCCATCACTGGCGTGGCCTCGTACGACAGCACCTGGGAAGAGTGGACCGGCAAGGTTCGCCTGGACGTGAAAGCGTCTGACGCCCTGACCCTGTGGATCATGGGTGGCTATGGTTCGGACGATCACATCGACCGCAACTTCTACAAGCAGTGGGGCGGCAACTGGGCAGTCTGGGGCGGCGGCACCTACAAGTTCAACGAGAAGACCTCGTTCAACGCTCAGGTGTCGGCTGATGATGCCAAGAACGTCGGCGTCGCGGCCAACGTTGCCTACGACATCGTCCCCGGCTTCACGGTCACGGGCGAAGTCGACTACAACCACGACGGCAAGTTTGGCGATGCCGACGATCGCAACTGGGTCAACGCCGACAAGAAGAACAGCGTCGGCGGTATCCTCCGCTTCCAGCGCTCGTTCTAACAGGTTTCGGCTTGTCGAAATCGAAAACCCGGCGGGCAACCGCCGGGTTTTTTCAGGACTTTGCGGACCATTGTATGCGGTGCTGCAGTTCGCGGTCTTAACTTTGGTTCGGCCTCGAAAGCGCAGGTCGCAGACGCATCGCGCGCTTCAGTACCCACAAAGCTCGTTCGCAAGTTTCGGAATTGGGACTATTTGTCCGCCAGGTCGCCCAACGCATCAATCAGCGGCTGAATTTCATTTTCATAGTTCTTCCAGCGCTTGACGGACGATCTGTAAATCGGTTGACGCACCTGCCAGCGGCTTGGCGTGTTGACCGAACCATCCCTGTCGAAGAAGCGCAGACAGGCGTCGTCCCAAGGCAGCCCAAGATAATCTATGAGGCGGCGGGACTGTGCTTCCTGATCGTCGACCAACGTTTCGTACTGATTTTCGAAGATCAGGTTCGGGAAAACCTCTTTCCAATGCCGCATCAGGCGGTCATATTCGCGATAGTACAGGCCGAGTGTCTTCAGGTCGGTGTTGTAACTGTGCCCCTCGCCGAACTTCTGGACAAAACAAGAGACGCAATTGTCGATGGCATCGCGACGGCAATGAATGATGCGCGCGTTGGGAAAGAGAACGGCGATAAGACCGATCAGCTCAAAATTGTGAGGCATCTTATCCACGATCCGGAGCGCGGAAGGTGCCCGCTCCCTCAGATAGGTCAAGTGCTCTTCCGCCAACGTTTTGGACAGGTCTTTTGTGATCGACGCCATCGCATCGTTCAAACGTCCGGCGGATGACTTTCTGAGTTCGATCGCATTCGCGACTCGTCTAAGTTTGCTCAGTTCCCCTGCGCCATGGACATCGGGATGACTGGCGCAAATCTGTTCCGTGAGCGTCGTTCCCGAGCGAGGCATGCCGACCACGAACACAGGAACGTCCGAAGGATTTCCGTAACCCGACCTGGCAGCCAGCATCTCAGGCGTGAAGGCCTCGATCAGTGAGTCTATCCAGCGACGGTATTGGACAATGTCGAAGTTGCGGCCTGAGGCTTGTTTGGCCTTGTTGAAATGGCCGAATGCATCCTTGTAGCTCTTCAGGTCGTTCAACACCTTGCCGGCCGCCAGATGGAGCTTCTCTAGGCCGTCCCGATCAAGCTTGGGATTGCCGAGTTCACGAATGATAGATTGGAGTTCCTTTGGCTCTTCGGTGAACTTTTGCGTCTGCACAAGGTCGTTGTAGGCAGTCGGCACTGCGATGCGGCGTTCGATTGCTTCCTTAAGATGGACGGCGGCCTCGTCCATGCGCCCCAGGCTGCTGAGCGCGCGAGCCAGTCCTGTCCGCACCTTGGGATGATCGCGGTTGATCTTCAGCGCCTTTTCATAGGGCGGCAAAGCCATCTCGGGCTTATCAAACTGGATATAGGCATCCCCCAAAGCGCAAAGTGCCTCGATGAGGTTCGGCTGCAACTCCAAGGCATACTGCATATGCTCGATTGCTGGTGAAAATTCACTGACCTTCACATAGCCCGAGGCCAGGCCAAGGTGGTAGTAGGGGTTCTTTGGCTCCTCGTTGACCGCGCGTGCGAAATACCGCAAGGCCGCCTCATCGTCGTAGCCTATGCACACGGTCCCCAAAATATACAGGGCGAGTGGATGGTTGGGCGTGCGCGCCAGCACCCGAAGGCACAGGTCCTGAGCCTCGTTAAGCTGCTTGGCCTGCTGAAACTGGTACGCCTGCTCCAGCAGAGCGTCGTCTGCCTGTGTACGCGAAAGCGGATTTGCTTGCGGCAGATTTTGCTGCGGGAACTTGGGTTTCGGCCCGGTTTGGACCTTCAGGTGCTTGGACCAGGCGGGCGGCAGACGGTTGTTCATTGTGTCTCGCTAGCAAAAAGAGACGAAGGAATCCAGCATTACGGTTGCAGGCCGCGGCAACTTGCACCGACCATGCGGGCAGGCTAGCAAGAAGGCCCTTTTTCAAGCGAGCTTCCACCATGCGCCAACACCCTCCCCTAACGCCGCTCGTCGCAGCGCTTCCCTCAACGGTGCCTTTTGTTGGCCCCGAGGCACAGGAGCGCGAGCGTGGCCGTGCTTTTCGCGCCCGCATCGGCGCCAATGAGAGCAGTTTTGGTCCTTCGCCGCGCGTCATCGAGCGCATGGCTGGAATTGCCCGCGACATGTGGATGTATTGCGATCCCGACAATCACGATCTGAAAGTGGCGGTTGCCGCGCATCACGGCGTGAAGGTCGAGAACGTCGTGGTCGGCGAAGGCATAGACGGTCTGCTCAGCCTGGTGGCACGCATGTATGTGGCGCCCGGCGATGCCGTGGTCACCTCGCTCGGCGCCTATCCGACCTTCAACTTCCATGTCGCCGGTGTCGGCGGACGGCTGGTCACCGTCCCTTATGAAAACGACAGGGAAAGCCTGGACGGCCTGCTCGCGGCTGTGCGCAAGGACAAGGCGCCGCTGGTCTATCTGTCCAATCCGGACAATCCGATGGGCAGCTGGTGGGAAGCTGACGAGGTCATCCGCTTCATCGAGGCGCTGCCGGAAACCACCATGCTGGTGCTCGACGAGGCCTATGGCGAACTCGGACCAGCCTCGGCACTGCCGCCGATTGATATCTCGCGGCCGAACATCATCCGCATGCGCACCTTCTCGAAGGCCTATGGGCTTGCCGGCATACGCTGCGGTTATGCTGTGGCCGAGGCCCAGGTGATCCGCGATTTCGAGAAGATCCGCAACCATTACGGCGTCAGCCGCATGGCGCAGATCGCCGGCGTCGAGGCGCTTGCCGATCAGGACTATCTGCGGAGTGTGGTGGCGCGGGTTGCGGCCGGCCGCCGACGCATCGCCGGCATAGTCGAACAGAACGGGCTGAAGCCGCTGGCCTCGGCAACCAATTTCGTCACCATCGACTGTGGTGGCGATGGCGCTTTCGCGCTGAAAGTGCTGCAGGGCCTGCTGTCACGCGACGTGTTCATCCGCAAGCCGATGGCGCCAGTGCTAGACCGCTGCATCCGCGTCAGCGTCGGCCTGGAACACGAATTGGACATTTTCGCCGAGGAACTGCCCGGCGCGCTGGCGGCGGCGCGGGGGAATTAGAGCTGTTCCATCCCAATGGAATCGGGATGGGCGCCATTTTTCTTTGAGCATGAGCCTTTCCGAAAACCGGCACCCACTTTTCGGGATCATGCATGGCCGGGTCGCGCTAACAAATCCAGCTCCCAGGTCTGGCCCGTCAAGTCCTTGCCAAAACTGTGGTGGTGCTCCTCCGAGACCAATTTGAAACCTGCGCGCTCATAGATCGCTCGCGCCGCGACGAGGACGTCGTTGGTCCACAGCACCAGTCGCTTGTAGCCGCACGCGCGGGCCTGGCTCACACATTCCGCGACCAGGCGCTTGCCGATGCCAAGGCCGCGCGCCGCCGCCTCGACATGCAGCATCCTCAGCTTGGCCACCTCGTCGTCCAGATGAACCAGGAACACCGCGCCAACTGGCTCTCCGCTGCCGCGCTCGGCAATCCAGCAGAAATCGCGGCCCGGCACGAAATTGCGGATGAAGTCGGCGCCGATTTCGGCAAGCATGGCTTCGAACTCGATGCTCCAGCCATATTCATCGGCGTAGAGCTGGGCCTGCCGCTGCACGACCCAGCCGACGTCGCCGACGCGGTGCGGCCGCAGTGTCACCTCGTCGTTTTCGCTGGCGGGATCACCCAGCAATTGCCCGGCCTTGCGCAAGGCGCCCCCCAGTTCGTGCAGCCTGTCGTCGGGGATGCTTTCGATCAGCCGCGCCGTGTCCCGGTCAGCCGCCGCCTGAAGCCTCGCAAGAGCGGCCTCGCCCCTGGACGTCAGCGACAGAACCCTTCGGCGCCGGTCGGCGGGATCCGTCCGGGCCTCGGTCAGGCCTTCGCCTGCGAACTTGCGCAAGATCCGCGTCAGATAGGCGGCATCGATACGCAATTGGCTGGCGATTTCGGAGGCGGCCGGGCCGTACTCCAGCCGAAATGCCCCGGCAAGGAAACCGCGTTCGCCGGCGATCTCGGCCGAAGCCGGGCGGCTGTGGTGGCCGAGTTCGAACAGCACCCGCGCCTCGGTCAAGGTGAACGCGCTCTGGGTCAAGGTCTCGTCGAGAAGGCCGACGGTGCGGGTGTAAAACCGGTTGAAGTGGCGGATCTGCGCCACCAATGCGTTGCGTTCGTCCAACATCTGCGTCCAACCCCGATATGGCAGCTCCATTTTCCCAAATTAATGGACTGAGTCAACTAAATTTCAAAAACCGAAGGTCCGAGGTCGCGCGCACAATCCAGGTTGCATTCCCTGAGCCATGCGCCAGATTCTAGGGAGACAGGCTTGGAGAGATTTCATGGCTGGTCATCGCAGGGAAGTACGGGCGCGCGTCTACGGCAATGTGCAAGGCGTCGGCTTCAGGATCTGGGTTCGGGGCGAGGCCACAAGCCTTGGCCTTGCGGGCTGGGTTCGCAATGAAGCCGACGGGACTGTAACGACCCAGATTGCGGGACCCGATGAAGCGATCTCGACAATGATCGATCGACTGTGGAAAGGGCCGTCCGAGGCTTCGGTCTCCAGGGTCGACGTCGAGGAGTTGGCTGCCGGAAACGCTTCTGTCGAGTTCAGGATTGTCGCATGACGATGGATTTGACTCCATCACTCTTGAATTAATTGAACGTTCGTTTTATTATCGTCCCGCAAAGGGCTGACATGGCGCGCACCACCGGATCCGATGGCGAAAAGACCGAAGCGACCATCCGCGAGGCGGCCGTCAATCTGATTGCGCGGTTTGGCTACGAAGCTATGTCGATGCGTCAGCTCGCCACCGAAGTCGGCGTGCAGGCAGCGGCGCTCTATCGCTATTTTCCGACCAAGGAAGGGCTTCTGTTCACGCTGATGCGCGAGCATATGGAAGGCCTGACCGATGCATGGGAAGCAGCCCGCCCGACCAGCGCGGATCCCGTGCAGCGGCTCGCCGCCTATGTCGAAAACCACATCGTTTTTCATGTCGAGCGTCGCCATGCCACGCATGTTTCGAACATGGAATTGCGCAGCCTGTCGCCCGAAAGGCTGACACAGATCCTGCGGATGCGCACGGCTTACGAAAAGGAGCTGCGCGCCATCCTGCGCGACGGCGCCGAGGCCGGCGTCTTCGATATCGATGACACCGGGCTGACGGCCATGGCGCTGATCCAGATGATGACCGGCGTCATCGTCTGGTTTCGCCCGGGCGAGCGGCTGTCGATCACTGAAGTGACGGCGACATATCTTTCAATGACAATGCGTCTGGTTGGAGCAGGAACCGCCGGCGAGACGACCCATGACAGCGCGCGCGCCCTCGGACGCGCAAGAGACACCGCAGCACTTTGATTTCGCGTATGCTCCTTCGAAGATCGAGAGGGATCTTCGGGGTCATGCGGGCAGGAGGAAGGCATGTACACGAACACGCTCAGCTTCGGGCATGACGAGGATATCGAGGCGCTGCGCGATATGGTGCGGCGCTTCGCCCAGGACAGGATCGCGCCGGTCGCCGCCGATATCGACCGCTCGAACGAATTCCCGGCGCACCTGTGGGGCGAACTTGGCGCGCTCGGGCTGCTCGGCATCACCGCCGATCCCGATTTCGGCGGCAGCGGCATGGGCTATCTTGCGCATGTTATCGCTGTCGAGGAAATCTCCCGCGCCTCGGCTTCCGTCGGCCTTTCCTACGGCGCCCACTCCAATCTCTGCGTCAACCAGATCAACCGCTGGGCGACGCGGGCGCAGAAGGAGAAATATCTCCCTGCCCTGTGCTCGGGCGAGCGCGTCGGTGCGCTGGCGATGTCGGAATCCGGCGCCGGCTCGGACGTCGTCTCGCTCAAGCTGCACGCCGAAAAGCGTAACGACCGCTATGTGCTCAACGGCACCAAGATGTGGATCACCAACGGGCCGGACGCCGGGACGTTGGTCGTCTATGCCAAGACCGATCCGGATCGGAAATCGCGCGGCATCACCGCCTTCATCGTCGAAAAAGCGATGGCCGGGTTCTCCGTGGCGCAGAAACTCGACAAGCTCGGCATGCGTGGCTCCAACACCGGCGAGTTGGTGTTCGAGAACGTCGAAGTGCCGTTCGACAATGTGCTGCATGAGGAAGGCCGCGGCGTCGAAGTGCTGATGTCGGGCCTCGACTACGAGCGCACCGTGCTCGCCGGCGGGCCGATCGGCCTGATGGCCGCATGCCTAGACGTAGCGATCCCCTATGTGCATGAGCGCAAGCAGTTCGGCCAGCCGATCGGCGAATTCCAGCTGGTGCAAGGCAAGCTCGCCGACATGTACACGACGATGAACGCCGCGCGCGCCTACGTTTATGCCGTCGCCGCCGCCTGCGATCGCGGCCAGACGACGCGCAAGGATGCCGCCGGCTGCGTGCTGTTTGCCGCCGAAAAGGCAACGCAGATGGCGCTCGATGCTCTCCAGCTGCTGGGCGGCAATGGCTACACCAACGACTATCCGACCGGCCGGTTATTGCGCGACGCCAAGCTCTACGAAATCGGCGCCGGCACCAGCGAGATTCGCCGCTGGCTGATCGGACGCGAGATCATGGCGGAGGGGGTGTGATGCCTGGGAAGAGGATGCCGACGCTTGCCGAATGCAGTCGAAGAGCGCGGATTGCCTGACACGGCAAACACCTATCTCTTGAGCAATTGCGAGACAAATGAGGCGATAGATGGTTTCGTCATCGGCGAACGCAGTTACAAGGCGAGGAATATTTGCGATGGCTTTGCTTACGTCACTTGCGAGTTTTCTCGGGCGGGCCAAGGCGCAGAAACAGCGCTTCCCAGACATTGCTGAATTCAGAGAGCTTGTAATTGCGGCCCTCAAACGGCAACCGGGCGTCGAGAGTGCCTTTGCGGATCCATCGGATTCCGCCAAGATCAATACGAAAATTGGCGACGTGGACGTAACCTCGGACACTACAAACATATTCGGTTACTTGAACTCATATCCCGAAGAGAATGCCGAAGCTGCCATTGATCGATTTGTCAGAGTCTTGGTGGAAGCGCATCTGGCCAAGGCCGGCGAGAATAATCTTATCGCGGCGATCCGGACCCAACAGTATGTCGATCAACTCATATCGATGGGCATGGATTTGTTAACCGAGCCGTTGGTCGGCGAACTTGCAATCGTATACATGGCCGACCTTCCCGATTCACTGTCGCCTGTTGCGGAAAAGGACTTTCCGGGCCGGACGCTTTCGGACCTGCGCGGCATCGCACTAGACAATGTGAAGAAATGGTTGCCCAAAATCGTGTCCGACGGCGAACTAAATATAGCTTATCTGTATTATGTCGACGGTAATACGATGCTGTCGACAAGCCTAGTTCTTCTCGACGATTTCTGGCGGTCGATCAAACCACATTTTCCTGGCGACGTTTTGTTTGCATTGCCGCGCCGGGATCAGCTCTTCGTCTTCGATGCAAGCAATCCGCAGGCCCAAAGCGCGGCCAGACAAATGATCGACGTTACATTCAAGGACGGCTTCAATCTGCTGTCCGACAAAATTTTCGAACGTCGCAACGGCAAACTCTTGGCGCAGGTGTAGAGCTGGATATGGCCACATTGCAAACCCAGATCTCCCCGTCCTCCGACACCTTCCGCGCCAATGCCGAGCGCATGCGGGCCTTGGTCGCCGACATTGCGGACAAGGCGGCAGGTGTCGAGCGCGGCGGCTCGGACGAGGCGCGGGAGCGCCACGTTTCGCGTGGCAAGCTGTTGCCGCGCGAGCGCCTTGCGCAGTTGCTGGACATCGGCTCGCCTTTCCTCGAGATCGGCCAGTTCGCGGCATGGTCGATGTATGGCGAGGAGATTTCCGCGGCCGGCCTGATCGCCGGCATCGGTCGCGTCGAGGGCACCGAGGTCATGGTCGTCGTCAACGACGCGACGGTGAAGGGCGGCACCTATTATCCGTTGACGGTGAAGAAGCATCTGCGGGCGCAGGAGATCGCGCTGCAGAACAATCTGCCTTGCATCTATCTGGTCGACAGCGGCGGCGCCAATCTGCCCAACCAGGACGAGGTGTTTCCCGATCGCGAGCATTTCGGCCGCATCTTCTACAACCAGGCCAACATGTCGGCGGCCGGCATCCCGCAGATCGCTTGCGTCATGGGTTCATGTACGGCAGGCGGCGCCTATGTACCGGCGATGTCCGACGAGACGATCATGGTGCGCAACCAGGCGACCATCTTCCTCGGCGGCCCGCCGCTGGTGAAAGCGGCCACTGGTGAAGACGTCAGCGCCGAAGACCTCGGTGGCGCGGACGTGCACACGCGGCTTTCCGGCGTTGCCGACCACTATGCGCTGGATGACGACCATGCGCTTGCCATCTGCCGCCGTATCGTCAAAAACCTGAATCGGAACAAGACTGTAAGCCTGAACTTACAGGGATCGATTCCGCCGCTTCACGCAGCCGATGAACTCTACGGCATCGTGCCGACGGACCTGCGCCAGCCCTATGACGTGCGCGAGGTGATCGCGCGTATCGTCGACGGCTCGGAATTCGACGAGTTCAAGCAGAACTACGGCACCACGCTGATCACCGGCTTTGCCCATCTCCATGGCATGCCGGTCGGCATCATCGCCAACAATGGCGTGTTGTTTTCCGAGAGCGCGCTGAAGGGCGCGCACTTCATCGAATTGTGCTGCCAGCGCAAGATCCCGCTGGTCTTCCTGCAGAACATCACCGGCTTCATGGTCGGTCGAAAATACGAAGCGGGCGGCATCGCCAAGGACGGCGCCAAGCTGGTGATGGCGGTGGCCACCGCCAGGGTGCCGAAGGTGACTGTCATCATCGGCGGTTCGTTCGGCGCCGGCAATTACGGTATGTGCGGCCGCGCCTATTCACCGCGCTTCCTGTGGATGTGGCCGAACGCCCGCATCTCGGTGATGGGCGGCGAGCAAGCGGCGACGGTGCTCGCCATGGTCAAGCGCGAAGGCATCGAGCGCAAGGGTGGCGAATGGAGCGCCGAGGAGGAGGCAAAATTCAAGAAGCCGATCCTGATGAAATACGAGCATGAGGGCCATCCGCTCTACTCGTCCGCCCGCCTTTGGGACGACGGCATCATCGATCCGGCGAAAACGCGCGACGTGCTGGCGCTCAGCCTGTCCGCCGCGCTCAACGCCGAGATCGAAGAGACGCGCTTCGGCGTGTTCAGGATGTGACATGAACGACCGTTCGCGGATCCAGGTTCATGCCGGCGACATCACCAAGGTGGCAGTCGATGCCATCGTCAACGCCGCCAACACCTCGCTTCTCGGTGGTGGCGGGGTCGATGGCGCTATCCATCGCGCGGCCGGCCGTGAGCTCGAGTTCGAATGCCGCATGTTGAATGGATGCAAGGTCGGCGAAGCCAAGATCACCAAGGGCTATAAACTTCCGGCGCGGCACATCATCCACACGGTCGGGCCGGTCTGGCAAGGCGGCGGCAAGGGTGAAGCCGAACTGCTGGCCTCCTGCTATATCCGCTCGCTCGAACTCGCCACGGCCAATGACTGCCGCACCGTGGCGTTTCCGGCGATCTCGACGGGTGTCTACCGCTATCCGAAAGATGAAGCGACGCAGATCGCCGTCGACACGGTCAGCATGTTCATCGAGAAACGAACAATGCCGCAAGCCGTCACTTTTTGCTGCTTCGACGACCAAGCGGCGGAACTATACCGGCAGGCCGTTGCTGCCCTGCGAAAAGGCTGAGCTGTATGGACCAACCGATTCACCAGAATAGGCAGCGTCGAATCTCCGCTGTCCAGCTGGCGGCGAGACAAAATATTCGCTATCGCTCACCCTGCACAGTGCAATGGGGACAGGCCGGAAATGAAACTGAAATATTGCCAGAAGACGATTGCTTCGATTCTTGCAAGTTTGCTCATATTCGCAACGCATGGCATCGGCTCGGCGGAATCGCTGGCTGGCAAGATGGGCGACAAGCGGTTTTCTCCGACCTTGTCGCTCGACCCGAAGGAAGCCTGCTACAAATCCTACCTTGCCTATATCGCGGCGAGCGGCCATTCAGCCTACGCCACGACGTTCTATTCACGCGTCGTCGATCTCCACATTTTCTGCAGCGTGAAGCTGAACGCACCTTCGCAGAAGGCCGCCGAGGAGACTGCGTTGCGTATCTGTCGGAGCGGCTTCGTCAGGTGGAAGGTCAAGACCGCAAGCGGCGGCTGCGCGATCGCTGCGTCGAAGTAAGCCGGCGGCCAGACTGGCGCCGCCCGAGGCAGACCCGGGAGGCTCCATGTTCGCCAAGATCCTGATCGCCAATCGCGGCGAGATCGCTTGTCGTGTCATCCGCACGGCGCGCCAGCTGGGCGTGCACACCGTCGCCGTCTATTCGGATGCCGATGCGAAATCCCTGCATGTCGAGATGGCCGACGAGGCGGTGCACATCGGCCCCTCGCCTGTCGGCGAAAGCTATCTGCGTGGCGACAAGATTGTCGCAGCGGCCCTGGCTGCGGGCGCGCAAGCCATTCATCCTGGTTACGGCTTCCTGTCGGAAAACCCCGATTTCGTCGACCAGGTGGTGGCGGCGGGGCTCATCTTCATCGGTCCGTCGGCGGCCTCTATCCGGGCCATGGGACTGAAGGACGCCGCCAAGAGGCTGATGGAAAAGGCCGGCGTGCCGGTGGTGCCGGGCTACCATGGCGAGGCGCAGGAGATCGTGCTGCTGGCTTCCAAGGCACGCGAGATCGGCTATCCCGTGCTGATCAAGGCGCGCGCCGGCGGTGGAGGCAAGGGCATGCGCCGGGTCGAGCATCCCGATGCGTTTTCCGAGGCGCTGTCCAGCGCGCGACGCGAGGCAAAGGCCGCTTTCGGCGATGACCGCGTGCTGGTCGAAAAATATGTCGACAAGCCGCGACATATCGAAGTGCAGGTGTTCGGCGACAACTTCGGCAATGCCGTGCATCTCTATGAGCGCGACTGCTCGGCACAGCGCCGCCACCAGAAGGTGATCGAGGAAGCCCCCGCACCCGGCGTGATCCCGGCGCTGCGCAAGGCGATGACGGATGCGGCAGTGAAAGCCGCCAAGGCGATCAATTATTCGGGCGCCGGCACCATCGAGTTCATCGTCGATGCCTCGCAGGGCCTGAAGGCCGACCGCTTCTGGTTCATGGAAATGAACACCCGCCTGCAGGTCGAGCACCCGGTTACCGAAATGGTTACGGGCACCGACCTGGTCGAGTGGCAGCTGCGGGTCGCCAGCGGCGAAAAGCTGCCGAAGACACAGAGCGAGATCGCGCTTTCCGGCCATGCCTTCGAGGCGCGCATCTATGCCGAGGATGCGGCAAAGGGGTTCCTGCCGGCGACTGGCACGCTGCATCACCTGAAGTTTCCGGACGCAGCCCCTGATGGCGCCACGATGCGCATCGAGACCGGCGTGCGGGCTGGCGATGCCATCTCGCCCTATTACGACCCGATGATCGCCAAGCTGGTCGTCCACGCAAAGGACAGGCAGGCGGCCCTGGAAGCGCTCGGCGCGGCGCTGTCGCAAACCGAAATCGCCGGCTCGACCGTCAACACTGCCTTTCTTGCCGCTCTGGCCGTCGATCCGGACTTTGCCGCGGGCGATGTCGACACCGGCTTGATCGCCAGGCATCAACCGGCACTGACCGAGGTCGCACCGCCGAGCGACGAGACCGTTGCGGCAGCCGCGCTTGCGGCCTCGGGTGCCGGAGCATTGCCATCGTCGAGCGACCCATGGTCGTCGCTTGCCGGCTACGCGCATTTCCACAGCGTGGCACGCCGCACACGGCTGACGTTCGGCGAAATCGATATCGTGGCAAGGGTTTCGATGCGACCGGACGGGCGGTTCCAGGTGGCGCTGGACGAGCCCTACGACAACGCCAACGCGCATGATTTTCGCGCCGTGCCACGCCTCGCCCGCTGGCCCGGCCATATCACGGTGTTCGAAGGCGCCGTTGGCTATACCTTTACCGTGCCGGACCCGCTGGCACGGGCGGATGAGGCGGCGGCAGGAGCCGGCAGCCTGCGCGCGCCGATGCCGGGGCTGGTCAAGCTGGTGCGCGCGGCAAAGGGCGATACCGTGATCAAGGGCCAGCCGCTGTTGATCCTCGAAGCGATGAAGATGGAGCACACCATCGCCGCGCCGCATGACGGGGTGATCGCCGAGATCGCCGCCGAAGGCGCGCAGGTCACCGACGGAACGGTGCTGGTGCGGTTCGTCGAGGATCAGAGCGCCCCGACCGCGGCCGCAAGCTGACCGCCGGAAGCGACGGAGCGCAAAGAAAAATGGCCGGATAAACCCGGCCATTTCTTTACGCTTATGTGGTCGCCAGGCGACGATTACTGGGCGATCGGCGCGTATTTGCCATCGTGCCACTGGTTGATGTCATAGCTGGCGTTCTTGAGGTCGCCCTTCTCGTCGAAGGTGACGTTGCCGACAACCGTGCTGATCGGCGTGCCGTTCTTCAACGCTTCGGCAACCTTGCCCGGATCGTCGCTGCCGGCGCGCTTGACGCCTTCGGCGAAAGCCTGGACCACCGCGTAGGAGAACAGCGTGAAGCCTTCCGGCACGAAACCGCCGGCCTTGATCTTCTCGACGGCTGCCTTGGCCTCCGGCTTTGCTTGCGGATCCGACGGGAAGACGAACATGGTGCCCTCGCCGGCCGGGCCGGCAACCTGCCAGAATTCCGGCGAAGCGATGGAGTCCGGCATGATCAGCTGGAACTTCAGGTTCTGTTCCGCCGACTGACGCAGGATCAGGCCGGCTTCAGGATGGTAGCCGCCGAAATAGACGACGTCGGCCTTCAGATCCTTGAGCTTGGTGACGAGAGCCGAATAGTCCTTCTCGCCGGCATTGATGCCGTCATAGTACACCTCCTTGAGGCCACCGGCATTCATGGTTGCCCTGACGGCGTCAGCCACGCCCTGTCCGTAGGCGCTCTTGTCGTGCAGAACGACGACGTTCTTGCCGGAAAACTTCTTGGCGATCCATGGACCGATGAAGGCGCCCTGTGCATCGTCACGCGTATAAAGGCGCATAATCGTCGGCCAGCCGGCCTTGGCCGCCGCGTCGGTCAGCACCGGGTTTGACGAGGCCGGGCTCATCATCAGGGCGCCGGCTTCTGCATAGACGGCAGAGGCAGGAATGCTCGAGCCCGAACAGGCGTGGCCATCGATGAACTTGACGCCATCGGCGACGATGCGATTGGCAACCGACACGGCCTGCTTTGGATCGCACTGATCGTCCTGGATACTCAGCTTGATCTGGCGACCGTCGACACCACCCGCCGCGTTGATCGCGTCAGCAGCGGCCTGTGCGCCCTGCTTGAACTGATCGCCGATGGTGGCGAGTTGTCCGGTCATTGGACCGACCACCGCAAAGGTGATGTCGTCGGCGAATGCAACCGGCGCACTCATCATCAGGCCAAAAACGGCCGCGCTCAAAATACTCATTTTTTTCATGGCGATAGACTCCTCCCACTCACGCGCGGCCGCCCGGCCGCGCTTCTTCCAGAGAGGCGGGACAATTTCATCCTTCACCGGGCCTGTCTAGGCGCATCGGCGGCACTCGATTGGGCCTGCAAGACGTCATCCACGCAAAAAGCCACGCCAGCCTTGTTTCGGCTGGTCGTGGCTTTTTGCTCGTCAAGCGGCCCCAAGCGCCCCCGCGCCCCGAAATCCCGCTCGCCTTCCCCGCATCGCGCGACTAAGCCTGGCCGGCCTGTCGCGTTCTTTTTATCTCTTGTTTTGAGCGTGATTCCGAAAACCGTGCTCCAGGACCGTCTTGCGCGGCCTTCCATTCCACCGGGTCTGGCCGTCTGTGCGGTCTTGATCCCGGGCTTCCCTGTCTTGGAAAGGTCTATCCGCGGTCGGCGGATCTCAGTGCATGGTCATCCATTCGCGAGCTTCGCGAAGCGCCTTGGCGATCTCGACCTTCGACATCGCTGCCGACAGTTCGGAACGCAGTTCCGCAGCGCGGGCCGATCCCTTGATCGCGGCGATGTTGAACCATTTGTGGGCGGCGACGACATCGGTCTCGCAATCGCGGCCGGTCGCATACATCATGCCCAGTTCGAAAAGAATGTCGGCCTGGGCAGTTGCCCCCATGGCGCCGAAGCCTGCTTCAAGCATTTCAAAACGTGCCATTTTCAATCCCCTGTTCTGGCCCTGTCCGGCTCCCGAGAGCTGCCTTCGTTTGTCCTTGCGGGCTGCTCTTCCGATGCTTTCGAGAATGCCGTGGAGGCTTGAATCCGTCGTTAAATGGCGTGCTTAATTTGAGGAAAACAAAGCTAAAACAAGAGGTAAACGCGGAAATTCATTAAGGATACAAAGCCAGCAATCGCGCCGGTTTTCTTCAAATTCGACGAAAATTTTCGCGGCCGGGATCAACACTCCGCTAACCACGGGAAACAAACACGATCCGCGGATGCTCTCCTTTTTTGCCCGTGCGGCCCGCGTGGGCGCCTTTCAGAATCCCGAAATCTTACGCGGCGGCACCACTTTTGTTTTGCCGGGAGCTGGATTAGCTTACGTTTGCGTAAGCGGCAGACCGGCGAGGGCGGAGCGTCGGCCGGATATCCAAAGGGAGGAAGCCCATGTTTCGAAAAGTGAGCCTGGCCCTGGCGGCCACATTGATCATGGCGGGTGCGGCGTGCGCCGATCCGATCGAAGGCAATTGGAAGACCCAGGCGGGAGATACCGCAGCAATCGCGGGCAGCGACACGTTTTCCATCACGCTCAAGTCCGGCAAATTTGCCGGCAAGACCATCGGCTCGCTCAAGGCCGCCGGCGACAACAAATATGCCGGCAACATCACCGATCCGGCAAACGACAAGACCTATTCAGGCAAGGCGACATTGTCGGGCACCTCGCTCAAGATGAGCGGCTGCGTGTTTGGCGGACTGATCTGCAAGAGCCAGACCTGGCACAAGCTCTGATCGACCGCATCCTCACGACATGAAAACGGGGCCTCGACGGGCCCCGTTTTTATTTGCCCTGGCGTGGGGAGCCCGTGCCTGGTTTGCCTTCTCACTGCGCCGGCCGGGGCTGACGCAGGCACCGTCAAAAATCCGATCAACCAATTTGAACCGCAGATGAACGCCGGCATCAGAGCCGGTTCAGTCGCGCTCGGGCACTCTCCTGCGTGTTGAAGGAGACACGACCAATGCTTGCTCGCCGCTTCACCATCGTCTGCCTGCTGATGAGCCTGTTTGGAATGTTCTTCGCCATCCTCGTCGCCGAAACGGGCCGTCCTGCCCGCGCCTGGGACGAAGCCAGTTCCAGGACCTGCCACCTCGCCTGCCCCACCCATCTTCGCAACTGAACAAAGAAACCAAGACCTCGAAAGAAAAGCAGAACACCATGGACCGCATAGCCGCCAACACTCTCAAGACCCTTCGGCTTCTGCCGCGGGCGGCGCTTATCCTGATGGTTCTGGCTGCTCCGGTTCTGGCCGTGCCGATGATGCGCGCCGATACCGGTTCGACGATCGAAGCGCCAGCCTTGAGGAAGTCCGGCGTCGGCTTCGTGCTCCTGGTCAGCCTGCAGCGCGGTTAAAGAAAAAGGACGCTTTGGCCGCCTTCGGTCGCGACACCCCTCCCAAGTGCCGATCCAAGTCTCTATATTGAGCCATGGAAAAGCGAATCTACCCACAAGCCATCGAATCGGTCGTCATGCCGGAGCCTTTTGGCCGGCAAAGCTTTGATAGCCCCAAAAAGGCCGTCGCCGCACTGCAGGCGTTGTACGACCGCAACACCAAGTTCCTGCGCGATTCCTTTGCGGCGCTGGCGGCAGCGGGTGGCGACAATAGCAAGCGCTACCGCGCCTTCTACCCGGAGATCGGCGTCACCACCAATTCGTTCACCCAGATCGACTCGCGCCAGGCCTACGGCCATATGCCGACGCCTGGGCATTTTTCGACCACCATCACCCAGCCGTGCCTGTTCGAGAGCTATCTGGTCGAGCAGTTGCGCCTGATCATGCGCAATCATGGTGTCGCGGTCACCGTGTCGGAATCGACCACCCCCATCCCGTTGCACTTCGCCTTTCTCGAAGGCACCCATGTAGACGGCTCGGCCGCCGAGCGCATCAAGCGGCCGATCCGCGACCTGTTCGACGTGCCGGACCTCGACGGCACCGACGACCAGATCGCCAACGGCACTTTCGAAGTGGCCTTCGGCGAACCACGGCCATTGGCGCCCTTCACGGCCCAGCGCATCGACTATTCGCTGCACCGCCTGTCGCACTATACGGCGACCACGCCGCAGCATTTCCAGAACTTCGTGCTGTTCACCAACTACCAGTTCTACATCGATGAGTTCGTTGCCCGGGCGCGCGACCTGATGACCGGCGGCGGCGGCGGATACAGCGAGTTTGTCGAGCCGGGCAATGTCGTCACCAAGGGCGGGCAAAGCGCGCCCGGCGAAGGGGTCGCGCCGCCACGCCTGCCGCAAATGCCGGCCTATCATCTGAAGAAGCCGAACCATGGCGGCATCACCATGGTCAATATCGGCGTCGGGCCTTCCAACGCCAAGACGATCACCGACCATATCGCGGTGCTGAGGCCGCATGCCTGGGTGATGCTTGGCCACTGCGCCGGGCTGCGCAACACCCAGGCGCTCGGCGACTATGTGCTGGCGCATGCCTATGTGCGCGAGGATCACGTGCTCGACGACGACCTGCCGGTCTGGGTGCCGATCCCGCCGCTGGCCGAAATCCAGGTGGCGCTGCAGGAGGCGGTTGCCGAAGTCACCGGCCTGTCCGGCTATGACCTCAAGCGCATCATGCGCACCGGCACCGTCGCCACCATCGACAACCGCAACTGGGAGCTGCGCGACCAGCGCGGACCGGTGCAGCGTCTGTCGCAGTCGCGCGCGATCGCGCTCGATATGGAATCAGCGACGATCGCGGCCAACGGCTTCCGCTTCCGCGTGCCCTACGGCACGCTGCTGTGCGTTTCGGACAAACCCCTGCATGGCGAACTGAAGCTGCCAGGCATGGCGACCGAGTTCTACAAGCGGCAAGTAGCGCAGCACCTGACCATCGGCATCCGGGCGATGGAGAAACTTGCGGAAATGCCAATGGAGCGGCTGCATTCGCGCAAGCTGAGAAGTTTTTCGGAGACGGCGTTCCAATAGGCTGATCGCGCATCGCCTAAAGCCTGTCGCGTTGAAACCGCCGCGCACCTTTTGGGCGACATGCGTTTGTTTTTACGTATATCGTTGCCTCAAAACCTCTGGGCACTTTTGGGCGACATGCATTTGTTTATGCATGTCGTTGCCCCAAAACCGCTAGGCACTTTTGGGCGACATGCATTGGGCATCCAGTCATCTTGATTGGGCCGCATTTTTGCCGATAACCGTGCAGCAACCACAGTTGGCAACCCGTGCAGACCTGACCCGATGAGACGCAGTCGAGACATGGCAGCTTCACTGGCATTCATCGCGATGATGATGTTCTCGGTTGCCCTGGTCGCCGGGTTCTTCGGCACCTTGCACCCGGCCTTCGATTCCTTCTCGCATTTCCGCGTTCATCTTGCCGTGCTGATGGCGCTTTGCGCGCTGCCGCTGCTGGCCACGACATTTCGCCTGCAAGCGGCCGCGGCGCTGCTTTTTGCCGTGGCGGCCTGTGCCACCACAATGAGCGCGCTGCCACAGCTGTGGCCGGTGGAAGCGGTTGCCAAGTCCTCTGGCCAGATGGTCTACAAGCTGCTGCAGATGAACCTGCGCTACGACAATCCAACGCCGAAGAAGGTGCTGTCGCTGATCGGCCGGACCAATCCCGACGTGATCACCCTCGACGAGGTGTCGGCGATGTGGACGACCGAGCTTGGCTATATCAGCAGCGCCTATCCATACCGGATCCTCTGCCCCTACCCCAACGGCATATTCGGCGTGGCGTTGCTCTCGCGGCGGCCCTTTGCCGCCGGCACCGAACCGCATTGCGAGCGGCGCGGCGCCATGGCGACGGCGACCGTCGACTTCGGCGGCATTGGCGTCGATGTCGCGGCGATCCATCTGAGCTGGCCTTGGCCACGCGAGCAGCACTGGCAGATCGGTGAGCTTACCGAATCGCTCTCATCGCTCGGCGAGACAGCCATCATGGCGGGCGACTGCAACGCCGTGCCATGGAGCGCCGCAGTGCGCCGCGTCGCCGCGCTCGGCGGGCTGACCGTCATGCCATCCGCCGGACCGACCTGGACATACATCAAGCTGCCGGACTTCCTGCGGCGTTTCGCCGGCCTGCCGATCGACCAGGTTTTCAGCAAGGGCGGGGTGACCATTCATTCCGCGACACGGCTGGAAGAAACCGGCTCGGACCATCTGCCGGTGCTGGTCGAGTTCGCGCTCAGGCTAAGCGAGCAAAAGCCGACCGACGAACACGAGACCGCGACTGCGTTGCTGACACCGGCCGGAAAATCGCGAAACGGATATCGGGGTTAGAGCCCGTAGAAGATAATCCTTTCCGACAACCGGATTCCACTTTTTGGGATCATGCTCTAAGTCAGAGTTCAGACCCTTGGCGTGTTCGATTTGACATGGCTCGATGGTCCGCCGAAGGTCGGCCCGCTCAACATACGGGGTGCCGTGCATGTCCCCCACCTTCATCGTCAGACGCGCCACGCCAGAAGACGAAGCTGGGGTTAGCGAGTTGCTTCTCGCTTCCTACCCCGGCCTGATGTGCACTGCATACGATCAGACCATTCTTGAAGCTGCGCTGCCTTTGATCACTCGGGCAAACCCTGCGCTGCTTTCGGCTGGCACCTACTATCTCGCGGTCAATGACGATGGCTTTGCCGTCGGCTGCGGCGGTTGGTCCCGGGAACGTCCAGGAAGCTCCGAGGTGAAGCCCGAACTCGGGCACATCCGACATTTCGCCACTCGTCCCGAATGGCTGGGCCGCGGGATCGGGCGCCAGCTTTACCGGCGTTGCGAAGAAGATGCACGCTCGTCCGGTGTGCGCCGTTTCGAATGCCAGGCAAGCCTCAACGCAGAGGGGTTTTATGCAGCCTTGGGCTTCAGCTCGGTAGGGCGGATCGAAGTACGCATTGGCCCTGGGCCGATGTTGCCGTCCGTCCTGATGGAACGGACCATTTGACTGTCAAGCCTGGCGCTCGGTGCCCGTTCCCGCCGATTGAGTTTTGCCCTTAAGGCCGCTCCAGGGCCTCGACCAGATATTCTACGTGACCGCCTTCCCGGTGTTCGCGCGCGTCGAAGGCATTCTGCCTGGCTTCATAGTCGACAAAAACCGCGTCGATCCGCCGCCGTGCCTCACGCCGTGCTTTGGAACACTGGGAGTCATTAGGGACTGTCAGGCCCCTGAGCGATTTCTCGGTCGCACTCATCATCTGCCTGGCAATGTCGCCATGGGTCGCCTCATGCGCGCGAACGCCGGCGAAGAACCGCGCCCAGCGCTTGTCGAGGGCCGGCGGGAGGGCGGACACGACACGGGGGTAGGTAAAATTCAGGTTGAGCGTTCCATTGACTTGCCCGATGCGGCAGGTGCCCTTGACCTCAACAAGGTCGAACTCCCAAGCCTTTGTATAGCTGGTCTGTGCGATGGCGCGAGCCATGAAGCCATGCCGCGGCCCGTTGCGGTCCATGGACTCGATCAGAGCCTCTCCGGTCTTGCCGGAGATGTCGTATGTCTGCGTCTTGACCAGGATTTTCACGCCCGCCGATGCGACCGTCGCGGAGCCGCACAGGGCGCCGACGATCGCCAGACCTGAAAGAATGAGCAAGCGCATATCCGGCTCCTTTCCAACGACGACGAGTTGACCAGCGGCACAGTGCCGCCGGCTCGGTCCACTTTACATGCCTTGGTAGACCGGTCCCTCGCCGCCCTGCGGCGGGACCCAGTTGATGTTCTGGTTCGGATCCTTGATGTCGCAGGTCTTGCAGTGGACGCAGTTCTGCGCGTTGATGACGAAGCGCACGTCCTTCGCGGCCGGATCGGTGGCGGCGTTGCCGTCCTTGTCGACCCACTCATAGACGCCGGCCGGACAGTAGCGCGTCGAGGGCCCGGCAAAGACATCGTGCTCGGAACGCTGCTGCAACTCCATGTCGCCGACCAGCAGATGCACCGGCTCGTTTTCCTCATGATTGGTGTTGGACAGGAACACCGAGGACAAGCGGTCGAAGGTCAGCACGCCATCGGGCTTCGGATAGGCGATCTTCTCGTGCTTGGCGGCCGGCTCGAGTGTCGCATAGTCGGCCTTGCCATGCTTCAGCGTGCCGAAGGGCGAGACGCCGAACAGCGTGTTCAGCCACATGTCGAGGCCGCCGAGACCGACGCCGACGATGGTGCCGAAGCGCGACCATAGCGGCTTGACGTTGCGCACCTTCTTCAGGTCCTTGCCGATGTCGGTTGCCCGCCAGGCCGCCTCGTAGGAGGAAAGCTCGTCATTGGCGCGGCCAGCGCCGATCGCCTCTGCGACATGTTCGGCCGCCAGCATGCCGGACAGCACCGCATTGTGCGAGCCCTTGATGCGCGGCACGTTAACGAAGCCGGCCGCGCAGCCCATCAGCGCGCCACCTGGGAACGACAGTTTCGGCACCGACTGCCAGCCGCCTTCGGTGATAGCGCGCGCACCATAGCCGAGGCGCTTGGCGCCCTCGAAGGTGCCTCTGATCGCCGGATGCGTCTTGAAACGCTGGAATTCCTCGAACGGCGACAGCCAGGGGTTCTTGTAATTGAGGTGGAGCACGAAGCCCACCGCCACCTGGTTGTCCTCGAGATGGTAGAGGAACGAGCCGCCGCCGGTCTTCATGTCTAGCGGCCAGCCGAAGGAATGCTGGACCAGCCCCGGCCGGTGATTTTCCGGCTTGACCTGCCAGAGTTCCTTGAGGCCGATGCCGTATTTGCCGGGCTCGCGGCCATCGGACAGCTTGTATTTGGCGATCAACTGCTTGGCGAGCGAACCGCGCGCCCCCTCGCCGATCAGCACATATTTGCCCATCAGCGCCATGCCAGGCGCAAAGCCCGGGCCGTGCGTACCGTCCTTCTCGACGCCCATGTCGCCGGTGACGACGCCAGTGACGGCGCCTTCCTCATTGTAAAGCAGGCCGGCGGCGGCAAAGCCCGGATAGATCTCGACGCCAAGCGCCTCGGCCTTGGTCGCCAGCCAGCGGCAGACATTACCCAGCGAAACGATGTAGTTGCCGTGATTGTTCATCAGCGGCGGCATCAGGATATTGGGCAGACGGAACGAGCCGGCCGGGCCAAGCACCAGGAAATGATCATCGGTGACCGGCGTCTTGAACGGGTGGCCTTCCTCGTCGCGCCAGCCCGGCAGCAGCCGGTCGATGCCGATCGGATCGACGACGGCGCCGGAGAGGATATGGGCGCCGACCTCGCCGCCCTTTTCCAGGACGACGACCGAGAGTTCGGGATTGACTTGCTTGAGGCGGATCGCCGCGGCAAGGCCGGCCGGACCGGCGCCGACGACAACCACGTCGAATTCCATGCTTTCGCGTTCGATGTCGCTCATCAACCCCTCCGCACTGGCTTATCCCATTCGGGTATCTTGCTGGCTCCTGCGCTGCATAGCGCATCAATTGGCGACAGGAAACCGGCGCATACGTGACAATGCCGTTTTGGCCAAAAAGTCGCGCATCGCGTGGGCTTAGCGGCTGTTTTCGTCTTCCGGGGCTGTCGGCGCTTACGTTTTTAATTGTTCGACGGCTCGCTTATCAGCCATACTTCATACCATGCGCATTCCTGGGCCAGGCGGCTTTTCATCGACGCGCTTTCCATCGACGCCCGGCCGGGCCTGCCGGGCGCTTCTTTTGGCCCTTCCGATGCTGGCACCGGGTCACGTCGCCGCGGACGAGGTGAAAGTCTGGGCGACGGGCGCTTACTCCTTCTCCGACGAGCTTGGCGGCTTCCACATCACCGGCGCTTCCGGCATCGGAACGAAAGACGACCCGCTGGTCATCACCGAAGAGCTGAATTCGTCAACGCCGGTGACGCTAACCATCCGCACGACAAAGCCGATCCAGGCTTTCGGTCCGTCTGGCGAATTCGCCAATGGCATCATGTATATGCGCATCGACGTTCTCAACAACAGCGGCCAGGCCTGGGTCGAATTCCAGTTCGAACTGCAGGAAATCCTGAACCAGCCAAGCGTGTTCGGCGACGGACTTTCGTTCGACCAGCGCAACAAGACGCCGGACAATATCTGGTCGAGCAATTTCGCCGATTTCGATCGCGATTTCGAACCCTACGACCGCCTGCTGTTCAAGAACGGCAAGGTCGACCCGCTGAAAACCGCCAGGTTCGAATTCCTGATGACCGACTATACGCCGCGCTGGACCTTCTATCTGGTGCAGGACCCACGCATACCTACGGGCTAGAGCAAGCGGCCAGCCTTGCAAATTCCCGTCATGCGGACGAATGTGCCGCCATGACTGCCGCTTCCCCAAACAACAGACAGGACCTTGCCGACCTGCTGGCCTTTTATGCCAGCGCGGGTGTCGACGAGGCGCTTGAAGACCAGCCGGTGAATCGGTTCGCCGAGGCGCCAAAACCGGCAGAGCGGCCGGTGGCGCCGTCCACCGACGCCGTTGCGCCACCTGGTTCGTCGCGCCCCGAGCCGGCCGACAGAGCAAATCTTCCGCCCGTGGCGCGTGCACCGTCGACAACCGCTGCGGTTCCCGACGAGGCGCAGGCGGCGCTGGCGCGCCAGTTGGCAACGACGGCAACGACCCTGGACGAGCTTCGCCAGCACATGGCGGCCTTCGACGGCTGCAATCTGAAGGCCACCGCCAAGAACCTGGTGTTCGCCGACGGCAACCCGGAGGCCGCCGTCATGCTGGTGGGCGAAGCGCCCGGCCGCGACGAGGACATCGAGGGCCTGCCCTTCGTCGGCCGCTCGGGCCGGCTGCTCGACCGCATGCTGGCGGCGATCGGGCTCGACCGCACTTCGGTCTATATCGCCAACGTCATTCCATGGCGACCGCCGGGCAATCGCACGCCGACGCCGCACGAGACCGAGATTTGCCGGCCGTTCATCGAGCGGCAGATCGAGCTGGTCAATCCGAAGGTGCTGATCAACCTCGGCGGCCCGTCTGCCAAGACCTTGCTCAACACCTCGGAAGGTATCTTGCGGCTGCGCGGCAACTGGCGCGTCCACACGACAGCTGCCGGCATCGCCATCCCGGCCATGCCAACGCTGCATCCGGCCTATCTCCTGCGAACCCCTGCGCACAAGAAGCTGGCATGGCGGGATTTTCTCGAGGTGAAGGCGAAACTGCGGGCACTTGGTTGAAGCGCGGCAGCTCTTCCCTTCTCCCCTTGTAGGAGAGGGACAGGGCCATAACCTCCCAGGTAATTGAAATGCATCCACTGCCAGCCTAACCATGCCCCCATGACAACACCCCAAAATTCCGCCGGCAGCCTTATCCGGGAATGGCGCACCCGCCGTCGCATGAGCCAGCTCGACCTCGCCATGGAAGCCGAAATCTCGCAGCGCCATCTGAGCTTCGTCGAGAGCGGGCGTGCCGCGCCCTCGCGCGACATGGTGCTGCATCTGGCCGAGCAATTGTCGATCCCGCTCCGGCAGCGCAACCAGTTGTTGCTTGCCGCAGGCTTTGCGCCGAGCTTCGGCGAACGGTCGCTCAACGACACGACGCTGGCGCCAGCGATGGCGGCGGTCGACATCGTGCTCAAGGGACACGAGCCCTTCCCGGCGCTCGCCGTCGACAGGCACTGGAACCTGGTTTCGGCGAATGCCGCCATTGCTCCCTTCCTTGCCGATGTCAGCGAGGCTTCGCTGCTGACGCCGCCGGTCAACGTGCTTCGGCTCAGCCTGCATCCGGGCGGCGTCGCACCGCGCATCGTCAATCTCCAGGAATGGCGCACGCACCTGCTCGAGCGTCTCAAGCACCAAAACGACGCCAGCGGCGATCCGGTGCTGATCGACCTGGAGCGCGAACTGCGGACTTATCCGTCCGGCTTGAACGGCAGCCGGCCGGCGCCGGTCGAGCCGAATGCCATCGTGCACCCGCTCAGGCTGGCGCATGGCGATCAGGTGCTGTCGTTCATCAGCACCATCACGGTGTTCGGTACGCCGCTCGACGTGACGCTGTCGGAACTGGCGATCGAATCGTTTTTCCCGGCCGACGAACAGACGAGGACGGTGCTGGTGCGGCTGGCGAAGGAGCGGGCCGAACGATTGTAACAGGGAAGCCTGACCCGGCCCTTCGCTATCGCTCGGGGCGTTCGTCGTTCGGAAAGCCAAGCAATCGGCTTTCCGTCCGCTATGCGGACCTCTCCTCACCCCTGAGGCAGAGTTGCCCTTCGCGTGCGGGTGCGCTGCAGACCAAGCTGGCGCTCGCGCCAGATGATGAATATCCCGGCGGCAACGACGATCACGCCACCGACAAGCATATTGAGCGTGGCAACGTCGCCAAAGACGAGATAACCGACGACGACGCCAAGGATCATCGAGGTGTATTCGAAGGGCGCCACGACCGAGGCTTCGGCATGGCGATAGGCCGAAGTCATCAGGATCTGGCCTAGGCCGCCGCAGAAGCCGGCAGCGACAAGAAGACCCGCCTGGAGCGGCGTCAGCGCCTGCCAGCCGAACGGCAGCGACAACAGCGCCATGACGCTCGCCGTCACCGAAAACCACAGCACGATGGTCGCGGTGCGTTCGCTTTGCACGAGATTGCGCACCAGCAGCATGGCGACGGCCGAGATCGCCGCCGCGACAAGAGCGGCGATGACGCCGAGCACCTCCTGGTCGTCAAGCGCCTCGTCGGAACTCAGCAGCGTCAGTTCCGGCCACGAGATGATCAGCACGCCGACCAGGCCGACGGCGACCGCGCTCCAGCGATAGACGCGGATGGCTTCGCCGAGGAAGATCGAGCTGAACACCACCACCAGCAGCGGCTGCGCGTAGTTCAGCGTGATCGCCTCCGGCAGCGGCAGCCGCGTCAGCGCGAAAAAGCCAAGTCCCATGGCGCAGACGCCGACCACACCGCGCGCAATGTGATTGAGCGGGCGCTTGGTCGAAAACGCAGTCCCGAGTTTTCCCTTGAAGGCGAGAAAGGCAATGATCGGAAAGATGGCGAAGAAGGAGCGAAAGAAGACGATCTGCCCCGCCGGAACGGTGCCCGCCGCCTTGATGCAGGTCGACATGCCGACGAAGACCGCCACTGAAAAGATCTTGAGCGTGATGCCGGTGAGCGTGCTGTGCCCGACAGCATGGTCATCGGCTGCTACGGCCTGACCTGGTTTTGCTGTCACGAGTCCGATCCATCCCGATTTAACCGGGATGGATCTCTATCTTCTTGTTCGACCATGATCTTTTCCGAAAACCGGTTCCCACTTTTCGGTATCATGGTCTAGCCGCTTCCCGGATCGTTGCCCAGATGCGCGCCGGCGTCGCCGGCATGTCGATGTGCTTGACACCGTAGGCGCGCCAGAGCGCATCCGTTACCGCGTTGAGCGCCGCCGGTGTCGAGCCGATGGTGCCGGCTTCGCCCGCCCCCTTGATGCCGAGCGCATTGGTGGTCGAAGGCACGTTGCGGGTCTCGAAATGGAAGAACGGGAAATTGTCGGCGCGCGGCATGGCGTAGTCCATGAAGCTCGCCGTCAGGAGCTGTCCGTCCTCGCCATAGATGGTGTCCTCGGTCAGCGCCTGGCCAATGCCTTGCACCACGCCGCCATGAACCTGACCGGCGAGCAGGATCGGATTCACGGTGACGCCGAAATCGTCGACGATGGTGTAGCGGACGATGTCGGTGGTGCCGGTGTCCGGGTCGATCTCGACCTCGCAAATGTGGGTGCCGTTTGGATAGGTGCACTCGTCCTGCACGAATTCGCCGAACCCCTTGAGATCATCCGGCGTCCTGGCGGCCTTGGCGATGGCGGAAAAATCGATCGTACGATCGGTGCCGACGATGCGGGCAACGCCGTCCGACAATTCGATGTCGCCGGCCGAGGCCTCCAGCTCATCGGCGGCGATGCGCTTGATCTTGTTGGCCAGGTCCTCGCCGGCGCGCGACGCCGAGACGCCGCCGAGCGGAATGGAGCGCGAGCCGCCGGTGCCGCCGCCAGCCTTCAGCTCGTCGGTATCACCCTGGCGGACATGGATCTTGTCGATGTCGAGATTGAGCTTTTCCGATAGGAACTGCGCGTAGGCGGTGGCATGCCCCTGCCCGTTGGTCTGGGTGCCGATCTTCAGCGTCACCGTGCCGTCGCCGTTGAGTTCGACAAAGGCCGGTTCCGACCCCGGAAAGGCGCAGGCCTCGATATAGGTCGCCATGCCGATCCCGCGGATCTTTCCGCCGGCCTTCGACTGTTCGAGCCGCTGCGGAAACGCCTTCCATTCCGCCTGTTCGATGGCGCGGGTCATGTGGCCTTCGAATTCGCCGGTGTCGTAGAGACGGCCGGTCTGCGTGCGGTATGGAAACTGCTCGGGCCGGATGAAATTGCGGCGCCGGATTTCTTCGACGGGCAGACCCAGATCGTGGGCGCAGGCATCGACGAGCTTTTCCAGCAGGAACGCCGCTTCCGGCCGGCCCGCGCCGCGATAGGCATCGACCGGGCAGGTGTTGGTGTAGAGGCCGGTGACGGACACGTCGAGCGCCTGGATGTCGTAGACGCCGGTCGACATGGTGACGCCGATATAGGGAATGTAGGGACCGTATTGCGAGACATAGGCGCCCATGTTGGCGAGCAGGTCCACCTTCATGCCAAGGAATCGGCCGTCGCTGTCCAGCGCCATCTCTGCCTTCACGACATTGTCGCGGCCTTGCGCGTCGGTCAGGAAGTGTTCGGTGCGGTCGCCCGCCCATTTCACCGGACGGCCAAGCCGCTTCGCCGCCTCGAGCACCAACGGATATTCGCGGTAGACGAAGCTCTTCGGCCCGAAACCGCCGCCGACATCCGGCGTGATGACACGCAGCTGGTCCTTCTTGATCTTGAACAGGCTGGCCAGGATGTACTGCATGGAATGCACGCCCTGCGACCCCGTGGTCAGCACGAAGCGGTTCTCCTGAACGTTCCACTCGCCGATCGCCGAGCGCGGCTCCATGTAGTTGCAGACCAGCCGGTTGTTGACGAATTCGATGCGGGTGACATGGGCGGCCCTGGCGAAAGCCGCGTCCGTCTTTTTCTTGTCGCCCGTATGGTAGCTGAAGGCCCGATTCGAGCCGAGTTCCGGCCAGACCAGCGGCGTGCCTTCGGCGAGCGCCGTCGCCGTTCCGGACGCTGCATCTTCGCTGTTATAGTCGACGTCGATCAGTTCGGCGGCATCCTGCGCCAAAGCGCGGCTGTCGGCGACCACGAAGGCAACGGCGTCACCGACATATTTGACGCGGTCACGGCACAGGACCGGAATGTCGCGAGTCGGTGCCTTGGTGCCGTCCGGCTGTTCCTGCATGACGCCGGACCTGAGATCGCCGAGATGGGTAAGGTCCTTGCCGATCAGCACCAGATGCACGCCGGGCGCTGCCTTCGCAGCCTCGGTCGAACCGACGGTGAAGCGGGCCTTTGCGACCGGTGAGCGCAAGACATAGCCATGCAGGACGCCAGCCGGCTTGATGTCGTCGGTGTAGCGGCCCTGGCCCTGGATGAAGGCAGCATCCTCGCGCCGCAGCACGGATGCGCCCATCCCGAATTTCGGCGTGACGACGGTCATGGATGCCTCGTAATGATGACTGGGAGGAGGAACGCCTGAAATAGGCGCTGTCTCAGTTTTGTCGAGGGGCCGTTTCGTGTAAAGAGCGCGGACTTCAATTTTCTTGGACCAGCGGAAACAACCCGCCGCCAACGCAATCGACAGGAAAGCCCACGGAATGCGCACGGACACCGGCCAGGTCTTCAAGCTCGAAGACTACCGCCCCAATGACTACCTCATTCCGCAAACCAACCTCACCTTCCGCCTTTCGCCAGACGCAACGCGCGTCACCGCCGTGCTCACGGTCGAGCGCCGTGATGGCGTGACCGCGTCGGCTCCGCTGGTGCTCGACGGCGACGGGCTGACGCTCAAGCGCATCGAGATCGACGGCAAGAAACCGAAACCGGCCGATATTCTGGTGTCGCCCGACCAACTGACAATCCTCGAGCCGCCGGCCGCGCGGCGCTTCCAGCTGCTCATCGAGACCGAATTGGCGCCGGTGGGCAACGAAGCCCTGATGGGCCTTTACCGCTCGAGCAATGTCTACTGCACGCAATGCGAGGCCGAGGGCTTTCGCCGCATCACCTATTTCCTCGATCGCCCCGATATCCTGTCCGTCTACACGGTGCGCATCGAAGCCCTGCGCGAGGAGGCACCGCTGCTTCTGTCCAACGGCAACCCGGTCGACAAGGGTGACGTCGGCGATGGCTGGCACTATGCGGTGTGGCACGACCCCTTTCCCAAGCCGTCCTATCTGTTCGCGCTGGTCGCCGGCAATCTCGGCAAAGTCGCCGACAGTTTCGTCACCCTATCCGGCCGCATGGTCGAGCTCGGCATCTATGTCGAACCAGGCAAGGAGAAGCTGGCCGGCTACGCGATGGACGCCCTGAAGCGGTCGATGAAATGGGACGAGGAGGCGTTCGGCCGCGAATACGACCTCGACGTCTTCAACATCGTCGCCGTCTCCGACTTCAACATGGGCGCTATGGAGAACAAGGGCCTCAACATCTTCAACGACAAATATGTGCTGGCCGACCAGGAGACAGCGACGGATGCCGATTTCGCCAATATCGAGGCGATCATCGCGCATGAGTATTTCCACAATTGGACAGGCAACAGAATCACTTGCCGCGACTGGTTCCAGCTCTGCCTGAAGGAAGGGCTGACGGTTTTCCGCGACCACGAATTCTCCGCCGACCAGCGCTCGCGCGCGGTCAAGCGCATCGCCGAAGTGCGCACACTGCGCGCCCACCAGTTTCCCGAGGACCAGGGACCGCTGGCGCATCCGGTGCGGCCACGCCGCTACCGCGAGATCAACAATTTCTACACGGCCACGGTCTACGAGAAAGGCTCCGAAGTGGTGCGCATGATCCGCACCATTCTCGGGCCTGATGCCTTTCGTGCCGGCATGGACCTCTATTTCGAGCGGCACGACGGCGACGCGGCGACGATCGAGGATTTCATCAAGGTGTTCGAGGATGCGTCCGGCCGCGACCTGTCGCAGTTCGCGCTCTGGTACCACCAGGCAGGCACGCCCAATTTGACCATCAGTTCGACGCACAATCCGGCGTCCCAGGAGTTCATGCTCGAAATCGAGCAGTCGGTGCCGCCGACACCCTCCGAGAGCCGCAAGCGGCTGATGCACATCCCGCTCGCCTTCGGCCTGATCGGCGCCGGTGGCCAGCCGGTCGACTATAGCGGCGTCGAGGGCGCCAGCGTCGAGGACGGCGTCATCCATGTCCGCAAGCGCCGCCACATGGTGCGGTTCTCAGGTGTTGCCGAGCGACCGGCGGTGTCGCTCAACCGCGGTTTTTCGGCGCCGGTGACGCTGTCCGTCGAGCAGAAGGCTGACGACCAGTTCTTCCTCGCCCGCCATGACAGCGACGCCTTCTCGCGCTGGCAGGCCTTCAACACGCTGTTGACCGACGCGCTGATTGCCGCCTTCCGCGAGATCCTCGGCGGCAGGCAGCCGGTTTTCGCGTCGCGGCTGACCGAACTCGCCGGCGGCATCGCCAGCGACGAAACGCTGGAGCCGGCCTACCGGGCGCTGGCGCTGGCGCTACCTGGCGAGGCCGACATTGCCCGCGACATCGGCAGCAACATCGACCCCGACGCCATCTACGTTGCCCGCGAGGCGCTTGCACTGGCGATAGGCACCGCCAACCCCGACAGTTTTGCCGGCCTCTACGACAGGCTTGCCGACAAAGCGGCGTTCAGCCCGGATGCGGCGAGCGCCGGACGACGGGCCTTGCGCAACACCCTGCTTGACTATCTCTCCATGCAGCCGGGAGGAGCAGTACTTGCCGCCGGACATTTCCAATCGGCGACCAACATGACCGACCGCGCGGCGGCCCTTGCCGTGCTTGCGTATCGCCACCACGGTTCGCCCCAGGCGATCCAGGCGCTGGCGGCTTTCGAGACGACTTATGGCTCCGACCCGCTGGTCATGGACAAATGGTTCCAGATCCAGGCCAGCGTGCCCGGTCCGCAGGCCGTCGACACGGTGCGCGCGCTGACCGCTCATCCCGCTTTCTCGATGCACAATCCGAACCGGGTGCGCTCGTTGATCGGCACATTCTCCAGCGCCAACCAGACCGGCTTCCACAGCGCGGATGGCGAGGGCTACCGGTTCTTCTCGCAGACCGTGCTCGAGGTCGAAAAGCGCAATCCGCAATTGGCGGCGAGGCTGGCTACGGCACTCCGCTCATGGCGTTCGCTCGAACCTGGCCGACAGGCCAAGGCCAGGGAAGCGCTGCTCTCGATCGCGAAAGCCGGAGACCTCTCGGCGGATCTGAGCGATATTGTCGATCGCACGCTGGCGTAGGCGTGCGCCTTCATCCGAAAGCCGCCGTTTCGGCACTATTTTAGTCGATTTTTAATCTTTTTTCGCCGGACCACTGGACAACGCGAATCACCTTTGATTCTTTACTGACGATTCGGATGTGCGGCGTTTGCCGGATCAAAGCAGCATAGGCAACTTCGGGGAGTGCCATTTATGGCGAAGGCGGACGCGTGGGGCGCGCCCGGGGGGAAGGTTTTTGCGCATCGCGAGACGCGAAGCGACGGCCTTGCCGGGAACACGCGGCTCATCGCCGAACCGGCCTACCGGCGGCTTCTGGCTGCCGAGCCGCTGTTGCGCCGATCGATACCGGCCCTCATCATCACCTTCCTGATCGTCATCGCGGCGCTGCGGGTCCTGTCGCTGATGAACGAGCGCGACGATGTCGAACGCAACGCCAAGGCGATCCTCACGCTGGCGGCGGGTCAGCTGGCGAGTTCGCTCGCCACCACTTCGGACACGATGCCGGGCGCCATCCAGGACCTGCTGGAGACCACCAGCCGTCAGGGCGCGATGGGGCGCAGTCATGTGCTCGTCATCACCGACAGCGCTTTCAAGATCGTCGCGGTGACACCGCGCTCGATGCCATGGCAAAGCCATTCGCTCGACGGCCTCGTCCAGGGCGGCCAGCCATTGTTCATGTTCGGCGACCGCGCCGGCGTCATGGAGGTCAACATCGGCGGACGGGACTGGTACGCGGCGGTCAGCCTGGCGAACGGGCGCAAGGGTGCCGCGGCGGCACTGGTCCCACAGGACGCCGTTTTCGACACCTGGCGCAAGACTGTCTCGCTGAACGTCACCCTGTTCGTGCTGACGGCCGGCGTGCTGATCGTCATCCTCTACGCCTATTTCGGCCAGGCGGCACGCGCGCAGGCCGCCGATCGCATCTATCTCGAAGCGCATCAGCGCATCGACATGGCGCTGGTTCGCGGCCGCTGCGGCCTGTGGGACTGGGACATGGTACGCGGCAAGATGTACTGGTCGCGCTCGATGTACGACATGCTCGGCTACAAGCCCTGCGACACGATGCTGTCCTTCGGCGAGGTCGACGAGATCATCCATCCCGAGGACGGCGACCTGTTCGAGCTCGCCAACAGAATCGTCGCCCGCGAAATCGACCATATCGACCAGGTGTTCCGCATGCGGCACGCCGATGGCCAATGGGTGTGGATGCGCGCCCGGGCACAGGTCATCGATCCTGAAGCCCCGGAGATCCAGCTGATCGGCATCGCCGTCGATGTCACCGAACAGCGCCATCTGGCGCTGCGTTCCGAGGCGGCCGACCTTCGCCTTAGAACGGCGATCGAAAACATCAACGAATCCTTCGTGTTGTGGGATTCGGCCCAGCGGCTGATCATGTGCAATTCCAAATACCAGCAGGACAACGGCCTTTCGGACCGGGATGTCATGCCGGGCACCGCGCGCGCGGTGCTGGAAGAGCGGATGCTGGCCTTTGCTTCCGAACGGCGGCTTGCCAACACCAGCGGACTGCAGGGCGGCGCCACCTTCGAGCGGCAGCTGGCCGACGGCCGCTGGCTGCAGGTCAACGAACTGAAGACCCGGGACGGCGGCATCGTCTCCGTCGGCTCCGACATCACCCAGATCAAGCTGCACCAGGAGAAGCTGGTCGACAGCGAGCGCCGGCTGATGGCGACGATCCATGATCTGAGCCTCGCGCGCCGGGCCGAAGAGGAGCGATCGCGCGAACTGGTCGATCTCAACCGCAAATACATGAAGGAAACCGAACGCGCCGAAGCGGCGAACCGGGCGAAGTCCGAATTCCTGGCCAACATGTCGCACGAATTGCGCACGCCGCTGAACGCCATCATCGGCTTCTCCGAACTGATGGAACAGAGACTGTTCGGTCCGCTGGGGTCGGAGCGCTACGAGGAATATGCCACCGACATCAACAGCAGCGGCAAATATCTGCTGGGCGTCATCAACGACATTCTCGACATGTCCAAGATCGAGGCTGGCCAATTCTCGCTCGACCAGGAACAGATCGACCTCGGTCCGCTGATCAGCGAGACGGTTCGCGTCGTCTCGCTGCAGGCGGCGCAAAAGGCGATCACCGTGGAAACACGCATCGCCGACGCGCTGACGCTGTTCGCGGATCGCCGCGCGATCAAGCAGATCGTCATCAACCTCTTGTCCAACGCGGTGAAATTCACCGGCCAGGGCGGCCACATATCGGTCAGGGCCCGCAACACTTCCGGCGCGCTTGTATTGACCATCGAGGACAATGGCTGCGGCATCCCGAAAGACGCGCTCGGCAAGCTCGGCCGTCCCTTCGAACAGGTGCAAAACCAGTTCTCCAAGAGCCATGCCGGATCCGGCCTTGGCCTCGCCATCTCACGCTCGCTGGCCGAGCTCCAGGGTGGCGCGCTGAAGATCCGTTCGACCGAAGGTGTCGGCACAATCGTGTCGGTGCGCATTCCGGTGAAGAAGAGCGCGCCGGCGATCAAGGCGGCAGCCTGAGCTACCACAGGCTCCGACTGACGTCGCCGGAGCCTGCATCGGATAGCCTCACTGCATGCCGCCTTCGTTGTCGTCGCCATCCCATTGGCGATGACGGCCGAAGCGGCCGCCTTTCGGCAGTTCGCTCTTCTCGATCTTGCCGTCATTGTTCCTGTCGAGCATGGCAAAGACCTTCTTCTGGCGACTGGTGATGTCGTCTGATGTCAGGGTGCCATCGCCCCTGGTGTCGTAGCGGGCGATGATGCGTTTGGCCATCTGCTCAAAACGCGCCTTCTCCAGTGCATCGGCGAGTTGGGCGACGGTCAGCTTGCCGCCATTGTCGGCGACGAGTTTCTTCAGCCGCGCGTTCATGGCGTCGGAAAACTGGTCGAAGCTGATGGTGCCGTTGGAATCGCTCATCGCCTTGCTGAGGCGCATCATCGTGCCCTCGCGCAGCTTTTCGCTGGCATTGTTTTCGGCATAGGCCGTGGTGCCGACGGCGCCGGCCAGGGCGACGAAGGCAAGGGCAAGTTTGGTTGTCGTTCTCATGGTCTTCTCCTGTTGCATCGTCACCCCCGATGCGGCCGGACGAACGGCTTCACGGTCGTCCGGCACGAAGCAAAAGGTCAAAGTCCTTCCTGACCTTTTGCGACGTCTCCTTGAGGTGCGCTTCCAGCACACCGAAATCCGGCAGGTCAGTCACCGCCAGAAGCAAATCCGAAAGCCCCGGCGGAACATCGTCGCGCTCGAAGGCTCCGGTGAGGCACAGCCGCGTCATCTGGGTCAGCGCCAGATAGAGCGCGTAGGCATCGCCAAGTTCCTGCCTGACCCCGACATCGGCAAAGCCTGGCGCCAGGCGCGACAGGATTTCGGCCGTGCCTGTGGCACGTGCAATTGGCACGGCCTGCCCGGTGAGCACGGCCACCTGGGCGATGAATTCGAGATCGATCAGGCCACCGGGGATCAGCTTGATGTCCCATAGGTCGCGCGGCGGCTTTTCCTTTTCGATCATGGCGCGCATATCCGAGGCCTCGGCCATCACTTTTGCCGCGTCGCGCGGCTGGCCAAGCACTGCCGCCACTTCCGCCTCGACCTCGCTGCACAGGCCGGCGTCGCCGGCAATGGCACGCGCCCGCGACAGCGCCATGTGCTCCCACGTCCAGGCCTCCTGGCGCTGGTACTTTTTGAAGGCATCGACGTGGGTGGCCACAGGCCCCTTGTTGCCGGACGGCCGCAGGCGCAGGTCGAGTTCGTAGAGCACGCCTTCCGCGGTTGGCGCGGACACGGCCGCGATCAGCCGCTGCGTCATGCGGGTGTAGTAATGCGAAGGCGCCAGCGGCTTGTCGCCATCGGATTCCTCGGCATCCGGCGCGTGGTCATAGAGCAGGATGAGGTCGACGTCCGATCCGGCCGTCAGTTCGCGGCTGCCGAGCTTACCCATGCCGAGCAGCGAAACCACGCCGCCGGAAATCGTGCCATGGCGTGCCGCGAATTCGGCGGTCACCGCCTGCAACGCCGCCTCGATGGTGAGATCCGCCAGATCGGAAAAGGCGCGGCCTGCCCGAGCCGGATCGATCGAGCCGGCCAGCAGCCGGACACCGATCAGGAACTTTTGCTCGGAGGCAAAAATGCGCAGCCGGTCGAGCACGTCCTCATAAAGCCGGTCGCCCTCGACAAAGGCGGAAAGCCGCGCCGACAGATAGGCACGGTCCGGCAATTCGGTCAGCAAGGCCGGGTCGAGCAAACCATCGAAGACATGCGGCCGGCGCGTGATGATCGCCGCCAGCCGGGGTGCGGCACCCATGATCGTCGCCATGAGCTTCAACAGGGCCGGATTGGACTGCAGCAACGAAAACAGCTGGATACCGGCAGGCAGGCCAGCGAGAAACTCGTCGAAGCGTATCACGGCTTCGTCGGCCCGGCGTGTCTGGCCGAAGGACCGCAGCAGCGCCGGCGTCAGTTCCGTCAGCCGCTCGCGCGCTTCCGCCGACTGGGTGACGCGATAGCGGCCGAAATGCCAGCCGCGGATGACGCGGCAGATGTCGCTTGGCCGCTGAAAGCCGAGGCCGTGCAAGGTCCGCAGCGTGTCGGGATCGTCGACATCGCCGGTGAAGACCAGATTGCCGATGCCTGTCGAAAGCTCCGGCGCGGTTTCGAACAGGGCTGCGTAATGGCGCTCGACCTGTTGCAGCGAGGCGCGGAAGGCCTGGGAAAAGGCGGCCGCGTCGGCAAAGCCGAGCATGTGGGCGATGCGCTCCAGCCCTTCATCGTCTTCCGGCAGCGTGTGCGTCTGCTCGTCGGCAACCATCTGCACGGCATGTTCGACACGGCGCAGGAACCAGTACTGACGAGCCAGCGCGTCGCGCGCGTCTGATGTGATCCAGCTGCGCGCCGCAAGCTGGCCAAGCATCGGCACCGTCTCTCGTCCGCGCAGTTCCGGAAAACGTCCGCCGGCGATGAGCTGCTGCGTCTGGACGAAGAACTCGATCTCACGGATGCCGCCGCGGCCGAGCTTGACGTTGTGGCCCTTCACGGCGATCTCGCCATGGCCCTTGTGGGCGTGGATCTGGCGCTTGATCGAATGGACATCGGCAATCGCCGCGTAATCCATGTATTTGCGCCAGATGTAGGGCTGCAACTCCTTGAGGAAGGCGGCGCCCGCGGCGATGTCGCCGGCCACCGGACGCGCCTTGATCATCGCGGCGCGTTCCCAGTTCTGGCCACGCGCCTCGTAATAGCGCAGCGCGGCATCGACGGGGATTGCCAGCGGTGTCGAACCGGGATCGGGGCGCAACCTCAGATCCGTGCGGAAGACATAACCATGCTCGGTGCGGTCCTGCAGGATGCGCACCAGGCGGCGCGTCAGGCGCGAAAACAGCTCGGTGGCATCGAGCGGATCGACGACGGCGGACGCTTCCGGATCGAAGAAGACAACGAGATCGATGTCGGAGGAGAAATTCAGCTCATGCGCGCCCAACTTGCCCATGCCGAGCAGGATCCAGCCCGATTGCTCTGACGGATTGTCGAGATCCGGCAGTTTGAGCTTGCCCTGGCCATGGGCGTCGCGCAGCAGGAAGTCGACAGCCGCGCAGGTGCAAGCGTCGGCCAGGTCGCTCAACCGGCGCACCGTCAGCGCCGTTTCGGCTTCGCCGGCAAGATCGGCCAACGCGATCAGGAAATGCGCCTCGGCCTTCCACTGGCGCAGTTCCATCATAAGGCCGGATTCCGAGACGACCTCGGCCAAATGCGCCTGGCCAATGGCGGCGCCGATCGCTTTCAGCCGCGCCTCGACAGTCTGCTCGAACAGGCCGTCCAGGATCTGCGGCCGGCGACGCGCCGTATCGCGCAGAAACGGCGACAAATCGAAGACGGCTGTCAGAAAATCCTGGCCTGGCCCCTTATCGGCGAGGAGTTTGGCCAGCCGCGCCAGCCCCTCCTCCCGCGCCGCCGAGGCAATCTCGGCCAGCTCTTGCCGAGCCCGGTTTTCATTGAGCGGAGCAAGCCTGGCGACCGGCTTCAGCAGCCAGTCCGTCTCCACCTGCTTGGCAGCCGCACTCATCAGTGATCCTCTCGCGAGGGGAAACTCATGACCACGGATAATCCGGGATTGCCAGGCAAGAGATCAAGCCGGCCATTGTGGAATGTCATGACCGCCTTGGCGAGGCTCAGGCCAAGACCGGAACCGGGCTGCGAACGGCTTTTCTCCAGCCGCACGAAACGCTCGGTCGCGCGGGCACGGTCGCCATCGTCGGGAATGCCGTGGCCATTGTCGGCGACCGACAGCCGAACTTCAGTGCCGATCCGCTCAACCGCCACGCGCACGGCCGGTTGGGCAGTGGCATCGGTCGAATATTTGATCGCGTTGTCGACGATGTTCGACAGTGCCTGGCCGATCAATTCGCGGTTGCCGTTGACGAAGACCGTCTCCCGCACGTCTGTCTCCAGCGAGACACCTGCCTCCTCCGCCACCGGCTCGTAGAGCTCGACAACATCGCGCACGGCTTCCGCAAGATCAACGCGGTTGGTGTTCTCGGAGGAGTAGCCAGCCTCCAGCCGGGAGATCATCAGGATGGCGTTGAAGGTTTTTATGAGCTGGTCGGATTCGGAAATCGTGCCTTCCAGCGCCTGGCGGTAATCGGTGGTCTTGTGCTTGCCCGCAAGCGTCGCCTCCGCCCGGTTGCGCAGCCGGGTCAGCGGCGTCTTCAAATCATGCGCGATGTTGTCGGAAACCTGTTTCAGGCCTTCGTTGAGCGTGGCGATCCTGGCCAGCATGGAATTGAGGTTTTCGGAGAGCCGGTCGAACTCGTCACCGGCACCAGTGACCGGCAACCGGCCGGAAAGATCGCCGCCCATGATACGGCGGCTGGCTTCCGACACGCTGTCGATGCGCTTCAGCGCGGCGCGACCGACAAAGAACCAGATCAGCAGTCCGCCCAGCCCCATCATGCCGAGCGCCAGCATCAAAGCGCGGCGGATCACGGCGCGGAACCGCTCCGGCTCGCCAAGGTCGCGGCCGACCAACATGATCATCTGGTTGGGCAGCCGAAGCACCAGCGCGATAGCGTTGTGACCCTTTTCGCCCTGCGCCTGCGCTTCGTTCTGGTCGGGTTGGGTGGTGCTCGGTTCCGTCGGCAAGTTTCTCAGACGCTCGAGTTCTCCCTCGCCAAAGCGCTGATAGGAGAACGGACTGCTGGTCCAGCCTTCGGTTTCGAGAACGCCCGGTTCCAGGCTCTGCACGTTGCCGGTCAGGATCTGGCCGTTGGCGTCGGCGATCAGATAGAGGTTGGCGCCGGGTTGGCGCGAGCGGGCCTCGACCACGCGCACCAGGACCGGCAGACCGCCGCGCTGATAGGCGCGAGCGAGGCCGAGCACCTCGTCGTTGATGGTCTCCTGCGTCTGCGCGGTCAGCATGCGCGCCGACAGCGAGGTCATGTAGAAGACGAGCGCCACCGCGCAGAGCGCGAAGAGCAGGAGATAGAGCGCCGAAAGCCGCGCTGCCGTCGTCTTCATGATGGCTGGCACGGAAAGAGCCATGCTGCTGCTAGCCGCTCTTCAGCATGTAACCGGCGCCGCGAACTGTATGCAGTATGGGCTTGTCGAAGCCCTTCTCGATCTTGCCGCGCAGCCGCGAAACATGGACGTCGATGACATTGGTCTGCGGATCGAAATGATAGTCCCAGACATTTTCGAGCAGCATGGTGCGCGTCACCACCTGGCCGGCATGGCGCATCAGATACTCCAGCAGGCGGAATTCGCGCGGCTGCAGCGTGATCTCGCGCGCCGCGCGGCGGACCGAATGCGACAGCCTGTCGAGTTCCAGATCGCCGACGCGGTAGACGGTTTCCGCTTCCTTGGCGCTGGCGCGGCGGTTCAGCACCTCGACACGGGCCAGAAGCTCGGAGAAGGCATAGGGCTTGGTCAGATAATCGTCGCCGCCGGCGCGCAGGCCGGTGACCCGGTCGTCGACCTCGCCGAGCGCCGACAGGATCAGCACTGGCGTCGTGTTGCCCCTGGACCTCAGGCCGGCAATGACCGACAGGCCGTCGCGGCGCGGCATCATCCGGTCGATGACCATCACGTCGTAGTCGCCGGCGTCGGCGAGCGCAAAGCCGGTTTCGCCGTCTCCGGCAACATGGGCAGTGTGACCGGCCTCGGTGAAGGCTTTCTGCAAGTAATCCGCCGCCTCGCGATCGTCTTCTATGACGAGAATCTTCATAGGACTGTTATACGCGATTTCGCTGGAAGATTGAGTGGCAGACATCTGCATTGTGGCCTTTGCCAAAGCGCATCGCGATCAAGATCATCCGAAGCCGCGAGCGATAAAAATCCTTGCCCCGATCTCGTTGCGCCAAGACCGCCGAAACGCTTTTTTGACGACATGCCTGGGGGTGGGGGGGGGGGGGGGGGGGGGCAAGAGCGCTCCGGAGACGTGCCTCAGCCCTTGGCGACGGGCAGCGCGACGAAACGATTGTTGTCGTCGCGGGTGATCTGCATCAGCACGGCCTTGCGGCCGGACTTGACTGCCTCGGTCATCGCCTTGGTGACATCGTCGGTGGCGTTCACTTCGGTCGAATTGACCGATGTGATGATGTCGCCCGGCTGGATGCCGCGGTCGGCGGCATCGCTGTCGGGATCGACATCGGTCACCACCAGCCCCTTGCCGTTTTCGGACTTGGTGACGGTCAGGCCGAGATCGGCCAGCGAGTCGGGCTTGGCTGGAGCGGCGGGCTGCTGCTGGTCGGCCGATGCCTGCTTGTCGCTCGAGGGCAGTTTGCCGAGATCGACCTTGACGGTCTGGCTCTTGCCATCACGCCACACGGTGACGTCGACCGACTTGCCAGGCGAGTAGGCGCCGATCAGCCGGGCCAGTTCCTTCGGCGAAGCAACGTCCTTGCCGTCGACCTGGGTGATCACGTCACCAGCAATGATGCCGGCCTTCTTGCCGGGACCCTCGTCCTGGGCGCTGGAAACCAGGGCCCCATTCTGCGACTTCAGGCCCAGCGATTCGGCGATGTCGGAGGTGACCGGCTGGATTTCGACACCGAGCCAGCCACGCTGTACGGAACCGCTCTTCATCAGGTCCTGGACGACCTGCTTGGCGGTCGAAGCGGGAATGTCGAAGGCGATGCCGACGCTGCCACCTGACGGCGAGAAGATCGCGGTGTTGATGCCGACGACCTGACCGTTGAGGTTGAAGGTCGGGCCGCCCGAATTGCCGCGATTGACCGAGGCGTCGATCTGGAGAAAGTCGTCATAGGGGCCAGCGCCGATGTCGCGACCGCGGGCCGAGACGATGCCGGCGGTGACCGTGCCGCCGAGGCCGAACGGATTGCCGACGGCCACCACCCAGTCGCCGACGCGGACCTTGGAGTCGTCCGCGAAGTCGACATAGGTGAACTTGCCGACGCCATCGACCTTGAGCACGGCGAGATCGGTGCGCGGATCGGTGCCGATCAGCTTGGCGTCGAGTTCCTTGCCGTCATTCATCACCACGGTGAAGGCCGAGCCTTCCTCGACGACGTGGTTGTTGGTGACCAGATAGCCGTCATCGGAGATGAAGAAGCCGGAGCCCTGCGCCACCGGCCGCGGCTGGTCGTTGTTGTGGTCGCGGTGGCCGAAGCGGCGGATACCACCCTGGCCGTTCTGATCGCCAAAGCCACGGAATTCCTTGAAGAAGCGGCGCAGCTGAGGATTGTCGGGCAGGTTGTTCATGCCGTCCGGATCGTCGGACTGATCGGTGCCATCATCGGCCGCCGGGCTGATCTTGGCCTTGACCTTGACGCTGACCACAGCGGGAGAAACGCGCTCGACGACGTCGGCGAAGCCCGGCACCTGCGGCGCCTCGACACGCACGGCATCGGCCAGAACGGGCCCTGTTCCAGTCGTCAGCGCACCGATACCGATCGCGCCGGCAACGGCGATGGACGCGACGGCGGCCATCAGACGCTTGCGGGTGACGGAATATGAATTGGGGGCAATATTCATGGGGTCTCGTATCCTCTTTCAAATGGATGCCCTTGATCGGCATCCTCGGGAAAGAGAATTAGAGAGGCGCACATTACAGCGCCATTTCCGACACATGAAACTTTGGTAATGTTGCGGGGTGACCGCAGCCGTCAGTCGCGGCGCAAAATGGCGTCCAGCGATGCCTGCTCTTCGGCGGACAGGGATTTTGTTGCCAGCGTGCGACGCGACCGCGCCGTCATCACAATGAACATGCCGCCAACGAGCAGCAGGATGACCGGCGTACCCCACAGCAAGGCATTGCGCAGGTCGAAGCGCGGCTTCAGCAGCACGAACTCGCCGTAGCGCGACACCACATAGTCCATCACTTGCTGATCGGTATCGCCGGCAACGAGGCGCTGGCGCACCAGAATGCGCAGGTCGCGGGCCAGATCGGCGTCGGATTCGTCGATCGACTGGTTCTGGCAGACCATGCAGCGCAGGCCTTCGGACAGCGCCCGCGCCCTCGCCTCGAGCGCCGGATCGGCCAGCATCTCGTCCGGCTTCACGGCCTGTGCCGCGCCGGCGAAGAGCAGCGCCAGCAGCAGGACGATCGAAGTCAGCGAAAGCCGGGCGCTCATGGCAGGCCCGCGGACGGAATGGCGCTGGCCTGCTTGCGCCGACGTGACGGTGCGCCGACACGCAGCCGCCTGTCCATCAGCGACATGGCAGCGCCTGCCATCATCACCAGGCCGCCGCCCCAGATCAGCGTCACCAGCGGTTTCCACCACAGGCGCACCACGACGGACCCGTCCTTGCCCTCGTCGCCGAGCGAGATGTAGAGCTGGGAGAGGCCCATCGTCCTGATGCCGGACTCCGTCGTCGTCATCTGCCGCACCGGATAGAAACGCTTGGCGGAGCTGATTTCGCCAATTGCGCTGCCGCTGGCGCCGATCAGCTCGAAGCGGCCGCGATCCTCGCTGTAGTTCGGGCCCTGGGCGGGATAAAGCCCGACGAAACGCAGCGTATGGCCGGACAGTTCGACGGTTTCGCCGGCATGCATCGACAGGATCTTTTCCGTGCCGAAGCAAAGCGTGCCGACGATGCCGAGCGTGGTCAGGCCAAGGCCAAGATGCGCAAAGGCAGTGCCAAAGACAGAGCGCGGCAAGCCGAGCAGGCGCCTGACCATGATCCCGGCTGCAACATTGCCGAAGCCTGATTTGACCGCGAGATCGGTGAGCGCGCCAAGGATCAGCCAGACGGCGAGGCCGACGCCAAGCGCGGCGAACACCGAGGCGCCGTCGATGAACAGAGCGGTGACCAGCGTCGCCAGAAGGGCTGCGGCAAAGGCCACCATCAGGCGCTGGGCGACAGCGAAGACGTCGCCGCGCTTCCAGGCCAGCAGCGGTCCGAAAGGGACGATCACCAGCAGTGGCACCATCAGCGGGCCGAAGGTCAGGTTGAAGAACGGCGCGCCGACCGAGATCTTGTCGGCGGAAAAGGCCTCGACGGCGAGCGGATAGAGCGTGCCGACGAGCACGGTCGCGGTCGCCGTGGTCAGGAACAGATTGTTGAGGACGAGCGCGCCTTCGCGAGAAATCGGGTGAAACAGGCCGCCGGCCGTCAACCGGGAGGCACGCAGCGCGAACAGCGCCAGCGAACCGCCGATGAACAGCGTCAGGATGCACAGGATGAAGACGCCGCGTGTCGGATCGGTGGCGAAGGCGTGGACGGAGGTCAGCACGCCCGAGCGGACCAGGAAGGTGCCGAGCAGCGACAGCGAAAAGGTCAGGATGGCGAGCAGCAGCGTCCAGATCTTCAGCGCCGAGCGCTTCTCCATGACGATGGCCGAATGCAGCAGCGCGGTGCCCGCCAGCCACGGCATGAAGGAGGCGTTCTCGACCGGGTCCCAGAACCAGAAACCGCCCCAGCCGAGCTCGTAATAGGCCCAGTACGAGCCCATGGCGATGCCGCCGGTCAGGAACATCCAGGCGACCAGCGTCCACGGCCGCACCCAGCGCGCCCAGGACGCGTCGATGCGCCCTTCGATGAGGGCGGCGACCGAGAAGGAAAAGCAGATCGAGAAGCCGACATAGCCGAGATAGAGAAACGGCGGGTGAATGGCGAGGCCGAGGTCCTGCAGGATCGGGTTGAGATCGCGGCCTTCGATCGGCGCCGGATTGAGCCGGATGAACGGATTGGACGTCGCCAGGATGAACAGGAAGAAGGCGGCGCCGATGGCGCCTTGCACGGCCAGCACATTGGCGCGCAGCGTTGCCGGCAGGTTTGATCCGAAGGCGGCGACAAGCGCGCCGAAGAAGGTCAGGATCAGCACCCAGAGCAGCATCGAGCCTTCATGATTGCCCCAGGTTCCGGTGATCTTGTAGATCAGCGGCTGCAGCGAATGCGAGTTTTCCCACACGCTCGCAACCGAGAAGTCGGAACTCGCATAGGCGCTCGCGAGCGCCACGAAGGACAGCGCCGTCAAGGCAAAGCCGGTCACCGCGACCGGCCCGCCGACCGCCATCAGGCGTTGGTTGTTCAGGCGTGCGCCAAACAGCGGCACGATCGTCTGCACCAGCGAAAGTGCAAACGCCAGGACCAGGGCGAAATGTCCGGTTTCAACCATGGTTGCGCCCAGACTTATGTTTTGCCGCAGGTTCTTGCCGCAAAACCGTGGGACACTTTTGCGGAACCTGCTTATTCACTCTTGCTCTCCTGCCAGACGCCCTTGGCCTTCAGGCCGTCGGCCACCTCCTTGGGCATGTAGCGCTCATCATGCTTGGCCAGCACGCTGTCGGCAACGAAGGTGCCGTCGGGGCCGAAACTGCCCTCGGTGATGACGCCCTGCTCTTCGCGGAAAAGGTCGGGCAGGATGCCGGTGTAGGTGACCTTGACCGATTTGTGGGTGTCGGTGACCGAAAAGGCGACCGTCGCCCCCTGCCCGCGCTGGATCGTGCCTTTTTCGACCAGTCCGCCCAGCCTGATGCGCTGGCCGGGCTGGACACTGGCGGTGGTGAGGTCGGCCGGCATGTAGAAGTAGGACGCCTTCTGGCCAAGCGCATAGAAAGTCAGCCCGGTGGCCGCGCCCAGGAAGGCCAGACCGCCCGCGATCACCGACAATCGTTTCTGCTTGCGAGTCATGTCAGTCCTATTCCGTCGCCGTCAGGCCAAGCGAGGCGGCAAAGGCTGTGAATTTCTTGGCTTCATCACTGTCGGCTCCGAAGACGGCAATTGCGCGACCCAGCGCGTCACGCGCCTGGTCGGCCTTGCCGAGCACGACATACGAACGAACGAGCCGCATCCACCCTTCCGGGTCACGCGGATTTTGCCGAAGTTTGTCGTCGAGACCGGCAACCATGGTGTTGATCATGGCTTCCCGGTCGGCGGGAGACATGGAGGATGCAGCGTCGACATCGCCGGCATCGGGACCGTTGGTGGCGCCGCCGGAGGCGACTTCGGGGCTGCCGGATTTGGCCAGCGCCTGTTCGACCGCACCGCGCCATGGCGAATCCGGCGGCAGCCTGCCCAGCATTGCCTGCCAGGCCGCGACCGCCTCCTTGGCGCGGCCCTCCTGCGCCAGCGCCATGGCAAGGTAGAAGCTGGCCTTCGCATTGGCCGGATCAAGCTTCAAGGCCGCCTCAAAGGCATCCTGGGCATCGGCCGAGACAATGCCGCCTGCCGCGTTGGCGATCGCCTCGCCAAGACCGGCCCGACGCACCGCGCTGTCGCCGTCAAGGCGAATGGCATTGCGATAGGCCGCCGCCGCATCGGAAAAGCGCTGCATGCGCAGATAGACCGGGGCGAGCACGTCCCATCCCCTGCCATCGGAAGGATTGGCGGCAAGATGGGCTTCGGCCCGCGCCACCAATTCGTCCACCGAACTGTCGGCCGGATTCTTGGCCAAGCGTTCACTGAGTGGCTGCGACGGCAGGTCGGGAGACCCGAGCTGGCTGTAGAGCCCCCAGCTGACCAGCGGGACCGCCAGAACGGCCGCGGTCGCCACCAGCCTCGCCGCGACCGAGGCCTGCCTGACGGATGCCTTGCCGGCCGCTGCCGCAGTGTCGAGGCGAAGGATGCGGCGCGCGATCTCGGCGCGCGCTTCAGCCGCTTCCGCCGGCTGGATCAAGCCACGCGCGGCGTCGCGGTCGAGTTCGGACAACTGATCGCGATAGACTTCCAGATCGTGATCGCCCGTCGACGACGCGCCCTTCGAACCGGCGGCCAGCGGCAGCAGCACCGCCAGGCTCGCACCCAGCGTGAGAATTGCGGCTATGACCCAGAACAGCATGGTTCTTCCAATAAAGGCAGAGCCATGCCCTGCCAACAGATGCATCCTGCGACGCTTTGACGGCAGGCGCGCCGCATGTCCTTGATCGACATCAACCGGCCGGATACCAGCCGGACCCGGTTGATCGTCAGGTCAGCGGCGTCCAGCTGCCGTCGGCGTTGCGGCAAGCAGTGCCGCGCGCCGTCACCCCGGCTCCGCCGGCAAACACCGTCTGCGTATACTGGCGGCAGTCCTGCGAACCGACGCGGTAGGGCTGGCCGGGAACCACCTCGCCGTAGTGCGAAGCCTGGTCGCCCTTCCATGTCACCTTCTGGCCACTGGTCGTATATTCGAGCGCCTTGTATTCCGCCTCGAGCGCGCTGCGCTTCTCGGTCTCGCTCAGTCCGTTGCCGATCGAGCCGCCGACCAGGCCGCCGTCCATTGCCGAAATGATCGTCGTGGTGACCTTGCCGCTGGACGGAGGCGACGAGGCCGGTGTCGGCGCGACGGTGGGGCCGTTGCCGCTCAGGGTGGTGCAGCCGGAAACGGCCAGCAATGCGGAAACAAGCGCGACGCGAATCTTCATGCCAACAACCGGTTTTCTTGAGTTGGAGCCTGTCATGGATGAGCCGGGGGCCGCGTCATCGAAGAAGTCGGCATGGCCATAGTATTGATATTTGTCGGAAATTTGGCCGCTGCCGGCCGCTCCGAGATCAATTGACATTCCGCCATGACACGCCCCGTCCACCAACGTCGATTGGCCCTGGATATACATCACTGAAGGCTCCGCAATCGCACCACCGCCTTCAGTCCGCCCATGCCGGACCGTTCCAGCGCCAGAACGCCTCCATACTCGTTGACGAGGTCGGCGACAATGGCCAGCCCCAGACCTGTTCCCGGCTTTGTCTCGTCCAGGCGCCGTCCGCGCTTCATCGCCTCGCGCGCCTTGTCCTCGGGAATGCCCGGGCCGTCATCCTCGATGCTGATCTCAAACAGGCTGGCCGCGTCGTCCTTGCCGGTCAAAGGCACGACCGAGACCAACACCGCGCTCTTAGCCCATTTCATCGCGTTGTCGAGCAGATTGCCGAGCAATTCCTCGAGGTCCTCGCGCTCGCCGGCGAAGACGATCTCGGTCGCCGGCAGCGCCAGCGACAGGTTGGTCTGTGGGTTGAGTTTCTGCAAAACCCGCACCATGCGCTGGACCAGTGGCGCCACCGGCGTGCGGTAGACGACGCTGTCGCGTTGCGCGGCGACACGGGCGCGCTGCAGATAGTGCTCGACCTGCTTCTGCATGGACGCGGCCTGCTCGGCAATCAGCTGCCCCTTGGCGCCGCCAAGCGCCCGGCCCTCGTTGAGCAGCACCGCCAGCGGCGTCTTCAGCGAATGGGCGAGATTGCCGACCTGGGTTCGCGACCGCTCGACGATGCGCCTGTTGTTTTCGATCAACGCATTGGTTTCGTTGGCAAGCGGTTCGATCTCGGCCGGGAACTGGCCGTCCAGCCTGTGCGCGGTGCCCTCGCGCACCATGGCAAGCGCATTCCTGACCCGGCGCAGCGGCTGCAGTCCGAGCAGGATGGCGATCGCGTTGATGGCTATCATGCCGACACCGAACAGGCTGAGATAAGTCAGCAGGCGGCGCTGGAAGGTCGAGATTTCCTGTTCGAGTTCGCTCTGGTTGCCCATGACGCGGAAACGCGCGGCGCGGTTCTTGGAGTCGAGAACGAATTCGCTCTCGAACACTTCGAGCTGTTCGCCGTTGATGCCTTCGGTCGCATAGCTGCGCTGGAAACTGGAATTGAAGGGCACATCGGCGACATCGGGCGATGGGATCGTCTTGGTCATCGACGACGAATGAAGATCTCCGTGCACGCCTTCCGAAGCAGGTTCCACCGACCAGTACCAGCCCGAATTCGGCTCCGAGAACCGCAGGTCGCCGAGATCGGGAGCGCCGGTGAGCGCACCGCTGTCGGAAATGCCGATGGAGCCGATCAGGTTGAACAGATGCGCCGAAAGCAGGCTGTCGAAGCCGCGCTCGCTGGCCTGGCGATAGAGCGTGGTGATCAGGGTGAAGATGATGACAAGGGTCACGATCGCCCACACCGTGGAAAATGCGATCACACGGAACGTCAGCGAACGCGGCCACAAACGCAGCGAAAGCGGCGTCCTTGCGGTTTGTTTGAGCGGTTCCGAGTTACGCCTCCGGCTCACGCATGCGGTAGCCCATGCCGCGCACGGTTTCGATCATGTCGATGCCCATCTTCTTGCGCAGCCGCCCGACAAAGACCTCGATGGTGTTGGAATCGCGGTCGAAATCCTGATCGTAGAGATGTTCGACCAGTTCGGTCCGCGAGACCACCTCGCCCATATGATGCATCAGATAGGCAAGCAGCCGAAACTCGTGCGAGGTCAGTTTCAGCGGCACGCCGTCGACATCGGCCTTCGACGCCTTGGTGTCGAGGCGCAGCGGCCCGCAGGTCAGTTCGGACGAGGCATGGCCGGCGGCGCGCCGTATCAGCGCCCTGAGCCTCGCCAGCACTTCCTCGATGTGGAACGGCTTTGTGACATAGTCGTCGGCGCCGGCGTCGATGCCGGAGACCTTGTCACTCCAGCGATCGCGCGCCGTCAGGATCAGCACCGGCATCTTGCGGCCGCCGCGACGCCACCGCTCGACCACGCTGATCCCGTCCATCTGCGGCAGGCCGATGTCGAGCACGACGGCATCGTAGGGCTCGGTGTCGCCGAGGAAATGACCCTCCTCGCCATCGAAGGCGCGGTCGACGACATAGCCGGCATCGACCAGCGCGTCCGATATCTGCCGGTTGAGATCCTTGTCATCCTCGACGACGAGTACGCGCATGCGAAAATCAATACCTGTTGATGGGCTGGGGGCAGATATAGGCCGATTCCGGCGGCCTGGGAAACGATGGCCTGTAAGATGAAAGATTGGTCAGTTCTGCGGCACGACGATTTCGGAACGGCGAGGACGCTGCCCGTCCTTGCCCGGGACGAGCACGACGATGACGCAGACCGGCTGGCCGCCGCGTGTCGATTGCGAGGCCTTGGCCAGCGTTCCGCCATTCTGCGCCGCCACCTGCTGGCCGATGGCGTAGCAATCGGAAGCCGCCAAAACGATCGGGCCGCCCTGGTCAGGCGTGATGACCGGTGTCGCCATCGCCTGCGACGCAAACAGCCCGGCAGCAAAGAGCGCCAGTGTCGCGGTTCGGAAGTGGGAGCGAAGCGTTTTCATGGCTGGCGTTGTAACGCATCGGTGCTGAACGTGAAATGAACAGTGAACGCCACCAAGACCATGCCCGCTACCCCCTGAAACGCGAGACGACCGATCGGATTTCGCCGCCCACCCGGCGAAAATCCCGGAAGTGTTAGTCTAGACCCCGTTTGGACCATATTGAAAGCGCATCAGTCATTATCCTGCGTTATGGCGCGAAAACGCAGCAAGCCATGATGCACGAGGAGGTCCTCGTCATAGCGGGCCTCGGCGAACTCCAGCACGAGACGTGTCTGTCCACGCGGGCCGATGATCAGCACCGCGTCGGCGAGGCGCGCCTTGATGCTGTCCATGATGGCACGCGTTTCGGCCTCGCCATGGGTCTTCGACCAGACATGCAGAGTGACCAGCTGATCGGCATCGTTCTGGACCCCGGTGTCCCAGTCGAAGGCGCTGGTCTGGCCGCAGGTTACGTGGGGATAAGCGGCATTGTCAGCCGCGTGTTCGAGCAGCCCGGCGCCGCCCAGCAGCGCCGACAGCGATGCATCGCTCCTCAATCTCTGGAACAAGGCCTGCTGCAAATCGCCGGACGCGGTCATCGTTATCCCTCATCGTAGCGGCTTGCGGATCATGTGCCTGGATTGCCCTCAAGGGTATCCGGATTCTGCCCGGCTTGCCAATCAGCGGACGCCGCGCAACCTAACCACGAAACTGCGTAGCGCAAGCACCAGCACCGTGATGATGATTAGAATCACAGAAAGCGCGGCGATCGCCGGATCGATGTTGTCGCGCAGGCCCATCCACATCAGCCTGGGCAGCGTGATGGCGTTGACCGAGGTGATGAACAGCGTGACGCCAATCTCTTCCCAGGACAGCACGAAGGACAAAAGTGCCGCGGTGATGATGCCGAACTTGATGTTGGGCATGATGATGCGGGTGGCGCGCTCCCATACCGACGCGCCAACGCCGCGCGCGGCGAGATCGATGCGCCGGTCGAGCTGGCTGAGCGACACCAGCATCAGCACGGTGGCGAAGGGCACCGTCATCACCGAATGCGCCATGGCAACGCCAAGCCAGGTGTCGTAGCCGAAGAGCGAGCTGAAGCCCGAGATCGAAGTGAGCAGGAAGTAGAGCGTGATGGCCGAGACCACCGGCGGCACGACCATGGGCAGCAGAACGAAGCCGACGAGCGCCGCGGTGAAACGCGGCTGGAACATCCACACGCCGAGGCTGAAGCACAGCGCCAGCACGGTGGAAAAGGCGCTGCTGACGATGCCGATGCGGATGCTGAGCAGGATCGAGTCGATCCAGCGCGGATCCTCGATCAGTGCCCGGTAGTGGCGTAGCGACAGCTCGCCGGATGGCATGGCCAGCATGCGGCTCGGCGTCAGCGACACCGGGATGACGGCGAGCAAGGGCATCAGCAGGAACAGCGCCACGAAGGCCGCGATGATCAGGGAGATGGGACCGGGGCGATAAGTCGGCATCAGATCAATTGCTTCGGTCTGACATAACGGAACAAGAGCGCCATCAGCGCGCCGACGAACAGCACCAGCACAACGCTGATCGCCGCGCCCAGCCCCCAGTCCGGGCTCTGGAAGATCCTGAGATAGATCAGCTCGGCGACCATGACGCTGCGGCCGCCGCCGAGGATCGCCGGCGTCACGAAGAAGCCCAGCGAAAACACGAAGACGATCAGGGCCGCGCCGATGATGCCGGAGCGCGTCATGGGCACGAAGACCGACCAGAAGGTGCGCATGCGGCTGGAGCCGAGCCCGCGCGCGGCCAGCAGCACGCGGTCGTCAAGGCTGCGCATGGAAGACGCCAGCGGAAAGACCGCGAAAGGAATGAGGAAATGCGTCATGCCGACGATGACGCCGAATTCGTTGCGCACCAGCGCCAGCGGTTCGGAAATGAAGCCGATCGCCTGCAGCCAGGTGTTGATCAGGCCGCGATTGGACAAGAGCGCCACCCAGCCGAAGGCGCGGGTCAGCACCGAGATCCAGAAGGGAACGAGAATGCAGAACTCGGCAACCAGACGCTGAGCCGGGGTTCCGCGCACCCAGACGACGGTGATGGCATAGGCAGCCGCCACCGAAACCACCGTGACGACCGCAGCGATGCGCAGCGTGCGGATGAACACCGATTGCACCAGATCGTCGGTGAGCAGCGCCTCATACTGGCCGAGCCCCGGCGTCGGCAGCGTAAAGCTCCATTTGACGACACCGAGGAACGGCCAGGCATAGGCCAGGACAAGAAACAGGAGCAGCGGCGCCATCAACAGCGCCGCCCCCATCCTGTCGGAGAGATATGCTCTCATGTCGACCCGATAATCCCTGCCTCGGTCAGGCGGAGATGATCTTGGTGTATTCGTCGAGCGCTGGCCCGTAGTTCTTGGCGTACCAGTCCATGTCGAGCGCGATCTGCTTCTTCATGTTCTCGGGGTCGACCGGGTTGATGCGCTTCTTGTCGGCGGGGATCAGCGCGTCGGCGGCCGGGTTTGCTGGACCCTGGCCGAGCTTGTCGAACATGACCAGCTGCTTTTGCGGGTCCTGGGCGCTGGCGATGAACTTCATGGCCGCGTCCTTGCCGCCGGGATTGCCCTTGAGCACGGCGAGCGCGCCGGGCGAGATCAGTCCCTGGTCCCAGATGAACTTGATCTTGCCGCCGGAATCCTGCTCGATCAGCGAAGCGCGGGTCGACCAGACGATCGCCATCGAGGCCTCGCCATTGAGCAGCACGCTCTGGCTCTCGGCACCGCCGCCCCAATAGGCGACGACGTTCTCCTTGAAGGCGGCGATCTTGTCATGCGCGCGCTTCAGGTCGAGCGGATAGAGCGACGCGGGCGCGATGCCGTCGGCAAGAAGGGCCGCCTCCCAGCTCGACACGCCCCATTTGTAGAGCGAGCGCTTGCCGGGGAATTTCTTCACGTCGAAGAAATCGGCCATGCCGGTCGGCGCGTCCTTGCCGTATTTCTCGGAATCATAGGCGATGACATAGGAGAAGAAATAGGTCGAGGCGGCGTATTCCCAGCCAAAGCCCTCGCGCATCTTCTTCTTGTCGACGATCGAATAGTCGATCGGCTCGAGCGCGCCTTGCGCGCCGAGCGTAATGGCCGAGAACGGGTCGACGTCGACGAGGTCCCAGGTCGGCGCGCCGCTCTTGAACTGCGCGGCGATCGCGCCTTCGGTCGGGCCGGAGCCGTCCATCTTGACGGTGATGCCGGTGTCCTTGGTGAAGGCCTGGCCATAGGCGGCATCGTAGGCCGTGATGGCGTCGCCGCCCCAGTTGACCAGCACCAGTTCCTTCGCCGCGGCAAAGGCTCCGGTCGAGCGCAGCAGCATCGGCGTGCCGGCCAGCACGATTGCCGCCAGCTGCGCGAATTGCCGGCGCGAAATCTCGCCGCGCCCTGCCCTTGCGGACAGGCTCTCGATGGCTTGTTTCCTGGTGTCGCCAGTTTTTGAATTGCTTGTCATGTCAGTTCCCCTTTTTGTTGTTGATAGTGCCGGAAAGCGGTGGTGCAGATATTTCGCCACACCCGTTCGTCATTGTCCTCCATGCGGAAGGAGGAAACCCTTGTCCGCCGGCCAGGTGAGCCAGACGGAGTTGCCCTTGCTCAGCGCAGCGGCAGCTATCTCGTTCGGCACCGAGACCGTGACCTTCGCGCCTTGCTGCGTCGTCAGGTCAAGCCGCGTCGCCGCGCCAAGATAAGTGGAGTTGGTCGCCGTCGCGGCGATGCCGTTCTCGCCGGCTGTCGCCTCGCCCGATATCGACATGTATTCGGGACGGATCGCCAGAATTGCATCGCCGCGCACCGTCTCAGCCTTGCAGCGCATGGAAACCGCGCGGTCTTCGCAGAGGCCAGTCGAGCCATTGTCGGCCGGGCGCACCCCCTTCAGCGGCAGCATGTTGATCTCGCCGAGGAATTCGGCGACGAAGCGGTTGTCGGGCCGGTCGTAGACCTCGTCGGGTGCTCCGACCTGCAGCAGTTTGCCATGGTTGAAGATGGCGACGCGCGACGACAGCGCCAGCGCCTCGCTCTGGTCGTGGGTGACGAAGACAAAAGTGGTGCCGGTTTCCTGGTGCAGCCGCTTCATCTCGGCCTGCATCTGGCCGCGCAGGCCCTTGTCGAGGGCGGAAAATGGCTCGTCGAGCAACAGCACGCCCGGCTCGAATACCAGCGCGCGGGCGAGCGCCACACGCTGCTGCTGACCGCCCGAAAGTTGCGCCGGCAGTTTCTTCTCATGGCCCTTGAGGCCCACGCGCTCGATCATCTCGCCGACACGGCGCTTGATGTCGGCCGCCGATTTCTTGCGCACCTTGAGTGGGAAGGCGATGTTGGCTTCGACGCTCATATGCGGAAACAGCGCGTAGCCCTGGAACACCATGCCGGCTGCGCGCTGTTCGGCCGGTCGCTCGGTGATGTCGACGCCATCGCTGAACAGCCTGCCCTCGGTCGGCTGCACGAAGCCGGCAAGGATCATCAGGAAGGTGGTCTTGCCCGAACCAGACGGCCCGAGCAAGGTCAGGAACTCGCCACGGCCAATGTCGAGCGTCAGATTGTCCAGCGCACGGAACGAGCCGAAGCTCTTGCCGATTCCGATTGCCTTGATCTCTGCGGCCCGGCCGGGTTGCTGCATCCTGCCTGTTTCCTCAATTCCAGGAGAAATCGTAGGGCAGCGTGCGGCCTCACCGCAACCGAATAGTTTTCGCCGGATCGGCAAATTCCATTCATCTGTCCAATCGGTGGCGCCCGTGGTCGGCCATGACCTTGGCAATGCTCTCCGCAAGTTTCGATCGCAGCCATCCGGCAAACGCGTCAAGCACCGGATGCGTCGCCTTGGCGTGTTCGGAGACGAGGAAGTAGGAGCGCGGCGATTTGATCGCGATGTCGAAGGGGCGCACGAGCCTGCCTTCGGCCAAGGCCTTGCCGCTGGTCAGTTCGTCGCCCATGGCCATTCCCTGGCCGGCGATCGCGGCCGAGAAGACGAGATTCATGTCGGAAAAGAAGATACCGCCTTCCGGGTCGGGGTTCTCGACCTTGGACAGCGCCAGCCAGCGCGCCCAATCCTCGGTGTCGCCGAGATGCAGGAGAGTGGCGCGCAGCACATCGGCTGGCTTGGAGAATCCGCCGACCTTGTTGAGAAGCGTCGGACTGCACAGCGGCGTAAAGGAAATTTCGCACAACAGTTCGGCGGCCCGGTTCGGCCAATTGCCAACGCCAAAGGCGATGAAGGCGTCGGCGTCGGCATTGCTGACGTCATCCAGCCGACGCGGCGTCAGGATGCGCAGCGCGACATCCGGGTACATCTGCCTGAACTCGCCGATATGGGTGCACAGGAACAGCGAGGCGAAGCCCGGCGTGCAGCTGATGCTGAACGAGCCGCCGACGCCGGTGCCGGCATGGCGCGTCACCGCATCGCCCAGCACGGTCAGCGCCTTGCGCACGTCGCTGGCATAGCGCTGGCCACGCGGCGTCAGCGCCACGCCCTTGCCGATGCGTTCGAGCAGATCGAAGCCGAGGTCGCGTTCAAGCAGGCGAAGCTGATGGCTCACCGCGCTGCGGGTCAGATGCAACTCGTCGGCGGCGCGCCAGACGCTGCCATGACGAGCGAAGCTGTCGAGCGCACGCAGCGCCTGGGTGGATGGTATGCGCAAGAGGCCTCAGGTGAACCGAATTTGCATGAGCCGGGAAAACATATCACTTTCTAGCGAACCGCTTCACTGCTTTCTTCTCGTCTCATGGAGGAACCCGTGGCCACCTCGGCGCAAACGACCGCCCTCGCCTGTCTCGACGACATCCAGCCGTTGCTGTCGGCGTGGACGCGCACCATTTTCGACTTCGGCGAGACCGCATGGCGCGAGTATCAATCTGCCGCCTGGTACGTGGAGCGGCTGAGGCGCGAAGGCTTTTCCGTCGAAGAAGGTTCCGGCGGCATGCCCACCGCCTTCTGTGCCCATTGGACCAACGGTCCCGGCCCGACCATCGGCATGTATGCCGAATACGACGCGGTGCCGGGCAATTGCCAGGATGCCGCGACGGTCAAGCGTCCGCGCCCAGGCCTCTCCGAACAAGCCGGGGGGCACACCGACCCGCATTCGGGGCTCGGCATTTCGAGCCTCGGCGGGCTGCTGGCGACCAAGGCGGCGATGCAGCGTCACGGGATACCAGGCACGCTGCGCTTTACCGGCGAGCCGGCGGAAAAGGTGCGCGGGTCAAAGCCGATCCATGCCGCCAAGGGCTATTATGACGGCCTTGCCGGCATGATCTCCTTCCATCCGTTCTACATGCTGCCGCTCTGCAACACGGCGCGCTGGGACACGCATTGCGGTGCGGCCTACGCCATGATCTATCGCTTCATCTGCGACCAACCGGAGCGCTGGGCGAGCGCGGCGGGTGGCGCGGCGCCCATTCCGCAGGCGCATTCGGCGGTGCGCGCGCCCGGCGCCAACGACGCGCTCATGATGATGTACATGGCGTCCAAGGCGCTGCGCGATTCCATGCTGCCGCACCAGGGCGGCTGGTCGATCAGCGAGGCGATCCTCACGGCCGGCCAGGCGACCGCCGACAACTTGGCGGCCGAGCTGGCCGAGATCCAGTACATGATCCGCGTGCCGACGCTGGCGATGGCCGAACAGGTCACCGCCGTGCTCGACCGCAATGCCGAGGCCGCTGCCGCCGTGAGCGGCTGCCGCCACGAGCGGCATTGGGTGTCGAAGTCGCGGCCGGGCCTGGCCAATCACACCATGGCCGAAATCGCCTATGAAGCGCTGTCGACCGTCGGGCCGCCGCGCTGGGACGAGGACGCCAAGGCAATCGCGCGCGACATGCAGGTCAATGCCGGACGCATGGCGAGCGACGAGCCGTTCATCGAAGAACTTGAGCGCCTGATCGAGCCGCAGGCGGCGGAAGCGATCCTGCGCCGCGATTTGTCGCCCTCGCAGGTGAATTCGACCTCCGACGACTACACCGACATGAGCTGGCATGCGCCGACTGCGCGCTTCTATGTCGCCCGCCCGGCGCTGCGCTCGGAAACCGGCTACCCCTATCCGTCATGGGTGATGAACGCGCTGGGCGGCATTCCCGCCACCATCGACCCGATGGTCGTCTGCGCGTCGAAGACCATCGCGCTCGCCGCCCTTCGCCTGCTGGAAGACCAGGCCGCCCGCGATGCGGCGATGAATGAATTCGTCGCCCGCACCGGCGGAGGAATCGGCGGCTCGAACTGGATCGCGCCGCTCTGCGACTACGAACCGCCGATTGGATTTCGGTGGCCGGAGTATGTCACCACCCCGCGCGGACGAGACTGGTGGATACCGGGCAACCAGCCCAAGTCAAACGCATGATCAAAGCACGAGGAGAACCCCATGACCGTTCATGACCGCATCGTCGCCGAGCCGTTTTCGCTGCAGCGCCGCAACCCGGCCGGCGGCACCAAGCCTCTGACCGCCTGGGGCTTTGCCAACGAGACCGATGTCTTGACCGACGTGCTGCTTGGTTCGCCCAATTTCCTTCGCCACCTGTCGACCAGCTCGCTGTCGCGCAAGCATCTGCGCGAGGCGCCTTGCAACGTCCAGATAGCACAGGCGCAGCACAAGGACCTTGTCGCCGCCTATGAGCATTTCGGCGTCAACATCCACTGGCACGAGCCGACACCGGAACTGCCGATGCAGGTCTATTCCCGCGATTCCAGTGTCATGACGCCTTACGGCGCCTTCATCACCGCGATGGCCAACTGGTGGCGGCGCGGCGAGAACTATGCCGCCATCCGCACCTACGAAAAACTCGGCATTCCAATCTACGACATGGTCACGGCGGGCACGTTCGAGGGTGGCGACTTCAATGTCATCGAGGACGGCGTCGTATTGATCGGCTGTGGCGGCGCCCGCACGCAGGAAGAAGGCGCTCGCCAAGTTCAGGCCTGGTTCGACAAGGAAGGCTGGGAAACCCGCATCGCCTTCATCGACGAGTACTATGTCCATATCGACCTGATGGTGGTGCCGATCGCCGAGAAACTGACCGCCGTCTGCCTCGCCTGCACCGAGCCGGGCATCGTCGACTGGCTGAAGGGCAAGGGCCACGAGATCATCGACGTGCCGTTCCAGGATACGATGGCGCTCGGCTGCAACTTCATGTCGCTGGGCAAGGACCGGGTGATCGCGCCGACCTCCAGCCAGGCGCTGATCGGCCAGCTCAAGGCGCGCGGTTTCGAGGTCGCGGCAATCGACATGAGCGAGATCTCGAAGACCGGCGGCGGCATCCACTGCATGGCGCAAGCGCTGAAGCGCGAACCGGCCTGAGGAGTGGAATAACGCTGCGCTGCTTCGTTCACATTCGCATCAGCATGATCGGCATCCTGCCGGCCGGGGTGCAAGGTTGGGCGTGAAAACCGGCTGAGATCGCCGGCTGGCAGAAACATGTGCCCAAGCCAATGCAATCACTACATCGGCTGCGGACGCCCACTTGGGCGCCGCAACGCTGGCCAATGCGAAACTTGCACGATATCTAATATAAGCGCACAGTAAAAATGTTTTTTGGGGAGGGGGACGGCTCATCTGCAAATCGGGAGGAAACCATGAACACCATGAGCCTCACCACGCTTGAACGCGGCAAAACGACAATCGACGCCGCTGCCCTGGAAGCATTTTCGGCACAATTGCGCGGCACAGTGCTGAGCGAAGGTGATGCCGCTTACGACGAAGCACGGACTGTCTGGAATGCCACGGTCGACCGACGGCCTGGGCTGATCGTGTGCTGCGTGGGCGCCTCCGACGTCATCAGTGCCGTGAATTTCGCCAGGGAGAACAGACTTCTCGTCTCCGTGCGTGGCGGCGGCCACAACATTGCCGGAAGTGCGGTCTGCGATGGTGGCCTGGTGATTGATCTGTCGTTGATGAAGTCGGTGCGGGTCGATGTCGCTGCGCGGCGGGCATGGGTCGGGCCTGGCGCGACGCTTGCCGATGTCGACAAGGAAACGCAGGCCTTCGGGCTGGTGGTGCCGACCGGCATCAACTCGACCACCGGCATATCCGGCCTGACACTGGGTGGCGGCTTCGGCTGGATAACCCGCAAATTCGGCCTGACCATCGACAATCTTGCCTCCGCAGATGTGGTCACCGCCGACGGCAAACTGCTCCGGGCCAGCCAGACCGAAAATCCGGACTTGTTCTGGGCGCTGCGAGGTGGCGGCGGCAATTTCGGCGTCGTCACGGCATTCGAGTTCCAACTCCATGAGCTTGGACCGCAGGTGCTGGCGGGGCTTGTCGTCCATCCCTTCGCCGATGCCGAAAAGGTGCTGCAGGAGTATCGCAAGGCGCTCGAAACCGCTCCTGACGAGTTGACCTGCTGGGTGGTCATGCGGCAGGCGCCGCCGCTGCCCTTCCTGCCGGCCGAATGGCATGGCAAGGAGGTGCTGGTTCTGGCCATGTGCTATTGCGGTGACATCGACGCAGGCGAAAAGGCGACGCATAAGCTTCGAGCCATCGGCACGCCGATTGCCGATGTCGTCGGCCCCAGCCCGTTCACCGGCTGGCAGCAAGCATTCGACCCGCTACTTGCGCCCGGCGCCCGCAACTACTGGAAGAGCCATGACTTCACCGAGTTTTCCGAGGAGGCGGCTGCGGTCGTCACGGGGGCAATAGCCAAGCTGCCGGGACCCGAATGCGAGATATTTGTCGGCCATGTCGGCGGCGCGGCAGGTCGCGTCAAGGCGGATGCTACGGCGTTTCCACAACGCAGTTCGCATTTCGTCATGAACGTTCACGCCCGCTGGCGCGAACCGGCGATGGACAAGGCTTGCACCGACTGGGCTCGTGCTATCTACGAGGCGGCCAAGCCTTATGCGGCCGGCACCGTCTATGTGAACTTCATGCCGGAGGACGAGGTTGACCGGGTCGAAGCGGCCTATGGCGGCAACCATCGGCGGCTTCTGGAAATCAAGCAGCGCTACGACCCACTGAACCTGTTCCGCATGAACCAGAATTTGCGCCCGAAAGAGAACCTGCGAGCCGCTTGAAGCGTTCAATCGCAGATCGCTTCGACGTCGAGCCAGACGCTGACCTGCCAGTTCGAGGAACACCGTTTCGAACTGGCGTTCGTCGACATGAGCGAGATCTCAAAGGCCGGCGGCGGCATCCACTGCAGGGCCCAGGCCCTGGAGCGCGAGCCGGCCTGAGGAGACTGTTTGGAAATTCTACCCTGGCGGCCATCTGTTGGCGTTTTCTGCGCTTCCGTTGCTCACGGACCAAATGTCCGCTGCGCTACGGGTTCTCGAAACCACCACCATATGACTCGCCAGAGCGAATTTCGAAACAGTCCCTAACGCGGCTCGCGCCTCTGCAACAAACCCCGGCACTGTGTCTTCGCCGCCCTTGTGAGAACTGGAGAAATGGAGGAATAGTCTCCCACAGTGGATCGCCCTGAAATTGCCGGTTTGCGGTTTTCAGGTCGCGCCATCGCCGAGCCGGATTTCCGAATGGCCAGTCCCGAACCGCACAAGAGAAGAGGTCCGATCGCCGCCCGGCTGCTGGCGCTCGATGCATGGCTCGATTCCTCGCTCTACGAGATCGGTTTCAAGGCGCGCCAGTTCTGGGAAGCCGCGACGATCTTCTCGCGGCGCTTCCGCGTCAACGGCTGGCGCCGCGGCATCATCGAACTGTTGAGCGAAGGTTTTACGCTGGGCGCCGGTGGCATAGTGGTGATGCTGGCGCTTGCCGTTCCGGCATTCCAGGATACGGCGGGCGACTGGCGCGCGCAGGGCGACTTCGCCGTCACCTTCCTAGACCGTTACGGCAACGAGATCGGCCAGCGCGGCATCATCCAGCGCGATTCGGTGCCGGTCGACGAGATGCCCGATCACGTCATCAAGGCGGTGCTCGCCACCGAGGATCGCCGCTTCTTCGATCATTACGGCATCGACGTGCTTGGCCTTTCACGCGCCATCTTCGAGAATGTGCGGGCGAACTCCGTCGTCCAGGGCGGCTCGAGCATCACCCAGCAGCTGGCCAAGAACCTGTTCCTCACCAACGAGCGCACCCTGGAGCGCAAGATCAAGGAAGCCTTCCTGTCGCTGTGGCTCGAGGCCAATCTGTCGAAGAAGGAAATCCTGCAGCTCTATCTCGACCGCGCCTATATGGGCGGCGGCACTTTCGGCATCGAGGCGGCCGCCGACTTCTATTTCGGCAAGAGCGTCAAGGACCTGAACCTCGCCGAAGCGGCGATGCTGGCCGGCCTGTTCAAGGCGCCGACGAAATATGCGCCGCACATCAATCTGCCGGCGGCGCGCGCGCGCGCCAATGTGGTGTTGTCCAACCTTGTCGATTCCGGTTTCATGACCGAGGGTCAGGTGCTGCAGGCAAGGCTGCACCCTGCCGATGTCGTCGATCGCGGCGAACAGAAAAGCCCGGATTATTACCTCGACTGGGCGTTCGACGAGGTCAAGAAGATCGCCAAGCCAGGCCAGCACTCGCTGGTGGCCCACACCACTTTCGACGCCAACATCCAGAAGGCGGCGGAAGAATCGGTGGAGTTCCACCTGCGCCAGTTCGGCAAGGAGTATAACGTCACCGAGGGCGCTGTCGTCGTCATCGAGACCAACGGCGCCGTCAGAGCCATAGTCGGTGGCCGCGACTATGGCGCCAGCCAGTTCAACCGTGCCACCAAGGCGCTGCGCCAGACCGGCTCGTCGTTCAAGCCCTATGTCTATGCAACGGCGATGGAGCACGGCTTCACGCCCGACTCCATCATTTCCGGCGGCCCGATCAGCTGGGGCACCTGGTCACCGCACAATTACAGCGGCGAATCGGCCGGCCGGATCACGCTGATCATGGCGATGGCCAAGTCGATCAACACCGTGCCGGTGCGACTGGCCAAGGACTATCTCGGCATCCCGCCAATCAAGGCAATGGCCGAGGCGATGGGCGTGGAATCGCCGCTCGAATCACACAAGACGATGGTGCTCGGCACCTCGGGCATGACGGTGATGGATCAGGCGACGGGCTACAGCGTGTTCGCCCAGAACGGCTTTGTCGGCTCCCGGCACGGCATCACGCAGCTCGCCACCCGCACCGGCGAGGTGGTCTACGATTTCGCCAAGGATGCGCCGCCGCCCCACCGGGTGTTGTCCGAGCAGGCGCTCAAATCCATGAACACCATGCTGGCGGCGGTGCCGGTGATGGGCACGGCGCGCCGCGCGCAAATTCCCAACATCGTCGTTGCCGGCAAGACCGGGACGACGCAATCCTACCGCGACGCCTGGTTTGTCGGCTTCACCGGCAACTACACGGCGGCCGTGTGGCTGGGTAACGACGATTTCACGCCGACCAAGAACATGACAGGTGGCTCGCTGCCGGCGATGGTTTGGCAGCGTCTCATGGTCTATGCCCATCAAAACATCGACCTCAAGCCGATCCCCGGCATCGACAAGCCTTTTGTCGATGAAGAGATCGCGGCCAAGGCCGGGGAAGCGCAGAAGAAGAGCGACGATCAGGCGGCAGCCGATGCCGCGGCCGAACGGCCGCCGGTGTTGTCCAGCCGGACCACGCAGACGTTGAGGGACATGACCAAGCAGTTCCAGTCAGCGCCGGCCATCGCCGCGCCTCAACCGCCGGAAAAGCTGTCGGCGCTGTGATTCTTTCCGACTGAGTGGATCTTTGCGACTGGCTTGGGCGGGCAAATCCATCGGCCCGCTTGCCACGGGACCCCACGCCGCGATATCCCCGAGCGGCAACTCTTCGTGTCCCCGGCCCTTCATGCTCAAGAATGCACTCCTGACGCTGCTTTCGCTTGTCATAGCCATCGGCGGCGGTGGCGGCAGCGTCTGGTATGCGCTGAAAGCCCAGGACGGTGTCGGCGCCATCCGGATCGGCCAGTGGACGGCCTTTCCCGATATCGGCACGCCAGCCGCCGACCCCTATTCGAAGGCCCGCGTGGCGCGCGAGGGCGTGCTTGCGCTTGGTCGGGCCGAAGGGCTGTCCTTCGTCGCCGAGCGCGACGCTGGGGGTAGCGAACTCAAGCGCGAATGCACCTACAAGATCGAGGGTGGATTTCCGACGGCACGGTTCTGGACGCTCTATGCCGCCGATCAGTCGCTCGGCGTGGTCGAAACCGGCAAACCACGGCCTGCGGCGCTGCAATCCTACGGGGTGGTACGACAACCCGACAATTCAGTCATCATTTCCGCCAGCGATCACCCGATGCCGGGCAACTGGCTGCTGACCGGCGGCTTCGGCAGGATGTATTTCGTGCTGACATTCTACGACACGCCGATCGCCAGCAGCACCGGCCTGTCGGACGTTTCGCTGCCGCGGATCCTGAAGGTCGGCTGCAATGCGTAGCTCTTATGCGGCGATGCGCAAGCTTTTGCATGCTGTCCTGCTCGGCCTGGTCGGCGCCGGCATCGTGCACATTGTCGTGCTGCTGCTGGTGCCTGAATTTTCCGAACGCGACGCCTGGTCGCGGCTGTCCATGGCCTCGGACCTCTACAGGATGACCCGCCTCGATGCGGAGGCCGGTGGTGCGCCAGTGGTGAAATCCGTCGACCCGTTGTTTTACGCGACGGCGTGCCGGTTCGATCTGGGCGAAGGCGTGGTTCGTATCAAGGCACCGGGACATGTGCCGTTCTGGTCGGTGTCGGTCTATGACCGCAGCGGCCACAACATCTATTCCTTCAACGACCACACCGCGAACGACGGCGTGCTGGATGCCGTCGTGCTGACACCGGCGCAGATGATCGACGTACGCAAGGACCTCCCCGAGGACCTTCAGGGAGCAATCTTTGTCGAGGCGCCGATCGAGGAAGGCATCTTCGTCATCCGCACCTTCGTGCCCGATGACAGCTGGAAGCCGATCGTATCAAGCTTCCTCGAAAAGAGTTCCTGCGAGCTGCAGGACTTCTAGTGGTGAGGAACCGGCTTCGTCCCTGGCGATCCCGGCTTGTCGGGATCGACCGGCCGCACTTCGCCGGCATGCGACCGCTCGTAACGGATGCCGGGGAAGATGATCACTGCCGCCGGAATTTCGGCGGGTTGCTTTGTCCGATTGCTTGGTGCCGTACGCGGCACGAAAGACAGTACCATGCCCATGATTCGCGCATTCCTCTCGGTTTTCCCGGAGCACAACGCAACGCCTCCAAATATCATTAAGGACGGCAGAGGGTTAACGGAGCGCTAACGGATCGTCGCTAACTTGATCTTTGTCTTGAGGTCAGGGCGTTCTGACCCGCGGCAAACGCGAAACCGACATAGTCCCGGTCGAGCGTGGTCGAGTTTGTGTCGAGTGCGGGCGTATCCTTCGTGTCATCTTCGGACTTCAGGCAAATCGCGATACGGACGGACTCAGGCAAAGCTGAAAGGCTGTTCCGCGCCGCGGTGTCGGCGTTCTGCTCGCTCACCCGCCCGTCACGCCGCGAGATCGGCCAGCTCGAAGACCTGACCCTGCCGCTGTTCGACAATGTGTCCGTCGAATCACGCCGCTACGTGGCGGCCGCCCTTTCCGAATGCGAATATGCCCCCGCCGCATTGGTGCGCCGTCTTTGCGAGGAACCGGTCGACATTGCCGCGCCGCTGCTCATCCGCTCCCGCGCGGTCAGCGACATCGACCTCATCGCGCTGATCGGGCGGCACGGCCTGCCGCATGCACGCGCCATTGCGCGCCGCAAGGACTTGAACCCGACCATCGCCGATCTGATCAGGGCGCTCGAAAGACCAACCCTGGTTCGGGTGCGGGAGCCGGAAGCGAAGGCCACGGCAGCAGACAGGGCCGTGACGGCCACAGCGGACAAGATTCCAGCGATAAGCACCGAAGCCGTCTTCGAAGACCCCGCCAGAGAACGGGCGGCCGGCATTGCCGCCGAAAACGCACGGCGCAGGCTGCGCACCATGATGCGCAGCGGCGACGAGGCCGCGGCGGCCGATCCGTTCACGGGCGCCGACACGTATGTCAAACTGCGCGAGACGGCGCTGACTGGGAACGCGGCGTTCTTCCAGACCGCGCTCGCCGACGCGCTGGATATCGATTTCTCGATCGCGCGATCGCTCACCGGCAACCAGAACTATGCCTCGCTGCTGGCAGCACTGCGCTCGCTGGACCTCAGCGAGGACCGGGCATTCCTGATCACGGTTGCGGTCTATCCCAGCCAATTCCCGCACCCGCAGGCCATCCGCGCCTTCCTCGACCGCTACCGCCTGCTGCATCGCGATGCGGCCCAGGACAAGGTGCGGCTCTGGAAAGCCGAGACCCTTTCGAGAGCGGTTCGCGACGCGGCACCGGCAAACAGCGATACCCGCACGGCATCGAACAGCGACGATGCGGCGGCTTCGTCCGGCCTCAGGGCATCTTCACGGAAATAAGCTCCTCGACAGGAACGGCGCCGGCCTCGATCTCGACCACCCAGATGTCGGGATCGAATTTCTTTTCCCGTTCCAGCCGTGCTTCGAGCAAGGCAGCATCATCGCCGGCACCGAGAAGGCTGAAGAAGCGATCGTCGGGCTTCGCCGAATCGTAGCTTGTCTGCGGTGCCGGCCCGAACAGGGCAATGTCTCCCAACCTGCCGCGCGCCAGCACGAAGACAGCGCCGGCTTCGGTTGCGCCGCGCTTGACCACGGCGGCAAATCCACCGGCGCCGAAAACCCGGCGCAACAGGGCCGAGACCCACAGATCCGATGTAACGCGCATGAGAGAACTCCAGAAGGCGTGCGGCTATCTATCGATATTTCCGCCGCTCCGCGAGCCGTCGTTTCAGCCCCTCAGTTGGTCAGGCCGATCTCGCGCATCTTGACGTAAACGAGCTCATCGGGCTCGCCGGTCTGCGGCAGCCCGAACAGCGACTGGAATTCCTTGATCGCCGCCTTGGTGCGCGTGCCGACGACACCGTCGAGCTGCATGTCGTCATTGCCGAATGCCTTGAGCCCGGCCTGGATCTTGACGATGCGGGCATCGGGAGCCTGCGTCTGATCGGCATTCGCCTGCCCAGTGTTCGTCTGCCCAGAATTCGTCTGCAGCGATACCGGAACGGCGGCCGGCATATCCGGGCGCGGCTGCGGTCTCGGTATGACGGCCGCTGTTTTCGGCGTCGCGCCCAATTGGTCCAGCAGAAGCGCGTCGATCTCGCCGGACGCATTGAGCCCGACCTTCTGCTGATAGGCCTGGATGGCCTTGCGCGTGTTGGGCCCGGAAATGCCATCGACCGTTCCGGAGTAGAAATCGAGATCCTTCAGTATGCCCTGCACCTGCTCGACCACCGGATCGCCCTTGATCGGTGCCGGCGCGCCGGATGGCCGCACGATGTTGAACGTCGTCTCCGGTTCATCGGACGCCGTGTGCGGGAAGCCTTGCATGCTGCGGGTCGCGAAGAACGCGCCGGCATGCGGGAAAGGCTGGTACCACAAGGCATTGGCGGAAACGTAGAAGAGCGTCACCAGGAATGCCGTCGACCCGCCCACCAGGACGGGATTGCGCGAGATCATGCCGCCAACCGCGACCGCGCCGTCCTGAAAGGCGTTGCTGCGGCGCTTGACCGCCTTAGGCCGTTTTGCGGAGCGAGCCATTTCTGTCCCCTTTCGCCATGGCCACCGGCATCGTCAGCACTCCGGCCTTCTCCGCCTGATGTCCCTTCGGTCCGTTCACCGGCAGGCTGATGGTCACCGTGGTGCCCTCGCCCGGCATGCTCTCGATGGACATCGTGCCTTCGTGCAGCGCCACCAGGCCCTTGACCAGCGAAAGGCCGAGCCCGGTCCCCTCGAACCGGCGGGTATAGTCGTTCTGGATCTGCATGAAGGGCTTGCCGAGATTGGCAAAATCCACCTCGGCAATGCCGATGCCTGTGTCCCTGACCCAGAAGTGCAGGCGCGAACCAATCCGCTTGGCGCCGACGACCACATCGCCACCATCGGGGGTGAACTTGATCGCATTGGAGACAAGGTTGATCAGCATCTGCTGCACGGCACGCCGGTCGGCATTGATGTCGCCCGCGTCCGGCGCGATCTGCGTCTGCAAATCGATGTTCTTCGCCTGCGCTTGCAGCCGCAGCATGGACTGGCACATGTCGACCGCTTCCGCGAACCGGAACGGCTCCGGTTCGGTCGCATAGACGCCCGACTCGATCCTGGACACGTCGAGTATCGAAGTCACGACGGCAAGCAGATGCTGGCCCGAATCCCTCACCAGGCCGACATATTCCTTCTGGCGCGGATCCTTGAAGGCGCCGAACATCTCGTGCAGCAGCATGTCCGAGAAACCGATGATGGCATTCAACGGCGTGCGCAGTTCGTGGCTGACCACCGCCAGGAAGCGTCCCTTGGCGACTTCGGCCGAGGCCGCGGCCTCATTGGCCGCCGCGAGATTTTCGCGCAGCCGGGCAATGTCGTCATTCTCGCGAAGGATAAGCGTGAAGACGTCGCCCTGTTCTTCACCCCGCACCAGATCGAGCGCGAACGGCCGGTAATTGTCGACCGCCTGGCCATTGCCGTTCTGAGGCAGCCTGATGCGCAATTCGAGCCGGCGCGACAACGCGCCGTCGCGCATGTCGGCCAAGGCGCTGAGATAGCAGACGCGATCCGACAGATGGACGCGATCGAAGAAGCCGTTTCCGGACAGCAGCTCGGGCGGCAGCTTCAACAGCGTGCGGGCCTTTGCCGAAGCGTCCAGAACCTCGCCATGGCGGGCGACGCGCAAGACCACCGCATCGATGATGTCTTCAAGACGGTCTGCCGTGTCGGCGACATCGGCCGCACCGGTCGTGTCTTGAAACGCTGACGCGCGCGGGATCAATGTGAGCGCCCAGGCCAACGGCACCAGCCAGTGCCACGGGGCAATCTGTGCTCCGGCGATCGGCAACAGAATTCCTGCCAGAGGCTGCGCCAGGATGGCGACAGCGGCGGACACGGCTCCCCACAATGCCGCACGCCGCGAGGCGCCGATCCACCAGGCTTCGAACGGCAGCGCCACAACGAGCATGGCGACGGGAGAGCTCAGCCCGCCGGCGGCGGCGATGAGACCGCCGAGCGCAATGCCGGCCATGGCCAGGGCGACCTGGGCAGCGATGGCCATCTTGCCGGTCGCCGCCACCAGCAGGGCGACGAACCAGCACAGACCAAAGGCCGCGAAGATGGCGGCCACTGTGACGGCGGCGCCCATGCCCGACGTGACCAGCGTGACCGCGGCGCCGGCGGCAAAGAAAGGCGCCGCCAGCATGACGCCGATGAAGCGGCGCTGGCGCTCACGGTCGTTCTGCCCAAGGATGGACGGGTGTACCATACGTTCGCAACCAGCCGCCATCGCGCCAGGCAATTCAACGTATCTGGCCTTGATCGAACTCAACTCAACGCACCCGTACTCGTCGTGGACAGCTCTGCTTTTGCAGATTGTTTTGGTTGACTCCGAAACTCGCATCCAGCGTTTAAGGAATGGATAAGGCAGCGCCGACCAAGACCCGGCCTGCGGCAAATATTGGGATGCGGGCGGCCGAAAGCCCCGGCAAATGCAGCCATAGTAAACGGAGAGTTATCCGGTGCTGGCGTGCATGGGGTGCGCCCGGACTTCCGGGTTTCACGAAAAACGCATTCAAGACAGATAGATAGATGGTTATCCGGCGTTAAGGAAAATCGTTCGGATTTGAAACAAACTGATTGCACAATGGTTCGTTTCTGATTTGTCTAAAATTTGCGGAAAATTCTCGGCGAACCTGCAAGCCGTCCTTTGCGCCTGTGTGCCACCATCCTGCCTACAAAAGAGGTCATGCCATATGGATGCATGATCCGGGTCACGACGAGAGGCAAGGGAATGGTCTTCCTGATAAGAATGGCTTTCTGGTTCTCGCTGGTGCTGCTGGCGCTGCCACTGGCTGTCGGTCCCGATGAATCGGGCCGCGAGAGCGTCGGGCCGATCCAGGCCCTGTTTGCGGCGCGTGAAGCGGTTGGCGACATCGCCGGCATTTGCGAACGCAAACCCGACGTCTGCGAAACCGGCAAGTCGGCCATGCACACCATCACCGCCCGCGCCAAGGAGACCGCCAAGATCGCCGCAGCGATGCTGGACGACAAGTCCACCGCGGGCCCTGACACGTCGACGATGACCGGCAGCGTGCCGGAGGAAATCGTCTTGCCCCAAACGGTCAATTTGCCAGTCAACCTACCGGTCCAGAATTAAGCCGTCTCGACGGCGCACCGCGGGCTGTCTGCCCTCTCGACGCCCGCGGTGTCCTTGTTTTTTCCGTGACGTGGCGCCGCCGCGTGACTATATCCGAACTATGACGACGACGATCCAGACGATCCGCGACGACTTCTCGTTCCTCGAGGAATGGGAAGACCGCTATCGTTATGTCATCGACCTCGGCGAGGCGCTGCCGCCATTTCCGGACGATGAGCGCAACGCCGCCAACAAGGTGCCGGGCTGCGTCAGCCAGGTCTGGCTGACCACCGAACGCGGAGCGGGAGCCGATCCGGTCATCTCCTTCACCGGCGATTCGGACGCCCATATCGTGCGTGGGCTGGTCGCAATCATGCTGGCGCTGTTTTCGGGCAGGACCGCCAGCGAGATCCAGAAGACCGACGCGGAAGCAACATTGAAAGAGCTCGGCCTCGACGAACATCTGTCGCCGCAGCGCGCCAACGGCCTTCGCTCCATGGTCAAGCGCATCAAGCGCGACGCTGAGGCGGCGCTCAAGCAGACCGCCTGACAGCCGGAGCGGTTCATCGTTTCACGGAACGTAGAACGCAACTCCGGACGGAAAACCGTCTCACACTTTTCCTGAAGCTCCAATCGATCGCCCGCTGCCACCTGCAAAATCAAACGGCGCCAGAAGGCGCCGTTGATGTCGATCCGATCTGGCGAGCAGCGATTACCGCGCCTTGCGCTTGCGGCCGAGACCCATCTTCTTGGCAAGCTGTGACCGCGCTGCGGCATAGTTGGGTGCAACCATCGGATAGGTCGGGTCGAGGTTCCACTTTTCGCGGTACTGATCCGGCGTCAGGTCGTAGTGGGTCATCAGATGACGCTTCAGCGACTTGAACTTCTTACCGTCTTCAAGGCAAACGATGTAGTCGTCATGAACCGAGCGCTTCGGGTTGACTGCCGGCTTTTGCTTGTCGGCAGGCGGCTGTTCGGCGGTTCCACCCACGCGCCCGAGCGCGGCATGGACATCCGATATCAGGTTCGGCAATTCGCCGACCGGCACGGGATTGTTGCTGACATAGGCGGCCACCACATCGGCGGTCAATTCGATCAGCGCATCGCTGTTTCTGGAAGGTGTTTCGACAATATCCATGGTCATCAGGCCCCAACAAGAGTTACGTCAGTGTGCGCCCTTTTTTTTCAGGCAGGGCATCGCGCGAATTTTATGCAGGTAGAGCTTCTGCGATTCGTATCGCGTGCACATCAATGACCCTGCTGACCAAGTAAGTCAATTCGGTCTTTGCGCTATATTGAACAATGTTGATCAATTGTTCCCGGATTAGCTTCAACCTTTCGTGCATTGTGTAATTTTTCGATATTTCGCCCGCCAACCAGCAGCCGCTGACGCAACGTCAGTTCGTCGTTACATTCGCGATAACTCACAAAGCAGGTTTCAATGCTTGATTTTGCTTGGCTATCGCACGGGCAAGCTTGGTTGCCCGCACCTGTCCACAAAACCACAGGTTGCCGCATGTCCTGCGCAAGCAACCAGGCGACATGCCGGTCATGTGGACTGGCTCGGATCAGTCGCCGCCAAGTCAGTCAATGCGGCGTGATGTATTTGCCATAGGCCCAGCCGGTGACGAAGTTGCCGTTCTGGGCAGGGTCATGCCAGACTTCGCACCAGCGATAGCGAACCGTCTGTTCCTGCTTCCACGCCGGCTGATTGGCAATGCCGAGCAGATTTATCCCCCCGGTGCATCGTCCGGTCATCTGCAGAACAGTTCCGTTCGGATAGGCCGCCTGTTTCTGGGATGTGCCCGAGGGGTATTTGCGCACATTGAGCGTGTCACCGAACGGCACGTTGGCCACTTGCCAAGCCGCGAATACGGTCGCATGAGACTGGCCTGTAGAAGCCAGAGTCAACGAAGCAACGGCGAAAACCGCAGCGATCCTAGAATAAATATTCATCATATCTCCTCCCGGCCCATCACCTGGAGCCGACACACCCTTAAGCTGCGGCTCTTGAACCCGCCCTGATGGGCGTGTTCATTCGCTATTCAAGATAGTTCCCCATTCAAGATGCTTCCCCATTCAAGATACCGGTAAAGCGAGACGCAATGACCAAGACTTCCGCATTTCCGCACGTCAGCCCGCCAACGCCCGAGAAACGGCCAGTTTCCGACACACATCACGGCATCACGCGAACCGACGACTACGCCTGGCTGCGGGCAGACAACTGGCAGGAGATGTTCCGGGATCCGTCATTGCTCGATGCGGGGATCCGCGCCGAGCTCGAGGCCGAGAACGCTTATCAGTCGAAGCTGATGGCCGACACGGCCGAGTTGCAGAAACAGCTTTTCAAGGAAATGAAGGGGCGCATCAAGGAAGACGATTCCTCCGTGCCGATGAAGGACGGACCCTATGCCTATGGCTCATCCTTCAAGCTTGGCGGCGAGCAGCCGCGTTATTTCCGCATGCCGCGCGACGGCGGCGCCGAGGAGATCCTGCTTGATGGCGACGCGGAGGCTGCCGGCAAGGCCTATTTCCGTCTTGGCGGCGTCGATCATTCGGCCGACCACCGCAAGCTCTTGTGGGCATTCGACGACAAGGGCTCCGAATTCTACACGCTTCGCGTGCGCGACCTTGACGATGGCAGGGAGCTCGCCGACCGGATTCCCGACACGGGCGGTTCAGGCGTCTGGAACGCCGGCGATGACGGCTTCTTCTACACACGCCTCGATCCCAACCACCGCCCGTCCAAGGTGCTGTTCCACGCGCTTGGGCAAAGCCCTGAAAGCGACCGGCTGATCTATGAGGAAACCGATCCCGGCTTCTTCATGAATGTCGACGGCACCCGCAACAACGAATGGATCATGATCGGCATCAACGATCACGAGACCTCGGAATACCGCCTGATGCGCGCCGGCGACCCGTTTGCCGAACCCAAGCTGGTCTCTCCACGCGAGATCGGCCTTCAGTATGATCTGGAAGAAGGCGGTGACATCTTCTTCATCCTGACCAATGCCGATGGCGCCAAGGATTTCAAGATCATGACCGCGCCGGCGAGCGATCCGGTGCGCGCCAACTGGCAGGAACTGGTGCCGCATGAACCGGGCCGGCTGATCCTGTCGGTGATCGGCTTCAGGGACCACATGGTCCGGCTTGAACGCAAGGAAGGCCTGCCGCGCATCGTCGTGCGCGACCGCAGCAGCGGCGAGGAGCATCTTTTGTCCCTTGACGAAGAGGCCTTCTCGCTCGGCCTGTCGGGCTCCTATGAGTACGACACCGAGATCATGCGCTTTTCCTATTCGTCGATGACGACGCCGGCCCAGGTGTTCGACTACAATATGCGCACGCGCGAACGGGTGCTGCTCAAAACCCAGGAAGTGCCCTCCGGCCATGACCAGGATCACTACGTCACCAGGCGGCTGATGGCGCCCGCCGCTGACGGCGAATTGGTGCCGATCTCGCTCCTGCACCACCGCGACACGCCGCTGGATGGATCCGCGCCTTGCCTGCTTTACGGCTACGGCTCCTATGGCATCACGGTGCCGGCCGCATTCAACACCAACTGGTTCTCATTGGTCGACCGCGGCTTTGTCTTTGCCATCGCTCATGTCCGCGGCGGCAAGGACAAGGGCTATGGCTGGTACGATGACGGAAAACGGGCGCACAAGATGAATACGTTCACGGATTTCATCGCCTGTGCGCGCCACCTTGTTGCCGAGCGCTACACCGCGCATGACCGCACCGTCGCGCAAGGCGGCTCGGCCGGCGGCATGCTCATGGGCGCCATCGCCAACATGGCGCCGGAGTGTTTTGGCGGCATCGTCGCCGAGGTGCCCTTCGTCGACGTGCTCACCACCATGCTTGACGCCAGCCTGCCGCTGACGCCGCCGGAATGGCCGGAATGGGGCAACCCGATCGCGTCCGCCGACGATTACCGAACCATCGCCGCCTATTCGCCCTATGACAATGTCGCCGCGCTCGACTATCCGCCAATCCTGGCGCTGGCCGGTCTCACCGATCCGCGCGTCACCTATTGGGAACCGGCCAAATGGGTGGCACGGCTGCGCGACCGCAAGAGCGGCGACAATCCCGTGCTGTTCAAGATCAACATGGATTCAGGCCACGCCGGCGCTTCCGGCCGGTTTTCGCGACTGGAGGAGATCGCCTATACTTATTCCTTCGCATTGAAGGTGATGGGCAAGGCGCAGCTTACAGGAGCGATTCGCCAATGATCGATCTGTCAACATTGACAGCCTACATCGCGGTTGTGCTCGGTTTTGTCTTCATTCCAGGGCCAGCCACCCTCCTTACCGTCGCGCGGTCAACGAGTTCCGGAACGAAGGTGGGCATTGCGACCGGTGCCGGGATCGCAGCCGGCGACGTGGTTCACACCGTCATGGCCATGGTCGGCATATCGGCGATCATCGCCACTTCGGCGGCGCTGTTCAGCATTGTAAAGTACATTGGCGCCGCCTATCTCGTTTATCTCGGCATTCGCGCGATCATCGAGAAAACACCGGCCAACCCGGCTGCCGGCGCGCTTGCCATCTCCGCCGGCAAGGCGTTTCGACAGGCTATCCTGACCGAAGTGCTCAACCCCAAGACCGCGCTTTTCTTCCTTGCATTCCTGCCTCAGTTCGTGCGGCCTGAAAATGGGTCGGTGATGCTTCAGTTGACCACACTAGGGGTCATCTTCGTCATGCTGGGTCTTCTCAGCACGGTCGTCTTTGCAGTGAGCGCCGGTCGGCTTGGCACTTGCCTGCGCCGAAATCCGAGGGTGCTCAATTGGCAAGGCAAGATTGTCGGCGGCATCTACTGTGCTTTGGGCGTCCGTCTGGCATTGCAGCAGCGCTGACGCGCAGCGAGGTGGCGGCACTGCGCCGCCGGCCGCTCATGGTCATCATTTTTTGATTTGCGCATGGTTCCCTTCCGACGCTTCTGTTCCAGCTATGTGAAGTGGATTTTCCGCTCGCAATTGCAATGGCTGCGCGCTACCCAGTGCGCGGCTTCTGAGAGGCCGCCATAGCCCCAATCGCGTAAAGGTCCATTATGCTGCTCGTCGACGTCTATCTCGACAAATCGCCCATCCAGGGCATCGGCGTCTTTGCCAAGAACCGCATTCCCCGCGGCACGCGGATATGGAAGCTCGATCCACGATTCGACCGGCTCATCAAGGTCGAGACCTATGAGGGCGAGAGCGGGCCGGTGAAGAGCTATCTCGACCGCTATTCCTATCCCGACAGGCGCGACCCGAACTACATCGTCTTCGAAGCCGACGATGCGCGCTACATGAACCATGCCGACGAGCCGAATTGCGACGTCTCCTCGCCCGAGGAGAGCTTTGCGCTGCGTGACATCGCGCCTGGCGAGGAGCTGACCTGCAACTACAACCATTTCTTCGAGATGGGCTTCGACTTCCTGGGCGACCGCCACCTGGCGTCCGACGGCTAGAGCGGCTGACGAGAGTCATGCCGCGCTTCATTTATTGTTTCAAAACATGGCGTTGACTTAAACCGCCGCGCAGTCTTGGGCGATGTGTGTCAGTTCGCCGCCTTCTTGCGCGCCGGATAGCCGTTTGGATGCGGCGGTACCGCCTTGAGGTAGGCGGCGATCGCGGCACGATCCCCCGCGGTCAGTTCGGCCATGTTCTTCTGCACGTCGACCATCGCGCCGCCAACGGAATCGAAATCGGGCGTGAAGCCGGTTTCGAGGTAGTTGGCGATGTCGGCTTCAGACCAGTTGCCAATGCCGCCCTCGCCCGATGTGATGTTGGGCACGATGCCGCTGCCTTCGGCCGCCACGGCGCCCGCCAGCCACTCGCTCTCCTTCGTCCCGCCCGCAAAGTCGCGCGGCGTGTGGCATTCGCCGCAATGACCCGGCCCTTCGACCAGATAGCGGCCGGCCATCACCGGATCAGGCGTGCCTTCGGGGAGCGAAACGACCGGCTGATCGCCGAGATAGAGAAGCTTCCAAAGGCCGATGCCGCGGCGGATGTTGAACGGGAACGCCAGCGAATTGCCAGGCGCCTTACCGGCGACGGCCGGCAGCGTTTTCAGGAAGGCATAGAGGTCGGCAATATCGGCCGGTTTCATGCGTGCGTAGGACGCATAGGGAAACGCCGGATATAAATGCTCGCCCGACGGCGACACCCCCTTCAGCATGGCATTGGCGAGGTCCTCGACCGACCATGCGCCGATGCCGTCCTTGGCGTCCTGCGAAATGTTGGGCGGCACGAAGGTGCCGAATGGCGTCTTGAGCGTGAGGCCACCCACAAGCTGAAGCCGCGCGTCGCCCTGCGAACCCGGCTTTGCATGGCACGAGGTGCAACCGCCGGCATAGAAAATGCGCTTGCCCTTGGCCGCATCACCAGGGCCGAGCTTGGCCAGGGTCCCGCTGTCGAGCCTCACCGGCACCGACAGGACCCACCCGGCAACGGCGCCGACGCCGCCCAGAACGACGAGGGCGCCGGCGAGTTTCTTCAGCCAGGGCATCGCCCGCTATCAGCCTTTTTTCACCCGGTAGGTCTGGTGGCAGGTGCCGCAATTGGACGCGATGGTGTCAAACTGCGTCTTCAACGTATCGACATCGGCAGGAGCGGCAGCGGCCGCGGCCTTGACGTCGGCGATAAATTTGTCGTTGGCGGCCTTGAAGCCGGCCATGTCTTCCCAGATCTTTGGCGCAGCCGTGGTGTCGCCTGTGTCGCTGCCGGCAGGGAACAGCGCGTCGACATCGACTTTCTCGGCATTCGCTTGCAATGCCTGCAAGGCCGTCAGCACAGCGGCGGCATCATAGGGCTCCTCGCCCTTGACCACTTTCGAAATGCCGCCGACGATCTTTCCACGTTCCTTCATCAGGGCCTGCCGATCGAGGATCGGGTCGGCAAAAGCCGCCGAACCCGCGAGGGCGAGCATTGAGATGGCGATGACAAGCTTTCTCATTCATTTGGCTCCGTGATGAAGGTATTTTGGGGATGAGGGCATTTCGGGACAGGACGTTAACGGATGCGACTGGCGGAATATTCCCTTCGCCTCGGATGAATTTGCTGCGCCACAGCAAAAGAAAAGCCCCGGGGTGCCGGGGCTTTTCTGGAGATCGATCAGGACATCAAATGCGTCGCGCCCAAAGGGACCCGAACGATGCGGTTCGGGCCCTTGTTTTCGTGTACCTTGTGGTCCCAAAACCGCTGCGCACTTTTGGGCGACATGCGTCAGGCCTTTTCGTACATCTCGAGCACATGATCCCAGTTGATCAGGCTATCGACGAACGCCTCGAGATATTTCGGCCGGGCGTTGCGATAGTCGATGTAGTAGGAGTGCTCCCAGACATCGACGCCTAGGATCGGCGACGCGCCATGGACGAGCGGATTTTCGCCATTCGGCGTCTTGGAGATCGCCAGCTTGCCGTCCTTGACCGAAACCCAGGCCCAGCCTGAGCCGAACTGCGTCGTGCCGGCGGCGATGAAATCGGCCTTGAATTTGTCGTAGCCGCCGAGGTCGCTGTCGACTGCTTTCTGCAGGGCGCCGGGCAATTTGTTGCCGCCGCCGCCCTTCTTCATCCACTTCCAGAAATGGATGTGGTTGTAGTGCTGGGCGGCATTGTTGAAGAGGCCGGCATTCTTGCCGAACGACTGCTTGACCACCTCTTCGACCGACAGATCGCCCATGCCGGCTTCCGCGGCCAGCTTGTTGCCGTTGTCGACATAGGCCTTGTGGTGCTTGTCGTGGTGATATTCCAGCGTCTCTTTCGACATGTAAGGCTGCAAGGCCTCATAGTCGTAGGGCAGAGCGGGCAATTCAAAAGCCATGGGTAGTACTCCCTCGTGGAAAAATCCGGTGTCGATACCGGACTAAGATAGGTCTGGATTGAGCTGGAACAACTCCGGAATGAAGCGCCGGTTCCTTTCTAAGCGGGTTGCGGAAGCCTGTCACACGGTTTTCCGACAACGAACCGCGCAGCGACAAAAGGCCAGCCCGGACGCGTCAGCCAGCCGACGTCGAATGCGCCCAATCCCAATAAAGCTCGCGCGCCTTCTTGGCCACCGGCCCGGGTTGCAGGTTGCGCTCCTCGATGCGCGTGATCGGCACCACCTTGGAATGGTTTCCGGTCGAAAAGATTTCGTCCGCTTCCAGGAAATCCCGTATCGACAGGGTCTTTTCGATAGTCTTGAAGCCATACTCGCCGAGCAGCGTCATGGTGCGGGAGCGGGTGATGCCGGACAGGAAGGTGCCGTTCGGGGCCGGCGTCAGCACATGGCCATCCTTGACCAGGAAGATGTTCGAGGTTCCGGTCTCGGCGACGTTGCCCAGCATGTCGAGCACCAGCGCGTTGTCGAACCCGCGCATCTTGGCTTCGAGAATGGCGCGGCCGTTGTTGGGATAAAGGCAGCCGGCCTTGGCGTTGGTCGGCATGGTTTCGATGGTCGGACGCCGGAACGGCGACACGGTCACCGAAAAGCCGGTCGGCGGGATCATCGGCGATTCATAGAGGCAAAGGCAAAAACGGGTCGAGGCGGGATCGGCCGGCACGCCCATATAGCCGCCATGCTCGGCCCAGTACATCGGCCTGATGTAGACGGCTGTCTTGCCATCGAACTTCTTCAGCCCATCCCAGGTCAGCCCGACGATCTTGTCTGCGGTCATCGACGGCTTGAGGCCGAGCGCAATCGCCGAGGAATTCACCCTGGCGGCGTGGAGCTCGAGGTCGGGTGCGACGCCTTCGAACCAGCGGCCGCCGTCGAACACGCTGGTGCCAAGCCACATGGCGTGGCTGCGCGGCCCCAGAATGGCGACATTGCCCTCGTGCCAATCACCATCGACGAAAGTCCAAGTCGCGGATAGTGCCTCAGCCGCCAGTGTCATTGCGTTGTCCGTCCCAATTGATCTCGTGTGGCAGCCATTGGAAGATGCTTTGGCGGGCGCCGTCAACCGGCATTGCGGAGTTTTGTTGAGGCCAGCGGCAAGCGCGATGCAATCAAAGCTTGCACCTTCTCGCGCCTCGCCTCAAAACTGTTGCCATGCAATACGCCGCCTATGTTTTCGATGCCTACGGCACGCTCTTCGACGTCCATGCCGCCGTGCGGCGTCATGCCGACCAGATTGGGCCGGACGGCCAATTGTTGTCCGAAATCTGGCGCGCCAAACAGCTCGAATACTCCTGGGTGCGCACACTGATGGGCGCCTATGCCGATTTCTGGCAACTGACGGAACAGGCGCTCGATTTCGCCTTGCGCAAGGTTCCCTCGGCCGATCCTGGCCTCAAGGCCAAACTGCTGGACGCCTACTGGCGGCTGGATTGCTATCCCGAAGTGCCGGCCGTGCTCAAGGCGCTCAAGGCTTCGGGAGCCAAACTGGCGATCCTGTCCAATGGCTCGCCAGAAATGCTGCAGGCGGCGGTCAAGTCCGCCGCGCTCGATCAGGTTCTGGACGACATCTATTCGGTCGATACGGTCAGGCGCTTCAAGACCGATCCGGCGGTCTACGACATGGTCACTACCGGCTGGCGCCTCTATCCCAACGCGGTTTCCTTCCAGTCCTCCAATCGCTGGGACATCGCCGGTGCGACCAAATTCGGCTTCCGCACGGTCTGGATAAACCGTTCCAACCAGCCGGAAGAGTACCGGGACTTTCCACCGGCCCTGATCCTGCCATCGCTCGAAGCATTGGTGCCCGGCAGCTAGGTTGCAAAGCTGTGTCTCTGACGCCACAGTGGCGGCGCAGTCACAGCTTCGCCTTTGTTTGTCCACGTTCGGGCCAGAATCGGAACCGCCTATCGCGCCGGGTGTTGTGAGACACCCACGCAGCAATCGGCGTTTCAACCTTTGTTGCGATTTGACACGTAAAGAAGGCAACCATGTCCATAGCCGAAATCGAATCCTTTCGCCTGAGCCGTCGCGGCTTTCTCAACGCCGCTGCATTGGGCGCCGCTTCGATCGCGGTTTCCGCATGCGCCACCACCGGGCCGGAACCGGTCGAGCCGCCACCGCCGCCAACCTATGTCGAGCCGCCGCTGCCCGACTATGCGACGATGTACGCGGCCGTCAGCGACGGCGGCTTCGACCTTCCACCAATACCGTTCGAGAGGATCGATCCGCAGTTCCTGCGCCAGATCGTGCCCGATCCGACCGGACAGAAACCCGGCACCATCATCGTCGACACGACCGGGCACCATCTGTATCTCGTGCGCCAGGGGGGCCAGGCGATCCGCTACGGCGTTGGCCTCGGCCGCGCCGGCTTCGAATGGTCCGGCGACGCCGTCGTCCAGTGGAAGCAGAAATGGCCGAAATGGACGCCGCCGGATGAAATGGTCGCCCGGCAGCCGGAACTGAAGCCATACAGCGCCGAAAATGGCGGCATGCCGGGCGGGCTGAAGAATCCGCTCGGCGCGCGCGCTCTCTACCTCTTCCAAGGCGACGTCGACACGCTCTACCGCCTGCACGGCTCGCCTGAATGGAAGTCAATCGGCAAGTCGGTCTCGTCAGGCTGCGTGCGCCTGATGAACCAGGACATCATCGACCTCTACGACCGCGTGCCTTCGAAGACACCGGTGATCGTGACCAGCGATGTCACCCAGCCTATGGTGGCAACGGCCAACCGCCGGGCTATTCCGATCGACGCCGGCGTGCCGGACGGATCGGTCCTGCTCGGGCCGGTGAAAGCCATCACGAATTCGATTTTCTGAGCCGCGGGTGCGTGGCGGAAGAGCCATGCGAGCACCGTGCGCATTTTCGGACGTGCAGGTTTTGACGAAGGCCGTCAACCTGTCGGGGGTGCCGCGACGCCGGCGTAGTGGCTTCCCAATTGCCAGAAGGGCGGCGAGAACCGCCCGCGCTCCTCTTCAACGAGATTGAAGCCGGCCCCACGGATCAAGAGCAACGGATCGCGATTGAGGTGGCAGCCGCCGGCGATCCGCCCCCACAGCCTGTTCAGGCGCTCCTGCCATCTGCGGCAACGCGGCTCCTCGGCCTGGCCATGCTCGATGAAGATCAGCCGGCCCGTCGGCTTCAGGATGCGTCGAATTTCGGTCAGCGCCGCCTCAGGGTCCGGAATGGTACAGAAGGCGTAGGTGACGACAACCGTGTCGGCGAAGGCATCAGCCAGCGGCAGGCTTTCGCCGCTGGCCCGGAGGCATTCGACATCGAACGGCAAGGAGCGGCTCTTCGGTGCGGCCAGGCCGAGCATCGTGCCGTCGGGATCGACGCCGATCAGCCGCTCGACCCTGGCAGCGTCGTAATAGGGAAGGTTCAGGCCGGAGCCGAAGCCGACTTCAATGACTATGCCCTCTGCCCGCGGGATCATTCGCCTTCGCATGTGTGCGAATGTGTTGGCCGAACAGCCGGCGTGGACGACGTAGGGAGCAATGCAGCGTGCATACCAGGAGAGACAGGTTTGGCACATGACTTAGCCTCCTTGCCTTGTGCTCTGAGCACCGACACGGTCCAGAAAAGCGTCGACCGCCGGCGCCACGGTGTCGACATCGAGGAAGGCGGTGACATGGTTCTTGCCCGCGAGCGGCAGAAACTCGCCGCCCGCCAGTTCCGCGAAATTCCGGACGGGCTCGCAACGGGGATCGAGCGTGCCGCTGATTGCCAACACCGGTATCCCCAGCCCCGCGAAGGCAGTCGAGAAATCTAGCCTGTCCTTGGCAAGGCTTGCTCGAACAGCGGTGAGATCGTTGGCCCGGATCCGCCGGCTTGCGGCCTGCGAAAGGTCGGGGGCCAGTTGCGTCAAGAAGGCGAGCCAGGTCTCGAAGTCATTCTTGAGCGCAGCTCGGAGGGAGGTGAGATCCTCCGCGTACGGATGCGCGCCATTGACGACCAGCGCGCTGACGCGGTCCGGGTGGTAGAGAGCCACGGCCAGCGCGACCACGCCGCCCATTGAATGTCCCATCAGTGCAGCATGCTGGACGCCGGCACTGTCGAGCACGGCAACGACATCTGCTGCCCGCCTGAGTCCGGAATAGGCGATCGGGTTGTGAGGCTTTCCGCTCCGGCCATGGCCGCGGCAATCGATGAGGATCAGCCGGCGCCCGCGCCGCAGCAACTGGTCGACGTAACCCGCCTCGTGCCAGGACTCGCTGTTTTCGGTCACGCCATGCAGCAGTACGAGCGGCTCGCCGCGACCCAGGTCCTGGTAGGCGATAGAGATGCCGTCCCTGGCAACAGCCTCGGACGTGCGATGATGGGTGAGAGTATTGACCGGTGACATTTCTCGCTCCAAGGGAAGTCTCCTGATTGGGCCCAATCGGCCCGACCTCCTGGGGTGGATAGAAGGCCGGCGTCCCCTCAACGTCCCCGCGCGGCCGCATACGGATCGATGGAGCGATTGGAGTTCCGACTTCTGGGTTTTCCTGAGTTCCGTCTGAACGGGCGGCGGGTGGAACTTGCCTTGCGCAAGGCGGCAGCGCTTCTCGTCTACCTCGCCGAGGCCGCCGGGCCTGTGGCGCGTGAGGTCGCAGCCACGCTTCTGTGGCCCGAAACCGACGAGGAAGCCGCACGCGCACGCCTTCGGCGCACGCTGTATAAAATCCGCATCGCGTTCGGCAGCGGGGTTATCGCTACCAGCGGAACATCCCTAAGCCTGCACCCGGCGCTGTCCGTTGAGGTCGACTCCAAGGTCTTCGAGCATGCCTGCAATGTCGGTCCTCTCGACGAGGCAGCCGACATGCTTAAGGGCGACTATCTCGCCGGCTTCTCCGTCCCTGATTGTCCGGAATTCGAGGAATGGGTCTTCTTCAGGCGCGAGGCCCTGCGCAGCCGGCTCGTGCAGGCGCTGGAGCGGCTCATCGAAGCGAAGATCGCCGCCAGTGAGCCTCGCAGCGCGGTCGTGCACGCGACGCGCCTGACGGGACTGGACCCTTTGAGTGAAAGTGCGCACCGTCACCTGATCCGTGCCCACCTGGCGGCCGGGGACAGGGCGGCAGCCGAGCGCCAAAGGGACACCTGTGTTCGGTTGCTGCGGGAAGAACTCGGCATAGCGCCAGACCCAGCCACGCTTGCCCTGCTGCGTGAGCCATCTCACGATGCCGCCCCGGACGTGCCCAGAACGCGCTATGTCGAGGTGGACGGCATCCATATCGCCTATCAGATCGTTGGCAGCGGTCCGATGGATATCGTGCTTGTTCCGGGCTTCATTTCGCATGTCGAGCGTATCTGGGAAGACAGAAGCTGCCGCGCCTGGATCACCGCGGTTTCGCATCTCGGCCGCCTGATCCTTTTCGACCGGCGAGGCATGGGACTTTCCGACCGTGTCGGTGCCCGCCCGACCGTCGAAGCGACGGCGCAGGACATTCTGGCGGTCATGAACGCGGCCAGTAGCCGTAGGGCCTTGCTCGTCGGCGCGTCAGAAGGTGGGCCGGGTTGTGTCCGTTTTGCCGTAAACCACCCCGATCGCCTGATCGGTCTTGTTCTCTGGGGTTCCCTTGCGAAAGGCAGCCGCGCACCCGACTATCCTTTTGCCCTGACCGTCGCGCAATACGATCTGTGGAAGCAACGGTTGCTCGCCAGTTGGGGTGGCCCGGCGGAAATCGAAACTTTCGCCCCGAGCCTGGCCGCAGACCGCCAGGCGCAGACCTGGTGGGCTGGGTTGCTCAGGGCAGCCTCCAGTCCCGGCGCGGTCGCGGGTCTCCTGGAAGCGCTGCGTGATACCGATGTCCGTCATCTCCTTGCGAAGGTTTCGGCAAGGACGACGGTCCTGCACCGCTCCGGCGACCGCGCCGTTCGCATCGAAGCCGGGCGCTTCCTCGCGGCCAACATCCCAGGCGCGACGTTTATTGAGGTTGCCGGTAACGATCACTGGTTCTGGGTCGGCGACCAACAGCCGCTGCTTAACAGGATTGGCGCGTTTGCACGACGTAGCTGATCGCTCAGGCGGGCCGGTGAAGGCCATCACGAATTCGATTTTCTGAGCCACAGTCGAAATGCGCCGACAGCGGACGACACCAATGGGGGCGGTGGCATTGAAGCTTCTACCTTAGCGTCGCCAGCAGGTGTTCGGCAGCCTTGACATCCGCCGTATTCAGGCCCTCCACAAAATGCGCCGCCACCGGTTGCAAGAGTTCGCGAGCGCTATTGATCTCCCCGCGCCCGGCCATCAGCGTCGTCATGTCGATTGCGGTTCGCAACTCCCATGCCCGCGCGTGCTGACTACGGCTCAACTCCAGTGCCTGCATGAGGTAGGCGGCAGCTTCGTCGCGGTTGCGTTGCGACTGGAGAAGGAGGCTTCCCTTCATCCGCAGCAACTCTGGGAGGTACAATTGGTCGCCGTTCTTTTCGACGAGGCCAAGCGACTCGTCGATCAGCGCAGTTGCTTCATCGACCTGACCGATTGCGGACAATCCCCTGACCAGCGAGAGGTTGAGCGGCGTCGTGAGCAATTCGTAAGGTGCCGCGTGCAGCTTCTGAAGAGAAGTCTGCAGGCCCTCGACACCGCCTGTTGCATCGCCTTGACGGATCGCGACTTCGCTTTTGAATCCCCGACCGACTAGCAGGTAAGGAGTCATGGAATGGGATTCCGCGCTGGCGATGAGCATGTCGATGTACGCCTCGGCGCTCTTCAGGTCGCCCGTCCACAGGAAGACCGATATCGCCCAGATCAACGCGATCGCGAGCGTTAGAGAATGATCCATGGCGGCAGCCTCTTCGACGGCCTGCCGAGCATGCGCCATGGCTTGATCCGGATGACCTTGCAGCCAAAGGTTCCTCGCCAGAATTGCCCTGGCCAGGATTTTGCCTTCGAAGCCCAGATAGATCGTCGTGGTCCGCTGAGAGCGCGGCCCACGGTCGAGCGCCGCCTCCAGCTCTGCGCGCGCCGCCGCGAGGTCGCCTCGCATGTGAAGCGAGATGCCCAGGATCGAGTGTGCAAGCGCGATCGCGACCGAATCCTCCAGACCGGCGGCTGTGGCTGAACAACGCCTTGCAATTTCGAGGGCGGTTACGAAATTGCCCGTCCGCAGATGGAACATGTTGAGCGGACCCAACAGGCGCACCTGATCCAGCGGATCGCCGCGCTCCTCGGCGATCGCTAGGCTTCTCTGCAGGGCTACGCGCGCCCTGTCGCGTCCTCCCCGCATGAACATGAAGGACACGCCGAGAGCGGCCTGAAGGTGCATCTCGTCAAGTCCGCCAAGGCCGGCACCGTCGGAAGCCAATATCGCTCTTTCAGACCAGCGATGACACTCCGGCAACAAGGACATCGCCAGGAAAACCGGCGCGGCAGCGATGGCGAGTCCCATGCCGATGTCGGCGTTTCCGTTGTCGCCGAAGCACCACTCCAGGGCAGCTCGGACATTGTTGATGGCGGCGAAGTGAGGAGCCCGTTCTTCACCGGTCGCCAGTTTTGGCCATCCGATCCCTGTCTGCTCCAGCCATCTCCGATAGTAGGCGGCGTGGCGCACTGCGAGATCGGCAGCCTCCGCGTCATCGATCCGGATATCGAGAACGTAAGCGCGCGTGGTATCGAGGAGCCGGTAGCGTATCATCGCTCCGGCCGGACGCGTCGCTACAATCGATTTGGCGACGAGACTGTCCATGGCGCCTAGGACGGTCGATCGATCGAGGGTCGCGCTCGTCACCACCTCCAGTGCGGCATCGAGCGTGAAATGACCGACGAACACGGCGAGCCTGCGCAACACCGCGCGCTCAAGGTTGGTCAGGAGCCCAAAGCTCCAGTCCAGTGTCGCCTGGAGGGTTTGCTGACGCGGCGGCGCGGTCCGCGAACCGAGCCACAGCAGTGTCAGGCGTTGATCAAGAAGTGCGGCGGTCTGTTGCAGCCCATAGGATTCGACGCGCCTGGCCGCCAGTTCGATGGAGAGCGCCACTCCGTCGAGCTTTCGACAGATGCTTGCGATGAGCAGGGCCTCCGCATCGCTGACGTCCAAACGAGCGCCGCCTGCCACCGCTCGTTCGACGAAAAGTTGGGTGGCCGGGAAGGTCTGGACAATGGCCGCCGTTAGTCCAGGTTCGTCCGGCGGATAGGCAAGCGCATCCAATCGATAGATATGCTCGCCCTCAACCCGAAGCACCTCGCGGCTCGTCGCCAGGATGTGGACCTGTGACGCCGCATCGACGATGCTTGCTGCCAAAGGCGCCACCGCATCCAAGAGATGCTCACAGGTATCGAGGATCAAGAGAATCCGCTTGTTGCGCAAGTAAGCGATCAGGTTGGGCGTGGCATCTTCTGTTTGAACGGATAGCCCAAGCATCGAGGCGACGGCTGTCGTCACCAGACCGGGATCACCGATCATTCCCAGATCGACGAACAGAACTGCCCCATAAAATGCGTCGATCAGATGATGCCCGACTGCGATCGCTACGGTGGTTTTGCCGACACCGCCGGCGCCAACGATGGTGACGAACCGCGAAGCATTCAGCTGCGCCGACAGCTTGAGAACGTCCTCATCCCGCCCGACCATTCTGCTCAAGCGGTTTGGAAGATTCGCATGCGGAAACCCGGCGGCGATGAGTGGGGCTTCGTCGTGTGGGCTGCTTAATCGCGAGACCGGTGCAACGAAGCAATAGCCGCGCCCCGGAAGCGTCGCGATGTAACGCGCGCCATCCTTTCCATCGCCCAGCGCCTTGCGCAGTCCGGTCATGTGGAACCGCAGGCTGCCTTCCTCGACAACCACATCGGGCCAGACCCGCGACATCAGATCCTTCTTGCTGACGACTTCATTCGGCGCGGAAGTCAGGACGATGAGAATTTCAAGGGCGCGCGAGCCCAGCTCTACGGGAGCGCCTTCTCTTGTCAGGAGCCTTTCACCCGCAGCCAAGTAGAAAGGGCCAAACGACAATCTGTCCTTGGCCTGACTTGCCGTTATCGTCATGGCGTCTCTTCTTTTGGGAGCCGCCTGCACCCAGCGCCTCAGTTTAAGTCAAGGAGCGCTCCCGCACCATAGGGAGTCTCCACTGTCTGGCGTCTCCTATCTGCTCAAAAAAGCGGCAGGCGGGCAGCGACTAACAAGAGCTCACGACGCATAACGGGCTAATCTCATCTCCCGGGGGTACGTCAAGCAGTGCAGATCGCATCCATCAACCCCAGGAGAGTCCCATGGACACGACCAGAACCTCCGAAACAATCGACCAGGATCGCCGGCGACTTTTGGGCACTGCCGCGGTAGGCATCGCCGCCGCAGGCGCCGCGAGCCTGCTCCCGTCACAAAAGGCCGCCGCATCCACCGGCGATGGCATCCGCCCCTTCACCGTTAGCTTCCCGCAGGAAGAGCTCACCGAGCTTCGCCGGCGCATCGTCGCTACGCGCTGGCCCGAGCGCGAGCTCGTATCCGACGAGGCCTCCCGGCGGATCTGGTCGACCCCGGCAACGGTAGGGCCAACGCAGGGCGTGCAACTCGCCACGATGCAGAAGCTCATGAAGTACTGGGGAACGGAATATGACTGGAGCAAATGCGAGGCGCGGTTGAAGGCGCTGCCGAATTTCGTCACCGAGATCGACGGCCTCGACATCCACTTCATCCACGTGAAATCCAAGCATCAGGGCGCCCTGCCTGTCATCATCACGCATGGCTGGCCCGGTTCGGTCATCGAACTCCTGAAGATCATCGATCCGTTCACCAATCCCACTGCGCACGGCGGTGCCGAGGCCGACGCGTTCGACGTGGTGATCCCGTCGATGCCGGGCTACGGTTTTTCCGGCAAGCCAACCGAAACCGGTTGGGATCCAGCGCGCATCGCGCGGGCGTGGATCGTGCTGATGAAGCGCCTCGGCTACGACCGGTATGTCGCGCAGGGTGGCGATTGGGGAGCACTTATCACCGAACAGATGGCGCTGATCGCACCTCCCGAACTGGCCGCCATCCACACGAACATGCCGGGGACCATTCCGCCCGAGATCGTGAAGGCGCTTGCCTCTGGCGGCCCGCCCCCTGCTGATCTCGGCCCCGACGAGAAGCGCGCCTACGAGCAGGTCGCGTTCTTCTACAAGAACGGCCTGGGCTACGCCAACGAAATGGCGCTTCGTCCGCAAACGCTCTACGGGATCGTCGATTCACCGGCCGGCCTGGCGGCGTGGATCCTCGATCACGATGCGGACAGCTGTGCGCTGATCGCCCGCTCCTTCGACGGAGAGCCGGAGGGCCTTACCCGCGACGACATCCTCGACAACATCACGTTCTACTGGCTGACCAACACGGCGATCTCGTCGGCACGTCTCTATTGGGAACACTCGCAAACGGCGAAGGCCGGCTTCTTCGACGCCAAGGGCATCACAATTCCTGTCGGCGCCACTGCGAACCCCAGCGAAATCTACACAGCGCCGAAGAGCTGGACTGAACGCGCGTTCCCGAAGCTTCTGCATTACGGCCGCACAGACAAGGGCTGCCATTTCGCGGCCTGGGAACAGCCGAAGATCTTCACCGATGAGGTGCGCGCAACATTCAAGACGTTGCAGACCTGACGTGTTGGCGGGGGATGGCGCGCCTGACGTGGGTCATCTTCCGCCCTGCGATAGCTGCGTAGCGAACCTCCGAAGGGAGCGACTGTAATGAACCCCCTCATCAAGACGCTTGCCGTCGTTGCGGCTTGCACCGTGCTCGCTACCTCTGCGCTGGTGTTCGGGCTTTGCACCCTCTCCGCGTCCGCCGTCGCAAACCCGGTCGAGGATCGCTCGATCCGGCCCTTCAAAATCCAGGTGCCGCAAGCGGCGCTTGACGATCTTCGCAGGCGTATTGCAGAAACACGGTGGCCCGACCGGGAGACCGTAGATGACCAGTCGCAGGGCATTCAGCTCGCGAAGATCAGGCCGCTCGTCGAGTATTGGGGCACGGCCTACAACTGGCGGACAGCGGAAGCGAAGCTGAATTCCCTGCCTCAGTTCATGACCACGATCGACGGCGTGGACATTTACTTTATCCACGTTCGCTCGAAACATCCCCATGCCCTGCCGCTGATCATGACGCATGGCTGGCCTGGTTCGGTCCTGGAACTGCTCAAAACGGTCGGCCCGCTCACCGATCCCACCGCGCATGGCGGCAGTCCTGAGGACGCGTTCGACCTCGTACTGCCGTCGTTGCCGGGTTTCGGCTTCTCCGGCAAGCCAACCGAGACCGGCTGGGGTACAGACCGCATTGCGCGAGCCTGGGCAGAGCTGATGAAGCGCCTCGGCTATACAGAATACGTCGCCCAAGGCGGCGACTGGGGCTCCCCCGTTTCGAATGCGATGGGCCGCCTGGCCCCTGCAGGACTTCTTGGCATCCACGTCAACCTGCCGGCTGTCGTACCACCTGAGATAGCTGCTGTGCTCGCCAGCGGCGGACCAGTGCCGGCAGGCCTGACGGGTAAGGAGCGCACGGCATTCGACGCACTCAGCATGGCTGCCAAGATGGGGAATAGATCCTACGCCACGATGATGGGCACCCGACCGCAGACGATAGGCTACGCCATCAATAACTCCCCTGCGGGGCTCGCAGCGTGGATGCTCGGGCATCCGGGCTTTTCAGGCTGGACCTACGACGACAGCGACCCTGAAAAGTCGCCGGACGAGGTGCTGGACGACATAACTCTGTACTGGCTGACGAACACCGCCACCTCGTCCGGGCGAATTTATTGGGAGTACGGCGGCGGCCGCAGTCCCGTTTTTGCCGACCCTGAAAAGACCAACGAAGTCTCATTGCCGGTCGCCATCACGGTCTTTCCGGGAGAAGGCTATCAGGCCCCCGAGACGTGGGCCCGGCGCGCCTACCCCAACCTGATCTACTTCCATGAGGTCGACAAGGGCGGCCACTTCGCCGCGTGGGAGCAGCCGGAGCTCTTCTCCGCCGAGTTGCGCGCTGCCTTCAGGTCGCTGCGGCGAAGAAACTGAACTGACCGGAGGGCACAAAGAAGCATTCCCATCAAACTCAACGGAGGAGGCAGACATGACGATTGCCACTACCCGCAGCAATACCGCAGTCGAAACGCAAAAACCGCGATCCCACGATATGAAGCTCGAGGTCGTAGTCATTCCAGTTTCCGATGTCGACCGCGCCAAGCTGTTCTATGCAGGCTTGGGTTGGCGGCTGGACGCCGACCTCATAGGCGACGAATTTCATATCATCCAGTTTACGCCTCCTGGCTCCCAGTGTTCGGTTGTCTTCGGCTCAGGCGTTGCACCGGGTCCTTATGCTCGTATCGAGCTCGACATCCTCGAAACCGCTGGTGAACTCGTCGTGTCGGACATCGAGTCAGCACGCGCCGAACTCGCCGATCGCGGGGTCGACGTAAGCGAAGTGTATCACTATGCCGGTGACAAAGGGCGCGTCAGCGGGCCCGATCCGGAAAGACGCAGCTACGCCTCGTGGGCTTCCTTCAGCGACCCGGCCGGAAACAACTGGCTCTTGCAGGAGGTCACTGCGCGAGCACCAGGCCGCGTCGACGCTGGAGGCGCCACATTTGTCTCGTCGGCCGAACTCGCAGCCGCGCTTCGGCGTGCATCTGTGGCTCATGGCGAGCACGAGCAGCGGACAGGCGGCCAGCGTGATGAGAACTGGCCGGACTGGTACGCCGAGTACTTGGTGGCGGAGCACGCCGGCCAACCGCTTCCGCCATGAGTACTTCGATTGAACGGACGGCGTCGCGGGCGCCTACCTGGCTAGAACTCGCGGCATTCGGGTTCTGTCCCGAGCCGCACGCGAGACGAGCTTCTCACGCAACTTAACGCAGGAGGTAGATATGGACATCACTAGCACTGTCAGCAGTATCGCAGTTGAGACACAACGGCCGCGCTCCCTTGACATGAAGCTCGAAGTTGTTGTCATTCCCGTCTCGAATGTAGAGCGCGCCAAGCAATTCTACGAACGGCTGGGGTGGAGACTCGACGCTGACTTTGTCGTTGGAGACACGTTCCGCGGGATACAGTTCACACCTCCCGGCTCGCCGGCCTCGATACACTTCGGCACCGGAATCACGACGGTCGCGCCCGGCTCCGCAAGCGGACTTTATCTTATCGTTTCGGACATTGAATCGGCTCGCGCCGAGCTTATCGGCCGCGGCGTCGAGGTCAGCGAGACGTTTCATCGCGAAGGCCCCGGCAAGCCAACGGTGAAAGGCCGCGACCCCCAGCGACGCAGCTACTCCTCGTTCGCTACCTTCAAAGATCCGGACGGCAACGAATGGTTGCTTCAGGAAATCATCACCCGGTTTCCCGGTCGCATCGACTCCAGCACCACGACCTACGCTTCCGAGGCGGATCTTGCTTCCGCGCTGCGACGCGCGTCGGAGGCCCACGGCGAGCACGAGAAGCGCAACGGCGGTCGGCGCGATGAGAACTGGCCCGACTGGTACGCGAAATACATGGTGGCTGAGCAGGCTGGCAACGAGCTTCCGCTGTGAAGGGTTCGGCACGCAGTGCGCATTCGAACCATTCGCGCGACGACATCGATCGAACCAAAAGGCGTCGTTGATGAAAGCAACCAAGCTGCTGCTCGCCGCGGCGCTCGCAACGGCAATCGGGGCTCCGATTGCCGGTTTTCTAGGAGGCACGAACGTGGCGCAGTCCATAATCTCCACACCAATACGGGTTCCGTTTCTTCACGAACTCCCTACCTACCGGCTTGAGGAAAAATCGGAGCTTGCTTCGCTTGAAGCGGCGCACGAGTGGATAAATTCACCGCCGCTGACGGCGTCGGCCTTGCATGGCAAGGTCGTCCTCATCGATTTCTGGACGTACACCTGCATCAACTGGCTGCGCACGCTTCCCTACGTTCAGGCCTGGGACGAGAAATACCGGAAGCATGGTCTGGTGGTGATCGGAATCCACGCGCCGGAGTTCGCATTCGAAAAAGACCCGAACAACGTGCACCGGGCGGCGAAAGACCTGCGGATCGATTATCCGATCGCCGTCGACAATGACCATCTCATATGGCGGGCCTTCAGCAACCAGTATTGGCCGGCACTCTATTTCATCGATTCGCAGGGCCGTGTCCGGTATCATCATTTTGGCGAGGGGTCATACCAACAATCGGAAATGGTCATCCAGGAATTGCTGGCCGAGGCTGGCGCTGGCGGATTCGATAGTAAGCCTGTGTCGGTGGATGGCCGCGGCATCGAAGCGGCGGCCGATTGGGAGAGCCTCAAGTCTCCGGAGAACTATTCCGGATATGAACGCACCCAGAATTTTGCATCCAGCGGCGAGCTGGTCTTGGACGAGCCGCATGCCTACGAATTGCCGGCGCGGTTACGCCTGAATGAGTGGGGGCTGTCGGGCGATTGGACGGTAAGGAAAGAAAACGCCGTACTGAACAAGCCCGACGGCCGCATCGTCTACCGTTTCCACGCACGCGACCTTCATCTGGTCATGGGTCCGGCATCGCCGGGAACGTCCGTGAGATTTCGCGTGCTGATCGACGGACAGCCACTAGGCACGGCTTACGGCATCGACGTCAATGAAAAGGGCGAAGGTGCAGTGACAGAGCAGCGCCTGTACCAGTTGATTCGACAATCGAAACCCATCGTCGATCGCCAGTTCGAGATCGAGTTTCTCGACTCGGGCGTGGAGGTCTTTGCCTTCACGTTTGGCTGATCGTCGGGACAACAATAGAGGTTCTCAAATGCATTCGTTCAATATACCGGATGAGATCGACCAAGAACGCCGACGGTTCTTTGGCGCCACCGCGATGGCTCTCGCCGCCACTCAGTTCGGCTTGATGGGCCCGGCACATGCGCAAGAGGCGGCGGGAGAGCCCGTGGCGGCGTCCTTCGGACCCTTGAAGCAGATCGATGCCGGCCTGTTGAGCGTCGGCTATGCCGAGCTCGGACCCGCCGACGGCCCACCCGTCATCCTGCTGCATGGCTGGCCGTATGACATCCACACCTATGCCAATGTCGCGCCTCGGCTGGCGGCGAAAGGCCACCGCGTGATCGTGCCGTACCTGCGCGGATACGGGCCGACTCGTTTCCTGTCGCAGGATACGATTCGCAACGGCCAGCAGTCGGCGATCGCCGCCGACATTGTCGCCCTGATGGACGCACTGGGCATCGAAAAGGCGACGATCGGCGGCTGCGACTGGGGCGCCCGCACCGCGAACATCATTGCTGCGCTATGGCCTCAACGCTGCAAGGCTTTGGTCTCGGTAAGCGGCTACCTCATCGGCAACCAGCAAGCCGGCAAGCTGCCGCTGCCACCCAAGGTCGAGTTGCAATGGTGGTATCAATATTACCTCGCCACCGATCGCGGCCGCGCTGGCTACGAGAAATACACACGAGATTTCGCCAAGCTGATCTGGCAACTCGCGTCCCCCCAGTGGAACTTCGACGATGCTACATTTGAGCGCAGCGCCGCGGCCTTGGACAACCCCGATCACGTGGCCATTGTGGTCCACAACTATCGCTGGCGGCTCGGACTGGCCGCCGGCGAACCGCAATACGACGCGTTTGAGGAGCGACTCGCGCAGGCACCGGTCATCGGCGTGCCGACGGTTACGCTCGAGGGCGACGCCAATGGCGCGCCGCATCCGGACGCCAGCGCATACGCCAAGATGTTCTCAGGAAGATACGCGCATCGGGTTGTCACCGGAGGCATCGGGCACAACCTGCCCCAGGAAGCGCCGCAGGCCTTCGTTGATGCCGTTGTCGAGGTCGGCGCCTGATCGAGTTCGCGGTAACCGCCTCCGGCGGTTACCGCTGCCAGCAAAAAGAATGCCCATGAGCCGCATCGCAAGGGTTGTCTACACGGCCAGGACCGCAACTACGGGCGGCCGCGAAAATGGCGCATCGCGCAGCTCCGACGGCCTTCTGGACATCTGGCTTTCGGCGCCCGGATCGGCGCGCATAGGCACCAATCCGGAGCAGTTGCTCGCGGCCGGCTGGTCGGCCAGCTTCGCAAGCGCAATCGCATCTGCGGCCCACGAACGAAAAATCGCGCTGCCTGCAGGGGTGAGCATCAAGGCCGACGTGAATCTGAACTACGGAGAGAACGGCCACTTTCTCAGCGTCCAACTGGACATAGCCGTGCCGGATCTGGAGCGTGATGTCGTACAAATTCTGGTGGATGAAGCGCACGAGATTTGTCCTTACTCCAAAGCGACACGGGGCAACATCGATGTCATAACGAGGATCGTCTGATCTGATCGGGCAACTCGGGTCGTAGATGGTCGCCAACAATCAGCAGCTAGTACGCGCCCCTTGTAGGCATCGTGCGCCTCGGCCGCTTGCGGAACGAGGAAACGGCTGCCGCACCAGACGGCATCAGCGCCGGCTTCGAATGGTCCGGCGACGCCGTCGTCCAGTGGACACAGAAATGGCCAAATTAGACGCCGCCGGATGAAATGATCGCCCGCCAGCCGGTACTGAAGCCATACGGTGCCGACAATGGCGGCTGCCAGGCGGGCTGGAGAACCCGCTCGGCGTGCCGGACGGTTCGGTCCTGCTCGGGCCGGTGAAGGCCATCACGAATTCGATTTTCTGAACCCGAGTCAGCGTCGCTTCTCTTGGACAGTGAACCCCAGCTGTCCAAGTACCTTACAGCGCCCGTCTTGCCGCCTTCGAAGTCGCTGGAGGCTAACCGCCGACCGGTGGCGAACTCATACGCCGTTCCCAGGATTGCCTTCGGCGGGTACCGTCGATGCTCACCTGCCCCTGGACAGGCTGCCCAATATCCCGCGCACGATCGCCCGGCCGACCGACGAACCCACCGAGCGCACCACCGACTTGATCGCGGCTTCCGCCACCGTCTGGCGATTGGACGGGCGCGGCGCCGGCGCGCGCCTGCCACCCGATTGAGGTGCCGGGTCGTCGTTGCCGAAGCCGGGAATGGTCCAGCGCGAACCCCCGCTTCCCGACTGCTGCGCCTGCTCTTCGGCGTCCTGCGCCTCCCTGGCCTTTTTCTGCAGCATCTCGAAAGCCGATTGGCGATCGATGACCTGATCGTACTGGCCGGCGACCGGGCTTTCCTGGATCAGCTTTTGCCGCTCGGCGGGCGTGATCGGGCCGAGGCGCGAGGCCGGCGGGCGGATCAGCGTTCGCTGCACCATGGACGGAACGCCCTTGGTTTCGAGCGTCGAGACCAGCGCCTCGCCGGTGCCGAGCTGGGTGATCGCGGTGGCGCAATCGAAGTCGGGATTCTGCCTGAAGGTCTCGGCTGCGGTCTTCACCGCCTTCTGCTCGCGCGGCGTATAGGCGCGCAGCGCATGCTGCACCCGGTTGCCGAGCTGGGCGAGAACCGTTTCTGGAACATCGAGCGGGTTTTGCGTGACGAAATAGACGCCAACGCCCTTCGAGCGGATCAGCCGAACCACCTGCTCGACGCGGTCGATAAGCACTTTCGGCGCGTCCTGGAATAGCAGATGCGCTTCGTCGAAGAAGAACACCAGCTTCGGCCTGTCGGGATCGCCGACTTCCGGCAGCACCTCGAACAGCTCCGACATCAGCCACAACAGGAAGGTCGCATAGAGCCGCGGATTCATCATCAGCTTGTCGGCGGCAAGCACGCTGATGGCGCCGCGCCCGTCACGGGTGGTGCGCATGATGTCGGCGATGCGCAAGGCCGGCTCGCCGAAGAAATGCGCCGCACCTTGCTGCTCCAGAACCAGCAACGTGCGTTGGATGGCTCCCACGGAAGGCTTCGTCACATTGCCATAACGCGAGCCCAACTCGTCGGCGCGCTCGGCGATGTTGGCCAGCAGCGCCTGCAGGTCCTTCATGTCGAGCAGCAGCAGGCCTTCCTCGTCCGCCAGCCGGAAGGCAATGTTCACGATGCCTTCCTGTGCCTCGGTCAGGTTCATCAGGCGCGACAAAAGCAACGGCCCCATTTCGGAGACGGTGGCGCGGATCGGATGGCCCTGCTCGCCGAACAGATCCCAGAAAATGACCGGAAATTCCTGGAAGTCATAGGGGTCCAGCTTGACCTGCTCGGCCCGCTTGACCAGAAAATCCTGTGCCGTGCCCATCATGGCAATGCCGGACAGGTCGCCCTTGATGTCGGCGCAGAAAACCGGCACGCCCGCATTGGAAAAACCTTCGGCAAGAATCTGCAAGCTGACGGTCTTGCCCGTGCCGGTGGCGCCGGTCACCAGGCCGTGACGATTTCCATATTGCAGCAGCAGGTGCTCGGCACGCTGATAGCTGTCGTCCGGCTTGCGGCTGGCGCCGATGAAAATGCTGGTGTCGTCAGCCATATGTCCGGTCTCCGCAAACTGATGTGTTAAAAGCCAGTGGGCTTGCCGCAGGTATAGTGAGGCCCTTGCACAGCGACAATCGTTCAAGTGGGGCCAATCGTTCGAGTGGACCATTCGTTCAAGTGGAGGCCAATGGTCGAAATCGGTTTTTTGGAACTTGCGGATTTTGCCGGTGTTTGGCAATCGTTCATGGTTCGTCCATGCACGCTACCTATATCTGATGGATTGAATTCCGACCCTGAAAGCGCATTGCATTGCGATATCGGACGGTGGACCATAGACTGAACTGCTCCAGGCTGGTGCGGCCGCATGAAAGTGAGGAAGATGGATGGGCGCCGGAGCCTTGATCCAGGACGTTGAACCCGAGAATGCCGAGCGCCAGCGATGGCTGGCCCTGGCGGAAAAGGCGTTGGCTAGCGCATCCTTCGAGGAAAAGCTGGTCTCGCATACCGACGACAACATCCGTATCGAACCGCTCTACGACCGCAGCATCGCAGCGGAACCGATCGTGCGCGCAAACCCGAAATTGCCCTGGATCGTCAGCCAGCGCATCGATGATCCGGATATCGAGCGCGCCAGAACCCAGGCCCTGGAAGACGTAGCGCAAGGCGCGACGGGATTGTCGCTTGTCTTTGAAGGCGCACCGAACGCATTCGGCTACGGCCTGCCGAGAACGGCGCAGGCGCTGGAGACGGTGCTGGACGGCGTACCGCTCAACCGCATCCAGGTCCGTATCGATGCGCATCCCTGGAGCCGCGCCGTGGCCGACTGGCTGGTGGCGTTCCTGAGCAAGCGCCGTTCGGATCCGGCAAAGCTCAACCTCTCCTTCGGCATCGATCCGGCGGCGATCTTCGCCGGAACCGGCCGGCTGCGCATGTCGATCGAGGCGCTGCGGGCCTCGATGCCGCAGTCGCTGGCGCATTTCTTCTCAATGGGCGTTCCGGGCGTGCTCCTGGAGGCGGACGGGCGCGTGTTCCACAACGCCGGCGCCACCGAGGCGCAAGAGCTTGGCATCATGCTGGCTTCCGCCGTGTCCTACCTGAGAATGTTCGAGACGGCGCGGCAGCCGCTTGTCTACGCCGCACCCCATATCGGCTTCGCGCTCAGCGTCGACCAGGACCAGTTCCTGTCGGTGGCCAAGGTGCGGGCGCTGCGCAGGCTCTGGGCACGGGTGCAGGAGACCTGCTCGATCCCCAACTCCACGGCCAATATCCATGCCGAAACGTCGTTTCGCATGATGACGGCCATGGATCCGGAGACCAACATCCTGCGCACCACGATTGCCTGCTTTGCCGCGGCATCCGGCGGCGCCGATTCGATCTCCATCCTGCCGCACACGATCGCGCATGGCTTGCCGGCGGGTTTTGCCCGCCGCGTCGCCCGCAACGCGCAGCTGATCATGGCCCATGAAAGCCATATCGATCATGTCGCCGATCCAGCCTATGGCTCCGGCGGGGTCGAAGTGCTGACTGCGGAACTGTGCGAGATGGCGTGGGCGGAACTGCAGACGATCGAAGCCGAGGGCGGCGTCTTGTCCAGCCTTCAGGACGGGCATATCCAGAAGCGCGTTCACGCTGCGGCGGCGCGACGCAACGCAGCCTACCTGGCTGGGGAGCGGGTCATCATCGGCACCACGCTCTACCCGTCGAAAAGCGAACGTCCGGTCGAGACGCTGGCAGCGGAACGGCGGCCCGCCTTCACCGAAGGCGTTGCCGTGTGCGAACCGCTGTTTCCGGTCCGCATCGACCAATCGATCGGAGCCGCCTCTTGATCCCTGATTTCAGCCAGGTCGGCTGGGCACCGCCACGCCGCGCACCCGTCGAGGTCAAAGGCCAGCGGACGACGCCGGAAGGCCTCATCGCCAAGCATCTGTACAATCAAGGCGACCTCAAGGGGTTGCCGCATCTCGACACATATCCGGGCCTGCCGCCCTTCGTGCGCGGTCCCTACCCGACCATGTATGTCCAGCAGCCCTGGACGATCCGGCAATATGCCGGCTTCTCGACGGCGGAGGAGTCCAACGCTTTCTACCGGCGCAATCTTGCCGCCGGCCAGAAAGGACTGTCGGTCGCCTTCGATCTCGCCACGCATCGCGGCTATGACAGCGACCATCCGCGTGTCGCCGGCGATGTCGGCATGGCGGGCGTCGCCATCGATTCCATTCTCGACATGCGGCAGCTCTTCGACGGCATTCCGCTCGGCGACATGACGGTGTCGATGACCATGAACGGCGCGGTGCTGCCGATCATGGCGCTTTACATCGTGGCGGCGGAAGAACAGGGCGTTGCGCCGAAGGATCTCGCCGGAACCATTCAGAACGACATTCTGAAGGAGTTCATGGTCCGCAACACCTACATCTATCCGCCGAAGCCCTCGATGCGGATCGTTTCGGACATCTTCTCGTATACGTCGAAGAACATGCCGAAGTTCAATTCGATCTCGATCTCCGGCTATCACATGCAGGAGGCCGGGGCGACGGCCGACCTGGAACTCGCCTATACGATCGCCGACGGCATCGAATATGCCCGCGCCGGCGTTGCGGCGGGCCTGGATATCGACAGCTTCGCGCCGCGCCTGTCCTTCTTCTGGGCGATCGGCATGAACTTCTTCATGGAAGTCGCCAAGCTGCGCGCCGCCCGTCTGTTGTGGGCGACCTTGATGGAGAAAAATTTTTCGCCCAAGGACGAGCGATCGCTGTCACTGCGCACCCATTGCCAGACCTCGGGCTGGTCGCTGACGGCGCAGGACCCCTACAACAACATCATCCGCACCATGATCGAGGCGATGGCGGCAACGCAGGGCCACACGCAGTCGCTGCACACCAATTCCTTCGACGAGGCGATGGCGCTGCCGACCGACCATTCGGCGCGGATTGCCCGCAACACCCAGCTGATCCTGCAAAAGGAATCCGGCACCACGCGCATCATCGACCCGTGGGGTGGTTCGGCCTATCTCGAACGGCTGACGCATGATCTGGCGGCGCGCGCACTTGCCCATATCGAAGAAATCGAGGCGCTCGGCGGCATGGCCGCCGCGACCGAACAAGGCATTCCTAAACTGCGTATCGAGGAAGCGGCGGCCCGCACACAGGCACGCATCGATTCCGGCGAGCAGATGCTGGTCGGCGTCAACGCCCATCGCCCCGAAACCGACATCAAGGTCGACGTGCTGAAGATCGACAATGCCGAAGTCAGGGCGCGGCAATTGTCGAAGCTGCAGCGGCTGAAAGGCACACGCGATGTCGGCGCGGTCGAGAGCGCGCTCGATGCACTGACCCGTGCCGCGGAAGGCAACGAAAACCTGCTGGAGTTCGCCATCCGCGCCGCGCGCGCCAATGCCACGGTCGGCGAGATCTCGTTCGCCTTGGAAAGAACCTTTGGCCGCCATGTCGCGACGGTGCAGACGATCTCCGGTGTCTATCGAAAGGCACTTGGCGACAATTCCGTGGTCGAAGGGCTGCAGGACAAGCTTGAAGCCTTTGAGAAGAAATCTGGCGGCAAGCCGCGCATCCTCGTTGCCAAGATGGGACAGGACGGCCACGACCGTGGGCAGAAGGTCATCGCCACCGCCTTCGCCGATCTCGGCTTCGACGTCACCGTCGGTGCGATGTTCCAGACACCGGATGAGATCGCCAGGCTGGCAGTCGCGCATGACGTTCATATCATCGGCGCCTCATCGCTGGCGGCGGGACATCTGACGCTGATCCCGGAATTGCGCGACGCGCTGAAAAAGCTCGGTCGCGGCGACATGCTGATCGTCGCCGGCGGCGTCATCCCGCCACAGGACTATGACGCGGTCCTGCAAGCCGGCGCGGCGGAAATCTTCCCGCCGGGCACGGTCATTCCGGAAGCGGCGGATCGCCTGCTGGACCGTCTGCTAAAGGCCTGACTGGGCCCGTTATAATATCTGTTGTAACGCATAACAGCCGCGTTATAATCGGCGTTGCAACAGGATATCCGTCATGAACACGACCATTCGCAAGATCGGTAATTCCGAAGGTGTGATCCTGCCCAAGGAGCTGCTTGAACGTCTGAATCTCAAAGCCGGCGACCAGCTTCAGATTCTCGAAACGGATAGGGACATCGTCCTCAAGGCGGTGGACGACAGTTTCGAGCGGCAGATGGAAGCAGCTCGCAAGGTCATGGACAAGTACAAGGTCGCACTACAGAAACTCGCCGAATGAGCTGGGAGTTTCTGTCACGTCGCGCAGTCGAAGCGATGCATGCCGAGCAATTGCGCAGGCACGGCGGAGCGGAAGGTTTGAGAGATGAAAATGCTCTCGAATCGGCGCTCGCCCGCGCTGAAAACAAGGCGAACTGTGGGGACCCGTCGGTCGGGGATCTCGCCGCTGCCTATGTCTTTGGCATTGCCAGAAATCATGCCTTTGTCGACGGTAACAAGCGTACTGCCATCGTGGCCGCCGGCGCATTTTTGATTGTGAATGGCCATGTTCTGACAGCCGACAACGGGACGCTTTACGAATTCGTCATGGCCGTCGCTTCCGGCGAAATCGATGAAGCCGGAGCCGCGGCTTTCTTCCGCGACCATGTCGTCAAGTTCGAAGACTAGCTGTCCGAGAGCTTGACGATTTCCCATTCCTTGCCGTTGACGACAGCCACGTCGCCAACCTTCTTGCCGAACAAGGCGACGGCCATCGGCGACACATGGGAAATCGTGCCCTTGGCCGGGTCGGCCTCGTCCTCGCCGACGATCTTCCAGTGCACCTTCCTGCCGTCATCACCCTCGAGCGTGGCGCCCATGCCGAAACGAACCAGGTCGCTCCCCGGCTCCGGCACGGACAACTCGGCGCTTTCGCGCCTGGCGGTCCAATAGCGCAGGTCGCGCGACACCACCGCGATGCGCTCGCGGTCCGCCTTCCTTTCGGCTTTCGCCAATATGTCGCGCAGATCGGCCAAATTCTCCTCGATCATGGCCAGGCCGGTCTCCGTCACCAGGTTGCGGTGCTGGCTGATCGGCCTCTCGCCGATGCCGGCGATGGCGTTTTCGCTGTCTTCCTCGCGGGTAAAAGCTCTGCTCATCCGCTGAGCTTAGGCGCGGAGAGGCTGCTCGACAAGCCATTGTCGCTGCGCTGGCAAGCAGCGACAGACCGTCTGGCACGAATCCTGCGGTGTCTGGGTCTAACGCCAGGACCCTGTGCCGATGTTGAACAGACGAACGTTTTTAACCGGAACCGCCGGCTTTGCCGTCTTGGGCCTCTCGCTTGGCAGAGCGGCGGCCGCCAGCCTGACCGGCATCGAGAAAGCCTCGATGCGCGGTTCGATCAACGCCACCGAACTTGGCGTCTCACCCGGCACCTTTGACGATCAGAGCAAGGCCTTCGCCAAGCTGCTGCGTGATGCCAACGACCGCGACATGCCGGTGTTCCTGCCGCCCGGCACCTATGTGGTGTCCAACCTCTCGCTGCCCGGCCGCGTGCGTCTTTCCGGCGTGCCGGGCGCAACGCGGATCGTCTATGGCGGCGACGGCCACCTGTTCATGGCCGAACAGGCCGACCATATTGAACTCAGCGGGCTGGTCTTCGATGGCAGCAACCGCTCGATGGGCGACTACGCGCAAGCATTGCTCGATCTGCGCCGGGTCGCGCACCTCATTGTCGACAATTGCCAGATAACCGGCAGCGGCAAGAACGGATTGGCGCTGGAACACGCAGCAGGCCGGGTCGAGCGCTCGGACATCTCAGGGGCTGCCGATGCCGGCATCTATTCGGTCGAGGCTGATGGGCTGGCAATCACGGGCAACACAGTCTCCGACTGCGCCAATGGCGGCATCCTGGTGCACCGCTGGCAGGCGGCGGAAGACGGCACCATGGTCACCGGCAACCGCGTCGAGCGCATCCAGGCACGCAGCGGCGGAACCGGGCAGAACGGCAATGGCATCAACGCCTTCCGGGCCGGCAATGTCGTCATCTCGGGCAACATCGTCTCGGACTGCGCCTTTTCGGCGATCCGCGCCAACAGCGCCAGCAATCTGCAGATTTCAGGCAACACCTGCTCGCGCTCGGGCGAGACCGCGGTCTATTCCGAATTCTCGTTCGAAGGCGCCATCATCAGCAACAACATCGTCGACGGCGCCGCCAACGGCATCTCGATCGTCAACTTCAATGAAGGTGGCCGCATGGGCGTCTGCTCGGGCAACATCGTGCGCAATCTGTCGACCAGCGGCCCCTACCCCGCCGACCCGCCCGGTTTTGGCGTCGGCATTGGCGTCGAGGCCGACACAACCGTTTCCAACAATGTCATCGAGAACGCACCCCTCTATGGCATGCAGATCGGCTGGGGGCCGTACCTGCGCAATGTCGTGGCCACCGGCAACATCATCCGCAAGGCTGGAACCGGCATCGTCGTCAGCGTGGTCGAGGGCGCCGGCACGGCCGTCATCTCGGACAATGTCATCGATGGCGCGCTGAACGGCGCCGTCGTCGGCCAGCGCTGGGCCGAACCGGCGACAAGCGACCTGACATCGTCGGACAAGAGCGGCTATGCGCACTTGACCGTCGAGCGCAATCACGTCAGCTGAATGCTGGACTTTTAGTCCAAGGCCACTGTGGGCCTGAGCGCCCCAACCTTGGCGCCAATCCGGCTCTTAATCGGAGCGTTGGCCAGTTCGAGCAGCTTCGCCGCCAAAGTCTCGTCCGCGCGCAACAATTTGGCAAGAACGGCGGCAACCATGGCTTCGCCGGCTCGGCCGGCGCCATCATCGCATTTGAGTGCGATGCCGAGGCCAAGTTCCGGAATTGCGGCACAGTGAACACCTTCGGCGCCGCCTTTCGCGAAAATCCGCCCTGGTGCGGCTTCCATCAACGCGACGTCTTCGCGGCCGGTGCCGGCGACAAAGAACGGTTCTGTCATGCAGGCGGTCAGCAGACGCTTTGCGGCCTTGGCTCGCTCGGGACCAAAACCATTCGTCGTGGCCATACGGGCAAAGCCGAGGGCGAAGTTCCTGAGCGGCACCGCGTAGGTCGGGATCGAGCAGCCATCGGTCGCTCGTTCATTCGCACCATGGACAGCGCCCGTCACGGCCTGCATGGCGTCGCGCACCATCTCCTGCAAGGCGTGCCCCGGCTTGATATAGCCGCGGTGCGCAATGCCCGTGTGGACGCAGGTGCAGAGAAACCCGGAATGCTTGCCGGAGCAATTGTTGTGCAGCGCGTTCGGCGAACCGCCGGCGTGGGCAAGCGCAATCTCCGCGTCATGACTGGAGGGCCAATGCGCGCCGCATTCCAGCGCTGACCCGTCCAGCCCGGCCCTGGCCAGCATGGAACGCGCCAACTCCACATGCGCCGGCTCGCCCGAATGGGAGGCACAGGCAAGCGCCAGTTCGCGGTTGCCGAAGCCATAAGCGTCCGCCGTCCCGCTTTCGACCAGCGGCAATGCCTGGATCGCCTTGACCGCGGAGCGCGGAAACACTGGCTTCGAGGTGTCGCCGATCTCCAGGACCGGCTTGCCGTCGGCATCGAAAACCGCGACGGCACCGCGATGCGCGCTCTCGACGATCGCGCCGCGCAGGATTTCGATCAGAACCGGATTTGTCATGAACCCTCCCGCTTGCCCACGACCGCGAGGATCGGAACAGATCTTCGAGGTCATGCGCAAAATCAAAGTGTTACAGCGTCCTTTGCGCGCCTCAAAGGGCGCGCGGCGCTGTAATGCGGGCGGGTTTACCTGATCCGGTCGAGAATGGAAACGTAGTTGGCGACCGCCGCGCCGCCCATGTTGAAGATGCCGCCAAGTTTTGCCCCCGGCACCTGGATGCCGCCGGCTTCGCCGACAAGCTGCATGGCGGTCAAAACATGCATGGAAACGCCGGTGGCGCCGATCGGATGACCCTTGGCCTTGAGCCCGCCCGATGGATTGACCGGCAGGCGGCCATCCCTGGCGGTCTCGCCGCTCATGGCGAGCTTCGCCCCCTCGCCTGGCTTGGCCAGGCCCATCGCCTCATACTCGATCAGCTCAGCGATGGTGAAGCAGTCATGCGTCTCGACGAAGGACAGATCGTCGAGCGACACGCCGGCATTCTTCAGCGCACGGGTCCAGGCCTGTTCGCAGCCTTCGAAGGTCAGGATGTCGCGCTTCGACATCGGCAGGAAATCCTGCACATGCTCGTTGGCGCGGAAGGCAACGGCGCGGCGCATCTTCAGCGCCGTCGCTGTGTCGGCAAGGACAAGGGCCGCGGCGCCGTCGGAGACCAGCGAACAGTCGGTGCGCTTCAACGGACCGGCAACGAAGGGGTTTTTTTCACTTTCCTGGCGGCAGAACTCATAGCCGAAATCCTTGCGCATCTGCGCGTAGGGATTGTCGACGCCGTTCTTGTGGTTCTTGGCGGCGATCATCGCCAGCGCGTCCGACTGGTCGCCATAGCGCTGGAAATAGGCCTGGGCAATCTTGCCGAAGACGCCCGCGAAACCGGCTGGCGTATCGCCATCCTCAGGCAGGTAGGAAGCCTTGAGCAGGTTCTTGCCGATCTCGGGGCCGGGCGTCGTCGTCATCTGCTCGGCACCGACCACCAGCACGATGCGGGCGGCATTGGCGTCGATGGCGCGGATGCCTTGCCTGACCGCAGCCGAGCCGGTGGCGCAAGCGTTCTCGACGCGCGTCGCCGGCTTGAAGCGCAGCCGGTCGTCGGCCTGAAGCACCAGGCTGGCGGTGAAATCCTGCGCCGAAAAGCCGGCGTTGAAGTGGCCGAGCACGATCTCGTCGACCTCGTCGGGGCCGATGCCGGCATGGTCGAGCGCGTCGGTCGCCACCTTGACGATCAGGTTTTCGAGCGTCTCGCCCTCAAGCTTGCCGAAGCGCGAATGCGCCCAGCCAACGATGCATGCGGTCATGGCGGTCTCCATCCTTGGCGCCAGCCTAGCATGAGGGCTCATGGCGCACTTCGCCTTTATTGTTCAAATATAAACAATCATGCCCGCGCCGGGAAGGGCCGGAACCGGACAATCGCTTGGTGCAGGCTAGCGACGACCGATTTTTTTGTTGATTGACCCGTCAATAAAAAATAATCCTGCTTCAAAGGACCCTAGCGAGATGCCGAAAATCGGAATGGAACCCCTGCGCCGCAAGGCGCTCATCGACGCGACGATCTCGGCGATCGGCGAACGCGGCTCGCTCGACGTGACCATGTCCGAGATCGCCGGCCGCGCCGGCGTGTCCTCTGCCCTTGCCCATCATTATTTTGGCGCCAAGGATGAGCTCCTGCTGGCGACGATGCGCCATATCCTGGCCGAACTGACCATCGACATGCGGCGCGCCCTTGGTGCCGCCGGGAGCCCGCGCCAGCGCGTTTCGGCGGTCGTGGCCGTCAACTTCTCCGAGCTCCAGTTCCAGCCGGAAACCATCGCAGCCTGGCTCGCCTTCTATGTCGAGGCGCAGAAATCGGCGGCGCTGCGCCGGCTGCTCAAGGTCTATGCGCGGCGCCTGCACTCCAACCTGTTGAGCGGGCTGACCGGCATCCTGCCGAGAGCCGAGGCCGATCGCGTCGCCGAAGCGACCGCAGCGCTGATCGACGGGCTCTACATCAGGCGCGCGCTGAAGGACGGCGTGCCCGACGCCGCGACCGCAATCGCGCTGGTCGAGGACTATCTCGAAACCAAACTCGGTGGACGGCAGACACAGTGACAGCCAAGCGACCCAATTTCCTGATCGTCATGGTCGATCAGCTCAACGGTACGCTGTTCCCGGATGGGCCGGCGGACTTCCTGCATGTGCCGCATCTCAAGGCACTGGCCGCCCGCTCGGCGCGCTTTGCCAACAACTACACCGCATCGCCACTTTGCGCGCCAGGGCGGGTCTCGTTCATGAGCGGGCAGTTGCCGTCTCGCACCGGGGTCTATGACAATGCCGCTGAATTCGTCTCGTCGATCCCGACCTTCGCCCATCATCTGCGCGCCGCCGGCTACTACACCTGCCTGTCGGGCAAGATGCATTTCGTCGGACCGGACCAGTTGCACGGCTTCGAGGAGCGGCTGACCACCGACATCTATCCGGCCGATTTCGGCTGGACCCCGGATTACCGCAAGCCCGGCGAGCGCATCGAATGGTGGTACCACAATCTGGGTTCGGTGACCGGCGCTGGCGTCGCCGAGACCACCAACCAGATGGAATATGACGACGAGGTCGTGTTCCTGGCCACGCAGAAACTCTATCAGCTGTCGCGCGAACAGGACGATTTGGACCATCGGCCCTGGTGCCTCACCGTTTCGCTGTCGCACCCGCACGATCCCTATGTTGCGCGCAAGCAGTATTGGGATCTCTACGAACACTGCCAGGCGCTGGACCCGGAAACCGGGTTCATTGCGCATGACGAGCAGGACACGCATTCGCAGCGGCTGTACCACGCCTGCGATTATCCGTCTTTCGAGATCACCCCTGAACAAGTGCGTCGTTCCCGGCGCGGCTATTTCGCCAACATCTCCTATGTCGATGACAAGCTCGGCGAGCTTCTGGACGTCCTGGCGCGAACGCGCATGCTCGACGACACCGTCATCCTGTTCTGCTCGGACCATGGCGACATGCTCGGCGAGCGCGGCCTGTGGTTCAAGATGAGCTTCTTCGAGGGCTCGGCGCGGGTGCCGCTGATGATCGCCGGCAAGGGCGTTCGCGCCGGACTGATCGAAGCGCCGGTCTCCAATCTCGACGTCGCGCCGACGCTTTGCGACCTTGCCGGCATCGACATCGGGGCGATCGCGCCGTGGACCGACGGCCAGTCGCTGCTGCCGCTCACCGAGGGCAGTGAGCGCACCGCGCCTGTGTTGATGGAATATGCCGCCGAAGGTTCCTCCGCCCCCTTGGTGGCGATCCGCGACGGCAGATACAAATTCGTCCATTGCGAACTCGACCCGCCGCAACTGTTCGATCTCGAAGCCGATCCGCTCGAGCGAGACAATTTGGCCGACGACCCGGCCAATGCGGGTCTGGTGGCAACGTTCATGAACAAGGTCCGGGCGCGCTGGGACATGGCTGGCTTCGACGCCGCCGTGCGCGAAAGCCAGGCGCGCCGCTGGATCGTCTATCCCGCGCTGCGCAACGGCGCCTACTACCCCTGGGATTTCCAGCCGCTGCAAAAGGCGTCGGAACGCTACATGCGCAATCACATGAACCTCGACAATCTCGAGGAGAGCAAACGGTATCCACGAGGCGAATGATGGCAGACCTTCTCGTCCCCTCCCTCGATCATCTCAAGCAGGCCTATGCCGTCACCTCGCGGGCGACACAGATCACGCCGCTGCTGGAATCGGCAGCCTTGGCCAGAGAGACGGGCGCGGCTCGTGTATTCATCAAGCCGGAATCGCTGCAATGGGCTGGATCCTTCAAGATACGCGGCGCCTATTGGCGGTTGAAGCAGCTTTCAGCCGACGAGGCGAAGAAGGGCGTCGTCGCCTATTCCTCCGGCAATTTCGCGCAAGGGCTGGCGGCAGCCGGCCAGGCGCTTGGCATTCCGGTCACCATCGTCATGCCGATCGATGCACCCGCCGCCAAACGCGATGCCACGGCAGGGTATGGCGCCCGTGTCGTGCTGACCGACCATGGCGAGCGCGCGCGAGAGGAAGTCGCCGCCGCCAAGGCGCGGGAGATCGCAGAGACCGAAGGGTTGGCCCTGCTGCATCCGTTCGACGACCCGGAGATCGTCGCCGGCCAGGCGGGCGCCGGCCTCGAAGCGCTCGACCAGCTTGCCGCCAAGGACGCCAGCGCCGACCTTTTGTTCTGCTCGGTCGGCGGCGGCGGATTGATCGGCGGCGTTTCGCTCGCCTTCCACTATCTTTCACCCGCCACCGAGATCATCGGCGTCGAGCCGGAAGGTTTCAACGGCATGGGCTCGTCGCTAGCGCATGGCAGCATCGAGACGATGCCGATCGGCCCGAAGTCGATCTGCGACGGGCTGATGTCGCGCCGGCCGGGCGACGCGCCGTTCGCGGCGGTCAAGATATCAGGCGTGCGCGGCATCACAGTCGACGATCAATCTGTGCGGAGTGCCATGCGCATCGCCTTTGAGCGCATGAAGCTGGTGCTCGAACCGTCGGGTGCCGCCTCGCTGGCGGCCCTGCTCGGCGGCAAGGTGGATGTAAAGGGCAAGACCGTGCTCGTGATGGCAACTGGCGGCAACGTCTCGCTCGCCGATTTCATCGCGCATATGAACGATGGGTTGAAATGAACCATGCTTGAAGCGGATTTCGTCATCATAGGCTCAGGCTCGGCCGGCTCGGCCATGGCCTATCGGCTGTCCGAGGACGGCAAGCATTCTGTGATCGTCATCGAATTCGGCGGCACCGATATCGGGCCGCTGATCCAGATGCCATCGGCGCTGTCGATCCCGCTCAACATGAGCCTCTACGACTGGGGCTTTGCCAGCGAACCGGAGCCGCATCTGGGCGGCCGCGTGCTGGCGACGCCGCGCGGCAAGGTGATCGGCGGTTCGTCCTCGATCAACGGCATGGTCTATGTGCGCGGCCATGCCCGCGACTTCGACCATTGGGCCGAAGAAGGTGCTACCGGCTGGGGCTTTGCCGACGTGCTCCCCTACTTCAAGCGCATGGAGGACAATGACGGCGGCGAGGATGGCTGGCGCGGGCATAGCGGGCCATTGCATGTACAGCGCGGCTCGCGACGCAATCCGCTTTACGGCGCCTTCGTCGAGGCGGGGCGCCAGGCCGGGTTCGAACTGACCGACGACTACAATGGTTCCAAGCAGGAGGGCTTTGGGGCGATGGAGCAGACCATTCGCGGCGGCCGCCGCTGGTCGGCTGCAAGCGCCTATCTGAAGCCGGCGTTGAACCGCAAGAATGTTAGCCTGCTCAAGGGTTTCGCCCGCCGGGTGATCATCGAGAATCAACGCGCCATCGGCGTCGAGATCGAAGCTCACAAACAGATTCAGGTCGTTAAGGCGCGACGTGAGGTGATCGTCGCCGCTTCGTCGATCAATTCGCCCATGATCCTGATGCTGTCGGGCATCGGTCCGGCCGAGCATCTGAGGGAAAACGGCATTGCCGTGGTGGCCGACAGGCCCGGCGTCGGCCGCAACCTGCAGGACCATATGGAGCTCTATATCCAGCAGGAATCGACACAGCCGATCACGCTCAATTCGGTGCTCAACCCGTTCTCGAAAGCGCTGATCGGGGCGCAGTGGCTGTTCTTCAAGACCGGGCTAGGCGCCACCAACCATTTCGAGGCAGCGGCCTTCGTGCGCTCACGCGCCGGTGTCGACTATCCCGATATCCAGTACCACTTCATCCCGGCGGCGGTCCGCTATGATGGCAAAGCAGCGGCGAAGTCGCACGGCTTCCAGGCGCATGTCGGACCGATGCGGTCGAAGTCGCGCGGCTCGGTGACGCTGCGCTCGCCGGACCCGAAATCGAAGCCTGTGATCCGCTTCAACTACATGTCGCATCCTGACGACTGGACGGAGTTCCGCCACTGCATCCGGCTGACCCGCGAGATCTTCGGCCAGAAGGCGTTCGATGGCTACCGCGGCAAGGAAATCTCGCCGGGCAGCCACGTGCAGTCGGATGACGATCTCGATGTCTTCATCAGGGATCACGCCGAGAGCGCCTACCATCCTTGCGGCACCTGCAAGATGGGCCACGCCGACGACATGATGAGCGTCGTCGATCCGGAATGCCGGGTCATCGGCGTCGAGGGATTGCGCGTCGCCGATTCCTCGATCTTCCCGCGCGTCACCAACGGCAACCTCAATGCGCCGTCGATCATGACCGGCGAGAAGGCTTCCGACCACATTCTCGGCCGCACGCCGCTGGCGCCGTCCAACCAGGAACCCTGGATCAATCCGCGCTGGCAGGCATCCGACAGATAGAGCATGATCCGGCGAACGTTCCGCCCAAGCGAAGACGATTTGGAGACCTCCATGCGCGCCCAGCCCACGGCATCGCACTATGTCAACGGACGCTACATCGACGATGAGCAAGGCGCGCCGCTGCCGGTCATCTATCCGGCAACCGGCGAGACGATCGCCATGCTGCGTTCGGCGACACCGAACGTGCTGGAGCTTGCCGTCGAGGCTGCGCGAGCCGCGCAGCCCGCATGGGCGCGGCTGAAGCCGGTCGAACGCGGACGCATCCTGCGCCGCGCCGCCGATATCTTGCGCGCCCGCAACGCCGACCTCGCCCGCATCGAGACGCTCGACACCGGCAAGGCGATCCAGGAAACGCTGGTCGCGGACGCGCCGTCGGCCGCGGACTGCCTTGAATATTTCGGCGGCGCGGTCGCTGCCTACAATGGCGAGTCAGTCGATCTCGGCGGCCCCTTCGCCTACACCAGGCGCGAGGCACTCGGCGTCTGTGTCGGCATCGGCGCCTGGAACTACCCGATCCAGATCGCCGGCTGGAAATCCGCGCCGGCGCTGGCCATGGGCAACGCCATGGTGTTCAAGCCGTCGGAGAACACGCCGCTTTCGGCGCTCGCGCTGGCCGAGATCTACAGCGAGGCCGGCCTGCCCGATGGGCTGTTCAACGTCGTGCAGGGCTATGGCGATGTCGGCGCCGGTCTCGTCGGCCATGATGTCGTCGCCAAGGTCTCGGTGACCGGCTCGGTGCCGACCGGGCGCAAGGTGCTGTCGCTGGCCGGTTCGAAGATGAAGCATGCGACGATGGAGCTTGGCGGCAAGTCGCCGCTGATCGTCTTCGACGATGCCGACATCGAGAATGCCATTGGCGGCGCCATGCTCGGCAATTTCTATTCGACCGGCCAAATCTGCTCCAACGGCACGCGCGTCTTCGTGCAGAGCGGCATTCACGACCGCTTCGTCGATCGTTTGATAGAGCGGACGAAGAAGATCCGCATCGGCGATCCGCTCGATCCCGAAACCCAGATGGGTCCGCTGGTGTCGAAAGCGCAGCACGACAAGGTGATCGGCTATATCGAAATCGGCAAGCGGGATGGCGCTGTCCTCGCCTGTGGCGGCAACGTGCCTTCGCTGCAAGGTTTTGACGGCGGCTTCTTCATCGAACCGACGGTCTTCACCGGCGTCACCGACACGATGCGCATCGCCCGCGAGGAGATTTTCGGGCCGGTGATGAGCGTGCTGAAATTCGACGGCGAGGACGAGGTGATCGACCGCGCCAACGACACCGAGTTCGGCCTCGCCGCCGGCGTCTTCACCCGCGACCTGCCGCGCGCCCATCGCGTCATCGCCGAACTGCAGGCCGGCACCTGCTGGATCAACGCCTACAATTTGACACCGGTTGAGATTCCTTTCGGCGGTTTCAAGCAATCCGGCATCGGGCGGGAGAATTCGCTGGCGGCACTGGCGCTCTATTCGCAGCTGAAGTCGATCTATGTCGAGACAGGGGACGTGGCGAGCCCCTACTGAGCGCAGCCTACGTCGGCTTCTGCGCCGTGCTGTCCAGATACTGGGTCAGCGCGCAGACCAGGTGATAGAAGATGCTGGCCGGCACATCAGTCGCCAGCGAACGGCCGCGTTCATCGATGCGGTCGATCCACAGGCCGAGCGGCGCCGGGTCGATGTGCCAGCGGAACAGGCGGCCAACGCGTTCCTCGATTTCGGGCTTGAGGTCGGGCCCGCCCGAGCCATCCAGCGCAATTGCCGCCTTGACCGCTTCGGCCTGCGGCCAGCTGCGGGAGACGCGGTCGAGCGGCAGGCCTTGCCTGGAGACGGCGCCATAAGCGAGACCGGTGGCGCGGTTGAGGCCGTTGGCGATGGCCGAGGCGTAGAGTTTTCGGGCGAAGCTGCTCAAATCCGCCTGGCCGCTGCGCTCGGCGAAATCGACCAGCAGCGAGGCCCATTCGAAATGGTGTCCGGGCTCGGTCCAGGCCCCCTTCTCGCCGGCGGACGGTTTCCATTCGGCGTCGAAATACTCGCCCAGGGTCCAGCTTTCGGCGTCGAAGAAATGGCTGCGGAACAGGTCGATGATGCGCGCCGCACGGCGCAGATGGGTGCGCTCGCCGGTCGCCTGGTACCAGGCGAGAAACGCCTCGAGCAGATGCATGTGCGGGTTGGAGCGCCGCTCGCCCTCCCCGTCAGATGTCTCGAGGAAGCCGGTCAGGCGGCTGTCCTCGAGATATGTGTCGAGAAAAGCGAAGGTTTCCTGACCAAGCCGCAAGGCGTCGGGATTGCCCGACAGATGCGCATGCGCCAGTGCCAGCAGCACGCAGGAATGATCGTAGGCATCCTCGGTGGCGTCGGCGACGGAGCCGTCGACGTTCAGCGTGCGCACCCAACCGCCTTTGTCGGTGCGGCCATTCTTGGCCACGAAGTCGATGCCGTGGCTGATCAGCCGGTCGGCCGGACCGTCCCAGCCGCGCGCTTTGGCGACGGCGAAGGCATAGACCTGCCTTGCCATGGTGCGCATGCGCTTGGGCTTCATCAGCGGTGAGGCATCAAGGCCGAGCGCTTCGTGAAAACCGCCATGGCGCTCGTCGACGCCCGATGTCGACCAGAGCGGCAAGGTCTCCTGAAACAGCCAGTGATGCACGCGCCGCCGCCAGGCGCCGCTTTCGATGACACGGTCATGCGCCGGCGTGAACCGGGTTTCCAGCCGGCCCGACTTCTCAAGCTGTTCGACGATCTTCTTGACGTGCTGGCTGTGGCTGACGGGAGCGACGAAGGTGGCGTCGGCGGTGGAAACGATGGCGACGTCCTTCATGCCGATCGCCGACAGCAGGCGGCCGTCGCTGCGGATGTAGGAGTTCTCGCAGTCGATGGCGACGACATCGCCGATAACGACATTGCCCTGGTCGTCGGCGGGGCCGACATCGAGCAGCGACTGCCAGGAGCCGAGATCGTTCCAGCGGAAGCCGGCCGGCACCATGGCGATGTCTTTCGCCCTCTCCATGATGGCGTAGTCGATCGAGTTCGACGGAATGGCGGCGTAGAGTTCGAGCGGCATATAGAGGCCGGACAGATCCGATGTCGCCGCTCTGTAGGCCGCATCGGTGGCCTGCCAGATGTCAGGTTGGAACGCCGCGAAGGCGTCGCGCATGGCGCCGGCGCGAAACAGGAAGATGCCGGTGTTCCAATAAAAACTTCCGGCCTGGAGATAGTCCTGCGCCGTTGCAAGGTCAGGCTTTTCGACAAAGCGCGACACGTCGAAGGTGCCGCCGCTCTCGGCCGCGACTTCAATATAGCCGTAGCCGGTCTCGGGTTGCGTCGGCTTGACGCCGAACACCACCAGCCGGCCCTGGCGCGCCGCCTCGGTACCGGCTTCGACACTGTGCCAGAATTGGCGCGGGGTGTTGATCTCGTGATCCGACGGCACCACCAGAACCAGGCTGTCGCCGAACTCGGACAGCGTGCGCAGCGTCGCCAGCGCGACGGCGGCGGCGGTGTTGCGGCCGGTCGGCTCGAACAACGGCCCGCCGCCGGCGAGATCGAGGCCGGCAAGGTCGGCACGGACGCGGTCGGCATGACGCTCCGAGGCGATCAGGAAGATGGGCGTTTCGCCCTCCGGTCTCGCCGTGAGCCGACGCAAGGTCTTGGCCAGCATCGAGCCATCGCCGGACAGATCGTGGAACTGCTTGGGGTTGTCCTCGCGCGACAGCGGCCATAGCCGCGAGCCGATGCCGCCGCTCATGACAAAACTAACGATCCGCTCGGTCATTCGGGTCTCGCGCTCAGAAGCATTGGGTGACCGGTTGCTACTACACAAGCCTTAAGCGGTGTTTATGCCCTTGGAAATTCGTTTGGATGCAAGCTCGATAAATGCCTTGACCAGGGGCGATAGGTGGCGGCTGCTCGGATAGAGGGCATGCAAGCCGCCGGCCGGTGTCGTGTAGTCCGCGAGAACGTGCTGCAGTCGCCCCTCCTTGATAAGCCCTTCGGCCATCGCCTGGGGCAATTGGGCGATGCCGAAGCCGGCGAGCGCGGCCGCAACGACCGCCTGCATTTCATTGGCGGCAAAGCGCCCTGCCACCATGACCGTTTCCTGGCCGTGTGGCCCTTCCAGCACCCAATGAGCGCCTGAGGCAGAAGCGCCCGCGATGACGCATTGATGGTGCGTGAGGTCCGCCGGGCTTTGCGGTGTGCCGTTCAGGGCGAGATAGTCCGGGCTGGCGCCGAGCAGCCGGTGCGTGGAGCCGAGCTTGCGGGCGATCAGCGTCGAATCCTGAAGGATTCCGGTGCGGAAAGCGAGGTCTATGCCATCCTCGACCAGATTGAGCCTGTCGTCGGTGAGGCGGAGTTCGACATTGGTCTTCGGATACATTGCGAGAAAGTCGACCACGGCGCGGATGAGGAAATGGCCGCTAAAGCCAACCGGGGCCGAAATGCGAATCGTACCCGACGGCTCCGCCCTCGCCTCCGCCAGGCGCAGATTTGCCTCCTCGATAGAGCGCAGGCCCTGGCTGCTCTGCTCATAGTAGAGACGCCCGGCATCCGTCAGGTTGAGGCTACGTGTCGTGCGCTGCAGCAGGCGGACGCCGACTTCGCGTTCGAGCGCGGCAATGCGGCGGCTGACCGTCGTCTTGGGCATGGTGAGCAGGCGCGCGGCGGCGGTGAAACTGCCGGCTTCGACGACGCGAGCAAACACGACGATATCGTTGAGATCGATCATTGTATCCAAAATTGGGACGACGTTTTCCAATTATAGCCAATTATGCATCAATGCGGAAGATCCTAACTTTGCTGCAGCCAAACAAGAAGGAACACACACCATGGCCAGCAAACGAAACATTCTGGTAACCGGCGCGACTGGTCAGCAAGGCGGCGCGGTTGCACGCGCTCTGTTGTCCAGGGGACATCGCGTCAAGGCATTGACGCGCAAGCCGGACGGTGAGGCCGCACGGCAACTGGCGTCTGCGGGCGCCGAGATCGTGGCCGGTGATCTGGCTGACGCGGCCTCCGTCGTGAGGGCCGCAAAAGACGTCGACACCATGTTCCTGATGGGCAACAGCTATGAGGCTGGCATGCAGGAGGAAACCCGCCAGGGGATCATCGCCGCAGATGCGGCCAAGGCTGCCGGCGTCGGACATTTGATCTATTCATCCGTTGCCGACGCCGACAAGAAGACCGGCATCCCGCATTTCGAAAGCAAATATCTGGTCGAGAAACATGTCGTCGGGCTCGGCATCCCCTACACGATCAGCGCGCCGGTCGCCTTCATGGAGAATGTCGTCGCGCCATGGTCGATCGGCGCGCTCAGCCAGGGCACCTATGCCTTCGCAATGCCTCCCAAACGCGTCCTCCAACTGGTCTCCCTGGCGGACATTGGCGGCTTCGTCGCCGCTTTGGCCGAGCGGCGAGAACAGGTGTTCGGCAGGCGGTTCGATTTCGCCGGGGACGAATTATCAGGCGAAGAGCAAGCGAAAATCCTGTCCGAAGCCATCGGTCACCCGATCCGCTATCAGGAAATCCCGCTCGCCGCGGCGCGCCAGCAAAGCGAGGATGCGGCCCTGATGTTCGAATGGTTCGACCGCGTCGGCTACGATGTCGATATCGCCGCCTTGCACAAGGATTTCCCGGAGGTCCGCTGGCACAGTTTTGCCGACTGGGCGCGAGCGTTCGACTGGAGCGCCCTAGCTTCAGCCGGCTGAGTACGCTTCGCTACGCCGCGATCGGGTCCTGAAGCTTAGAAAGTCTGGTTGTAGGCGCCGACTTCGGGGCTGCGTCGCAGCACGGCGTCGACGGCCTCGAACATCTGCCGGCGTCGCTGCGACGACACCGGGCTTTCGACGACCACGACAAGCTCCGGCTTGTTCGATGACGCCCGCACCAGGCCCCAAGTGCCGTCCTCGGCGACCACGCGCACGCCGTTGACGGTGATCAGATCAATGATCTTCTGGCCGGCGAAGCTGGCGCCATCGCGCTGCATCGCCTGAAAATCGGCAACCACCCGCTCGACCACGCCATACTTCACATCGTCGGCGCAGTGCGGCGACATGGTTGGCGTGCCGAAGGTCAGCGGCAGCGCCCGGTAGAGGTCGGCCATCGAACTGCCGGGGCTGCGATCCAGCATCTGGCAGATGGCGATCGCGGTGACGAGCCCGTCGTCATAGCCGCGCCCGATCGGCGGATTGAAGAAGAAATGGCCTGACTTTTCGAAGCCGGCGACGGCGCCGAGCTCGGCGACGCGGCGCTTGATGTAGGAGTGACCGGTCTTCCAGTAGTCGGTGACGGCGCCGTTGGCGCGCAGCACCGCGTCGGTGTTGAACAGGCCGGTCGACTTGACGTCGACGACGAAGGTCGAGGCCGGGTGAAGCAGCGAAATATCACGCGCGAGCAAGACGCCGACCTTGTCGGCAAAAATCTCGTTGCCTTCATTGTCGACGACACCGCAACGGTCGCCATCGCCGTCGAAGCCGAGACCGACATCGGCGCCCGTCTCCAGCACCTTGTCCCTAATGGCATGCAGCATCTTCATGTCCTCGGGATTGGGATTGTAGCGCGGGAAGGTGTGGTCGAGTTCGACATCGAGCGGGATGACCTCGCAACCGATGCGCAGCAAGGCCTCCGGGGCAAAGGCGCCGGCGGTACCATTGCCGCAAGCGGCGACCACTTTCAGCTTTCGCGTGATGCGCTTGTCACTGACCAGATCATCGAGATAGGTCGCACGGAAATCTCGGACGAAGTCATAGGAACCGCCGCCGGCGAGGTCGAAGTCGCCAGCCAGCACGATCGCCTTCAAGGCGCTCATCTCCTCCGGGCCGAAGGTCAGCGGCCGCGCCGCGCCCATCTTGACGCCGGTCCAGCCATTCTCGTTGTGCGAGGCGGTAACCATGGCGACGGACGGTGTGTCCAGCGCGAACTGGGCGAAATAGGCCATCGGCGACAGCGCCAGGCCGATATCCCTCACCTTTGCACCGGCGGCCATCAGGCCGGTGACCAGCGCCAGTTTGATCGACAGCGAGTAGGAACGGAAATCGTGCCCGGTGACGATATCGGGGCCAGCACCGAGACGGCGGATCAGCGTGCCGAGCCCCATGCCGAGCGCCTGGACGCCGATCAGATTAAGCTCCGGCGGCTGCGCGGAGCCGGGATGACCGAACCACCAGCGCGCATCGTATTCGCGAAAACCCGACGCCTTGATCAGCGCCTCGGTTTCGAATTCGAAGCTGTTGGGGCGGGCTTCGCCAACGATTTTTGGGGGCAAGACAGCAAAGCTCCAGGCGGCAGAAATAGGATTCCATCCAAGCGGCGGTTTAGCACACAAGGCTTTAAACCTCGTTTATCCCGGGTGGAAATCCGGGCTTTCCGGGAATGCCCGACGAAAGACGACGAAATGCGACAGAACCGCTGCCATTGCCGCTTGCAGGAACGAAGTGCGGCGGCTATAAGCCCGCGGTCTGGTCACGGAGTGTAGCGCAGCCTGGTAGCGCACCTCGTTCGGGACGAGGGGGTCGCAGGTTCAAATCCTGCCACTCCGACCAGAAAAAACAACGTGTTAGCGCATCCCGACTTTGGCGCCCCCACAGATATCCCCACAGAAAAAATGGAAAAGCATCTAGGCCGCTCGATGCAGTTGGCAGACGCATAGCTATCAAAATGCGACACGCTATTGCTGCCCGTCTCACTCGCCAGCCCAGGTCGGCTTGCTTCCGGCGCCTTTAACCACTCGCGATTTTGCAGATGGTTCTCATCTCGCCATCTATGTCCGCTTCGCGCCAGCGGACTGGCCACTTTAAGGTCCTTGGACAATCGATCCGGCCTCAGTTCGGATCTGCCGACGTTGCTTTCGATCGGTCCTGTGACCGGCTTCTACCGGATCGCCAGGGAAGCGAGGCAAGCGAGGCAAGCGAGGGAACGCAGCGTCAAGTTCGAGCCAGAGATTAAGAAGAACGGAGCCATCGCCGCATAGACGTCTGCCTCCGTGGGTATGGACGGACGGATTCACTCATGCGCAATATGGACGGGATGAGGCCTGCAGTGGCGCTCACATTTTCGCCGCGTCGCTAGGCAGGGGACGCCCGTTCAATGACGCTGCGTAGGGCGGGTTGGCCTTCTGGTCTAACGGCGCCCGCAGAAGTGTCGATATAAGGGGAACTGGTCAATGACCGACAACAAGCCAGACGTTACCAAGGATTGGCAAGCGACGCAGGGCCAGAAGTCCTCCGCCACGCGTCTTCGCCTTTTCGCCGCACTCTCGTGGATCGTCGCCATTGGCGGCGAGATCTACGGGATTATGCTGCTTCGCCAGAATAAGTTCGACCAGGGACACCTGCCGCTGATCATCGGCCTTCTGGTCGGCATCGCGATTTTTGCAATCGCCGGCAACTTGTTGTGGAAGGCGGCCAACAGGCACGATCCGGCCCGCGCATCCGACCCGGCCAGGTTCTTCTTCCAAAACCAGCTCGGCGCAATCATCACGCTGATTGCCTTCCTCCCGCTGGTTTTCCTGATCCTCACCGACAAAAACATGGATCCCCAGACCAAGAAGGTTGCCGGCGGCCTCGGCGCTGCGCTGGCCGTGCTCGCGACGGTCATGGGGATCAGTTTCAAACCCCCGTCGGTCGAACAATACACCCAGGATATGAACGCATGCGCAGCCCAAATCAAGTCGGGGCAGCCCACCACCGCCTGTTCGCCCGACGTCGCCGCTCAGGCGCAGGAGATCGCCACTGACTCCACCACGGTGGCTGCGGCGACGAAGGACGCGGCACACCCCGCTGGTCAGGATGTCGTGTACTGGATCGCGCCCGAAAACGGAGCCGCGAAGTCCACTGAGCCGCATGTTTTCCACCTCTGCGCAGGCGTGAGTCCGCTGAAGGACAAGACCGTGAATAGTGGCTCCGTGACGGAGGCCTACGCACAGAACGCCGTCCGCATCACGAAGCAGATCGATATGGAACAGAAGCAGTGCGGGTTCACCGCCACAACAAGCACCAACTGAATCCGCCTGCGCTCGATCGCGTCCAGCCGTTGGTCCTGTCGGAGAGATGGCGCGCAAGCGCAGGCTCAGTATTGACTCGCCGAAGCAACGCTAAATACCGGGATCGCCCGGCTGGCCATCATTGTCCAACTGCAAACTTATCCGCAGCGGGCAATGACTGGGGCGTCTACGCACGGCAGCTTCCGGCCTGAGCGCTTCGAATGGAGAACAACGCTAATATTAACGGCGTGCCATGATCGCGATCAACAGGGTCCGCTGAACGCCAAGAGCGTCTTTTTGTGGGCCACTCCTCAAGTCGTGTTTGGCCGAAATTGAGCCGGAAGCCGCGCGTCCACTATCATCAAGATGAAACGATCAAAAAGCGGCCGAACCGCCCGAGCGCCGCGGCTAGGCAGGTTCGATGTGCATAGTTGGGAGACGAGGGGATGTTATTGACAGCCAGCAGCGTTCAAAATCGATTTCGCGACCGAGCGCGTTGTCGAGCGGACTGGTGAAGCTGTACGGCCTGTCGATCACCGAATCGATGGGCGCGCGATCCTTGTCGACATAGGCCTGCAGGGCCTTCTTCACGGTTTCAAGCGGGCCGGTCATGGCTGTAGGTCAATTGGCCGTCTTATCCGCCCGTTGTCTCACTGCGTCTATCAAGTCTCGTGTCGCTTGAGCAACCTTGGCAACTGGTAGTCGATGAACGCAGTAGACGCCGCCCGGGTTGTCGGGTTTGCACAATCCGGGTGCAACACACTGGCAAGGCAACGGCGGCTCAACGGTGCGGTGAAGCACCCCAAAAGGCCCCCAGATGTCGGGGGGCGTCAGGCCATACAGGCCCACAACCGGAGTTCCGACTGACGCAGCCAGGTGCATTGGGCCGCTCTCGTTTCCCAGAAAGATAAATGCATCCGAAAGCAATGCTGTTAGTGTCTCAAGCGAGGCTTTGCCAACAACGCTCACCAATGGCGACGCTGCCGCATTCAAGATAGCTTGCGCGGTTGTGCTCTCATCAGGTCCACCAATAAGCAATGACCGCAGGCCCTTGGTTGCATAAACCTCGTCGATTACTGCAGCGAACCGTTCAGGTTGCCAACACCGCCCTTCGAACCTTGCTCCAGCGTGTACTGCGACGAAAGCCTTTACGGCCAGATTGCTTTGCGCCAGAATCTGGGCAGATGCGCTTCGCCCGACTGGTGTGGGTTCAAGCCTCGGTGTCACTTCTCGCAATTCTATCCCAAGCGCTTCAAGCGGGGACAGATATCGGTACAAGTAGTGCGCGCCTCCATGGCCGAACGTTTCAGCAAATATATTAGCAGGCTGAACTTCCCAAAATTTCATGGGCTTTTCCGGGGGATTGTATCCAACGCGCAGGGGGGCGCCGATTGACCTGTGCAATATCCGTGATGTCTTCGAGTCGGTTACGTCAATGGTGAGATCGAATTTTCGGCGGCGCAGGTCAGCGACCAAGCCTGAATATTCCTTCACTCGCTTAGGCAGACTTCTACCAGCACCTCGACGGTCGAATCCGATGGCCACGTCTGCGATATTCTGGCTGACTACGAAGTCTCGCAGGCCAGAAGCGCAAAGCATGGCTATCGCAGCGTTTGGGTAAGCGAGGCGCAGATTTCGCACGAGCGCCGAGGTCAGAATGACATCCCCGATGTACTTCGTCTGAATAACGAGAATGGACTTGATAGCCAGCCGATCAGCCATCGAGATATTCAGCACATCGACCTCACGAAGGGCGGCGGGTCAAATTGGTCATTGGTGGGCGCCCAACGTCCAATCGAGCTCACGGTTCCGGCTAATGGATATTCCTCTTTTCAACAGCGAAGCAAGGTCGTCTGTCGTCGTCATGGCATCTGTCCCTGCCACAAGGGCAATCCGCTTTCTGCAGCGAAGTCTCTATCCTCTGCGTAGATTGGCTCGCCTCTTTTCACCACCCGTCGAAGCAAATCCGCATCTTCGTCGGCATGATATCGAAAGGCATTTCGGGTGTCGTATCCATGCCCGGCTTGGGACAGGGAAAACCCGCTGACGACAACAGGAGCGAAACCGGCGAAACGCGCCAGCATGATCGCGAAGGCTCCGGTGGAGATTTTCCGGTGCCAGCCGCGCGACACATGATATTTGCCGCTAAGCCGCCAGACGATGTTGGCAAGCTGCCATCTCGTAAGCGCCTGCAAGGTGTCATACCGATAATCAAAGGTGCGACAACCGGCTATCAGCTTGTCCTCAACGTCCGGCCAAATCGGGATGATCAGATGCTTTGCCTGCCGTCCTTTCAACAAATCGCGCTTGTAAAAATCCTGCTCGTCCCGGCCGACCAAAATGCCGCGGCGGAGCACGGCGATGTCGGGAACGGGGAGACCGAAGGTTTCCGCCAAAAGCTGGGAAGCATTGACCGTCACCAGTCCCCAATCGGCATCATGTCCCTGCGGGAGGCGAAAATTCGGCGCTGCCCCCATCACCAAGGCGGGACCGGTGACCCTGGGCAAGCGAAGAATTGGCTTTGAGAAGGTTGGCAAGAGGTCCGAAAGCGGAGTTTTCATGCGGGAATATGAACCGCATGTTCCTCAAACGCGCGCAGAATGCTCTCTTCTCGGCTCCATAATTCGTCCCATTGCGTGGCGCCGGACCAGCCAGCAAACCAAGGACCGCCGAGCGTGTAGTGCGCCAGCGAGACATCGGCGGGGTCGAGTTCGGAAGCCGAAGCCCCTACGAGGTAGTTCCATGCCAGAGGCAATTCCCCGATCTCATGGTCCTCAAGCCATTTGAAGGCGTGGAGGTCACGTCCGGGCCACGTATTGAGCATCTCGTTGGTCAGCCGCTTGTTGGCCGGATGATCCAGATTCCACAAAACGACCGACGACCAGTTTTTGCGGCGATAGAACGTCTGCGTTTGCCCGTCCATCTTGACCGCTTCGGATTCGCGTTGCTGGTGCTTAACCGCCATAATCGCGTAGGAAGGATCGACCAGGTCGAGCAACTTGACTGGATCCTTCAGAAACAGGACGTCACAATCGCAGAACATGGCCCAGCCGCCTTGCCTCATGAACGGAACGGCAAAGCGCGATATGGCAAACTCGGTCGACATCGGTGCCTCGGAAATCGGGCACCAGAGCTTGCCATCACGTACCACCATCGGTCGCTTCATGATTCCTTGGGCTTCAAGGTCTTTGAGCACGAGTGGCTGTATCTGCAACGGCGTGCTTGTCCGCCGGTAGGCGCTCCATCGCGCTACGTCCAGAACTCGGGATTCGCGTGGATCATACCCAATGTAGATTGGTATCACGTGGCAACTCTATAATTTGATGTGAATTTCCTCGAATTAAGCATGGCAGCACGGCAAGCGGAAGACCCGAAGTACAGCGGATCACTTCGTCGCAGTGGCGATGCACGGTGAACGGCACCCACTGCGCTATCGGTAAGGTCTCGACGTAGAAGCGGGGCCGCAGCCTCCGCGTCCTTGTCGTACCAGAGGCAAATCGCGGAATCACCTTGAAGAAAAACTTCGCTACCCATACCATGCCAGGCCATGGTGAAATCTGATCAGGAGGTCAGTGGAATCGGTCGGGTTTTTGAGCCAGTGCAAGGTAGGGAGGATAATCATGGCTTCCGAAGTACAGGCCAACAATGGCGTTAACGTAGAGGCGCTTCTCGCCGCAAAGGAAGCGCTTTCCAACGCCCCGGAGGCCGCGCAATTCAAGTGGCGCGCGGCTTGCGAATGGAAGGATGGCACCCACAGCCACTCGACAGTCGAGAGCTTCTACGGTCTCGGCCAGGACCAGCATCGCAAGACCACGTTCGCATTCGACGCCGACCATCCGGAGGTCTTCGCTTCCTTGGATAAGGGCGCCACGCCTGTCGAATACGTGCTGGTCGGGCTGGCGAGTTGCCTGACCGCCGGCATCGCCGCGGTTGCCCAGAACCGCAACATCCAGTTGAAGTCGGTGAAGGCCACAATCGAAGGCGACATGGATCTCGCCGGCATACTCGGCATCGACAGCGACGTCCGCAACGGCTTCAGCGGCATCACGGTGAAGTACAACATCGACGCCGACGCCAAGCCCGAGGACATCGAGGCTCTCGTCGCTCAGTCGCAGAAGCGATCTGCAGTCTATGACATTGTCACCAATCCGACGAACGTCACGGTCGTGGTGAATTGAAAGGCACTTCGAGCCGTAGACTCTGAGAGGGCGCGATTAGTTCCGTCACCACCGTGATCGTCGGTGCAGGGCACGCGGGGCTCGCGATGAGCCGCTGCCTCGCGGAGCGTTCGATCGACCATGTGCTGCTGGAGCGCGGCGAGATTGCCCATACCTGGCGCACCGAGCGGTGGGATTCGCTGCGGTTGCTCACCCCGAACTGGCAGAGCCGGCTACCGGGCTTCCGCTATGACGGCGACGACCCCGATGGCTACCGGACGATGCCAGAGGTGATCGATTTCCTTGGGAACTATGCCAAGGCGATCTCGGCTCCGGTCAGAACCCACACGACCGTCACCTCTGTTCGCAGCGACGGGGCGGGATATCTTGTGCGCACGGATCGCGGCGAGTGGCGGTCCCGGACCGTGGTGCTGGCGTCGGGCGCATGCAACATCGCGCGCCAGCCCGATTTCGCCGTCCGCGTGCCGCCGTCGGTCACCATGCTGACGGCGCAGTCCTACCGCAATCCGGGTCAGGTTGCCGACGGTGGCGTGCTGGTGGCGGGCGCGTCGGCCAGCGGCACCCAGATCGCTCAGGAGCTGCAGCGTTCGGGACGCCAAGTGACCCTGTCGGTGGGCGAGCACATCCGGGCGCCCCGAGTCTATCGCGGCAAGGACCTGGAGTGGTGGATGGACGCCGCCGGCGTGCTCGACGAGCGCTACGACCAGGTAGACGACATCAGGCGGGCACGACGGGTTCCTTCGCTGCAGCTTGCCGGCACGCCCGACCGCACCACCCTCGACCTCAATGCGCTGGTCGACCTCGGCGTCCGGCTCGTCGGTCGTCTCGCCGGCATCACCGAAGACGGCAAGGCCCAGTTTGCGGGGTCATTGCGCAACATGTGTGCGCTTTCCGATCTGAAGATGGCCCGGCTGCTCGACCTCATCGACGAATGGGCGCGCGACAACGGCCTAGACGCGACGGTCGGGCCGCCGGATCGCCCGCCGCCGACCCGTGTAGAGGGCAACCCGCCGCTCGGCCTCGACCTCGCCAGCGGCGCGATCAGGACGATCATCTGGGCCACCGGCTACCGTCCGGACTATTCGTGGCTGGAGCTGCCGGTCCTCGACCGCAAGGGTTATGTCCGTCACGACGGCGGGGTTGCTGAACATCCGGGCATGTACCTGATGGGAATGCAGTTTCTGCGCCGCCGCAAATCTGCGCTGATCGACGGCGCTGGCGACGACGCGCGTGATCTCAGCGCCCATCTGGCATCGTACCTGGGGTAAAATTCAATCCAAGACCAAAGGGAACAGGTCCGTTGCCGCGACAACTCCAAATTCAGTGAGGCTGCAATCATATTCCCAAGTGCAACTTCGGCTTCCAGAAGGGGCGGAACAACTCAATCTTAGGGCAGCGGTTCATCACCACTTTCAAGCCTGCTTCCTCCGCCAACTGAGCGGCAGCGTCATCGCGCACCCCAATCTGACCCCACAGAACCTTGGCATTGATGGCGATGGCCTCCTCAGCAACTTCCAACAGATCTTCGGAACGGCGAAAAACCTCGACCATATCGACAGGCCGGTCGATGGCCGCCAGCGACGGGTACACCTTAAGCCCTCGAATTTCATCCAGACCGGGACTGGGGTTGACGGGGATCATATCGTAGCCGATCTCGTGCAGCACCCGCAGTACACCATAGGAGAACTTGGTTTTGTCGGGGCTGGCCCCCACCATCGCGATGGTTTTGACCGATTTCAGAATTCCTTGCAGATAAGCCTCCGGATAGGGCTCATCATGATTCATGTAGGTCATTTCTCTTCGTCCAACGGGGTCGCAATATCGGCTTTCAATTCATGCGCGGCCAAGGGGTCAAGGAAGGGGTTGCGGTAGAGCTTGTCGTGGCTTTCAACGCCGACCTCCAGCGTGCAGTCACTCAAAGGGCGGGCGACGCAGAGGATTATATAGCCATTGTTGATCTGGCGGTTGTTCAACGCCCGCTGCGCTTGTTGATTGACTTTGCCGCTGATTATTTTGGCTGCACAGCTTATGCAGCCGCCATACTGGCACCCGTAGGGCAGATCCACGCCCTGCTCGCGCAAGCTTTGCAAGAGAGGCTTGCGGTGATCGACGTCAAAGGCCGCACCGCCTTGATTGGCGAGAGTGATGGTGAAGCTGGTCATACCCAGATGTCACTCGTGCAATCACCGCCGGGATAACGGGTTTCGTGGCAGCGACTTGGCCCATTTGGTTCCTTGCCAAAATCAACGACAAACAGCGGATCGATTTCCATGCCGCCGTTTTCCGTATCGCAATTGACCATCAGCATGCATCCGCCATTGGTGCGGATTTCCGGATAGAACTGGTTGTCCCAGGTCGAGAAAAGAGAGGTCGTCACATACAGGCGCTTGCCGTCGAGGCTGAGCTGTATCATCTGGGGCCCGCCAGTCACTTTCACGCCATTGACCTCAGGCGCACGGCCGAGAAGTCCGCCCATCCACACTTGTCCGGTAAGCTTGGCATTGTGAGGGTCCGAGATGTCGTACTGACGGATGTCGCCGTGCAGCCAGTTGCACAGATAGAGGTATCTATCGTCCATGCTGAGCAGAATGACCGAGATCACGCCCGGTATCGGGATCGGCCATTCGGGATGCGGCTCATTGTCGACATCGACAATTTTTTCCCATTGCCAATCGCCGGCCGCATCCTTCCACCAATGGATGATATTTGCTGAAAGGGCCGCGCCAACAAAGCCGTGACTGCTGTCGGGATTATGGTGGAACCGCACTTCCAGTGGGATCAGGCCATCCTCCCCGAGATAGAATGTTTGCTTCGGCTCCTTCTTTTCAAAATCCCAGAAATGGATCTCTCGGCCATATTTCAGATGGCCAACCTCTTCCAGGTCAAAACCCGGCATGAAGGTGTTGGGAGCGGCCCACTCCGAACTGACCATTACGTTGTGTCGCGGCTGGTACCAGAAATCATAACCAAACTTGATACTGCCCATGGAGTTTTCCCAACGTCCGACAATCTCGAACTCCTTGCTGAGCTGCAAATAGCCGCCGGGGGCATTGCCCTGAGCGTCGCCAAGCATGGAAACGATGATGTCCGAGCCGAGGCAATGCACCGTGTGCGGTGCCGACAAGTTGGTCCTGGCTTTGATGTCGGCGCCGCTTATGACTTTGAATAGTGTCGGATTGCGAGGATCGGTACCGCAATCGACAATGTGCAGATTGGACGAGCGCACACCCGGCACAATCAGATATTTCCGCTCCATGCTCGCATCGCCATGGCACGACGAGCAGGCATTCCAGCCCGAGTGATGAAGCTCATCGCCAATGCCCGGCATTTGCAAACGTGAAATCACTTGGCTGTAGGTCGAACTCTCGGGGTCGACATCAATGGTGCACAGATAGTCCGGCTTCTGAATGCCCGTGCCGGTGTAGATGGCAATCGTATAGAGCAGCTTTTCGCGAGGTGCGGTCATCGCCTCGGATGGAGAAGCATAGCCCGGTCCACAGCAATGATTGGTCATGGGTAGGTCCCCAATTTGAACAGATCACTGGGCAGCCCCTACGGGGTCAGGCTGGAATGTTAGTGCATGCTTGGCATCGGCGCTACGGCCGGGTTGGCCGCCGGGGGACGGAATGCGAACACCCCCGCTCCTCCCCACGGAAGCCTCAGAGGAACAGGAAAGTCGACGAAAGGCCGACGGGCCGATCAACGGGCGACCGGCCAGAACTCGCGTCGCGTTTATCGAAGGCCGAAGAAGCTCAATATCGCTATCACGATGACCACCGCGCCAACGAGCCAAATGATGTTGTTCATGATCGTTCTCCTGTTGCCTGGGAAGCCCGCACCTCTGGCGGACAACGCGGGCCGACCAGCCTTTGCCGGCTGATCTTCAGCAGACACGGATGTCGGCTGTGAGGAGTAGAACAATTAGGCGCGCCTAATGTTCCGCCATTTGACAAATCGAGAGATAGCTTGGTGGATTTGCCTTTGTATTAGCTGCGCTTCATATTTGTAGTTACGGCGGCGACAGAATGCCGGTCAGGTCCGGAGCCATCATGCGCAAATTGGTTTTCACAGCAGCAGTCGCACTTGCCTGTAGTTGCGCGCCCTCGCAGGCAAACGACGAGCGGTCCTGCAAAATAGTAGCGGCGGCGGCGCAGCTCTCCGGAAAGACCAACTGCAGCGAAGGTGATGTCGCTGCTATCTCTGGCATGAGCGCCAAGGAGCTGCCGGAGGCAGTAGCCAGATATTGCGATTTTTGGGGGCAGATCGTTGTGCTGCCCGACGTGAGCGAGACCGACGCGTCGAGACGCATCGTTCTTTGCAGGTACCATCAGCGAGAGGCAGCCCCTTCTCAGCCCTAGGCGGCGATCGCCCGTCCTCCGACTTGCCACATGTGTTTCAGGCTGGCCCCAAGAAGGCCGGAACCAAAGTGATCACAGGCAGTTATCGAAACGAAGGGCTAATTTCAGGGAATGGAGAAACTGCAATGAAAACAATGATCGTGTGCGCGTTGGCGCTTTCCATTGGCTTGCCGGCCATAGCTTCGGCAGCCGAGGCCGATGTGGTTATCAGAACCCACCATCGACACCACAACAGCGTCAGGATCATCAATGAGGACGGTCAGCGCTTGCATCACCGCCGCCATGGCGAAGTTGCATTCTACGATCATGGCCGCCGGCATCATCGTCGGGACCTGGTCGTGGTGAGCCGGCATCATCGCCGAGACACCGTCGTCGTGACAGGCTCCGTTTCCACTCACCGTCACTATCGCCACCACCCCGTGGTCATCGAAAACGACGGCTACTGATCGCCCACTGCCTGCCCAAGCGAACACTAAAAGAAAGCCCGCCCCAGCGTCAGCCGGGACGGGCTTTCCCGTTTACCAGTCATTGTTTTGGTGCACTCGACGGACACCAACTTCGAGTGACCGAGAACGTTCCTGAGATTTGCGGGAACTCCCCGTGTGTTCATGTGGCGATGGGTTCGGCTCTGCGATGGGTTCCGCAGCGATCGGAAACTTTGACGAAGATCGCCGTCGGCTCTAGGTAGTTCGTTGCATATGATAGAGCCAGTGAACGGCGATGCCGGGGTGCGGACATGAATCTGATTTCAACGACAGCTTCGCCACCGGTTCTTGTGATTGCGCTGTTTCTCGTCGCCGGCTGTTCCTCGATCGGCCGAACCGTCGATCCGGCCAAATACGACAGCATGAGCTGCACGGAGCTCAACAGCGCGCTGGGAGGTATCGCTCGCGACATCTCGCAAACCGCGGTCACCCGCGGCAAGGTCGCCAACGCCAGCGTCCCGCGCTGGCTGCTGGGCGGCTCACGCGTGAAAACCGCGGTCACCGACCGTGAAACGGCCAGGATCGACCGGCTGAAGCAGCAGGAAGAGGCTCTTGTCAGCGCCAGGGCACGCAGATGCACCTCGTCATCGCAGTGAACTTGATCTCACCCGAGCGGGAGCACTTCAGGCGCTCAGCCTGAAGCGTGTGACGTCGATCGCGGCGGCCATCAGCGTCTGTGTGTAGACGTGCTGCGGATTGCTGAAGATCGCCTCCGTCGGCCCCTCCTCGACGATCTTGCCTTGCTTCATGACGATGATGTAGTCGGCCATGGCGCGCACGACCGAGAGATCGTGGCTGATGAAGAGGTAGGACAGTTCGTGGTCGGCCTGCAGCTTGCGCAGCAGTTCGACGATCTGCTTCTGCACCGAGCGGTCGAGGGCGGAGGTCGGTTCGTCCAGCACCACCAGCTTGGGCTTCAGGATCATGGCCCGGGCGATGGCGATGCGCTGCCGCTGCCCGCCGGAGAATTCGTGCGGGTAGCGGTTGCGGGCGTTGGGATCGAGGCCGACTTCGTTCAAGGCCTCGACCGCACGTTGATCGCGCTGCTTGCCCGACAGGTTCGGCTCATGCACCAGCAGCCCTTCGGTGATGACCTGGCCGACGGTCATGCGCGGCGACAGCGAACCGAACGGGTCCTGGAAGACCAGTTGCATCTCGCGCCGCAGCGGCCGCATCGCCTGACGGTCGGCAGTGGAAATGTCGCGATCGCCGAAACGGATGAGGCCGTCGCTCGGCAACAGCCGCAGCAAGGCGCGGCCGAGCGTCGACTTGCCCGATCCGGATTCACCGACAATGCCGATGGTCTGGTTGCGCTGCAGCCGGATCGAGATGTGGTCGACGGCGCGCAGCATCAGCGGCTCGCCAGCAAGAAACCCGCCGCCGATCCTGAATGTTACTTCGACATTCCTGCCTTCGAGCACCACCGGGGCATTGGCGGGCGGCGGCGCCTTGCTGCCGGTCGGTTCGGCCGCCAGCAACATTTTTGTATAGGCATGCTGCGGATTGACGAAGATGGCCTCCGCCTCCCCCTCCTCGACAACCTCACCCTGGCGCATGACATAGACGCGGTCGGCGAAGCGCCGCACGATGCCGAGATCGTGGGTGATGAAGACGATCGCCATGCCGAGCTTGCGTTGCAGCTCGGCCAGAAGCATCAGGATCTGCGCCTGGATGGTCACGTCGAGCGCCGTCGTCGGCTCGTCGGCGATCAGGATGTCCGGGTCGTTGGCAAGCGCCATGGCGATCATGACGCGCTGGCGCTGGCCGCCCGACATTTCGTGCGGATAGGATTTCATCCGCCGCTCGGGATCTGGGATGTGCACGAGGCGCAGCAGCTTGAGCGCCTCTTCGTTGGCCTCGGCGGCATTCAAACCCCGATGCCGGCGGATCGGTTCGATCAGCTGGTTGCCGATCGAATAGAGCGGATCGAGCGAGGTCATCGGCTCCTGGAAGATCATGCTGATCTTGGCGCCGCGGACCTTGTTCAGTTCGGATTTGCTCAATGTCAGAAGGTTGCGGCCGCGATAGTCGACACTACCGGTGGCTTCGCCATTCGATGCAAGCAGGCTCATCGCCGCCATCATCGTCTGGCTCTTGCCTGATCCGGATTCCCCAACCACGGCAACGGTTTCGCCCGCATTGACGTGGATGTTGATGCCCTTCACCGCCTCGACCGCGCCGTCGAGCGTGCGGAAGCGGACGCGGAGGTCCTTGACGCTGAGGATCGTTTCGGAAGCAGCCATCTTAGCGGTCCCCATCTTTATCGATCTCTCGGGTCGAGCGCGTCGCGCAGGCCGTCGCCGACGAAATTCAGGGCGAACAGCGTCGAGACGAGGAAGAAGGCGGGAAACAGGAGCAGCCAGTTGGCGGTGCCGATGTTCTTGGCGCCGACCGAGATCAGCACCCCCCAGCTGGTCATCGGCTCCTGCACGCCGAGCCCGAGGAACGACAGGAAACTCTCCAGGATGATGACCTGCGGCACCAGCAGCGTCATGTAGATCACCACGGGACCAAGCAGGTTGGGAATGACGTGGCGCAGCAGGATGCCGCGCTGGCCGACGCCCATGGCTTCCGCAGCCTGGACATATTCCTGGCGGCGGATCGACAGCGCCTGGCCGCGCACGATGCGGGCCATGTCGAGCCACAGCACGGCGCCTACGGCCAGGAACATCAGCACGAAGTTGCGGCCGAAGAACACCACCAGCATGATGACGAAGAAAATGAAGGGTAAGGAATAGAGCACATCGACGATGCGCATCATCACCTCGTCGACCTTGCCGCCGGCAAAGCCCGCCGCGGCGCCATAGACCACGCCGATGACCACCGCCACGACCCCGGCGAGCAGACCGATGGCCAATGAGATACGCCCGGCCATCAGCGTGCGCGACAGCAGATCGCGACCGGTGTTATCGGTGCCGAACAGGAAATACTGCTGCTTGACCGAGGCGCTCATCGTCACTTCGAGGCCGTCGGGCGACTTGCTATCGATCTTGGTGTCGTCAAAGGCGTCGGAACGGTCGAGATAGCGGATGTTGCGGTCGTCGATCGGCTTGGTCGACTTGACGGTGACGAAGACCTGGTTGCCTTCCTGCCGCCATTCCTTGATGTCGACCCGCATGCGCTTGATCGCTTCTGTGAGCGCCGTCTCGATCATCTCGGCCTTCGGATAGGCCGACAGGCTTGGCGGCATGCGCACATAGTCGGCATAGATGGTGGTGTATTGATGCGGCACAAACCAGGGCCCGAACACGCTGATGACACCGATCAGGGCAAGGTAATACAGACTGAACATGGCGGCGCGATTGGCCTTGAGGCGCGCCCAGGCGTCCGCCCAGAGCGAGCGGCCGATGACGGCGGGAGCCGTGGCTGCGATGTCAGTCATAGCGCACCCTCGGGTCGACGACCGCGTACATGACGTCGACGATCAGGTTGAAGACGATGGTGAAGATGGCGATCACCACCACCGTTCCCATCACCAGCGTGTAGTCGCGGTTGAGCGCGGCATCGACAAAATAGCGGCCGACGCCCGGAATGGAGAAAATCGTCTCGACGATGACCGAGCCGGTCAGCAGCGCCGCGGCTGCCGGGCCGGTGAAGGAGACGATCGGCAGGATGGCGCCGCGCAGCGCGTGCTTGACCACCACCGACCAGTCGGAGAGGCCGAGCGCGCGGGCTGTGCGGATATGATGGGACCGCAAGGATTCGATCATCGAGCCACGCATCAGCCGGGCGACGATGGCGATCTGCGGCAGGGCGAGCGTCAGCACCGGGCCGACCTTGTTGATGAAGGCGCCATCGCCCCATCCGCCGATCGGCAAGAGCTTCCAGGTCAGCCCGAACAGGAGCTGGATCACCGGTGCGATGACGAAGGTGGGGATGGTGCTGCCGGCGGTTGCCAGCGCAATCACCGCATAGTCGCCAAGCTTGTTCTGGTTTAGCGCGGCAACGGTGCCGAGCACGGAACCGAGCAGAAGTGCAAGGATGAGCGCCGAGGCGCCGAGCTGAACCGAAATGGGCAGCCCCTTGGCGAACAGTTCGGTGACAGTGAAATCCGGCATGTTGTAGCTCGGGCCGAAATTGCCGCGCAGCAGATTGCCGAGATAGTGGACAAATTGCAGCCAGAGCGGGTCGTTGAGGCCGAACTGGGCTTCAAGATTGGCCCTGATCTCGGGGCTTAGTCCCCGCTCCTGGTTGAATGGACCACCTGGCGCGACGCGCATCAGGAAAAACGCCATGGTCACGATGACGAATAGCGTCGGAATGGCGGTCAAAAGCCGCCTTAGTACATATCGCAGCATCGGTGCCCCGCTTGATCCAGAGCAGCGCGCGTCCAGCTGGACGATTGCGCTCTAGCTTTCAAATCTTCGCACCGACATGCCGAAAATCGATTCCGGTTCCCGGGCCGATGCGATGGCAAACCAGCGCCGCCGCGCATTCAATGCGCGGCGGCTTGGCCAGGGATCAGTCCTTGCTGACGAAGCGCGACGGATGCACATCCATCACGTTGTCGACGAAGCCATGCAGCTTCGAGGAAACGATATCGTGGTAGCTGTAGTAGAGGAGCGGAATCTGGCCGACGTCGTCGACGAGGATGCGCTCGGCGTCGGCGAGTTCCTTCATGCGCTCTTCGGGCTTGCCGCCGGCGGCTGCAGCCTTGTCCATGGCCGCTTCGTATTTCGGGCTGTTGTAGTCCGAATAGTTGTTGCCGCTGGCCTTGCGCGAGATGCCGAGGAAGGTTTCCGGATCCTTGTAGTCGGCGATCCAGGCGGCACGCGCCACGTCATAGTTGCCCTTCTGCTCGAGGAAGGAGTAGTGGGTCTTGGTGTCGGTGTTGAGCAGCGTCACCTCGACGCCAAGCGGCTTCAGCTGTTCCTGGATGGCGACCGCGGTGTTCTTGTGGTTTTCCGAGGTGTTGTAGCGGATCTCCATCTTCAACGGATGCTCTGGCGTATAGCCGAGTTTTTCAAGGACCTTCTTGGCTGCGTCCTCGCGGTCGATCTGCGGCATCTCGGCATACTTGGCCATTGCCGGCGTGTAGCCCTCAATGCCGGGAGGCACCATCGAATAGCCAGGCAGCATCGAGTTCTGCCAGACCTTCTCGGCGATGAAATCGCGGTCGATCGCCATCGAGATGGCGTTGCGCAGCTCGACATTGTCCCAAGGCGCCTTGTCGGTCTTGATCGCATAGTAGTAGGTGCCGAGATACGGCCCGACGTGGATCTGATCGCCAAACTTGGTCTTGAGGTCCGCGAGCTGTTCCGTCGGCAGATCGTCGTAGCTGTCGAGTTCGCCGGCCTCGAAGCGCTTCATTGCCGATGAGCGGTCTTCGGTCGGAATGTAGTTGACCACGTCGAACTTGACGCTCGCGGCGTCCCAGAATTTCGGATTCTTGACCAGCTTCATGTGGTCGTTGGGAACCCACTCAGCCAGCGTATAGGCGCCGTTGGACACCAGATTGCCCGGCTTGATCCAGTCGGCGCCGAGCTTTTCGATGGAGGCCTTGCTGACCGGATAGGTCGCCTGGTGGGTGAGCATCTCGAGGAAGTAAGGCGTCGGCGCCTTCAGCGTCACCTCCAGAGTGTTGGCGTCGATCGCCTTGACGCCCATGTCCTCCGGCTTGCCCTTCTTGGTGTTGACTTCCTCGGCGTTCTTCACGGGATAGAGCATGGAGGCATATTCGGCGCCGGTCGCCGGATCTTCCAGGCGATGGAAGGCGTAGACGAAGTCTTCTGCCGTCACCGGGCTGCCGTCCGACCACTGGCCGTCCTTGCGCAGCTTGAACGTATAGACGGTGCCGTCGTCCGATACCGTCCAGCTCTCGGCGGCACCTGGAATGAGGTTGGCCTTCTGGTCCTGCATGACCAGGCCCTGGAACAGGTCGCGCAAGACATTGGCTTCATAGACGGTCGAAGTCTTGTGCGGATCGACCGATTCCGATTCGGCGGCGGTGCCACGGTTATAGACGCTCTCGGCGAAAGCCGGCGTGTAGAAGGCGCCTGCGGCCAGCGTCATGGTGGTGGCGAACACAGTCGCCTTCAGCATGTTTTTCAGCATGAAGTTCTCCCTGTCGGCGCTGCCGTCGGCGCGCCTTTGAGTGTTGACGCCCCGGAGCCGATATCTGACCCCTTTGAGCGCGCCGCCGGTTCCCTTCCTGCGGCTGGTGCCCAGACACTAACGCGGAGAATTTTTATTTCAACAGACTCTCTGGGTCACCCAAAGTAAGGCGGGACGAAAACTGTATCGTGACGGCCGAAACACCAGCCGAAACCAGAAGCTTGACTTGGTTTCCTCATCTCGACGCCATTCTTCGCCGGGAACATGTGGCCGCGCCCGTTTGCCGGAATGTGTTAATGCGTTCTTAAGCAACCAGAGGTTACATTACAGCTACCTTCTATACGATTCTATCTCAGACGCGTGGCAGTCATGAGTACCCGGTCAAGTAAATCAATAAGAATCCGGCAGATAACGCGGAAATTTCAAGAAGAATCCGGCACTTCGGCGGTTGAGTTTGCCTTGCTCTCGCCCATCTTCATCCTCCTTCTGCTCGGAATGGTTGCATACGGTATATATTTTGGCGCCGCAAACTCGATCCAGCAGATCGCGGCGGATGCGGCCCGCACCGCAATCGCCGGACTGAACCAGACCGAGCGCCAGACGCTGGTCGCCAGCTTCGTGACCAACAATGCCGGCGGATATCCCTTCGTGGATGCCAGCAAGTTGACCTACCAGGCCAACGACAGCACGGCCGACGGAAGCCAGTTCGTAGTGTCCATCCAGTACGATGCCCGCAACCTGCCGATCTGGAATCTCTTCCCGGGCATCGCCATGCCGGGCAGTACGATCAAGCGCCAGTCAACGATAAGGGTCGGGGGCATCTGAATGCTGCTGCGGGCGTGCAATGCGATCGGCCGGCTCGCCCGATCGATGCTGGCCGACAGACAGGCGAATTTCGCCGTGATGACGGCCTTGAGCGCGCCGGTCGCGCTGGCGCTGGCTGCCGTGGCCATCGACGAAGCCTCGATCTATGCCGAGCGCCGCGAAGCCCAGGCAATGGTGGACCTTGCTGCGATCACGGCCGCCTCGAACATCACCAACGTCGACACCGCTGTCGTGACCACGCTGACCGACAACGGCATGCCGGGCGTAGTCGTTCAAAGCTCGGGACAAACGATCGCGCCGGCCGTCGGCAAAACCGTCGTGTCGGTCACGCCCGGGCGCTACGCCGCATCAACCGCCAATGTCAGCCAACGCTTCCAGTCCGGCGTAACGCCCTACAATGCCGTCCATGTCACCTTGAAGAAGATCCCTGCGCGCTATTTCGCGAGTTCGCTGCTCCCCACTCCCGTCATCGGCACAGAGGCCACCGCCAGCATGACGCCGCAGGCGACGTTCTCGGTTGGGTCGAGGTTGCTGAGCGTCAACGGCGGCATTCTCAACTCGCTCCTCAGCGGGCTGCTCGGCGGCAACATCTCGCTCAGCGTCATGGACTACAACGGGTTGATCTCGGCCGATGTCAGCGTGCTCTCGTTCATAAACGGTCTTGCCACACAATTGAGCCTGACCGGCGTCACCTATTCGGACGTGCTGGCATCGAAAGCGACCGTCGGCCAGATCGCCACCGCCATGGCCAACGTGCCCGGGCTTGGCAACACGGCCAAGCTTGCGCTGCAGACGATCGCCACGAAATCGACCAGCACTTTCAAGATCCCGCTCAACAAGCTCGTCGATCTCGGCTCCGTCGGCAGCCTGGCCCTCGGGCAAAGGCCAGCCGGCCTTGGAGTGGACGCCAGCGCCATGGGCATGCTGACCGCTGCCGCCGTGCTGGCGAACGGCACCAACCAGGCCCAGGTCAATCTCGGCGCCACCGTTCCCGGGCTTCTGTCCACGGCGCTTACCATTGCCATTGGCGAGCCGATGCAATCCTCGCCATGGCTCGCGGTCGATGGCATCGGAACCGTGGTGCGCACCGCCCAGACGCGCATCAAACTCGTGGCCAGCGTCGGGGTCGGCACGCCCGGTCTCGGCGGCGGTATCAGCCTGCTGGCCGTCAATCTGCCGCTCAATGTGGAAGTCGCCTATGCCGAAGCCAAACTGACCGACATCACCTGTCCGACCGGGCCTTCCAGCATCAATGTTTCCATTGCAGCGCACCCGGGTATCGCTTCGCTGCATCTGGCCAACAGCAACAGTTCAGGCTTCGGCGACTTCAGTCAGCCGCAGTCGTTCACCGACGCAGAGATCGCGGATGTCAGCCTCCACCTGCTGCTGATCAACATTCCGCTGATACAGGTGATGGGTTCCGCCGCCACCGCGATCACCAACAACAGCCCGACGACGCTGACCTTCAATGCCACCGACATCGCCAACAAGACGGTCAAGACCGTTTCGACGCGCAACATCTCGCAGTCGCTGACCACCTCGCTGGTCAACAACCTGTCGCTTTCGGTCAATGCGCTCGGTCTCGGGATCGATCTGACCGCCCTGCTCGCAACGGTCAAGCCAGCAGTCGTGGCCGTGCTGAACGGCGTAACGGCGCCGGTCGACGACCTGCTCTACAACGTGCTTTCGGCGCTCGGTGTCGGCGTCGGCCAGGCTGATGTGCGTGTCACCGGTGCGACCTGCGGGCGCGCGGTTCTCGTTCAATAAGGCATCAGCAGCCCAAGCGGGATCACTTGCCTCGCAAGCGGCGGCTGAGACGCGAAATCAGCTCAGTTGACCAAGGAAACAGCCGAGTGCCGGCAGCGAGATCTGGCTCTCTTCAACAACCCCGGTGCCACCGTCAATAGCCACGACAGCTCCGGTATCCGGCGGCAACGGCCAATACGCCGGCTCCTCGGCGAAGTTGAAGACGCAGAGAAGTTTCTCACCGCCGTCTTCGCGGATGAAGGCGAGAATTTCGTCTTCCGCGTCGAGAAACCGGATCGAACCGCCGACCAGTGCCGGATGGCCCCTGCGCAAAGCGAGCATCGTCCGATAGAAGGCGAGCACCGAGGCCGTGTCGGCGTTCTGGACATCGACGGCGCGGGCGCGGTGGCTGGCCGGTATCGGCAGCCACGGCTTGCCGGTGGAAAAGCCCGCATTGTCGGCACCGGCTTCCCAGACCATCGGCGTGCGACACCCGTCCCTGCCCTTGACGCCTGGCCAGAAGCGGATGCCGACGGGATCGCGCAGATCCTCGAAGGCGAGTTCCGCCTCCTCCAGGCCGAGTTCCTCGCCCTCGTAGAGGCAGATCGATCCGCGCAGGCAGGAGAGCAGCATGATCGAGAATCTTGCGACCGTGTCCGGATCGCTGCCCGGCCTCGTCCAGCGGCTGACATGGCGCACCACGTCATGGTTGGAAAACGCCCAGCAGACCCAGCCGTCGGACACGGCTGCCTCGAAGGCTTCGACGCAGCCCCGCACATGCGCCGCCGAGAATTGTGGGCCAAGCAGATCAAAGGTGTAACACATATGCAGCTTGTCGCCGCCAGTGGTGTAGGCGGCGAGCGTCTGCAGCGAGCGGCCTTCATCGCCGATCTCGCCGACGGCGGCGCGGTCCTCATACTCGTCGAGCAGCGCCCTGAAACGCTTGAGGAACGCCAGGTTTTCCGGCTGCGTCTTGTCGAACAGATGTTCCTGGTAGAGGTAGGTGTTGGTCTCGCTGTTGGTGCCTGCCACGCTTGACGCCAGGGGTGGATTGCTGCGCAGCCAGCGGTCGTGGACATAGTAGTTGACCGTGTCGAGCCGAAAGCCGTCGACGCCACGCTCCAGCCAAAACCGCACCGTTTCCAGAAGCGCATCCTGGACCTCCGGATTGTGAAAATTCAAATCCGGCTGAGAGGCGAGGAAATTGTGCATGTAGTATTGCCGGCGGGTCGAATCCCACTCCCAGGCCGGGCCACCGAAGACGGAGAGCCAGTTGTTGGGCGCGCCGCCGTCTGGCTTCGTATCTGCCCAGACGTACCAGTCGGCCTTGGGGTTGTCGCGGCTGGCGCGGCTTTCGACGAACCATTCGTGCTTGTCGGATGAGTGCGACAGCACCTGGTCGATGATGACTTTCAGGCCGAGCCGGTGCGCCTCGGCGACCAGCGCATCGAAATCCTCGATGCCGCCGAACATCGGATCGACGGCGCAATAGTCCGACACGTCGTAGCCCATGTCGGCCATCGGCGACTTGAAGAAGGGCGACAGCCAGATGGCGTCGACACCAAGGGAGGCGACATGCTCCAGACGGTCGGCGATGCCGCGCAGATCGCCGCTGCCGTCGCCGGTCGTATCCTGGAAGGAGCGCGGATAGATCTGATAGATGACGCAGCCACGCCACCACCCGATCCGGTCACCTGCCGCCATTGCGCTTCTCCCTTGTGCCGGCCTGTGCGGCTGCGTGTTCAATCATGAAGGTCACCGTCCGCCCCGAGACCGGCCGCTCGATGTCGGCCGCCTCAGCCGTTTCGATGGCCGGCTCCCAGAAAAATCCCTCGCGCGGCGGCAGCGTGAACATGCAGGCCCGACGATCGCCGTTGATGAGCACCGCAAGACGGCGTTCGTCATCGTTTGCACCGCCCAGGATCAAGACCAGGCGGTGCCGCTGCGGGTCCTGCCAGCTTTGTTCGTCGAGCGGCGCGCCTGTTTCGGCCAGCCATGCGACGTCCGGTATGTTGGAATCTGCTAGTGGCTGGCCTGTGAGGAAGCGCGTGTCGGAAAGCGCCGGCACCGTTCGGCGCAGCGTCGAAAGCAGCGCCGTGTAATGCTCGAGCGCCTGGTCGCGCCCGGCCCAGTCGAGCCAGGTGATCGCGTTGTCCTGCGCATAGGCGTTGTTGTTGCCCAGCTGGCTGCGGCCGAATTCGTCGCCGGCCGTCAGCATGATGGTGCCGCGCGAGGCAAACAAGGTGGCGAGCAGCGCGTGCTGATCGTTGAGGCGCGCCATGGCTACGGCCGGCTTGTCCGTATCGCCTTCCACGCCGTTGTTCCAGGACAGGTTTTCATTGTGGCCGTCACGGTTCTGCTCGCCATTGGCCTGGTTGTGCTTGCGCTCGTAGCGCACGATGTCGGCCAGGGTCATGCCGTCATGGGCGGCGATGAAATTGACCGTGCGGCTGGCGCTTTGTCCGTTTGCGGCAAACACATCGGACGAACCAGCAAGCCGGGTCGCCAGTGGGCCGACCATGCCGGCGTCGCCGCGCCAGAAGCGCCTGATATCATCGCGATATTTGTCGTTCCATTCGAGGAAAGGCGGCGGAAAATTCCCGAGCTGATAGCCATCCGGACCGATGTCCCAAGGTTCGGCGATCAGCACGCGATCGGCCAGCAGCGCGTCCTCGCCCATCGCCTTCAGCAACGGCGCCTCGGCGTCGAACTGCCCTTCGACCCGTCCCAGAATGGGCGCCAGGTCGAAGCGGAAACCATCGACGCCGGCATCACGGACGAAATGGCGAAGCGTGTCGAGGACCATCTCCCCAGCGATCGGGTGGTCGCATGCCACCGTGTTGCCCGTCCCGGTGTCGTTGGCCAGCCTGCCGTCCGGCGTGTGCCGGTAATAGGCCTGGTTGTCAAAGCCGCGCAGCGACAGCGTCGGCCCAAGCCGGTCGCTCTCGCCGGTGTGGTTGAAGACAAGATCCAAAATGACGCCGATGCCGGCCTGCCGCAGCGCGGCGACCGCGTTTCGCAATTCCATGATGCCGCCCGGTGCGAGGCGTGGATCAAGCGCCATGAACGTGACGGGATTGTAGCCCCAGGCGTTGCGCAGCCCGAGAGGCGGCAGGTGCCGTTCATCGATCGACGCCGTCACCGGCATCAGTTCGACAGCACCGACGCCGAGCTTTTTCAGGTGCTCGATAACCACGGGATGGGCGAGAGCAGAGATCGTGCCGCGCAGCTTTTCGGGAATGTCCGGATGCAGCATGGTGAAGGCGCGCACCGGCACTTCGTAGATCAGGCCGCCGGGCTGGAACAGCGGCGGCGTAGCCGGCACGGGTTTTGGCAAGGCTGCGGCAACCGCCTTCGGCATCAGCGGCGCGGTATCGAGGCCCTCGCCCCTTCGCCGGGTCAGCCGCCAGTCATAGGCGTACGGCCTGTCGATTTCGACGGCGTAGGGATCGATCAGCATTTTTTCGGGGTCGAACCACAGGCCGCGATCCGGCGCATAGTCGCCATCGGCGCGAAACCCGTAGCGGGTACCGGGGCCAAGACCGGCGACAAACAGCGCATTCACGCCCTCGCCTTCCGGCTGCAGCTCAAGCCGTCCGATTTCCCGGTTGCCCTGCTCGTCAAAAATCGAGACCCAGAGCCGGCGGGCGGCCTGCGACCATGCGGCAAAGCGAATGCCGCCCTCCGAAACAAGTCCGCCAAATCGCGGCCGCTGGTCGGCCGGCATCGCAGATTTCATTAAGTGATGACACTCGGCTTGGCGCGGCCGGTATGGCTGCGAATCCCTGCAATATCATCGGCCGCCGATATCAGATCGGCAAGGGCGGCCTGGGTATCGAGGTCGTGCCTCGACTTGTCCGGCTCGTAGCGCTCGATATAGACGCGCAAAGTCGCGCCCGACGTGCCGGTGCCCGAAAGCCTGAAGACGACGCGCGAACCGCCCTCGAACAGCACCCTGATGCCCTGGTGTTCGCTGGTCGAACCATCGACCGGATCGTGATAGGCAAAGTCGTCCGCACTGGCGATCGTCATGCCGCGCACCTTGGTGCCCGGCAACGAGCCGAGCTTGGCGCGGAGTTCGTCGATCAGCGCGTTGGCACGGTCACTCTCGACCTCCTCATAATCGTGGCGCGAATAGTAATTGCGCCCATAGGTCGCCCAATGCTCGGTGACGACCTGCTTACAGCTTTCGCCGCGCGCGGCAAGGATGTTGAGCCACAGCAGCACCGCCCACAGGCCGTCCTTTTCGCGGACATGGTTGGAGCCGGTTCCGGCACTTTCCTCGCCGCAGATCGTCGCCATGTCGGCGTCGAGCAGGTTGCCGAAGAACTTCCAGCCGGTCGGAGTTTCATAGATGCCGATGCCGAGTTTTTCGGCGACGCGATCGGCCGCGCCGCTGGTCGGCATCGAGCGGGCGATGCCCTTCAGGCCTTCGCTGTAGCCGGGCGCCAGGCGGGCGTTGGCGGCAAGCATGGCGACCGAATCTGACGGGGTGACGAAAATGCCCTTGCCGATGATCAGGTTGCGATCGCCGTCGCCGTCGGAGGCGGCGCCGAAATCTGGCGCGTCCGGCCCCATCATCTCGTCATAGAGATGCTTGGCATGGACGAGGTTGGGGTCCGGATGGTGACCCCCGAAATCGGGCAATGGCTTGAAGTTGCGGCAGGTGCCGTTGGGCGCGCCAAGCCGGTTTTCCAGTATCTCCTTGGCGTAGGGGCCGGTCACCGCGTGCATGGCGTCGAAGCGCATGCGAAAGCCGTATTTGAAATTGGCGCGGATGGCGTCGAAATCGAACAGGCTTTCCATCAGCTCGGCATAGTCGGCGACCGGATCGATGATCTCGACCGTCATGCCGCCGGCCTTGACCGTGCCGATCTTGTCGATGTCGATCGCCTCGATATCGGTGGTCTTGAAGCTCGCAATCGTCTTGGTCTTTTCGAAGATCGCGTCGGTCAGCTTTTCCGGCGCCGGACCGCCATTGCCGGCATTGTACTTGATGCCGAAATCCTCGTGCGGGCCGCCCGGATTGTGGCTGGCCGATAGGATGATGCCGCCGAAGGTCTTGTATTTGCGGATGACGTGCGAGGCGGCCGGCGTCGACAGGATGCCGCCCTGCCCAACCATCACCTTGCCGAAGCCGTTGGCGGCGGCCATGGCGATCGCCTTCTGGATGACCTCGCGGTTGTAGAAGCGGCCATCGCCGCCGATCACCAGGGTCTTGCCCTTGAACCCGTCGAGCGCGTCGAAGATCGACTGGATGAAGTTCTCGGCATAGTGCTCCTGCTGGAACACCGGCACCTTCTTGCGCAGTCCCGACGTGCCGGGTTTCTGGTCGGAATAGGGTTTGGTGGGGACGGTCCGTATCATGCTTCAGGCAACCCTTTTCGAAAGCAACAAGCGATAGAGTTCGACATATTTTTCGGCGCTCTTGTCCCATGACACTTCGGCTTTCATGCCCTGGCGCTGCAGCGATTCCCAGACCGCCGGGCTGGCATGTGCATCCACGAGACGGCGAATGGCGTGCAGCAAGGCGCCGGCATTGTTGGGCGCGAACTGGAAGCCGGTCGCAACGCCGGCCGAGACGGCGGCCTCGTTGGCATCGATGACCGTATCGGCCAGGCCGCCGGTGCGGGCAACCACAGGCACGCAGCCATAGCGCAGGCCGTAAAGCTGCGTCAGCCCGCACGGTTCGAAGCGCGAGGGAATGACAATGGCGTCGCAGCCGCCTTGCATGATGTGCGATAGCCCTTCGTCATAGCCGATGACGACGCCGATACGGCCGCGGTGCCTGGCCGCGGCGGCAAGCAGCGCGCCTTCGAGGCCGGCATCGCCCGAACCCAGGATGGCCAGCCGCGCGCCCCTGGCAACGATGCCGTCGACGACCATTGCCAGTATGTCCATACCCTTTTGCCAGGTCAGGCGGCTGATGACGCAGACGATCGGGCTGTCGTCGCGCTCGAGGCCGAAGCGGTCCTCCACGGCAGCCTTGTTGGGCGCGCGCGCCTTCAGCGTCGCCGCCGTATAGGCGGAGACCAGATGCTTGTCGGTTTCCGGGTCCCAGATGCCGGTGTCGATGCCGTTGACGATGCCATAGAGATCGCTGGAGCGCATGTTGATGAGGCCGTCGAGACCCATGCCGAACTCCGCCGAGCGGATCTCCTGCGCGTAGGTCGGACTGACCGTGGTGATTGCCCAGGCCGCCTGCAGGCCGGCCTTGAGGAAGCCGACGCCGCCATAATATTCGACGCCGTCGAGCGCCATCGCCACCGCCGGCAAGCCAAGCTCGCCGAAGATGCCGGCGCCGAACTGGCCCTGGAAGGCAAGGTTGTGGACGGTCATCATGGAGGGGACGCCGACCGCCTTGCCGTAGCGCATGTAAGCCAGCGTCATCGCCGACTGCCAGTCATGGGCATGGACGATGTCGGGCTGATAGCCCGAGATGGCACCGCCGGCGATGTCGCCGCCAACCTGGCTCAGCGCCGCGAAACGCCGCCAATTGTCGGGCCAGTCGACGCCGGTCGCATTGCCATAGGGGCCGCCGGGACGGTCGAACAGATGCGGCGCGTCGAGCACGAACAGTTCTAGCCCGGCGAGCTGGACGGAATGGACGGAGGCCTTGGCGCCCTGCAGCAAGGGATATTGCAGAACGGCCTTCTTTTTCTTGAAGGCCGCCATCACGGTCGGAAAGCCGGGAATGAGCGTGCGCATGGTCACGCCCTTGGCCGCCAGCGCGATGGGCAGCGCACCGGTCACGTCGGCAAGCCCGCCGGTCTTGATCAGCGGAAAAATCTCGGGCGTGACCGACAGAACCTGCATGCGCCTACAATCCGATCCTGTCTGTCCTAGAGCCCTTTGTCTTGACCCAATTCCGGACGGAAAACCGTTTCACACTTTTCCTGGAATTGCTCTAAAGCGCCAGCTTGTCGATCATATCCTGAGTGACCAGGCAGATGCCCTTTTCAGAAACACGGAAGCGCTTGGCGTCGAGGACGGGGTCTTCGCCGACCACCAGCCCTTCCGGTATCCTAACACCATGGTCGATGACGACGCGCTTCAACTTTGCGTTCCGGCCGACATGAACGTCGGGCAGCATCACCACTTCTTCCAGCGTCGAATAGGAATTGATGCGCGCACCGGTGAAGATCAGGCTTCTCTTCAGCGAGGCCCCCGAGACGATGCAATCGCCCGAGACCAGCGAGGAAACGGCGGAGCCGCGGCGGCCATCCTCGTCATGCACGAACTTTGCCGGCGGCTTCAATTCGGCATAGGTCCAGATCGGCCAGTCGCGGTCGTAGAGGTCGAGTTCCGGCGTGATGTCGGTCAAATCGATGTTGGCTTCCCAATAGGCGTCGACCGTTCCGACATCGCGCCAGTAAGCCTCGTTCTCGGCGGTCGAACGGACGCAGGACTTGGCGAAGCGGTGGGCGATAGCCTTACCGTGCTGGACGATGTAGGGAATGATGTCCTTGCCGAAGTCGCGGCTGGAGCCCGGCTCGGCGGCGTCGCGGCGCAGCTGCTCCATCAGGAACTTGGTCTTGAACACGTAGATGCCCATCGATGCCAGGGCGAACTCCGGCCTGTCGGGAATGCCAGGCGGATCGGCGGGCTTTTCGACGAAGGCGATGATGTTGTCCTTGGCGTCGACATGCATGACGCCGAAGCCGACGGCTTCCATGCGCGGCACTTCGAGGCAGCCGACGGTGACGTCGGCATTGGCGTCGACGTGCTGGCGAAGCATCAACTCGTAGTCCATCTTGTAGATGTGGTCGCCGGCGAGGATGACCATGTATTCGGGCCCGTAGGCCTCGATGATGTCGATGTTCTGGTAAACCGCGTCGGCCGTGCCCTCATACCACTGCGTTTCCGAGACGCGCTGGCTGGCCGGCAGGATGTCGAAACTCTCGTTTCGTTCGGGCCGCAGGAAGTTCCAGCCGCGCTGCAGATGGCGGATCAGTGAATGCGCCTTGTACTGGGTGGCGACGCCGAGGCGGCGAATGCCGGAATTGAGCGCGTTGGAGAGCGCGAAGTCGATGATGCGCGTCTTGCCGCCGAAATAGACGGCCGGCTTGGCGCGTCGGTCGGTCAGTTCCTTGAGGCGGCTGCCACGGCCGCCGGCCAGTACATAGGCCATGGCATCGCGCGCCAGCGGCTGGGTCCGTTTCAACTCTGCCATTTCTACCCTCCCAAGTTACTCAGTCTCGACATGTTACCCAGTTTCGGGGCTCAGTCCGCAACCAGTTCGAGCATGATCGTCGACAGCGGCGGCAGAAGCATCGTTGCCGAGATGCCTCCTCCCTCCGCCCGCGCCTCGACCATGCCGCCATTGCCCTTGCCGGAACCGCCATATTCCGAAGCGTCGGTGTTGATGATTTCGCGCCAGTTTCCGGCCGTCGGTAACGGCACGCGATAATTGTCGCGCGGCACCGGCGTGAAATTGCAGATGACAGCCACCGGGCTGCCACCCGGTGCGCTGCGCAGCCACGCAAAAACCGAATTCTGGCTGTCGTCGACGATCAGCCAGGAAAACCCTTCCGGTTCGCAATCGCGGCCATGCAGCGCCGGGCGCGAACGGTAGAGATAGTTGAGGTCGCGCACCGTCTGCCAGACGCCGCGATGCGGGCGGAACTCAAGCAGGTTCCAGTCGAGCGCGCGTGCCTCGCTCCATTCGCGGCGCTGCGCGAACTCCTGCCCCATGAACAGCAGCTTCTTGCCGGGATATCCCCACATGAAGGCGTAATAGGCGCGCAGCGTCGCGAATTTCTGCCAGTCGTCGCCGGCCATCTTGCCAAGCAGCGTGCCTTTGCCGTGCACCACCTCGTCATGCGAGAGCGGCAGCACGAAATTCTCCGAGAAGGCGTAGGTCAGGCCGAAGGTGAGATCGTTGTGGTGGTGCTTGCGAAAAATCGGCTCCTTGGAGAAATACTCCAGCGTGTCGTGCATGAAGCCCATGTTCCACTTGAAGCCGAAGCCCAGCCCCCCTTCATGCACCGGTGCCGAGACCTTCGGCCACGATGTCGATTCCTCGGCGATGGTCATCACGCCTGGATGGTGGCCGTAGACCTCCTTGTTCATCTTCTGCAGGAAGGTGACCGCCTCGAGGTTCTCGCGGCCGCCCTTTTCGTTGGGGATCCATTCGCCCTGCTTGCGCGAATAGTCGAGGTAGAGCATCGAGGCGACCGCATCGACGCGAAGCCCGTCGACATGATATTTCTCGGCCCAGAACAACGCGTTGTTGACAAGGAACGACACCACCTCGCGGCGGCCGAAATTGTAGATCGCGGTGTTCCAGTCGGGATGAAAACCCTTGCGCGGATCGGCGTGCTCATAGAGCGCGGTGCCGTCGAAATGAACAAGGCCGTGCTCGTCGACCGGAAAATGCGCCGGCACCCAGTCGAGAATGACACCGACGCCGGCGCGGTGGGCGCCATCGACGAAGCGGGCAAAGCCGTCCGGATCGCCGAAGCGGGCCGACGGCGCATAGAGTCCGGTTGTCTGATAACCCCAGGACGGATCGTAGGGGTGTTCGGAGATCGGCATGAACTCGATGTGGGTAAAGCCGGTCTCGACTGCATAAGGGATCAGCCGGTCGGCCAGTTCGTCCCATGACAGGAACGTACCGTCGTCGCGAAGCTGCCAGGACCCGGCATGGACCTCGTAGATCGAGATGGCTTCGCGCCGATGATCGGCATCGCGCCAGAAACTGCGATGGGCCTCGTCGCCCCACGGATGCGCCGGCGGCACCGCGGTCACCGAGGCGGTCGCCGGACGCAATTCGGACTTGAAGGCGAACGGATCGGCTTTCAGCGGCAGCCTGACGCCATCGGGGCCGATGATCTCGTATTTGTAGGGCCGGCCGGCGCCGATATCGGGAATGAACACTTCCCAGATGCCGGTGTCGCGGCGGTCCCGCATCGAATGCCGGCGGCCGTCCCATTCGTTGAAATCGCCGACCACCGAGACGCGCCGCGCGTTGGGAGCCCAGACGGCGAAATGCACGCCCGTGGCGCCCTCGTGCTCGATGACATGCGCGCCGATTTTGTCGAACAGCCTGAGATGCGAGCCCTCGGCGATGTAGTAATCGTCCATCGGCCCGAGCACTGGACCAAACGAATAGGGATCCGTCAGCCACCAGTCGCCGCCGGCGTTCCTGGCATGATAGCGCAGCGGCTGACGCTTACGGATAGACAGCTTGCCTTCGAAAAACCCACCGTCGTCGCGCCTCGACAGTTCACCGGCGATGTTGCCGGTCAGCGTATAGGCGGTGACGAACTCCGCATGCGGGACAAAGCAGCGGGCAAACAGGCTCTTGCCGACCTCATGGACGCCAAGGATAGCGAAGGGATCGCCATGCGTGCCGGCAACAATCGCCGCGACATCGCTGGCTGCCGCCAGTCCGTCCGGCCCGCTTGTCGCAGCGGTCGCGCGCGGCTTCTTCATCAGGCAGTGTCCCTCCCCGGGCACGACTCTTTGCTCTTGTGCATGTCTTTATCCCAAAACCGCCAGGCACTTTTGGGCGACATGCACCAAGTCTTTGTTTTTGTGCATGTCGTTGTCCCAAAACCGCTATGCACTTTTGGGCGACATGCACAGGACCACATTGTTCGCGGCCTCATGCAATCACATCAGACAGGCACGTTCCAGATTTCTTTCGCATATTGGCGGATCGTGCGATCGGAGGAGAACCAGCCGACACGCGCAACGTTGCGGATTGCCTTGGCGTACCAGTCGGGACTGTTGCGCCAGACGGCATCGACGTCGCGCTGCGTCGCGGTGTAGGTGTCGAAATCGGCAGCGACCATGAACCAATCGCTCTGATAGAGACCGTTGATCAAGTCGCGGTAACGCTCCGGATCGTCCGGCGAGAAGACGCCCGACGATACGGCCGCCACTGCCTGTGCCAGTTCGGGCGATGCTTCGATCACAGCGCGCGGGTTGTAGCCATTGTTGCGCCGCTCGGCGACCTCGGCCGTGGTCAGGCCGAAGATGAAGATGTTGTCGTCGCCGACGCACTCTTTGATCTCGACATTGGCGCCGTCAAGCGTGCCGATGGTCAGCGCGCCGTTCAGCGCGAACTTCATGTTGCCGGTGCCCGACGCTTCCATGCCGGCGGTCGAGATCTGCTCGGAAAGGTCGGCTGCCGGCATCATGATCTCGGCCAAGCTGACATTGTAGTTCGGCACGAACACCACCTTCAGCAACCCGCGCACGGCCGGGTCGCGGTTGATGACCTTGGCGACGTCGTTGGCGAGTTTGATGATCAGCTTGGCGTTGTGATAGCTGGGTGCCGCCTTGCCGCCGAAGAATTTTACGCGCGGCATCCAGTCACGCTCGGGGTGCGAGCGGATCTGGTCGTAGAGCGCGATCGCTTCGAGGATGTTGAGGAGCTGGCGCTTGTATTCATGGATGCGCTTGACCTGGATATCGAACAGCGCCGACGGATCGACCTTGATGCCGAGCCGGTCGGCGACGAGATTGGCCAGCCGTACCTTGTTGGCACGCTTGACGGCGGCGAACTTGTCGCGAAAGGCGGCATCGTCGGCGAAAACATCGAGACCCTTAATGGCGTCGATGTCGTCGAGAAAGCGGTCACCTATCGCCTCGCGGGCGAGCGACGTCAGCCCAGGATTGCATTGGATCAGCCAGCGCCTCGGCGTGATGCCGTTGGTCTTGTTGTTGATGCGGTCGGGGTAAAGCTTGTGGAGGTCGGCAAACACCGTCTCCTTCATCAATTCCGTATGCAACGCCGAGACGCCGTTGATCGAGTGCGAGCCGACAAAGGCCAGGTTGCCCATGCGCACACGGCGGTCGCCGTTTTCCTGGATCAGCGAGATGCGGGTGATCTGCTCATCCGAGAACTGGTTGGAGGCACGCGCCTCCAGGAGCACTTCAGCATTGATGGCATAGACGATCTGCATATGACGCGGCAAAAGCCGTTCGAACAGCGGCACCGGCCAGCTTTCCAGCGCCTCGGGCAGCAGCGTGTGGTTGGTGTAGCCGAAGGTGCGCTTGGTGATGCTCCAGGCCTGGTCGAAGTCCATGCCGTGGACGTCCATCAGCAGACGCATCAGCTCCGGCACGGCGATAGCAGGATGGGTGTCGTTGAGATGGATCGCCGCCTTGTCGGGCAGCGACAGCAGATCGCCATACTGGCTGAGATGACGTTGCAGGATGTCCTGCAACGAGGCGGTCGAGAAGAAGTACTCTTGCCGCAGCCGCAGCTCCTGCCCGGCCTTGTGCGAATCCGCCGGATAGAGCACGCGCGATAAGGCGTCGGCCTTGTTGCTTTCGGCGAGCGCGCCGATGTGGTCGCCGGCATTGAACTTGTCGAGCAGGATCGGATCGACCGGCATGCCCGACCACAGCCGCAGCGTGTTGACGCGGTTGGCCCGCCAGCCAACGACGGGCGTATCATAGGCGACGGCCAGGACGTGCTCGGTCGGCTTCCAGACATGGCGCTCAAGCCGGCCGTCCTTCGAGGTGATCGATTCCACCGAACCGCCGAAACCGACCTCGAAGGAGCGTTCGCGGCGTTCGAACTCCCAGGAATTGCCGTGATCAAGCCAGGTCTCAGGCAGTTCGACTTGCCAGCCGTCGTGAATCTCCTGGCGGAACATGCCGTTGGCGTAGCGGATGCCATAGCCATGCGCTGGAATGTCGACAGTTGCCATGCTTTCCATGAAGCAGGCCGCGAGCCGTCCGAGACCGCCATTGCCGAGCGCCGCGTCGGGCTCGAGCGCGGCGATGAGGTCGAGGTCGACCCCAAGCGACGACAGCGCCTTGCGCATGTTGTCCATCAGGCCGAGATTGGAGAAGGCATCGCGCATCAGCCGGCCGATGAGAAATTCCAGCGACAGGTAATAGACGCGCTTTTCCTGCTGGGCGTAGGCCTCCTGTGTCGCCTGCATCCAGTGATCGACGACGCGGTCGCGAACGACCTTGATGGATGCGGTCAGCCAGTCGTGCTGAGTGGCAACGGACGTGCCCTTGCCGACCCGGTATTTGAGGGCCATCAAGACTTCTCTTGCGAGCGTCTCCGGGTCAGGATTTTCGAGAAGTGGCGGGAGGGGTTCGGATGTCATCGCGCTCGTCATGCTGCCTCTCGTGCGGTTGCCATGATCATAACGGCTTTCATAGTTCCTCCCAGCCTATGCTAGCCGATACCGCCGCATGTTCAATCGATTTAGATGGGCCTGCTCCAGCTTACCCTGCGGCAATTTGACAATTCAGGCCGCCAGCGCCGCCTCCGGCGGAGCCTTCGCTCCCGTCATGAAGGCGACGGCGTCGGACATCGTATATTGCTTGGGATCGATGACGGCGAGGCGACGACCCAGGCGATGGATGTGAATTCGGTCGGCCACTTCAAAGACATGCGGCATGTTGTGCGAGATCAGCACGATCGGTAGCCCGCGCCTCTTCACGTCAAGCATCAGCTCAAGCACACGGCGGCTTTCCTTGACGCCGAGGGCTGCTGTCGGCTCATCCATTATCACCACGCGGCTGCCGAATGCGGCGGCGCGCGCCACAGCGACGCCCTGGCGCTGACCGCCGGAGAGCGTTTCGACGGCTTGGTTGATGTTCTGGATGGTCATCAGCCCCAGTTCGGAAAGCTTTTCACGGGCGATCCTCTGCATCGCCGAGCGGTCGAGCCTTCGCAGCCACTGCCCGACAAAGCCCGGTTTGCGGATCTCGCGGCCGAGAAACATGTTGTCGGCGATCGATAACGCCGGAGACAGCGCAAGGTTCTGGTAGACGGTCTCAATGCCGGCCACACGCGCCTCGATCGGTGAGCGGAAATGCACCGGCTGGCCATTGAGTTCGATCGTGCCTGAGTCCGGAATGACCGCCCCACACAGCGCCTTGACCAGGGTCGACTTGCCGGCGCCGTTGTCGCCGATGACAGCGAGGATTTCGCCTGGCAACAGGTCGAAATCGGCATTGTCGAGGGCGACAACCCTGCCGTAGCGCTTATTGAGGCCTCTAGCTTGGAGAACCGGAGTAACGTTCATGCCGAAATTCTCCTGATCCATTGGTCGATCGTGACAGCAACGATGATCAGCACCCCCACGGCGAAGTCCTGCCACAGCAACTCAAGCCCCGAAAGCGCAAGGCCGTTGCGGAAGACGCCGACGATCAAGGCGCCGATCAGCGTTCCGACGATCGAGCCGCGGCCGCCAAACAGGGAGGTGCCGCCGATCACGACAGCGGTGATGGAGTCGAGGTTTGCGGTCTGGCCTGCCTGCGGGCTTACGCCACCGATGCGGCCGATCAGCACCCAGGCGGCGATCGCGCAGATGAAACCGGCGAGCCCGTACACGGCGATCAGGGTCCGTTTGGTGTTGATACCGGCCAGTCTGGCTGCATCCGGATCATCACCAGTGGCGTAGATGTGTCGACCCAACGCCGTTCTGTTCAGCACGTACCAAATAACGAACGCCAGGATCAACATGACCAGCGAACCATAGGTCAGCACCCAGCCTTTCAAAAAGGTCCAGTCGAGCCCGAGCGTTTTTGAGAAGAAATCATAAGGTTTGAAAATTGTACCCGTCCACTGCAGGAATGGCGCCGCCGCCTCCATGTCCTGCTGGCGAATGGTTTCGCTCTGGGAATACCAGACGTTCAGCGCGCCAAAAATGCTCCAGGTGCCAAGCGTGACAATAAAGGGCGGCAAGCGCAGCATCGTCACGATCAGGCCGTTGACGACCCCGCAGGCCAGACCGCAGAGCAACCCGAGCGGAAATGCGATCAATACCGGAACGCCGTAGACGACCGCGGTCCGCCCCATCACCACCGAGCACAGGATCATGATAGCGCCGACGGACAGGTCGATTCCGGCCGTAAGGATTATCAGCGTCTGCGCCACACCGAGCACGGCGATGATCGTCACCTGCTGCAGCACCAACGAAAAGTTGAACGGAGCAAAAAACTTGTCCGGCGCTGCAATCGAAAAGATGACCACACCCAACAGCAGAACGAAAAAGGGAATGGACGTGGGAAATTGATGAAGGAAGGCCTGGAGGCGACGGATCGCGCCGGCATCCGACTCATCAAAACTGGCCAGGGCTTCGGTGGCACCCTTCAGCCCGCGTTCGGCGGTGACCGAACCCGCGGTATCGTCGCTCATCAGGCAATCCTCCCCAACGCCTCGCTGTCAGGGGGCGCCACGTGCGCCCCCTTTGAGTTCTGGACAATAGTCTTCATGGAACGATGTTGAAAGGCGCTCAGCCCCAGCAGAGCTTCAGGCCTTCCTCGACCGAAATCGACGTCACGCCCTCAACCGTCTTGGCTGTGATGAGTTGCGCACCGGTGTCGAGGAAGCCCATCTTCGGGTCGATATCCGGAATCTTGCCCGAGACGATCGCCTCTAGCGCCATCGCCGCCATCTTCAGCGGATACTGCTGGCTGGTCGCGCCGATTACGCCTGCCTGAACGTTCTTCACGCCAGGGCAACCACCGTCGATCGAAACGATCATCACGCTGCCGTCATCCTTGCCTACTGCCTTGAGCGCTTCCCACGCACCGGCCGCGGCGGGCTCGTTGATTGTGTAGACCACGTTTACATCCGGGCACTTCTGCAGCGCGTTCTCCATCGCCGTGCGGCCCTTCTCCTGGTCGCCTTGGCTGATTTCGTGATCGCAGATACGCTTGTCGTCTTCGTCGCCGTATTTGTTGGGATCCTTCACGTCGATCCCGAAGCCCTGCATGAAGCCCTGATCGCGCAGAAAATCGACGGTCGGCTGGTTGGTCGCGAGATCGAGAAATACGATCTTGGCGTCCGCTGCCTTGTCGCCCAGGGTCTTGGCAGCCCACTGACCGATCAGCATGCCGGCCTTGCGGTTATCGGTCGCAAAGGTCGCGTCCGCAGCGTCCATCGGATCGAGTGGCGTATCGAGCACAATCACCTTGAGGCCTGCGTCGCGCGCCTTCTTGATGGTCGGCACAATCGCCTTCGAGTCGCTCGGCACGATGGCAAAACCCTTGGCGCCAGCCGAGATAAGGTTCTCGATCGCCGCCACCTGGCCGTCATTGTCGCCGTCGAACTTGCCGGCGGCGGCGATCAGGGTAACGCCAAGTTCCTTAGCCTTGGCCTGAGCGCCCTCACGCATTTTCACAAAGAACGGATTGGTTTCGGTCTTGGTAATCAGGCCGACGGTATCGGCCGCATACGAGGCGCCTGCCATCGCGCCGTAAAAGGCAAGGCCGGCAACAGCCGCCTTCATGATATTCCATTTACCCATGACTTCCTCCCAGTGATGCATTTTCGGGTGCCGGCCAACCGGCCTCCACGGCATCCACGACATTCTCCCAGCATGGACGCCTTATCGCAACAGACACCAGTCGACGATTGCTGTCAATAATTAAATCACTCTTATTTATTATTGACAGCCTTGCGCCATTCACCCATTCTGGCCCAAAAGCAGTGAGGGGAAACGACGGGAGGAACAAAGGTGGAGACCGGCATTGCGAGGCACGGTTCGCCTGAGGCAGCCGAGAGCCGTCTGCACCGTGGCACCAACCAGAGCGGCATGCGGGACCACAACGAGCGGTTGGTGCTCTCGCTCGTGCGCCAGCACGGCAGCCTGGCGAAGTCCGACATCGCCCGCATGACCGGGCTTTCGGCGCAGACGGTTTCGGTCATCATGCGCGAACTGGAGGAAGAAGGACTTCTGCTGCGGCAGGCACCGTTGCGCGGCAAGATCGGCCAACCCTCGATCCCGATGGCGCTCAACCCCGACGGCGCCTACTTCATTGGCTTGAAGATCGGCCGCCGCAGCGCCGAACTCGTACTGATCGACTTCCTTGGCCAAGTCCGTTCGATGCTGCAGCATTCCTACCGCTACCCGGCGCCACGCGAGACAGTGGAGTTCGTCACCACCGGCATGAAGAAGATGCGTGGCGAGCTGACCCCCGCACAGGACAAGCGCATCGCCGGTCTGGGCATCGCCATGCCGTTCGAATTGTGGAACTGGGCCGATACCGCCGGCGCCCCGCGCGATGCCATGGACGAATGGCGTCATCGCGACATAAGAGCGGACATCCAGGCACAGTGCGATTTTCCGGTTTACCTGCAGAACGATGCGACTTCGGCCTGCGGCGCTGAGCTCGTCTTCGGCCAGACCGGTGCCGCCCGCGACTTCGTTTATTTCTACATCGGCGCCTTTGCCGGCGGCGGCATTGTGCTGAATGGCCGGCTTTTCGGCGGGCCAACCGGCAATGCCGGAGCACTCGGCTCGATGCCCGTGCCGGGGCCGGATGGCAAGCCGACCCAGTTGATCGACGTGGCGTCCATCGCCATGCTCGAAAAGGCGCTCAATGCGCGCGGCGTCGAAGCTTCGCATCTGTGGACATCGCCTGAAGACTGGGGCGAGATCGGCCCCGAACTCGATGACTGGATTGCCACCGCCTCGCGGGCGCTCGCCTATGCCATCGTTGCAGCATCCTCGGTCATCGATTTCGAAGCAGCGGTGATCGACGGATGGATGCCGAAGGCAGTGCGCCGCCGGCTGGTCGACGCCATCATCGCGGCCATCGCCACGATCGACGGAGAAGGCCTGAAGCTTCCTGCCGTCCGCGAGGGAACCGTCGGCATCCACGCCCGGGCGCTCGGCGGCGCCAGCCTGCCGCTCTCCGAACGCTTCCTGATCGGTTCGACGACGATTTCCAGGAGTGCCTGATGCTGATCGGAATCCCGGCGCTGCTTGGTCCGGAGCTTCTGGCGACATTGCGCGCCATGGGCCATGGTGACGAGATCGCGATTGTCGACGGAAATTATCCGGCCGAAGAACAGGCCAACCGGCTCATCCGGGCAGATGGTCATCATCTCCTGCCCGTGCTCGACGCGATCTTGAGCGTGCTGCCGGTCGACGATGCGGTGCCAGAGGCGCTGTTTCGCGCCTCGGTCAAAGGTGATCCTTCGCTTGCCGATCCCGTGCATCACGAAATCGAGGCGCTGTGCGCAAAACGCGCGCCCGGTCGCAAGGTGGTTGCGCTGGCCGGCGCCGACTTCTATGCACGGGTCAAATCGGCGCATGCCATCGTCGCGACAAGCGAGCCGCGGCTGTACGCCAACATCATCATCCGCAAGGGCGTGATCTATCCGCCGGAGACCAGCAAGCCATGATCCTCTGCTGCGGCGAAGCCCTCATCGACATGCTGCCGCGCACGACGACCAACGGCGAGCCGGCCTTTGCCCCCTATGTCGGCGGCGCCGTCTTCAACACGGCCATCGCGCTCGGGCGGCTGGGCGCGCCGGCCGGGTTCTTTTCCGGCCTGTCGTCGGATCTGTTCGGCGGTCAGTTCCGGGACGCGCTTGGGGCGAGCAAGGTCAGCTCCACCTACGCACACACTTCACCACGGCCAACGACGCTGGCCTTCGTCAAGCTGGACAACGGCCAGGCGACCTACACGTTCTATGATGAAAACACCGCCGGCCGCATGCTGACCATCGACGACCTGCCGCAGCTCGGCAACGAGATCGAGGCCATGCTGTTCGGCGCCATCAGCCTGATCTCCGAACCTGCCGGCAGTGCCTATGAGGAGTTCATGCGGCGCGAGCATGAAAGCCGCGTCATGATGCTCGACCCCAACATCCGGCCGAACTTCATCCCGGACAAGGCCAAGCATCTCAGGCGCATCCGCGCCATGATGGCGATGGCCGATATCGTGAAACTGTCCGACGAAGACCTTAACTGGTTCGGCGAAGCCGGCTCGCACGAGGATGTCATCCGCAACTGGCTCGACCGCGGCCCGAAGCTGATCGTCGTCACGCGTGGCAGCGAAGGCGCCATCGGCTACACCAAGAAACACGCCGTGACGGTGATGACGGAGAAGGTCAAGGTGGTCGACACGGTCGGCGCCGGCGACACATTCAATGCCGGCATCCTCGCCTCGCTGCAGGAACAAGGCCTGCTGACAAAGACGGCAATCGCCGGCCTTTCGCAGGACGCCATCGGCAAGGCACTGGCGCTTGGCAACAAGGCGGCGGCCGTGACCGTGTCGCGGGCCGGCGCCAATCCGCCCTGGCGGCATGAGATCGCCTGACCAGGTCTCGAAGGGCTCAAGACAGATCGGGCTTCTCGATCACTTTATGTTTCGCAGGGCCGATCTCAGGGATTATTAAGGTAGGATCGGGGCCGACGAAGGCCGGATTTCCGGCATATCGTGAAGAACACGCCGGAAAATACAGGTAACAGACTGCGACACTTGCGCAATTCGCGGTTTTGCTGCTGCGGCTTTCTCGCCCGGCGCAACTCTGATACCAGCGGCCGGTTATCTGGCTAACCCGTTTTGAGGCCGACATGCAGTTCATCGATCTTGGCGCGCAGCGCGAACGAATCCGCGACCGGCTGAAGGCCGCGATCGACGGCGTCGTCGAAGAAGGCCGCTATATACTCGGCCCGCAAGTCACCGAATTCGAGAACAAGCTCGCCGCCTATGTCGGCACCAAGCATGTCGTGGGCTGCGCCAACGGCACCGATGCGCTGCTGCTACCACTGTTCGCGGCCGGCGTCGGCCCGGGTGACGCAGTGTTCGTGCCAAGCTTCACTTTCGCCGCCACTGCCGAAGTGGTGGCGTTGGCCAAGGCAGAGCCGGTGTTCGTCGATGTCGACCCGCATAGCTACAACATCGACATTGCCAGCCTCGAGGCGGCCATCGCCATGATCAAGAAGAAAGGCCGGCTGAAGCCTAAGGCGATCATTCCCGTCGATCTGTTCGGCCTTGCCGCCGACTATGATGCCATCATGGCGATCGCCAACCGCGAAGGGCTGATGGTGATCGAGGATGCCGCCCAGTCGATGGGCGGATCGAGCGACGGCAAGATGTGCGGCTCGTTCGGCGCGGTCGGCTCGACCAGCTTCTACCCGGCAAAGCCGCTCGGCTGCTATGGCGACGGCGGCGCGATGTTCACCAATGACGATGCGCTGGCCGAGCAGCTCAGATCGTTCGCCTTCCATGGCAAGGGCGAGACGCAGTACGACAATGTCCGCGTCGGCATCAATTCGCGGCTCGACACCATCCAGGCGGCGATCCTGATCGAGAAGCTGGCCATCCTCGAGGACGAGATGGTGGCCCGCCAGGTGGTGGCCAATCGCTACGCCGAAGGGCTTGGCGACATCGTCACCGCGGCCCGCAATCTGGACGGCAGCCGGTCGGCCTGGGCACAGTATGCGATCGAGACGCCCAAGCGTGACGGGCTGAAGGCGCATCTCGGCGAAAAGGGCATTCCATCGGTCATCTATTATGTGAAGCCGCTGCATACCCAAGTCGCTTATCGCGACTACCCGCGCACGCCGACCGGCCTTGCCGTGTCGGAGGACCTGCCAAATCGGATCCTGTGCCTGCCGATGCACCCCTATCTCAGCGAAGCCGACCAGGACCGGATCATCGAGACGATTCGCAACTATATCGGCTCGAACTCGGCGCAGGCCGCAGCCGAGTAGTCACCGGCCTGCCTCAGCTGGGGGTGGCCTCGCCTGCCCTGTTGCTGGCGCCAACCTTGCCGCTGGCAATGAAATGCGGATTGGCGAAATCTTCGTCATTGGCCTGTTTGCGCTTGCCGTAGACCAGGGGCTGGCCGTCCAGCGTACGCGTCATGCCGCCGGCCGCGCGCAGCACGGCATCGCCCGCCGCGGTGTCCCATTCCATGGTGCGGCCGAAGCGCGGATAGACATCCGCTTCGGCGCTGGCGAGAAGACAGAATTTCAAGGACGAGCCGACCGAGACGATCTCGGCAGCACCGAGGTCGCGAATATAGGCTTCGGTTTCCGGCGTGTTGTGGGAGCGGCTGGCGACGACGGCCAATGGTTCCACGGCCGTCCGCACCGAGATCGGCCGGCGGGCTGTGATCCGGTAATCGTTGTCGACCTCGATGGCTTCTGCACTGCCCGGCCGGCCCGAGAAAAAACGTCCGCTGCAGGGAGCGAAGACGACACCGACTTCCGGTACGCCATGGCGGACCAGCGCGATGTTGACGGTGAAATCGGTGCGGCGGTTGACGAATTCCTTGGTGCCATCGAGCGGGTCGATGAGAAAGAAGGCACCTTCCAGGTCCGGTGGCACGATGCCGGCGGAGGCTTCCTCCTCGGCCACGCAGGGGATGTCGGGAAATGCGGCACGCAGCCCGGCGAGAATGATCTTCTCGCTCTCACGGTCCGCCTCGGTCACCGGCGAAGCGTCGGACTTGCGGTCGACCGCGCAGCCGGCATGGAAGACACGCATGACCTCGCGTCCGGCCGCCAGGGCCAGCCGCTCGAAGATTTCAAGCATCAGCCTGTCGTCAGATGCCGCCGCCGTTGTCGTATTGGTCTTCGGCAATGTCGCGCTCGTTCAGCCAGTGTTCCAGGGCGTCTACCATCTGTTCGGCCGATTTGCCGAGCGTCTGCAGATGGATTTCCGGTTTTTCCGGCGCTTCGTAGGGTGAATCGACGCCGGTGAAGTTCTTGATCTCGCCATTCAGCGCGCGGGCATAAAGGCCCTTCGGATCGCGCCTGGCGCATTCCTCGAAGGGCGTGTCGACAAACACCTCGATGAATTCGCCGTCGGCCATCAATTCGCGCGCCATGCGCCGCTCGGCGCTGAACGGCGAAATGAACGAGACAATGACAATCAACCCGGCATCGGCCATCAAACGCGCCACTTCGGCGACGCGGCGGATGTTCTCGACGCGATCGGCGTCGGTGAAACCAAGATCGCGGTTGAGACCGTGACGGACGTTGTCGCCATCCAGGATATAGGTGTGGCGGCCGGTTGCGAACAGCTTCTTTTCGAACAGGTTGGCGATGGTCGACTTGCCGGAGCCCGACAGTCCGGTGAACCAGAACACGGCGGGCCGCTGGTTCTTCATGTCGGCGCGGACGCGCTTGCCGACATCGAGCGATTGCCAATGGATATTCTCGGCCCGGCGCAGCGAATGCAGGATCATGCCGGCGCCGACCGTGGCGTTGCTGATGCGGTCGATCAGGATGAAGGCGCCGGTGGTGCGGTTCTCGGCGAAGGTATCGAAGGCGATCGGTGTCCGCGTCGAGATGTTGCAGATGCCGACTTCGTTCATGTCAAGGGACTTTGCCGCCTCATGGGCGAAGTCGTTGACGTTGATGCGGTACTTCAGGTCGGTGACCGTGGCGCTGGTCTGATCGGTCTCGGTGCGCAGGATGTAGGATCGGCCGGGCAGCAGCGCGTGCTCGTCGAACCAGACTATGTTGGCGGCGAACTGGTCGGCGACCTGCGGCCGTGCGGCAGGCGAAACCAGCATGTTGCCGCGTGAGATCTCGACCTCGTCGTCCAGAACCAGCGTGATGGCCTGGCCGGCGGCGGCCTGAGCCAGGTCGCCGCCATAGGAGACGATCCGCTTGACGCGCGAGGATTTGCCGGACTTGGCGACGACAACCTCGTCACCTTGTGCAACCGAGCCGGACGCGATCGTGCCGGCAAAACCGCGAAAGTCGAGATTGGGGCGGTTGACATACTGGACCGGGAAACGGAACGGCAGTTCGACCACCGCTTCCTCGACCGAGACGGTTTCGAGATGCTCGATCAGCGTCGGACCGGAATACCATGCCATGCTGTCCGAGCGGCTGGTGACGTTGTCGCCGTAGCGGGCGGACATCGGGATCGGCACGATGGTCTGGAAGCCGAGATCGCGCGAGAATTGCCCGTAGGCCTCGGTGATGCGTTCGAAGACCGCCTGATCGAACCCGACGAGATCGATCTTGTTGACCGCCAGCACGATGTGCCGGATGCCGAGCAGCGAGGCGATGATCGAATGGCGTCTCGTCTGCGGCAATACCCCTTGCCGGGCATCGATCAGCACAATCGCCAGGTCGGCGGTCGAGGCGCCGGTCGCCATGTTGCGCGTGTATTGTTCATGGCCGGGCGTGTCGGCAACGATGAACTTGCGCTTCGGCGTGGCGAAGAAGCGGTAGGCGACGTCGATGGTGATGCCTTGCTCGCGCTCGGCCTCGAGACCGTCGACCAGAAGCGCGAAATCGATGTCGTCGCCGGTCGTGCCGTGTTTGCGCGAATCGCGTTCGAGCGCGGCGAGCTGGTCCTCGAAAATCTGCTTGGTGTCCGACAGCAGGCGCCCGATCAGCGTCGACTTGCCGTCATCGACCGAACCGCAGGTCAGGAAGCGCAGCAGCGACTTCTTCTCCTGCGCTGCCAGGTAGTCGCGGACGCCGTCGGTGGGCGCGAGGCTCTTTGCCATGATGTGGCGCATGGTCAGAAATACCCCTCGCGCTTCTTCTTTTCCATAGAGCCGGCTTCATCGCGGTCGATCAGGCGACCCTGCCGTTCCGACGTGCGCGCGGTCAGCATTTCGCCGACGATGGCTTCCAGCGTGTCGGCATCCGATTCGATGGCGCCGGTCAGCGGATAGCAGCCGAGCGTGCGGAACCGCACAAGCCGGTTCTCCACCGTCTCGCCGGGACGCAGTTTCATGCGTTCGTCGTCCCGCAGGATCAGCATGCCGTCGCGCTCGACCACCGGCCGCTGCTTGGCGAAATAGAGCGGCACGATCGGGATGTTTTCCTGCAGAATATACTGCCAGATGTCGAGCTCGGTCCAATTCGACAGCGGAAAGACGCGGATCGATTCACCCGATGCGATGCGGGTGTTGAATATCTTCCACATCTCGGGCCGCTGGTTCTTCGGGTCCCACACATGCTGCGCGTTGCGGAAGGAGAATATGCGCTCCTTGGCACGCGATTTCTCCTCATCGCGACGGGCGCCGCCAAAGGCTGCGTCGAAACCGTATTTGTCGAGCGCCTGGCGCAGCGCCACGGTCTTCATCACATGGGTGTGGGTGTTCGAACCGTGATCGAACGGATTGATGTTATCGCGCACGCCGTCTTCATTGACGTGAACCAGCAGATCGAAACCGAGTTTCTGCGCCATCTGATCGCGAAAGGCGATCATCTCGCGGAATTTCCACGTCGTGTCGACGTGAAGGAAAGGGAACGGCGGCTTGGCGGGATAAAACGCCTTCATCGCCAGATGCATCAGCACGGAAGAGTCCTTGCCGACGGAATAGAGCATCACCGGCTTGGTGAAGGCAGCCGCAACCTCGCGGAAGATATGGATGGACTCGGCTTCAAGCCGCTGAAGATGCGTAAGCGCAATGGTCATGGACTGTAAGCGTTCTTTCGTGCCTTCCGACAGAAGACCTTGCCTCAAATCATCGAGCTTTTGGCGCGCGGTTCAAGCCTTGCTTCTGGACAATCTCTTTCGTGCCGGCGTTCTAGCAGATCGCCGTCGGAGAGAACAATGCTGGACTGGCCCCGCGGCGCACGGTTCGGGAATGAATTTTCCATGGGCGCGGCAAAACCCGGAAATTCCTGCTCACAGGGCAAGCCGCTAGGAAAAGCGAGGGAAAATATTGCCTGGCTGAACATGCAAATTGCCACGTGAATGCCTCAGCCAGGCCACCGTCGGTGGCCATCGATTTCTGGCGGCAATCCCACCTTGCCGCACTATCGAAAAAAGGGCCAAGCCGCTATACCGGCTGCTGAAGACGAGCACGACGCATGATGGAACACGTGCTATTTCGAGGCGATATCCGTTGCCGCCGACGACACCTATCGCTCCCAGAGAATTGTGACCTAGAGCATTGAACCGGTTTTCATCGATAAGACAGCAATTCACTGCCTCGCGGGTGAATGTCTACTTCTCCATCCTTTGCTTCTTTTTTCCACCGGTTCTGGGATCGTTGGTCAGTTTTGTGTTCAATGGCGGAGCCCTCGCCTCCCTCGCGCTGATTGCCGCCGGGAAAAGGCGCTTCAACATCGACCGGCCCATGATCTGGCTGACGGTCGCGATCTATGCCTATTGCGCGGCCAATCTCATGGCTTCCATCGTCAACAACGCGTTGGTCAGAGATGCGCCACACCTGATCCCGCTCGTCACCTTCCTGTTTTTCCCAATCTCCTATTCGACCTGGAGCATCACGCAGAAAGCCACACTTGCCCGTACCGTCGTGCTCAGCAGCATGGCCGCCTGTTTTGTCGCGCTGCTGATGGCCGTCATCCAGCAATATTGGATTGGGGTCAGGGCCGAGGGCGGGGCCGGCAATCCGATCGTCTTCGCAACCGTCGTCTGCCTTGCCGTGGCGGTCTGCGTGGCCGGTGCCTTGTCAGGCATAGAGCGAGCCCGGAACCCCCTCTTCTACGCCGCACTGGCCGGGACGATCGCCATCATCTATTCCGGTTCGCGTATTGTCTGGCTGGCGCTGCTTATTGCCGGCATCGCTGTTCTTTTGATCAATCATCAGAGGCTAAGAGGCAGGAATGCCGTTCGCGTGCTGCTGCTGCTGACGGCAGTCGGTGTCGTCATCGCGGCATTCGGCTCCCAGGCGATATCCGGGCGCGTCGACTTTCTGCGCTCCGATTGGGATGCGCTTGGGACCCACGACAACTATGACACCTCGTTGGGGATACGTGTTGCCCTTTGGGACATCGGCCTCAAGGCATTCCGTGACATGCCGGTGTTCGGACATGGTGTGGGCGCGAGCCAGCTTCTGATCAAGCAGGGCTTTCATGACCAGTTCGCAATGGACACAGGCTTCAACCATTTCCACAACGGCTTCCTGACCGCCCTGGTGCAAGCAGGAATTCTGGGCGCCATGACGCTGGCGGCGATCTTTGTCTTTGCCGCTGGAAATGCCGTCCGGGTCTTGCAAAACAGCCGCGATCCGGTCGAGCGGTTCGGCGCGACCATGATTGTCATCGTTGTGATCACCTATCTCACAGCCGGAATGACAGGCATCCTGATCGGCCATGACATTCTGGACTCGGTGCTGATGGTCTTCCTGGTGTGCGGGACATATCTTGCCTCCGGACGTCAGGCTCCGTTGGCGGAAGGGCAAGCACTTCCACCAGAGGTGGAAGGACAGGCGCTTCCACCAGCCACCCAAGAGCTGTCGCGAGCAAGGCAATGAAAGTCTTGGTGACAGGTGCGACGGGTTTCATCGGACGTCTTGTCGTGCACCACCTTCGCGACGCCGGCGCCGAGCTTCGCCTCGCCTCCCGTCACCCGGAGAGGCTGGGTTCGGGAAGCGAAGCTATGGCGATGCCCGGTTTCGATGCGCCTGCGGCGGCCTTCCTGGCACTGACCAGGGATGTGACCCATGTCGTCCATTGCGCCGGCCTCAACAATGATCAGGGCGACGCCACCGAAGCCGATTATCGGGCGGCCAATGTGGAATTGAGCGCGCGGCTGGCGCAGGCAGCGGCCGCTCAGGTCAGCGGACGTTTCATCCACCTCTCCTCGATCCGGGCCGTGATCGGCGCTCGCGTCAGCGCGACGATCGACGAGAACACGCTTCCTGCCCCGCAATGCGTCTATGGGCGCTCGAAGCGCGAAGCCGAAATCAAGGTTCTGAGCGCCTATGCGTCGCACGGCCGTGCCGATGCCGCCGTGTTGCGCCTGCCTCCAGTCTATGGAAGCGGCATGAGGGGAAACCTGGCGACGCTGATGCGCCTGGCCGATACGGCGCTGCCGCTGCCGACAGGCGCATTGACGGGAACCCGCTCGCTGATGTCCTCCGAAGCCGCGGCGCGAGCGGTGTCGCACCTGCTGAGCCATTCGGGGTCACTTCGTCCGACCTATATGGGCGCCGATGTGCCACCGGTCGCGATCATGGCCGTCATTGCCGCCTTTCGCAGGGGTTTCGGACGTCCGACGCGCCTGATCACGGTGCCGGCCGGCCTCATGCGGCCGGCCGCGGCAGTACTGGGCAAGCGGGCGTTTTGGGACAGCATGACCGCGACGCAGATATGCGACCCTTCGCTGCTGATATCGCAGGGCTGGGCACCGGAAACCGGTACGCTGGAGCGGCTGGCCGAACTCGCGCGGCTCTGTGAACGTCGACTTCTCGCTTGACCATGATCTCTTCCCAAAACCGGCTTCGGTTTTTGGGATCATGGCCTGCTCAGCTTCGATAGAGCGTCCCAAACAGGATCCGAAGGTCGAGCCAGAACGATGCTGTGCTGAGATAGGCGGCATCCGTTTTGGCCAAAAGCTCGGGGTTCGACATGTCGATGCCCCTGATCTGGGCGAGACCCGTTATGCCCGGAAGTGCCGCCAAGACCCCCAGCCGCCTGCGACACTCGATCAATTCCGTTTGCGTCGGCAGACAGGGACGCGGCCCGACCAAGCTCATTTCGCCCTTCAAAACGTTCCAGAACTGGGGCAACTCGTCGAGTTTGAACTTCCGCAAGACCTTGCCAACCAAGGTGACGGAATTCGTAGGCGCCTCGTGCGTGGGCAATGACGGCGTTCCGACATACATCGTCCGCAATTTGTGACAGCGAAAAAGCAGGCCGTCGCGACCGACGCGCGTCTGTGAAAAAATGGCCGGACCGGGTGATGATGCCCGAACGGCAAGGAAGGCGAGGACCAGAACAGGCGATGTGACCACCAGCAGTAGAGCCGCGCCGGCAAGATCGAAGATTTGCTTGGTTGCCTTCATGAACGGCCGATTGCGCTCCCTGCCAAAGCCCCGAGACAACGCCGCAGACGAAGCCCGTTAGTACGGTCGACGTAGCATGAGGTCATCTCCTGGCCAAGCACACCATGCCGCGGATCGATGCTCAGATGCGACCCAGGATGAATGCGAGATAGAGCCCCAGGGTGCCGGCAAGGGTCTGCCGATAGACACCGCTTTTGCGCAAGCCGTCCAAACGCTGGAAAAGATTGCCTTGCCGCCCTTTTGTGAACAGGTCGACGCACGCCGCTGCATCGTCGGTCAGCAGGTCGCGGTTAACGGCAAGTCCGTCAAGATTGCGATCCGTCCAGCCGGCAAAGTCGCCCTTGAACAGACGGCCAAGCCGGGAGACCCTCGCCCTCCACGATACGTTGGCGCCAACCAGGTTTGCCGCATGCTGGCGGTACCGCACCAGCGGCCGCGGATCGTAGCGGACGATGCCGCCGGCGGCGGTCACGATGAGATAGGCCCACCAGTCGTGGCTGACGAACTCGGTTTGCGCGGAGGCCCTGGCCAGCAGGTCGCGGGCCGCAGCGTTGAGCAGGATCGTGTTGCCGCCGGCGATGCTTTGCACAAGCGCGTTGCGAAAGGATGGCGACCGGCGAAACAGCGGCGAATGGCCGACAAGGCTTCCGGATTCGGTCATGGTCGCGGTTCGCGAGCAAAACATCAGCGGGATTTTTGCGTCATGGGCCCGCATCCAGCTGACAGCGCTCTCCAGCCTGTCGGGCTCCCAGATATCGTCCTGGTCGCAGAAGGCATAGCAGTCCGCGTCGATGCGCCGGTCAAGGACCATCGACCGGAAATTGGGGGCGAACCCTTGCCGCGGCCCCTCCACCAGGGTCACTCGACCCTTGGTCCAGCGGGACTTCCACGTCTCGATGATAGCGATCGTGTCATCGACGGAGCCGTCGTCGGAGATCCACAGGTCGATCAGAGGGTGCGACTGCGCGAGCAGGGATTGCAACTGTTCATCGATAAAGGCGGCGCCGTCTTTCGTGCCCATCAGGACTGCGATGCGCGGATCTTCTTTGCTCACGAGCTTCAAACACCCTGCAAATGCCTGGAATGGCTAGAGCGGTTCATCGTCTTACGCAAACGCAGAACGGCTCAATTTCTTCGTTTAACGCAATTCCGGACGGAAAACCGTTTCACGCTTTTCCCGGAATTGCTCTGGGTTTGTCCAATCCACGATCAAGATCGATTTCTGGATCGGGTTAGGTCGCTTGCCGGGCCGTTTTCGGGATCACGTCCAGATGAATGCTCCCCCTGGCCTTCTTGGCCTGGTCAAGGCCTGCCAGCACGGCCAGCGCAGCATCCTTGTCCTGGTTCTTCACCGACTGCTGCAGCGCTGTCAGCGCGGCCTGGACATCCGACCATTCCACGACATCCGTGCTCAGGCCAAAGATCTTCGAAATGCCGAGTTCGACGAGTTCCTCATCCTCGCCATGCAGAATTTCGTGGAGTTTCTCGCCCGGCCTTATGCCGGTGAACCGGATCGGGATGTCCGTGTAGGGGCTCTTTCCGGACAGGCGGATCATTGTTTCGGCCACTTCAAGGATCGGCACCGGCTTGCCCATGTCGAGCATGTAGACGGCATAATCTTCCCCGCTCTGCCGCGATGCGGCATCGGCGGCCGACATGATGACGAGATCGACGGCTTCGGCCACTGTCATGAAATAGCGTGTCATGCGCCGGTCCGTGATGGTGACCGGCCCTCCGGCCTCGATCTGCGCCTGGAATATGGTCGCCACCGAACCGTTGCTGCCAAAGACATTGCCGAAGCGAACGGCCACGAACTTGGTGACCGATCGACGCGCGCCGGGCTCGCTCGCGGGGGGCCCATGCAAGGCGCTGATGATCTGTTCGGCAGCCCGCTTTGTCACGCCAAGCACAGATGAGGGATCCACCGCCTTGTCGCTCGATATCAGGACAAACTGGGCAACCCCGCATTTGGCGGCGACTTCGGCACAGACAAGCGTGCCGAAGACATTGGTCTGGATGGCCGAATCCCAGTTTTCCTCGAGCAGCGGAACGTGCTTGAGCGCCGCGGCGTGAAAGACGATGTCCGGTCTGAATTCCGTGACGACACGCGTTATCTGGCGCCGATCCGCGACATCGACGATGCGGACCTTGAGACGGTCGTGGTCCTTCTCGGCAATGTACTGGCTCAACTGGAAGATGCCGAACTCGGAGTTGTCGGCGACGAGCACCGCCTCCGCCCCCAGTTCCAACGACCGTTTGACCAACGTTCGGCCAATCGACCCGGCACCGCCCGTCACCAGAACGCGCTTGCCGCCAACAAAGGCCCCGATACGCTCGACATCGGAAGGCACTGTCGGGCGTCGCAGGATCGTTTCCATCTCGACCGCGTCGAGAACCAGTTTTCCATGCTGTTCCAGTTCCGAAAGACCGGAGAACTGCACCACACTTATGTCGCCATGCCGGGCGATGCGGACGAGTTCCGAATACTCCTCGATCTCGTGCTCGGCGCCGCTGCCGAAAATCAGCAAGTCCAGGCTTTCGGTGCCGGTCGCATAGTCTTCCAGGAGGTCGATCAGCCGCGGCCGGGTCGCCACCACGGGAACACCTTGAATCCGCGTGCCCAATTGTACACCGCGCTCGGTCGCCATGATCCCGGCGATGGAATAGTCCGCCGGCTCCGCCGTGCGCGTGAAGCGAATGATCAGGTCGGCTTCCCCGAGTCGGCCAACGAACAACGCCTGCTTGGCCTGCGTCTTACCGGTCTTGGTGCTCAGAATGCCCCAGCTCGCGCCGTCACGCAGGAAGCGGTAGAACAGGCGGGGCGCCGATATGATCGTGAAGGAGACGAGGAAGAAGACGATGAACTGACGCTCGTTGAGCCCCTGCACAGGCTGGAAAGAACGAGCCAGCATCGACGTGGCGTACAGAGCCAACGTCAAAATCGCGCAGCTCTTCAGGATATTGAAAAAGTCGGGCGTCGAAGCGAAGCGCCAAACGGTCTTGTAGAGACCACAATATCTAAACAGGAGATGGCTGATGACGACAATGCCCCCCCAGGTTCCCAAACCCTGGTTGGAGAGCGGATCGAACGAAAGATTCGACCGCGAAAGCACAAGGCTGAGCGCCACGGCGACCAGGACCATGACCACGTCCTGGACCATGATGAAGGCGCGCCGCATTTCCGGCCTGAGTCCGAATACAGCTTCTAGGTAAGAATTCATTGGACTGCACTAGACTCCAGGCTCACGGACATGAGCATCACCAAGGTGCGAGCACGAATATGCTTCGTGGCCGATCGCTCTTTCAAAGTGCTATCCCTGGCCCCTGCCCTGTTGTATCGCATACTGCGGGCTCGAAGTCATAGCTAGATGTTTTTTCAAGAGAGCGCGAGGGCAAGCGATCGGACCCGACGCCCAACTCGCGACATTAAAACGCAGTGCGTTGCCATAAGCACGTCGCAATGGCTATTAAGAGCTCCGTGGTGGTTCGTCACGGGCCTTGAAGCGATGAAGCGCCGGAAAAACCAAGCGCTGGAAAAAGCAGATTGCGACACTCCCAACGATGATTGCGGCACTAAACGGCGCTTTTGACGATATCTCCAAGGCCGTGCGGTTGCACCGGGTCTGGGTCGCGCTCGCCCATGAGGACATCGGCGACCAGCACAGGCGCACGACCCTGGGTCCGCTTTGGATGCTGGTCAATTATTTTGCTTTCGTCGGCACATTTGTCTTCGTTTTCGTGACCAAGGACGCCAGCGACCCAAGCTACATAGCCTATGTCGCCATCGGCATGCTGGTGTGGTTCTACCTCACCGAAACCATCACCATGAGCGTGTCACTCTTCCAGCGCGAAGCGAGCTTCATTCAAGGCACAACGCTGCCGTTGTTCGTGTATGTGATGCGATTGACGATGCAATGCATCATCCGGGCTGGTTATTCGTTGGCGGGTTGCGTTCTTATTCTGCTGCTGGCCGGTTACGGGATCAACACAAACTGGCTGCTGTCGTCGCTGGGTCTGTTGCTCATCGTCGTGGCAACTCCTGCGCTTGTCACGGTCTTTGCGTTCTTGGGCGCCTTCTTTCCCGATAGTGAGTTCATCGTTGGGAACCTGATGCGGGTGGGCATGTTCCTGACGCCGGTCTTCTGGGTCTACAGCGGGCAAGAGGGCGTTCAAAAATACGCCTATCATTGGAACCCGTTCACCTACTTCCTGGAGGGCGTGCGTGAGCCGATCACGGCGGGCATCTTTCCAACGCATGCGTTGACGGTGACAGGCTACGTTTGTCTCGGGGTCTGGGCCCTTGCGTTGCTGCTGCTGGGCCTTTATCGCAAGCGCATCGTTTTCCTGATCTGAGTTCCATGACCTCCATCAAACTGAACAATGTCAGCCTCGTTTATCGCCTGTTCGAAAAGTTGACGCTTTCGGCGCCTGGCCGGCGCCGGAGCGCGCTCGGCGGCAACATATCGAAGTCGGGCACCAAGCAGGTCGTGCAGGCGCTCGACGATGTCAGTTTCGAACTCAAGGCGGGCGACCGGCTGGGGCTCGTCGGCCCGAATGGCGCCGGCAAGACCACGCTGCTCAAGGTTCTCTACGGAATCTACCAGCCATCGGGCGGCACGATATCGATCGCGGGCAAAGTCGATGCCTTGTTCAACATCAGCATAGGGTTTCGTCCCGAGGCCACCGGGCGCAGAAACATCGTGCTGAGGGGACTGATCAGCGGTTGGACGCTGGCCGAAATCGAAGAGAAGATGGAAGAAATCATCGATTTCAGCGAGCTGGGCGATTTCATCGACCTGCCGTTCAAGGCTTACAGCCAGGGCATGGCGGCACGGCTGGCATTTGCAGCAGCGACCGCACTTGAACCTGAAATTCTGCTGATGGATGAATGGATTGGCGCCGGCGACGCGTCATTCCAGGAAAAAGCCAAACGACGCATGGACGAATTGGCGGAGAAGGCCGGCATCATCGTGCTGGCCAGCCACGACGAGTCGCTCATCCAGCGCGTTTGCACGAAGAAAATGACGCTTCGAGCTGGCCGGGTAGAGTCGCTGACTTAACAGCGCCTCGCGATTGATTGGCCTCCTATCCTCGGGTGCCGAAACCTCAAATGGGATGTCGCCTGAGCGATATTCGCCTTAGGTCGCCTGGAGCCTTTCCCGAGCGAATTGGCCATGGGGTGAACTTAGTTTGTCGCGCCGCGACCAAGCGTGATTATCCTTTGCAGACCGCGGTAGATCGGCCTGAGGATCCTGAACGCTGTTGGCGATGTGGTCACGATCGATCTCTTGATCGAGAAGAGCAGGCCACGAAAGGACCTTGCCACTCCCAAGTTTCCGAATTCCGCTGGCGCTCCGTCCGCTAACAACGCCTGCAATTTGGCTTCCAACATGACGTAGTTGTGAGCCGCATTCCTCGCGGTCACCACATGCCGGAAGGTGTATCCGGCGTCGATCGCGACATAGGCAATGATCCGCTCTATGGCGTGGACCAAACTCCCATCCCGATAATCCATGTTGGCGAAGTCGTCCCAGGCCCACTTATGTTCGAAAAGCTTCCTGAGAGCGGCAGGACGAAACCAGTACATCCCACCGTAAGGCGCCACGGGCGAATTGGCATCCAGGTGCACGATCAGATCCAGCTGTTTGGCTATCTTTTGAACGTTGCCCTTGTTGCCAAACCACGAGTTTCCAATGGTCGGGTACCCGATATGAATCATTGGCGGCATGACAAGACCAAGCGCCGGGTTGTTGGCAAAAAGCTCGAGCAAATTCGAGACATACCCAGGCGTATGAAGAAGGTTTTCAAGGGTGTGAAGCTTGAACAGTTCCCCCTTTGCGCCGTCTTGGGAAGATTGCTTGGAATGTATCCGGCAGATCAGGTCGTAACGGTCCTCGAGCACGAAATCGCGGCACCCGATGAGGAGAGCGGAGGTATCCCTGCCGTCGTTCTCGACAACCAAAACGACGGCATTTCCGACGTTCGGCGCCTTTGCGATTGCTTGCTGGATCAATGCCTGCTTGTTTGCATTGTCGGTCGTGATGATCAGGTCGTAGCCCTTCGGCACGTTTTCGCTGTAGCCTAGAATCTCGTCGATCATGTCGACGTGATAGACGTGCGCAAGAACCGCTATCCGATAATCGTCCCAATTCCTTTGCGGACCGACCTGTACATCCGGCAGGACGGAGAGCAACGCGGCGTTGCCATTTAGCGTACGAGGCGGGCCGAGGCGGCCGACGCTCCTCCACACCAGCGACAGATCATAGTCTGATTGGTTCTCTACGATCTCCAGCGCGCGCGGCAGGTTGATGGCCTCCCGCTCTAGGAACAGCGTGTCATGAAAAAACAGCCGCTTCTTCAGGATCGGGCTGCGATCCTCCAGCGTTTTGTCCGGCTCCATCAGAACTGGATATGACGTCTTGTATCGTGCGGGATCGAGCAAAACCGAACAGGTGTAGCCCAGGGCCTGGAAATGCCCTGTGAACACCGTCTCATGCTTCGCGATTGAATCCAAATAGGAGTTTATGGGCCCCATCTGGGTCCAATAATCCCGAAACGCCTTTGACTGATGCAGGGACCGCCGCACTGCGATGAAATGGGAGTTGAGATGGAAGGGTAGCTCCGCTTTTCTGACGTCGATCGGATTGGGCCTCATCGCCCCGTGAGCGGAGATCCCCCAGAAATCACACTGACGTTGGTCCATCTCCGAGAACATTTCCGAGAAGGGGAAAATCGGCCCGTAGAAGGTGTGGTTGAAAAGCAATATCTCGTCGAAGTGCGAAAGTTCGTCCCACCCGATATGCTCGAGTGCAGTGCGATAGGCCCAGACATCGAACCCTTTGTTCTCCCTGATCAGGAAGCTGTCGGCGGCCTCGGAAAGGCGAGATTCGGCCTCTTTGTCCACCGGACCGTTGCAAACCACCAAAACCTTCTCAACAAAAGGTTTGATCGATGCAATCAGGTAAAAATAATACTCATCTATCTTGCCGTGTTGGTCGTAGTAAAATGCGATAGCCAGACGCCTCATCGACGTATCTCTCTTTGGTGCATATAGCACTTGAAATTGGAGCGCCGCGATACCGGATCGAAAGAGGCGTTGGCCGCATCCTGCCACCCAGGCGTCATCGTGAGATGATGTCTCCGGGTCGTCTCGTCGAAGTCCGTGATATGGGCGCTATCCTGCAGAGGACATCAGGTGCACGCATTAGACCATTCGATGCCGATAAAAAAGGCCAAAGGGACGCGATCCTGTTCGGCGCCGACATGCGGCTTGCCAAATCCCTCACAGTGGCCTCGCCGTAGGTGACCAGAATTACCGCCAAAGAAGACTTGGGAATGAACAAGCGGCCTACACCCTTGAAGACTCAGCGAGAACCGGCTCCCCCGTTGCAAGCGCGCCGACGTTTTTGCGGCCGGCGACCCGAGACGAAAAGCGCTTGCCCCATTTGTTGACTGGATCTTCAACGAAATAATTGAGCAGGAAGGCAGACGGGATCACCAAGGCCAAAGTCATCGTCAGACTGAGTATGAAAGCAATCGTTGGACTCTCGACCATCCCCTGGATCGACCTCATGGTCGGAATGAGCACGACGATAAAAATGCTGTGAAGCAGATAGACGGAGTAACTGATTCTCCCCAGCCATGCCGAAACAGGATTGACGATCACAGCAACGGGGAAAAGGCCGAGCCCGACTACCAACGCACCAAACATCACCCCTTCCCAATAATACTTGTCGAATATCGCGACCTTATTTGCGGTGACTGCAAAAAACATCACAGGCACAAACGTCAGAAGAGCCAACCCTATCTGCTTCCTTTCCCGACGCTTTTCCAATATCGGCAACAAATAGAAAGCGATAAGGCCGAACGTAAAAATCGGAGCTCGATAAAGAATCGAATATAGGTAGTAATTGAATGGATCAGCAACAAATAGATTTACATTCATAAAGAAAAGAGTCGCTATGAATATAGAAACAAAAAATACAGAAACCGACAGAATTACACCTTTAGAAAATCGATACAACAAGGGGAATATCATGTAAAATACCATCTCCACTCCAACCGTCCAACCCGCCGGAACAATGGACGTCTGGTAACCTGGAACCAGATTAAACAAAAATGTCATATTCAATAGGATCGATTTGCCATCGATCTTTACGCCGCTGAAATTGTGAATGCACATGACCAGGATAATCAAGTAAAATAGAGGAGCAATCCTGAAAAACCGGCGAAGCGCGAACCCCAGAATCGGGCGAACTTCCCGATCATGAACCGGCATACTGAGGCAGAGTGAAAACGCACTCACCACGAAAAACAGCTCCACTCCCATGGTGCCGTTTACGACAAACAGATCGAGAAACGGTGCAACTTGAAGACGCGGAGATGGGAGCATCGCTACGTGCACAACGACGACCCAAATGGCTGCCAGCCCACGCAAGGCGTCCAAGAAGGGCACCCGATTTGGAGCTGCGTTGTACCTGCCTGCCAATTTAGGACCTCACGGAGATTTTAGCAGCACCCCTACTTGGAACAAGGCGGCTACGCAACCTGTCGGCTTTGCGAGGGCATCGGCAAAGGCGCTACGTCAAGGCCGGCGCCACCGTCGACACCAGGAGGACTATGACTATCGGCGGACAGCATACCATTGGCAGCGGTCAAATCTGTTCCGGCGGTACATCCAGTCAGCTATCGGCCCCAGCCGTCGCTTCAAAATTGCGCGGAATTCAAAAGTATCGTGCGGCGTACCTAAGCGTGCACCATCAATGTAGGCTCCAGGAAAAGCGCTACTCTGTTCCGCTACAGAAGTACGCCGAGAATTGGCTTCAGGATCGCCCTTATGCTGCGATAGATCGGTCTGAGTATTCTGAACAAGATAGGCGATCTGAACTTCAGAGAGCTCTTGATGGCGAAATTGAGTCTGGCCAGAGCGTGTTTCACTGACGTCTGCGGCCCTGACATCAGCGCCGTCTGCGTCGCTGGCGTCATTGGAATCTGCATCGTTGACGCCCCCAAGGGATACCCGGCGTTCTTCCACTCAGACAGCAGATGAGCGTGCCACGGAAAGTCGTGCAGTGGCAGCATGCCGACAAGCTTTTGCATCTTGAACTCCAGCATGGAGTAGTTGTGCGCCACCTGATGCGCGCACATAATGTGCTGCGTGGTAAATCCGGCATCCTGGGCAGAGTAAGTGATCAGCCGCTCCAGCACGTGAGCCAAGCCTCCGTCAATATGATCAGGCTCGGCATTGAACTCTTCCCATTTCCACTTGTGTTCGAACATTTTGCGCAGTGCGCGCGGCCGGAACCAGAACATGGTGCCATAGGCTGCCACCGGAGTGGTGTCATCGAACTTGACGTCGATGTTCAACAGGCGCGCCGTTTCCTCGGCCCTCGGCTTGTTGACAAACCATGAGTGCCCCATGGTCGGGTACGAGATATGAAAGATCGGCGGAATGGCGACGCCGACTGAAGGATTGTCGTGAAACATGTCCAAAACATTCTGCACGTAACCCCGGGTATTCAGCAGATTGTCGAGCATGTGCCGCTTGAACAGATTGCCTCTTGACGACTGAACTTGAGGCGATTTTTTTGTATGCAAACGACAGACGAGGTCGTAGCGATCGTCGATGAACAGATCGCGGAAGGAAATGAACAGCGACGACATGTCCCGACCGCGGTTCTGTTCGACAACGCGGACGATGGCCTTCTTCACGCCAGGGCGCTTTGCCAGGGCGGCTTCGATCTCGGCCTTCTTTTCCGACGTATTCGTGGTGGCTATGAAGTCATAGGGAACCGGAATGTTCTCGGTCAGCGCCAGCAACTCGTCGAGCAACTCGGTGTAGTAAATATGCGCGCAGACGGCCACCTTGCCGTAGTCGGCAGCAGCGTCGTCATCCTTGATCCGCTTATCCGGCAGGACGCTCATCAGCGCCGCGTTGCTGTTGAGGTTCCTCAATTCCGAAACGCGCAGAACATTGCGCCAAATCAAATTAACGTCGTAGTCGGACGTCTCTTTAAGTATCCGCAAAGCGCGCGGCAGATCGACGGCATTGTGCTCCAGAAAAGTCGGATCGTGAAAAAACGTTCGCCGCTTTAGCAGGGGGAAGCGGTTGATGATTGTTTCGTCGACGTTAATGAACGCCGGATAGTGCGAGCCATACTGATCCGGATCAACATATGCTTCTGCGGAATAGCCAAGGTCTGTAAAATGCTTGGTAAACTGCGACTCATGAAGCAGAACAGCATCGGTGTAGGTCTTTATCTCCGGCAGGTTCTCCCAATATCTTTTGAAGGCGCGCGACTTCAGCATCTCGTTGCGAATTGCAATGAAGTTTGCCGTGAGATGACGGGGTAGATGGCCTGTCCCGGTAAATGGGTTTGGCGTCATTTCTCGATGGGCAGAAGCGCCCCAGAAATCGCTATTCCGCCCTTCCATTTCCGAGAACATTTCTGAAAAGGGGAAAAGAGGTCCGTAGCAAGTATCGTTCAGCAGGATAAGTTCGTCATACTTGGAAAGCTCATCAAAGCCGATGGCTTCGATTCCGGCCTTGTATCCACCGACATCAAATCCCTCGTTCTTACGAATCAGGAGCTGATCACATACTTTTGCCACCGCGACTTCAGAATGTTTTGAAAGATTGCCGTTGGAAACAACAACAATTCTTTCAACCAATTCTCTCAGCTTCGTCAGTAAAAATATGACATAGTCGTCCGCGATGCCGCGCTCATTATACAGAGAAAACACAGCAACACGACGCAATACAGAGCTCATTCGTCGTCCCCTCGAGAAATCCAGATTTTCCAAACCAGCAGAGCCCAAATTTTAGCCGAGCTGTGTATCTATCCATACGGAAAGCTGGTCGATCCCCTCGCCCACACTTTTCAAAGGTCGCCATTCCAGTTCGCGGACCGTCCTATCGATGTTGGCGACAGCGCACCGCACGTCGCCGTTGCGGAACATGCCGTTGACATGCGGCTCCGGCGCCCCATACCGCTTTGCGATGATCCTCGCCAGATCGAGAACTGTGGTCTTGTAGCCAGTGCCGACATCATAGGCGAAGGATTGCGACAGATTTGTTCTCGTGGCCTTGTCAATCGCCGAGGCGACATCGTCGATGAAGACGAAATCCCTTCCGATATCCCCGTCTTCGTAGATCGGGATGCTCTTGCCTTCCTTGGCCATCCTGATGAACAACGACACAATTCCTGTGTAGCTGTTCGTCAAGGACTGGCCAGGACCGTATACGTTCTGAAGGCGGAGCACGTTGACGGTTGTTCCGAACGAAAGAGCCCAAGCTCGCAATATCTGTTCCTGGGTTAATTTGGTGGCTCCGTAGATGCTGGTTGGATTCGGTATCGTTTTTTCCGCGTCCATCGGCAGCGGCTCGAGCCCGGGAAAATCCCACTCCGCGCGTTCAAGCTGCTCTTTCGATCTCTGACCCGGATAGGTTACCTCTCCTGGATTTCTGGACCGCCATGCCCCTTCTCCGTAGACGGCGCGGCTCGAAGCCAGGACAAAGCGCTCGGGAACATGCGATACCGTGGCGAAGGCATCCAACATCCGGGTTGTGCCAAGGACATTTGCTATGGCGTGGCGAGAGGCCTCTGTCAGCGACTGTCCCGTGCCTGTTTCAGCGGCCAGATGCACCACAACGTCAGGTCGGGTGGTCTCCAATGCCTGCGCCCAGGTGGAAGCCTCCGTCACATCGGCAACCATGAGCTCAACGCGAGGATCAAGTTCGGCAGGGCGCTTTCGCTCAGCGTGAATCTGCGGATGTAAACTGTCGATGACAACTACGCGATCGAAGCGATCTGCCAATTTGGTGGACAACGCGCATCCAATGAATCCGGCTCCACCGGTAACCATACATGTCTTGGACATTCAAGCAGCATTCCGTGTTCCATTAACCAGGCTGTTCGTTATCAGCGTCGACCTCATTTGAACAGGTATAGAGCACCTCTCCGGTGGAATTGGATTTGAGGTGTCGCATTCGGGCAGCCACGCGCAATGCCATGCGCTAATCTGGTTCTGCGGTCCATTTTCGATAGCCAAACTCGCCAGCGGACAACAGAACATCGCCCAGAAGGGTGATAATTCGATGCGTAACCGCAACGGCGGTGGCCGCGGCCGCGGGAATGCCGATCGACGAAAGGCCCGCGATGAAAACCGCTTCCCTCACACCCAAACCGCCGGGAGCCCCAGGCACAACAAAACCAAGCAACCAGCCGGCGGCTGAGACCCCGATCACCATCTGCCACTCGATCGTGGGTCCGTACAGCACATGGACAAGGAGGACGACGATCAGGCCATTGGCAAGGAAAAATAGGCCGTAGCAAGCGACGCTGATCGCAGCCATCGAAAATGCGAGGTGTTTTCGGCTCTGCTTGAAATATCGGCCCGCAACTAGGGGGGCCAGCATAAGGGCCGCCAGTCCGGCGCCGATATAGACTGCTGATGCCAGATAGCGGCTTATTCCGTAGTCCTCACCGATTTTGAGCAGGAAGGAGAAGGAGAAAAGCAGGGCAACGCTTCCGGAAGCGAGGACCATCAAAACGATCTCCATCACCTGCGCGTAAGAAAGCGCATCCTTTGCGGCACCATATCGGGCCGCCAGGACGAAGCGTCCGACGAGATGGATGACGTTGGTCGGCAGATATTTGTAGACTTGGGTGCGCGCGAAAACGCGCATTGCACGGACCGCGGAGATTGCCTTTTCTCCGACCGAAACCAACAGGGTGAACCAGGCGAGCCCCACCAGTTGCAGCGCGAGTGCATAGAGAAGCGCACAGGATACGACCACGGCAACCAACCGAGGACGCTGCAGCATCTCGGCGAGCTGATCGGCATATCCGTAGACGGAGCGTATGACAAAGTACATTGCCGCAATGGCAATGACGGCACCGCCCGCACGAATGATCCTAGAATTCGGCACGAGCGCCGATCGGCTTCACAGGCAGCCTGCCGTCGGAACTTGCAATTTCGGCGACAATGCCCGGGTCGCGATTGCCACGGGTCGCAACAATCAACTCGGCGACCATGCCGAACAGCGTGAACTGCACCCCGACGATCATCAGGAGCGTCGAGACAAGCAGCAACGGGCGGCCGCCAATGGCTTCGCCGCCAAACCACCGCGCACAGAGAAACAGGAAAATCAGGAAGCCAATCGAGAAGACGGCCACACCCAAGCCACCGAAAAGATGGCCGGGGCGCGAATTGAACTTCGTGATGGTCACGACTGTGAGCAAGTCCAGGAAGCCCTTCAGCAGGCGACCTACCCCATATTTGGATTTTCCAAATCGGCGCGGGTGATGCTGGACGACGATCTCACTGACCTTGAAACCAGTCGCATAGGCCAAGGCTGGAACGAAGCGATGAAGCTCGCCATAGAGGCGAATGTTGTCAAAGACCTCGGAGCGGTAGGCTTTGAAGCCGCAGTTGAAATCGTGCAGGCTGACGCCGGTGACCTTGGCCGTCACTCGATTGAACAGCTTTGAAGGCAGCGTCTTGCCGAGCGGATCGTGGCGCACCTGCTTCCATCCCGAAACGACATCGGAGCCCTCTCGGATTTCGTCCAGAAAACGTGAAATTTCCTTCGGGTCGTCCTGCAGGTCTCCATCCATCGTGACGATGATATTGCCCGACGCGTTGGAGATCCCTGCCTGGAGCGCGGCGGCCTTGCCGAAATTCCTCCGAAGCCGCACGCCCTTTACATGGGGGTAAGCCCTGGTGGCGGCCAGAATCTCCTTCCAGGTATTGTCCCGGCTGCCGTCGTCGACAAATATGACCTCCTCGAGCGAGGCGGCATCGATCTGCTCGAAGGCGGCCTCGATCTGGGCAATCAAAGCCTGAACAGTGTCTTGCTCGTCCTTTACAGGTACCAGTATCGAGACTGTCTGCACGTCAGGCCCTCTGTGTCAAAATGGAGGTCTGGCTGGGGAATGGCAATGCAGGCGCCAGCCCCCGTGTCACGCGCTCCTGCAGGCCGCAAGAGTTGATGGCCTGGCGATATTCGGGCCTGTTGCTGTTGTCGAACAGAATCATACCACCCGGAGACAGGCGGCGAACCGATTTCGCCAAGCAGGAAACCCTTGCCCGGCCGTCGATCACAATGAGGTCGAAGGTGCCGTCGACCCGGTCAATCGATGACACGTATTGATCGAAAGAGCATTGCGTATATCCCTTTCGATTGGACCTGGCCTTGCTGGAAGCAGAGGCGGCTACCGGCTCCACAACGCGCACGGCGATGTTGGGATAGGCGCCAAAAATGCGGCCCATGGTTTGCGCGAACGGAGCGTCATGTTCGACGGAATCGACAGAGCCGCTTCGTTTGGCCAGCCAAACTGTACTGGCGCCGGCGCCAAATTCATAAACGCGAGCCTTGTGATTGCGCGAGGCCAGAAAGATGTTCACGGCATCAATCGCGGAGAATGTCCACCACGGCATGTCGAGCCGAACCAGGTCAGCGCTGTCGTATATGCCGAACAGACTTCTGATCCAGAGAGCAGAGCGGTTGTTCGACCGCTCCAACGCCGCAAGCAATCCGCAGCGCTCAGCTACTTTCCGGGCGAATCTGACGACGCTTACATAGGTATTTTTCAAAACTGAAATCCAACCCCAGGTGCCTGCAATCTCGTCCACCCGGACGGCGTAAGCAAAACTGCATATATCGATCGAGAAGCAGGGCTAGCCGGCACACGTCGAAGATCGACGTAGCCACTCCAGCCATAGTCGTCACGCCCTCGCCCGAGGAACTTCGCCACGTCCGGCCGATGCGCTCCTCCCAATCCCAACCCCACGACCGTTCCCGTGCCATTAACGAAGGCAATGCAGTGGTAGGTGGTAAGAATATCGCTGCCCAGCAGTGGGGGCCACTTGTTCGAGGTGTCCGCGACCCAACCGGAGACGCGTCCCCATTGCGGATCTTCTATTTTCGACACGGCATCAATATAGCCCGTCAAGCTGTTCGGCTGGGTGGGGATTGCCAATTCGGCGCCGAGCGAGGGGCAGCCGAAGTCCCTCCCGTTGAACGGGACGTGACTGAATTTCTTCAGATTGTCTTCGACATTATAGTAGTCGACCCCAGCCAATGTAACGTATTGCATCAAGTCGGGGTCTTTGACGCCGAGCGACAATGCCAGTGTTGCGAGATCTTTTCCTTCAGCCCTGACAAGAGCGTCATTCAGCCTCGGCATGCCGTTGACGACGATCAGTGCGGCTACCGCCGCGAATATGGCGATCGACAGACGACGCTTGAAATCCACTCGCCACACCAGACACGAAACAGCTCCAAACAGTCCGACCCAAAAAAGCGCCGGAAGGGTTGCATATCTGCTGGCTAAGGCCGCCGCGTCCCCTCCCATGTTCGATCGACCAATAGCGGCCAGCACGCCCGACATGACGGCATAGGCCATGATCGCAATCCAGAAGGCTGATCGGTACCTGTTTTCGCCAGGCCGCAAAAGGCAAAACCCAACGATCAGAGCGGCTGCTGCGATTCCGATTGCGCCCAGCGGAATTGCGGCTGCTTCGGTTGTTACGATGCCGCCACCAATGAATGTCAGACAAAACAGCGCAATCCCAATTGGATCGAAACTGCGTGCGGCGTGATAATCGGGGACTTTCTGATTCATCGCGACAAAAATCACGACGGCCAAGCCCGCCGCGAAAATCATGATGCCGAGCCGCCGTGTTTTGGCAGCGCAGAATCCTTGGATGCCGATCACACACAATGCGGTCAGGCCCGTGCTGTAAAATTGCGTGGCAAAAACGGCCAACGCGATCGCAGCGACATAACCTATCGGCATGTCTTTTTCGGTCGACTGCCAAAAAGCCAAGACAGCCAGCACGGTGAAGAGATTTGCGCCGATCCAGGCTACTCCACTCATGCCAACGAAGAAATTGTGTGCGGCAAGCGGACTGAATACAAATATCGATACGGCTATCCCGACGACAAATGCTTCAAACCAGGATCGCGCAAAGAGCGACAGTGCGCCTGAAAAAACCAACGCTATGAGAAGGGAGAACGCGACAACAGTGACCGAGAGGCCGATATTGTCCCCTTGGGTAAGATGGAAATTCAGCAGATAAAACAGTTTTGCGCCAGCAATGATATGCTCGTTTGCCGTTACATACAGGTCCCTCAGCGTCGGTACCCCGTCCAGCGATCCGACCATTGAAGGGAGAATGCCCCAATAGTCGTTATCCGGAACACCTCTAGCCTGCACCGTGAGCAGGAGCGCAACCACGAACACCGCGATCGGACCAACAAACGCAATCGCGAAAGCGGGGGTTGAACGGCTGACAGAGAGGGTGCGAACGGTGGCCGACATTAGTCCTGCGTTTGCTGCGTATTGCCTTGCGTTGGCGTAGGTCGCACCTCGCACACACCGCCAGACTGCGCAACAAAAATTCGACGACTTGGCAAGCGGACCGCCCGATAGGTCCGGTGTGCGTCTCAAACGCCACAAGTTGGCGCGACTGGAACGATCGGCCGTCGCATGAATGAGAAAGCATATCCGGTGGCTTGATGTTGCCCCTGTTCTGAAGAAACGGATTTCCGATCGAGAGGCCAAGAGCAGAGCCCGCCTCTCTCCAATTGAATTTCGCTTTCAACGAAAAACTGCGGCGATCCTTTTCAGCAACCGCGTAACAATCGCAGAGAGCGCTCGCAGGGGGCTGGTAATTCGCCAGCTCGTTGAGTCCTTGAACTCTTGAACGACCCGTTCACTTTGCTCCATTCTTTCCTGGAGCACTTGCGCACGTGCGATCTCGTTGTCGCGCGCGGTCTGCAGCGCACTAACAGTCGCGTGCGCGGCTGAAATCTCTTCAGCCCTCTCGACAAGATCCGACTCCATCCGTGCGATCTGGGCGTGACCGCTCTGGAGCTGCTCGCGTATCTCGGCTACCTCGCGGGTGAGTTCCTCTATCCGCGCCCCGCGACTCGTCACCAACGCCCTGTTGGTCTCGATTTCCTCTTCCATGGTCGTCGACGCTAGAGACCATGGATTTCTGGCTTGATCGAACGCTTTGCTTGTCGTCCCGCCAAGAGAAATCATTTCCCTTTCGGCGAGCGCGATCCGGCCTTGCACATTGCGAGTCCCAAGAACATTTTCCGGACTTGGTCGCTTGGTCACAATGCAGAGCGAGTTCAAAAACTCGACGGAATGAATGGAGGCCAGCGAAGCTTCCCCAAATACGGTCTTATACCTGTCAGAGAACGTGGCCAAGGCATCCGCCCGAAAGCGGGGAAGTCCCCAATGCTCATGGTTGACCACATCGAGCAGGCGCTTGAAGAACGACATCGACGAAAGCGGATCATAGAGACCGCCTTCGAATTCCTGCCAGTAGCTGCAATGCAAATCTTCCGCTATGAAAACCCCGCCATCAGAAAGATGAGGGAAATAACGGGCGAAAGAGCGCACTATGTCTGATGATGTATGCGATCCGTCATCGATTATGATGTCGAATGTCGCGGATTTCGCAACAATTTTTCTTTCTATCTCATCTGTATTGGCATCACCGACAATCACAGCGATCTTTTGATCGTCGAAGACCAGACCGCTGCAGGCCGTGTCGATATCGCAGCCAAGAATGAGTTCCGAATTCGGGAAATATCGCGGCCAGATTTCGAGCGAACCACCGTTTTGGACGCCAATTTCCAGGAGTCGAACCGGCTTATTCCGATAGTCCTGAAAAACGCGGTCATATGCATCCAGATAGCTGGACCATTTGTCCGACACTTTGCCGCTATGGGCATTGTACAGGTCGTGAAGCGAAGGGGCGTGCGCATTGACCGGCGTGGCATGCGCCTCGGTCCGAACAATCGCCGGCACCTCGCCGGCCGCCCCCGAGCCGACCGCGTCTTGGCCGACCGCGTCTGGGCCGACCATGTCCGGGCCGACCGGCTGAGAGCCAGCCTCTGCACCGCGCATGTCTTTCGAAGATTGGTCCTTCTTCATGCCTCAGGCCCATCCCGTCTTTCAGACCAGGACACGACGCGCCACCGCTTCAGTCGATAGCCGCCAGTCCGGCGCATTCCATCCAAAGACGGAGGCGAATTTCGCGCTCGATAACCGGGAATTGGCGGGGCGTCGCGCCTTGGTCGGGTAGTCCATCGTAGCAATGTCCCGCACCCTCGCCCAAGGACCACCAGACACTCGGCTTGTGTCCAGGATGTGGCGGGCAAAGCCGCTCCAGTTGGCCTCGCCTGTACCGGCCAGATGATAGACACCGAACGCAGCAAAGCTCTTGTTGCCATGCAGCGTCGCCGCTGCATGCAGGACTGCGTCGGCGATATCGAGCGCGGAGGTGGGATTTCCCCACTGATCGGCGACCACCGAAATCTCATCGCGGTCGGCGGCAAGCCGCAGCATGGTCTTGACGAAATTCTTGCCGAACGGGCTGTAGACCCATGCCGTGCGCAGGATCAGATGGCGTGGATTGGCGGCTGCCACCGCCTGTTCGCCTGCGAGCTTGGAGGCACCGTAGACGCTGCGCGGTGCGGTTGCGTCGGTTTCGACATAGGCACCGGACGCGCTACCATCGAAGACATAGTCGGTCGAAAGATGGATGACGGGAACGTCAAGCCGCGCTGCGGCTTCGGCCACCTTGCCGGCGCCGACAGCGTTCACCGCAAATGCCAGATCGGGCTCATCCTCGGCCTGATCCACGGCGGTGTATGCGGCAGCCGACACGACAATATCCGGCTTCGCGGCCGCGATGGCGTCGATGACGGTGTCGGGCTTTGCCAGGTCGAGCTCCGGACGGCCAATGGCGATGACTTCCACGCCGGCGTGCCTCTGGCCGGCCTCAAGAAGGCTTGACGCGACCTGGCCTTCGCGCCCGGTGACAAGGAGCCTCACGCGGCCCCCTTGCGCGCTTCGCCCAATCGCTCACCGGCATAGCGCTCTTCGCGGATCGGCCCCCACCACCATTTGTTTTCGAGAAACCAGTCCACGGTTCTCGCCAGGCCACTGTCGAAATTCTCCTTCGGCGCCCAGCCAAGCTCGCGACCGATCTTGGAGGCGTCAATGGCATAGCGGCGGTCATGGCCCGGACGATCGGTGACGAAAGAGATCAGATCGCGATAGCTCTTGCCGCCGGCCCGAGGACGCCTGATGTCGAGCAGGTCGCAGATCGTCTCGACGACACCGAGGTTGGTGCGCTCCGAATTGCCGCCGACATTGTAGCTCTCGCCTGGCGTGCCCTTGGTGGCAACCAGCTCCAGCGCGCGCGCATGGTCCTCGACGTACAGCCAGTCGCGCACGTTGGCGCCGGCGCCATAGACCGGCAGCGTTTTTTCGTCGAGCGCATTGAGGATGACCAGCGGGATCAGCTTCTCGGGAAAGTGGTAGGGTCCGTAATTGTTCGAACAATTTGAAAGCACGACCGGCAGACCATAGGTTTCGTGCCAGGCCCGCACCAGATGGTCCGACGCCGCCTTCGAAGCGGAATAGGGCGAAGACGGCGCATAGGGCGTTTCCTCGACGAACAGGCCGCCATCGAAAGGAAGGTCGCCGAACACTTCGTCGGTCGAGACATGATGGAAGCGGAAGCGGCTTTTCCTGTCGTCGGGAAGGCCGCGCCAATACTCCAGCGTAGCATTCAGCACCTTATAGGTGCCGACGATGTTGGTCTCGATGAAGGCGCCGGGTCCGTCGATCGATCGGTCGACATGGCTTTCGGCAGCAAGGTTCATGACGATGTCGATTTCGTCCCGATGCAGAATGTCGAGCACCGCCCTCTCGTCACAGATATCGGCATGAGCGAAGCGGTAATTGTGGGCATTCTCGATCGGCCGCAGCGAGGCAAGATTGCCGGCGTAGGTAAGCTTGTCGAGATTGGTCACGCGATAGGCCGGGTTGGCGCACAGATGCCGGCACACCGCCGAACCGATGAAGCCGGCACCGCCTGTCACTAGAAAATTCATGCTGCTGTCCTCATGCAACCCATCAGGCGAACACTTCGGCGGCGGCCAACACCGGCGCCTTGAGGTCCTTGTCCGAAAGCTGGAATCCGCCAGCCAATGACGGCCATTCGATGCCGATGGCAGGATCGTCGAAACGGATCGAGCGGTCGTGCTCGGGCGAATAGGTATCGGTCACCTTGTACAAGACTTCGGTATCCGGCACGAGCGTCACGAAGCCATGCGCAAAGCCCTTCGGCACCAGAATCTGATTGCCCTTTTCGGCGGTAATTTCGAGCGCAACCCATTTTCCGAAGGTTGGCGAACTGCGGCGAATGTCAACCGCCACGTCCAGCAGCGCACCCCGCACGACACGCAGCAGCTTGTCCTGGGCTCGCGGCGCAAGCTGGTAGTGCAGCCCGCGCAGAACGCCTGCCGCGGCGGAATAGGAGTGATTGTCCTGTACGAAACTCAAGCCTATGCCGGCCTGCGAAAAGCGCTCGGCATGATAGGTTTCGACAAAGAAACCACGCGCATCGCCATGTCGTTTCGGAATGATTTCCAGCACGCCTTCGATGCCAAGGGACCTGACCTCCAGCATTTACTCCTCCAACCGCTCGACGACGCGCCGGCGCAGATAGGCGGCATACTCGTTTTTTCCCAGGCGTGTCGCGCGCTGGAGGACATCGTCCGCCGTCAGCCAGCCCTGTTCGAAGGCGATTTCCTCCGGGCAGGCAACCTTTATGCCCTGCCGATGTTCGATCGTGCGCACGAACGAAGACGCTTCGTGCAAGCTGTCGTGGGTGCCGGTGTCGAGCCAGGCGTAGCCACGCCCCAATCGGTGCACATGCAACTGGCCACGCTCGAGATAGACATTGTTGACCGCCGTGATCTCAAGTTCGCCACGCGCCGAAGGCCGGATCGCCGGGGCAATGTCAACGACATCGTTGTCATAGAAATAGAGGCCGGTGACGGCCCAGTTGGATTTCGGGTTCTCTGGCTTTTCTTCGATCGTCAGGGCGGTTCCGGTGACCTTGTCGAAGGAAACGACACCATAACGCTGGGGATCTTCGACATGATAGGCGAACACGGAAGCCCCCGTCTCGCGCGATGCCGCTGCACGGCAGAGCTGCGACAGGCCTTCGCCGAAATAGATGTTGTCGCCGAGGATCATCGACACGCTGTCCTTGCCGATGAAATTCCGGCCGATGATGAAGGCTTCCGCAAGTCCGTTGGGTTGCGGTTGCTCGGCGTAGGACAAATCAAGCCCGAACTCTGATCCGTCGCCAAGCAACTCGCGGAAAACCGGGAGATCACGCGGCGTTGAAATGATCAGAATCTCGCGGATACCCGCGAGCATCAAAACGCTCAGCGGATAATAGATCATCGGCTTGTCGTATATCGGGAGGATTTGCTTGGAGACTGCCAACGTTAGCGGATAGAGCCGCGTTCCGCTGCCTCCAGCAAGGATAATTCCTTTCAAGAAGTTCTCCTTGACATGCCTAAACCCCCGGCCCTGACGTAAACCGCGCTCGTGCTTAGGTTCCACGCAATGGCTTGTCAATCTCGGCGATCGACAAACAGCCGGACCAATGGCGCGCCAAGCGCGCCCCCAGCTAGGTCAGCCCAAAATACGCCTGGTACCAGTCCACAAACCGCCCTACCCCATCGGCAACCGTCGTCACCGGGCGGTAGCCGACCGCCTGCTCCAGCGCCGATGTGTCGGCATAGGTATCGGGCACATCGCCGGCCTGCAGCGGCAGCAGTTCGATGGTGGCTTTCCTGCCAAGTGCGTTTTCCAGTGCCTCGACATAGGCGGTGAGCTTCACCGGTTTGCTGTTGCCTATGTTGAAGATGCGCCAGGGGGCGCTGCTGGTGGCCGGATCCGGATGGCCGGAGTCCCAGGCAGCGTTGCCGACAGCCGGGCTATCGCTGGCCCGGACGACGCCTTCGGCGATGTCATCGACATAGGTGAAGTCGCGCGTGTGGTTGCCGTTGTTGAACAGCTTGATCGGCTCGCCGGCAAGAATGCTTCTGGTGAATAGGAAAAGCGCCATGTCCGGACGCCCCCAGGGACCATACACCGTAAAGAAGCGAAGCCCGGTCGTCGGCAACCCGAACAAATGGCTGTAGCTATGCGCCATCAGCTCATTGGCGCGCTTGGTCGCGGCGTAGAACTGCAGCGGATGATCGGCCGGCCGATGCTCGGAAAACGGCATGTCAGTGTTGGCGCCGTAGACACTCGAGGTGCTGGCATAGGTCAAATGCGCAACGGCACTGCTGCGGCAGGCCTCGAGCATATTGGTGTAGGCGATGATGTTGCTTTCGACATAGGCGTGCGGGTTTTCCAGGCTGTAGCGAACCCCGGCCTGGGCGGCGAGATGGATCACTCGGTCAAACGCGTGGTCGGCAAAGCAGCCATCGACCACGCCTTTGTCGGCGAGATTGCCGCGGATGAAATGATAGCCCGCATTGGTCTTGCGGCTCATTTCCTCCAGGAGCCTCAGCCTCGCTTCCTTGATCTGCGGATCGTAGTAGCTGTTGACGCTGTCGATGCCGACAACCTCGTCGCCGCGCTCCAGCAGGCGCTTCGATACGTGATAGCCGATAAAGCCGGCGGCGCCGGTGACCAGGACCTTCATCAGAAGCGCCCGTCCAGTCCTCGATCGCTCCCGGGGTTCAGGAGCGCTTCAGCAGCGACCACACGGCCGGCACCAGGCTTGCCGCCAGGGCAACCTTGATCAAATCGCCGACGATGAACGGCACGACGCCGAACTGCCACGACTTTTCGGGACCGATGAGCAGCGCCAGCCAGGCAAAGCCAATGGCCATCATGACGACTTCGGCAACCAGCATCGCGTTGAAAAGCTTGACCGGATGACGGTCCCAGCCCCGATCGGCGGCCCAGCCGACAATCGCCGCCATGACCACGAAGCCCAAGAGATAGCCGCCGGTCGAGCCGAGCATGTAGGCAATGCCGATACCCTTTTCCGGGGTGCTCTGGAAGACCGGAAAGCCCATCGCGCCCTCTGCCATGTAGAGCAGCAAGGTGGCGACGCCCAGACGCATGCCGAAGGCGGCGGCGATCAGCAGCACGGCCAGCGTCTGCATCGAAATGTCGACCGGTCCGAGCATCACCTTGGTCTTGGCCGACAGGGTCAGCAGCAGCGTTCCGGCGATCGCCAGGAAAAGCTGTGTTGCCAGCCGCGCCGCGCCCTCTTGCGGCAAAGCCAGAGACACAAGCGGACGCATCGTTGTTGCAATTGCCATCGTATTTCCCCAATCCGATTGCCGCTATCTCATATTCGCGGCCTCGCGTTCTCCTATATTGGCTTGTGTGTTATGCGGCAATCGGTTTTGCCGTCTCCTCAAACAAGGCATCGATGCACCTGCCATGGCTCTCAAATTCGAAACCGGCTTCGATCCCGCCTATGGCAAGGCGGAGAGCGTCGCGCCGGATATCCAGCGCATCACGGCCCGCAATCCAAGCCCCTTCACCTTTCACGGCACCAACAGCTACATCGTTGGCCGCGATACGCTGGCGGTGATCGATCCTGGGCCGGACGACGAGGCGCATCTGCAAACCCTGCTCGATGTGATCGCAGGCCGGCCGGTCAGCCATATCTTCGTCAGCCACACGCACCGCGACCATTCCCCGCTGGCGGCCCGGCTGAAAGAGCGCACTGGCGCCGCCGTGCTGGCAGAAGGACCGCATCGCCCTGCAAGACCCTTGCATATCGGTGAGACCAATGCGCTCGACGCCAGCGCCGACATTGCCTTCGTTCCCGATATCGCATTGCCCGACGACAATGTGGTCGACGGCGACGGCTGGTCGATCAGGACGATTTTGACCCCGGGCCACACCGCCAATCACGCGACATTCGCGCTGGAAGGAACCGGGATCCTGTTTTCGGCCGATCATGTCATGGCATGGGCGACGTCGATCGTCGCGCCGCCGGATGGGGCGATGGCCGACTATATGGCTTCGCTAGACCGGTTGATCGAACGCGGGGACCGCCTGCTGCTGCCGGGACATGGCGGGCCGGTGACCGCACCACGTGGTTTCATGCGAGGGTTGAAGACGCATCGCAAGATGCGCGAGCGCGCCATACTGGAGCGGGTCAGAGCCGGCGACCGGACGATCGTGGACATGGTCAAGGCGATCTATCGCGATACCGACCCGCGGCTGCATGGCGCTGCCGGATTGTCGGTGCTTGCCCATCTCGAGGACCTGGTGGAACGCGGTCTGGTCGTGACAGACGCAGCACCAGCCATTGACGGCAATTTCACGCCGGCCAGATAGGCCTTCATTCGGCCGGAGCAGCACCCACCTGGCCGGCGACTTCCTGGTCGAGTTCAGCGAGGAAATCGACGATGCGCGCGGCATTGTCGCCGAGGTCGTAGCGGCCGTAGCGAGAGGCCGACCGCATGTCGACGATGATCGAGTCCCCGTCATCGGTCACGCGGATCGCGACGTCGGCGGGAAGACCGACGACAAAGCCCTTGGCCACCGCGGTAATCGTCACCTCGGTTTGCCCTCTGAGGTCTGGATAGGGTTCGGAAAGGTCCCAATCACGCCGGTCGAGCACGGTCTCGACGGCATCCACGACGGTGTCGAACGGCAGGTCGTAGCTGCGTGCGCTGACCAGCGGATAGCTCTCGGTCTGCAGCCGCTGTTCGCCAGACGTGGATGGGGAGAGCACATTCATGTCTTTGGTCCGGTCGCTCACGTCGAGCGCGGGTGGATTGTCGAAATCCGTCGAGATATCCCTGAGCGGCGGATAGATCGTCGCCCAGTAGGCGGCAACGCCATAGGGCGCGAGCACCAGCAGCGCCAGCAAGGCGCCGACTGTCAGGTCACGACCACCAAGGTCGCCGAAGTTCCACAGCCGCGAAAAGGCAAACCCGGCAAACAACAGCGCCAAGGCCGCCAGCAGCGCCACAATCCCCATCACCCACAGGAAGACAGGCGTTTCGACGAGGTCGAAGCGATGGCCGACGAAAGCGGTCAGCAGCAGCACCGCCGAAAAGGCGGCCGTGCGTCGCGACCATCCGGCCGCCTTCGAGGTCTGCCGTTCAGGAATACTTGCCATCGATTGCCGCACCACCCCAACCCGGACGGAGACTTAGAGCGGTTCGTCGTTTCACGGAAACGATAAACCGCTCTATCTCTTTGTTTTGACGCAATTCCCGGAATTGCCTTAGAACCTTTTGCTGGCGGCTTGAAGCCGAAAGACGCAACATTCCCGTCAATCCGTCGGCAGGCGATAGTCCCGGAATTGCTGACGCAAGGTGATCTTCTGGATCTTGCCGGTGGCGGTGTGCGGTATTTCGCCGACGAAGGCGACATCGTCCGGCATCCACCATTTGGCGACCTTGCCATCCATGAAGTCGAGAATGTCAGCCTTGGTCGGTTCCTTCCCCGGCTTGCGAACAACGACCAGCAACGGCCGCTCGCCCCACTTCGAATGATGGACGCCAATGGCTGCTGCCTCGGCGACATCGGGGTGACCGACAGCCAGGTTCTCGAGATCGATGGTCGAAATCCATTCACCGCCGGACTTGATGACGTCCTTGGCGCGATCGGTGATCTGCATGTAGCCGCCGGCGTCGATGTGGGCGACGTCGCCGGTGTCGAACCAGCCGTCGCCGTCGAACTGCTCCGAGCCAACACCGCCATAGTAGGCGCGGGCAACGGCCGGTCCACGCACCTTCAAGCGGCCAAATGTCTTGCCATCCCAGGGCTGCGCGTTGTCGTCGTCGTCGGTCACCTTCATTTCGACGCCGAAGGGCGGGTAGCCCTGTTTCTGCTGGACGTCGAGCCGGGCTTCACCCTGGAGACCGGCATAGTCCGGCTTCAAGGTGCACAGTGTGCCGAGCGGCGACATTTCGGTCATGCCCCAGGCGTGGATGACCTGGACATCGTAGTTCTGCTGAAATTTGGTCATGATCGCGCGCGGGCAGGACGAGCCGCCGATGACGACCTTGTTCAGGTACGGAAGCTTCTTGCCGGTCTCCTCCAGATACTGCAGCAGCATCATCCAGACGGTCGGCACGGCAGCGCTGAAGGTCACCTTCTCGGTGTCGAGCAACTCATAGATCGATGCGCCGTCCATCTTGCAGCCGGGCATGACCAGCTTGGCGCCGATCATCGGCCCGCTCTGGCCAAGGCCCCAGGCATTGGCGTGGAACATCGGCACGACCGGCAAGATCGTATCGCGTGCCGACAGCCCCATGGCGTCAGGCATGGCGGCGATCATGGCGTGCAGCACGTTCGAGCGGTGGCTGTAGACGACGCCCTTCGGATCGCCCGTGGTCCCCGACGTGTAGCACATGCCGGCAGCCGTGCCTTCGTCGAAGGTCTTCCAGGCGAAGTCGCCATCCGCCTCGTCAAGCCATTCTTCATAGGCAACCACATTCGGCAGGGTCGTCTGCGGCATGTGCGCCTTGTCGGTCAGCACGATCACCTGTTTCAGCGACTTGACGGCGCCGGCGATCTTTTCGAGCAACGGCACGAAGGTCAGGTCGACGAAGACAGCCTTGTCCTCGGCATTGTTCATGATCCAGACGATCTGCTCGGGAAACAGGCGTGGATTGAGCGTATGGTAGATGGCGCCGATGCCCATGATGCCGTACCAGGCCTCGATGTGGCGCGCCGTGTTCCACGCGAGTGTGGCGATGCGGTCGCCCAGGCGATAGCCGTCGCGTTCCAGCCTCTGGGCGACCTTCAGGGCGCGGCGATGGATGTCCGCATAGCTGGTGCGCACGATCGGCCCCTCGATCGAGCGCGACACGATCTCGCGCACGCCATGCTGCCGCTCGGCATTGTCGATGAGCTTGTGGCAAAGCAGCGGCCATTCCTGCATCAGTCCCAGCATTCGTTCCTCCCCTGCGCTTTGCGTCGTGCTTTTCGTGCCATTGTGGAGCGAACCGGCGGATTGTCCAGCCACCAGCACCGGCAAGCCCAGCATTGATCGGCATGACGGACAAGACCGCCACAATCCGGCCATCGTCGGCGTTAAGGTTCGTTAACGGGCAAGGGGCGATTGGCGACTGAAAGAGGTTCGCATGGACGCGCAGCTCGACGACAAGTCCCTTGAGAATACGCTTGCCGAAAGTCTGGCCGATCTGGGCCCTGATACAAAGACTGTTTCCGAAGATGAATTTGTTGAAGTTGTCGGCGGCGCCCTGGAAGCGGTCGGCGGCACACTGCTGTTCAAGATGTGCGTCCAGAACGAAGGCGAAGGCCAGCACGTCGCAGCCGCATCCATCGGCGACGGTGGCAATCGCCAGTTCCTGCTGCTCACCTTGCCAACCGGTGGCGGCCCCCTGAAGGTCGAGACCACATCGAGAAGCAGCAACCCGGTGGCCGGTATCGCGGCCGCCTATGCCGGGTTGATGGATGCGTTCAAGACCGCCGCCTGACCATCTCAGGCAATCTTCGAAACCGTGATCGGGCCTGCACCCGGCCTGGGCCAATGGTTTGTGACTTGCGTGGCGACAGCAGGCCTTGCGCAACGCATTTGCGCGACACACCTTAAAGCCGAGGCAAGGAGAACCCGCATGGATCAGATCGTCAACCCGGCACCTGGGTTCCAACGCAATCCCGACAAGGTCATCACCATCGAGCCTTATGTCGGCACCGTTACGGTGCGTGTCGGAGACACGGTGATAGCGTCATCGACGAAGGCCAAGGTGCTGACCGAACCTCCCTATCCCGCAGCCTTCTACATTCCGTTCGCCGACATCGATTTCGGCAAGCTCAGCAGCACGGAACATTCGACCCACTGTCCCTACAAGGGTGATGCCAGCTATTGGAGCGTGCTGCCTGCGGGCGAGACCGGCCAGAACGCGATGTGGGCTTACGAGCAGCCCTTCGACGAAATGGCTGAAATCCGCGACCACGGCGCATTCTACGTCAGCAAGGTCAGCATCGAAGCAAAAGCGGGCTGAGCACTTCGACTTGCCTCTCAGGTGCATCGAGAGTCAGGTAGCCGGCACCACCCGAATATCAACGCACCTAGTCCGTGGTGCCGTGATTGCCGAAGCCGTCGGCATCGTCGAGCCGCACGAAGGTCAGGCCCTTGGCCTTGAGCGCCAGAAGCCCCTGCACCACGCCTTCGCCGGCCGCATGGGTCGGCTGGTTGATGTGCGAGATAATGACGTCGCCGTCCTTGGCCGCCGCGATGCGCCGCGCGGTTTCCCTGGCGCCGAGCAATGAGCCACCATCGCCGTTTATCGAGAATCCCGCGATCTTGAAGCCAAGCTTGCGGATCATGGCGATTGCCGACGGGCTGTATTCGGCGGTCGCGCCACGAAACCATTTCGGCGCCGGCTCGCCGGTCTTGGCAAGGGCGGCGGCACCCGACTGGACCTCGGCCAGCACGGCGTCGGGGCTGCCGGCGCTGCGGATGCCGTAGATCTTTTGCGGCGTGTCGACGGCCGGGATATGATGGCCGCCGTGATTTTCCAGCTCGAACAGGTCCGGATGCGCCCGCATGATCTCGACCGCGGCAGCGTTTCGCTTCAGCCAGATGCCGGTCACGAAAATGGTGGCGGGTATCTTGTTTTCGACCAGCGCCGAAAGGATCCGGTTGTCAGTCTGTCCACCGCAGGCATCGAGCGTGAGCGCAACGCGGCCGGCTCCGCTTGCCTCCGGCCTGATGTGCAATGTCGGCTCGACGAGCGGCGCGGCATGGCCGCTGGACACCACGGCCAACGACAAGGCGATCATGCAGAGATTTTTTTGCAGCAGGCGCATCAAACCGAATTCCCGACCGGTGCTTTCAAGCAGGCATCCCAAGACCCGCATGAAGGCGAAAATCGGGATGGTGCATAGCAGAAAAGCGCCCGGCGCGACAATTTGACTGTCCGCGGTGTGAGAGGCTTGTTCCGCGACCAGCGGTGGCCGTTGTCCGCGCGGCGCATGAACTCAGATGGCGCGTTCGAGCTTCACGTCGGTGCGCGAAAGGAGTTCGCGCACCGCATCGACGACTGGTTTGACCTCAAGTCGCCAGACGCAGTAGGCCCTGCCGAAATCCGGCCGGCCGCAACGGTCGCTGGCCACGCAGTCGCAAGGCATAGGCGGTTGAAGCGCGATATTGGGCACGCCGACGGGACCCCACTGCGACGGCGGCGTCAAGCCGAACAGCCCGACAACCGGGATTCCGGCTGCAGCCGCCATGTGCATCGGGCCGCTCTCATTGCCGAGAAACAGCCGGGCCTGTTTCAGCAACGCCAGCAACGTCTCAAGCGACAGCGCTCCAACGAGATTGACGACGGGCGACGCTGTCCTGGCGACGATGCGTTCGGCAATCTCCCGCTCGTCCGGACCGCCCACCAGAACGACGTCCAAACCGGTTTCGCCGGCAATCTCGCCAATCGCCTCAGCAAACCGCTCCGGCTGCCAACGTCGCCCTTCAAAGCTTGCGCCGGCGTGCACGGCGATGAAAGCGTTTGGATGAAGATGATGCTTGCCCAGCAGCGCCAACGCATTTGACGTCTCGGGCGGGAGCGGTTGGAGGTTTGGAACCGTCACATGGAGACCGACGCCAAGCGCCTGGAGCGGCGAAAGATAGCGGTAGACGAAATGTTCTCCACCAAAGCCAAATGGTTTGGCAAACACGTTGGCGGGCTGCCGCTCCAGCAGACGCAATGGCCTCTCGGTGGGATTGTAGCCGACACGGGTCTTTGCATTGACCAGCCCGGTGAGCATGCGTGACGTCTTTGAATCGGTCAGGTCGATCGTCATGTCGAAATGGAAACGGCGCAGCGCCCGCACGACGGCGTAAAGCTCTTTGCCGCGCTGCAGGGGGGTGCCGCGCAGGTGGGCACGCTTGAACGTGACCACCTCGGAGGCAATGTCATGGGCGACTACGAAGCTCGCGAAGCGAGCGTCGCACAGAAACACCAGCCTGGCATCGGGGAATTCGAGCCGCAGGTTTTCTGAGAGTACCGAGGCGAGAACGAGATCTCCAATGTACTTCGTTTGAATGACCAGGATCGAGCGAATCGGCGCGGGTGCAGTCTGCAACATCTGTTTCCCAGGACAATTGGCGGGATGTCGAAATTACGCAATGATTACGCAATGCCGTCAGCACGTTCGTGTGAATTGCTTTACAAAACGGTAAGCTCGACCGGATGGATCCTATCCGCGGTCGGCCTTAGAGCAATTCACCGTTCACGGAAACGGCGAATCTCTAACCCTTTGCTTTGACGCAATTCCGGAAGCAAAAGCGTATCACACTTTTCCTGGAATTGCTCCAGCTCTTTGCTTTGACGCAATTCGGGACGGAAACTGCTTCACACTTTTCCGGGAATTGCTTTCGCAACCAGCACCGCCGCCTGCGCGGCCGCTAACCTCGCAATCGGCACGCGATAGGGCGAGCAGGACACGTAGTCAAGGCCAACCTCTTCGCAAAACCGAATCGAGGCCGGATCGCCGCCATGTTCACCACAGATGCCGAGCTTGATGTCGGGCCGTGTCGCCCTGCCCTTTTCGGCAGCCATGCGCACCAGTTCGCCAACCCCGTCGATGTCGAGGGAGACGAACGGATCCTGATCGATGATGCCTTTCTGGCGGTAGGTCTCCAGGAACGAGGCCGCATCGTCGCGCGAGATGCCGAATGTGGTCTGGGTCAGGTCATTGGTACCGAAGGAGAAGAATTCGGCCGTAGCGGCGATGACATGGGCGCGGATCGCCGCGCGGGGGAGTTCAATCATCGTGCCCGTGAGATAGTCGATCTTGACGCCGGTTTCCTCCATGACGCTTTTGGCGACGGCATCGATGCGCGCCTTGACGTAGTCGAGTTCCTTCACCAGGCCGACCAGCGGCACCATGATTTCGGGAACGACAAGTGCGCCGGCCTTCTTGCCCGCCTCGACGGCGGCCTCGAAAATGGCGCGCGCCTGCATCTCCGCGATCTCGGGGTACGAAACCGCAAGCCGGCAGCCGCGATGGCCGAGCATCGGGTTGAATTCATGCAGCGCGTCGGTGCGCTGGCGGAGCTTCTCGGGCGACACCTTCATGGCGGCGGCAACCTCGGCCACCTCCTCCTCGGTCTTCGGCAGGAATTCGTGCAACGGCGGATCGAGCAGGCGGATCGTCACCGGCAGGCCGGCCATGATCTCGAACAGTTCGAGGAAATCCGAGCGCTGCATCGGCAGCAGCTTGGCGAGTGCCGTGCGCCGGTCCTTCTCGGTGTCGGCCAGGATCATCTCGCGCATGGCAATGATGCGGTCGCCATCGAAGAACATGTGCTCGGTGCGGCAAAGCCCAATACCTTCGGCGCCGAAGGAACGCGCCATGCGCGCATCGAGCGGCGTTTCGGCATTGGTGCGCACCTTCATGCGGCGAACCGCGTCCGCCCACTCCATGATGGCGGCGAAATCGCCGGACAGTTCCGGCTGCAGCATCGGCACGGCACCCTTCAGCACCTGGCCATTGCCGCCGTCGATGGTGACAATGTCGCCCTTGCGGAAGGTCGCCCCCATCGCCATCAGCGTGCCGGCCTTGTAGTCGACGCGCAGTGAGCCTGCGCCAGACACACAGGGTTTGCCCATGCCGCGGGCGACGACCGCGGCATGGCTGGTCATGCCGCCGCGCGTAGTCAGGATGCCTTCGGCCGCATGCATGCCGTGAATGTCTTCAGGACTGGTTTCGATGCGCACCAGGATCGCCTTGCGGCCTTGCGTCTTCAACTCTTCGGCGTCAGCAGAGGAGAAGACGATCTCGCCGGTGGCGGCACCGGGAGAGGCCGGCAGCCCGACGCCGATGACGTCGCGCGCTGCCTTGGGATCGATGGTCGGGTGCAGCAGCTGGTCGAGCGAGGCCGGATCGATGCGGGCGACCGCCTCTTCCCTGGTAATCAGCTTGTCCCTTGCCATTTCGACGGCGATCTTCAACGCAGCCTTGGCGGTGCGCTTGCCGGAGCGGGTCTGCAGCATCCACAACTTGCCGCGCTCGATGGTGAATTCGAGGTCCTGCATGTCGCGATAGTGCTTCTCCAGACTATCGGAGATGGTGACGAAGGATTGGAACGCGTCCGGCATCAGCTTCTGCAAGGACGGCTTGTCCGATCCGGCGGCAATGCGCGCCGCCTCGGTGATGTTCTGCGGCGTGCGGATGCCGGCAACGACGTCCTCGCCCTGCGCGTTGACCAGGAACTCGCCATAGAGCATCTTTTCGCCGGTCGACGGATTGCGGGTGAAGGCAACGCCGGTGGCCGAGGTTTCGCCCATATTGCCGAACACCATGGCCTGGACGTTGACCGCCGTGCCCCAGCTTTCGGGGATGTCGTGCAGGCGCCGGTAAGTGATGGCGCGGTTGTTCATCCAGCTCGAAAACACGGCGCCGATGGCGCCCCACAGCTGCTCATGTGGATCCTGCGGAAACGGCTTGCCGAGTTCTTCCTCGACCTTGGCCTTGTAGAGCGCAATGACGCCTTGCCATTCGAGAGCCGTCAGTTCGGTGTCGAGCTCATAGCCGAGCCCGCCCTTCTGGTCTTCGAGGATTTCCTCGAACACCTCATGGTCGAGGCCCATCACGACATCGGAATACATCTGGATGAAGCGGCGGTAGCTGTCATAGGCAAAGCGCGCGTCGCCCGAATCGGCGGCCAGCGCCTCGACCGTCTCGTCGTTCAGCCCGAGATTGAGCACGGTATCCATCATGCCGGGCATCGAGGCGCGGGCACCCGAACGCACCGAGACCAGCAGCAGTTTCGACGGATCTCCGAACCGGCGGCCGGTCAGCCGTCCGATGTGATCGAGCGCGACCGCGACATCCGTTTCCAACCCTGATGGATAGGTGCGGCCATTGGCGTAGTAAGCGTTGCAGACCTCGGTGGTGATGGTGAACCCGGGCGGCACCGGCAGGCCCAGGCTGCACATCTCGGCCAGATTGGCGCCCTTGCCACCCAGCAGATTCCTATCGCCGGCACGGCCTTCCGCCGCACCATCGCCAAAGGTGAAAACCCATTTGGTCATGCTTTGCTCTCCGGTTGCAGGAGATTGGAAAGATTGGCGAAACGGAAAGTTCCGCCGTGTCCGACTGTCGAGCGATATGATGCTGCAGTGCGAAACGCAAGGCGTCGGCAAAGTTGTCCGGCCGCTACAATCGATTAAGCAAAAGCTCTGTCCAAGGATGCGGCAAAAAGACTTGCTATTCCGGAGCTTTTGGATTAGAACATAACAGGAACAAAGGTGCGCCATGAAACTACACGGAAAACTCGATTATCTGGAAATGCCGGCGACCGGCGGAACGCTGAACCGGCTCAAGGCTTTCTACAGCGCTGCCTTTGCCTGGTCGTTCACCGACTATGGACCGACCTACTCAGCCTTTGCCGAGGGGCTGGACGGAGGGTTCCAGGCAGACGCCGCGGAAGCGCCCGCCAAGCCGCTGCCCGTGCTCTACAGCAAGGATATGGAAGCGACACTCGACGCCGTCGAAAGTGCCGGTGGCACGATCGTCAAGCCGATCTTTCCGTTCCCCGGCGGCCGGCGCTTTCACTTTGTCGATCCGGCCGGAAACGAGATGGCGGTGTGGTCTGAATAGCCACCGCATGTCATCTGGCAGCACCGCGTTGCCTGCCCATTTTGGGCGTTCCCATCGTCGCTCATAAGGATTGTGCTTTTCGGCTGCTCTGCTAAGAACGCGCCGCACAAGCGACTCTGACGGCAATTGGGGCGTCGCCAAGTGGTAAGGCATCGGTTTTTGGTACCGACATTCCCAGGTTCGAATCCTGGCGCCCCAGCCATATTTTTCCGGGTCCATGCTGGAACATCATCATCTCTCGGATAGGGCCGCAGCGATTTATGATCTGTCTGGCCAATGACCAGGACCAGTTCACACGTGTGGCATGACGGTCGCCGAAGCGGGCTTCCGTCATTAATCCAGGTGATTTTCCGGACGCGCGACCTGCGCTAAAATATCGCCTTACCGAAGTTGAGACCTGTCGTGGCAAGGACCGACAAGCGCCCATTCAACGTGAACGTCTTCCTCAATACGGTCGACGGCGGAAGGACTGTGGCGACGTATCGCAAGAATGAGACTGTCTATTCGCAGGGCGACCCGGCGGATTCCGTCTTCTACATCCAGAAGGGCAAGGTCAAAGTCTGCATCGTATCGGAGCAGGGCAAGGAAGCGATCGTCGCTCTCCACGAGAGCGGGGACTTCTTCGGCGAAGGCTGCTTGTCCGGCCAGCCGCTGCGGTTGGCTACAGTTTCCGCGATGTTGGACAGCGTCATTACGCGGCTTGATAAAGCATCAATCACGCGGGTGCTCCTGGAGGAGCCGAAGTTCTCAGAGATGTTCATGTCCTATTTGCTGGCGAGGAACGCCCGCGTCGAAGAGGACCTGGTAGACCAGCTTTTCAATTCGAGTGAGAAGCGTCTGGCGAGGTTGCTCCTTCTGATGGCAAACTTTGGCAGGGAGGGGAACCCTCAGCCTGTCATCCCGAAGATAAGCCAGGAGACGCTCGCGGAGATGGTCGGCACCACCAGGTCGCGCGTTAGCACGTTCATGAACAAGTTCCGCAAGCTCGGGTTCATCCATTACAATGGAAATCTGGAGGTTCATAACTCCCTCCTGAATGTGGTCCTGCACGACAATCCTCACCTAAGGGACAGGGACCGTTGAGGACTGTTCTGTGTGGAACAGCCAAGTCACCTGCGCGGATGTTATGTTTTCGCGGCGGTCCCACCCTCCGGACCGGACCTACAACCTAGGACCATCTCGGCGAGGCAACGGCATGACTGCCGGCGTACCGACCGCGGTCGTGCGAGTCAGAAAGATGGCTCGGCGTTGTTGGTAACGTCGGCGCGTCCGTTCCGCACCCCCCCGCAAGCGGACGCGCCGGCCCCCGTATTTCATGGTCATGCACGGAGGGCTTGTGCATCGTCCGCCACCCAGCACCGCCTTTCGGCGACCATGGTGCGTGGCGGCCATCTGATGGCGCACGCGAACTCGGACGATCTCTTCAAGCTGGCCGTTCGAAAGCATGCACATGGCCTCAACAGTATAGCCTTGAACATCTCCCTCTTTTCCATACAAGGTCATCGAAGATTCCACCAAGACGGGTGGCGGTCAAAATGGAACTTCAATGAACCTTCCCATCTTCGCCATCAACCTCGATCGCGAGACCGGTCGCTGGAGCGAATTGCTCGCCAGCGCCGAAGCGGCCGGCCTGACCTTGCAGCGCATTGCGGCCATCGACGGCCGCGCGCTTGCCAAGGCGGACTGGACGGAGATCGATCTTCCAACCGCGCGCAAGTTGAGCGGGCGCGACATTCTGCCCGGCGAGTATGCCTGTTACCGCAGCCACATCCATGCGCTGGAAACGTTCCTGGCCGGTGGCGGCGCCTATGGCCTGATTGTCGAGGACGACATCCTCTTCAGCGAAGACACCACACGGCGCATCGAGGCCATCATCGCCGCGGTGCCGGATTTCGACGTCATCAAGCTGACCAACCACCGCATCAGCCTGTTCCTGCGCGCCGTCGAGACGACGGAGGGCGACGAGATTGGTCGCGCGCTGCATGGCCCGCAAGGCTCTGCCGCCGCCTATCTGGTGACGCGGGAGGGCGCGCAGGGGCTCCTGTCGGCGCTCGCGGTGATGAAAATGCCGTGGGACGTCGCCATCGAACGATTTTGGGATACCGGCCTGAAGGTCTATTCGGTCCGCAAGAACGTGCTAGGCTTCGCCAGGAGCAGCGCGATCTCCGGCATAGCCGGCCCCTCGGGCAGCTACAAATTCGCGCGGTTGCCCTGGCCGCGCCGGCTGAGCGCCGGGGCGTTCCGGGCCAAGGACCTGCTGAGCCGCCTGCATCACGTCCTGCTGCGGCCGCCCCTGCCGCGCGAAATTCCGGATTATGCCAGGGCCGACGCGCCGCGCTACACCGTGCTTCTGGTCCTTGCGACATTCGCCATTCTCGCCATGCTATCCGCGGTCTGGCGCGAAGCTGACACTTACCGCTTCGCGGGGATGGCACTCGCCGCAGTCGCGGCCATCCGCTGGTTCAGGCGGGACCTGTGGACCTACAGCAAGCCGCTGATCGGATGGGTCGGCGGTCTCTGCCTGGGTTGGTCGCTCTATGTCTTCATCCGACTGGCGATCGTCTATTTCGGCACCCACCAGTTGGGTGCCGCCGAAGGCATCTACCTGTTTCCGCTGTTTTATGCGACGACCGGCTTCGCGCTGTTGCTGTTTGTCAGGCGGCCTGGGCAGCTCGTCCTCTGGTTCATGATCCTCAGTCTTGTCTTCCTGGCGGCGGACACCGGCTATTCGGACATCCTTCACGGAACCAGACCGGAGCCGTGGCTTTTCAACAATCCCATTCACGCCTCGGTGGCGGCTGGTTTCATCTTCCTTTGCACGCTGCAATTCATGGCATACACGGCCCAAAGAACGGACCTGAACAAGGTAACCAGGAGCCTGCACTGGGCACTGTCGACCGCCGTCCTGCTGTTTGCCTTCGCCAACATCATTGCGCTGCGGTCAAAGGGCGTCTGGCTTGCGCTCGCGCTCGTCCTGCTCCTGCTGGCGGTCATGACGCTGGCGAGAGGCCATCGCCGCGAGCTGATGATCGGAGGCGGCGTGCTGGCGATCGTGGCAGCTGGCGTTGTCGCCATGCACAACATCTTCTGGTCCACCGCCGGCGACACCATGATCTTCGTCAAGAACCTGGTTTCGGATGCCCTCAGCCATGGCGTCCTCCCGGCCTTCGACCGCGCCATCGCGAGCAATACGGTTCCGGTTGCGGCCAGGGAACGGCTGATGCTGTGGGCCGATGCAATCGAGGTCTGGAAACGCCACCCGATCTTCGGAGCCAGTTCCAGCTGGCTCACCGAATGGCAGAACAGAACCTACCACCCCATGATCTTCAACGTCTTCCACAACGGCTATCTGGAGATAGCCGTGCGCTACGGCGTGGTCGGGCTGGCGTTCTTCGGCTTTCTCTACGCCTGGTCGTCCAGGCAGGTCCTGCTGGCCATGCGGGCCAAGCTTGTCGCTCCGGCCGTATGGTCCTGCTACACCTCAACGCTGGTCTTCTTCGCCCTCACCGTCCTCAGCAATTCGAACAACCGGCTGGCGATCGGCGAGGCCTTCATGTGGCTCGCTGCCGCATTCGGCTTCTATTGTTTCTATCTTCGCCAGCAGAAGAACCTTGTCGAGCCGAGAACCTATTTTTAATGCATGTCGCCCAAAAACGGCCCCGGCTTGGGGCAACGACATGCATAAAAACAAAGATTTAAAGCGCGGCGCATGAATCCGTTTCAACGCGACGCGCGTCGCGCGGCGGCTCAGCTTGCTTCGCGCATCGCTTCGGCGGCCTGCAGGTCGACCGAGACGAGCTGGCTGACACCCTGCTCGGCCATCGTGACGCCGAACAGCCGGTTCATGCGCGCCATGGTGATCGGGTTGTGGGTGATGATGACGAAACGCGTCTCGGTGGTGGCGGCCATCTCGTCCATCAGATTGCAGAAACGCTCGACATTGTGATCGTCGAGCGGTGCGTCGACTTCGTCGAGCACGCAGATCGGCGCCGGATTGGTCAGGAACACGGCAAAGATCAGCGACATCGCCGTCAACGCCTGCTCGCCACCAGACAGCAGCGTCATGGTCTGCGGCTTCTTGCCGGGCGGGCGGGCCAGGATTTCAAGCCCGGCCTCGAGCGGATCGTCGGATTCGATCAGCTGCAATTCCGCCGTGCCGCCACCGAACAGATGCGAGAACAGCCGCTGGAAATGGCTGTTGACCACGTCGAAGGCGGCAAGCAACCGCTCGCGGCCTTCGCGGTTCAGGCTCTGGATCGCTTGCCGGAGCTTGCGGATCGCCTCGATGATGTCTTCGCGTTCCGACACGATCGTCTCCAGCCGGTCGGAAAGCTCCTTCTGCTCTTCCTCGGCACGCAGATTGACGGCGCCGAGCCGTTCGCGCTCGATCTTCAGCCGATCGAGCTGGCGCTCGATCTCGGCCATTTCCGGCATCGGGCTGTCGGCCTCCAGGCCGGTGTGGCGGATGACCAGATGCGGCGGCGTGTTCAGCGTTTCCTGGATGCGCGCCTCGACCTCCAGCCGGCGTTCGTCGGCCGCCGTCAGCCGCTCTTCGGCGCGGACACGGGTCTCGCGCGCCTCGGCCAGCGACTGGATGGCGCCGGTGGCCGCCTTGTCCATTTCGGATTGCCGGTTTTCCGCCTCCTGCAGACGGTCGGCGGCCGCCTTGCGCAAGGTCTCGGCCTCGGTCAGCTGTGACAGCAAGGCGCGCCTCTTGGCGTCGATTTCATCGGGCGCATCGGCCAGTCGCTCGCGTTCGGCCTCAGCCTCCGCCTTACGTTCGCCAAGCGATGCGATCTGCGTCGAGGCGTTTTCGGCCCGCTCCAGCCAGTTGCTGCGCTCGGCGCCAATGGCATCGAGCCGGCGCGCGCGCGCCTCGGCTTCGCGGCGCAGCCCCTCATGCACGGCACGCGCATCGGCAAGCGTGGCGCGATCGCGGGCGACATTGGCCGCGGACTGTTCAAGCTGCAATTGCAAATCGCCGAGATCGGGCGCGTCCTGCAGCAGCATTTCGGCCTCGGCGAAGGCCGCCGAGGTCTCTTCGTGGCTGTCGACGATGCGGGCGCGCGCTTCATCCAGGGCCGCGCGACGGCTCGCCAATTCGCCGCCGGCCTTTTCAGCCTCGGCCAGCGCATTGCGGGCGGCGTCCAGCCGATGCTGGGTGTCACGCCCGGCCTGGCGCGCGTTGCGCTCGGTCTCGCTCGCCAGGTGAAGCGCCTGTTCGGCCTGGGCCAGTGCCTCCTCGGCCTGGCGCAAGACGAGCGTCGCCTGCACCGCTTCGGCATCGAGTTCGGCCAGCCGGTTCTTCTGCGCCAGCCTTTGCGCGGCCGCGGTGGGCGCATCGGCACTGGCCGTAAAGCCGTCCCAGCGCCAGAGCGCGCCCTCGCGGCTGACCAGCCGCTGGCCGGGAGCAAGAAGCGCCTGCAGCCGGCGGCCATCGCCTGATGCAACGATACCGATCTGCGCCAGCCGGCGGGCAAGCTGTGCCGGCGCGTGAACCACGCTGGCAAGGCTCCTGACGCCTTCAGGCAGAGCCGCGTCGCCGGGCTGGATCTCGCTTTCGCCCCAATGCACCGGTGCGCTGCGGTCGAGCGGGACGTCGAGATCTTCGCCAAGGGCCGCACCCAGCGCCGTCTCGAAGCCACGCTCGACGCTGATCTGCTCCAGCACGGCCGGGAACAGATCGCCGCTGGCGGCATTCAGGATCTTGGCCAGCGTGCGCGCTTCGGTCTCGATGCGTGCCAACTCGGCCCTGGCATCCTGCAGCGGCGGCCGGGCAGCGCTTTCGCTGGCGCGGGCATCGATGACCGACTGCTCGGCCTGCGCCACGGCAGCCTCGGCCTCTTCCAGCAGCGCCATCGCCTGTTCGACCAGCATACGCTTCTCGGCCGGATCCGGCAGGCCGGCGACCTTGGAGAGGATATCCGACAGTTCGCGGTCGACATCGGCAAGCTGACGGCCGAAACGGTCGCGGCGCTCGGCGGTGTCGCGCAGCGTCCGTTCGATCTGGTTGCGCGAGGCGGCAGCCTCGGCCCGCTCGGCGGTCAGCGCGGCGAGTCTGGCTTCGCTTGCCGCAAGCGTCAATGCCGCCTGTTCGAAAGCCGCGCGGGTGCTGGCCTCGCGCTCGGCGGCACCGGCATTTTCGGAATTGAGCGCGGCTTCTTCGGTGCGAAGTCGCTCAAGAATATCCGCATTGTCGCGGACCATGCGCTCCTCGCGCGCAATGTCGCCGTCGAGCTGCTGCAGCCGGCGCTCGAGTTCGCCCTGACGGGCGCGGATGCGGCCGGCTTCCTCCTCGATCTGAGACCTGGCGATCGACAGGCGCTGGAAGGCGGCGGCAGCGGCGGCCTCGGCGTCGCGCAGCTCCGGCAAGCGGTGGGCGCCAATGCCTTGCTCCCTAGCGGCGGCCATCTGGGCTGCGGCGCGGTCACCGACCAGCGCGGTGGCAACAGCCAGCGCCGAGCGCGCCTCGCCTTCCTGTGTCTTGGCCAGTGTCCAGCGCAGATGCAGCAGCGTCGCTTCCGCCTTGCGGATATCGGCCGACAGGTTCTTGAAGCGCGATGCCTGGCGCGCCTGGCGCTTCAGGCTTTCGATCTGGCTTTCCAGCTCGCCGAGGACGTCGTCCAGGCGCTCCAGGTTCTGCTCGGCCGCCTTCAGCCGCAACTCGGCCTCGTGGCGACGGGTGTGCAGGCCGGAAATGCCGGCAGCCTCTTCGAGCAAGGCGCGGCGCGCCTGCGGCTTGGCCTGGATCAGTTCGCCGATGCGGCCCTGCCCGACCATCGATGGCGAGCGCGCGCCGGTCGACTGGTCGGCGAACAGGAGCTGGACATCCTTGGCGCGCGCTTCCTTGCCGTTGATGCGATAGAGCGAGCCCGCCTCGCGTTCGATCCGGCGCGACACCTGCAACTCGTCGGCATCGTTGAAGGCGGCGGGCGCCGAGCGGTCGCTGTTGTCGAGGAAAAGCGTGACTTCGGCGGTGTTGCGAGCCGGGCGCGTGACCGAGCCGGAAAAGATGACGTCGTCCATGCCGGACGCGCGCATGTTCTTGTAGGAGCTTTCGCCCATCACCCAGCGCAGCGCCTCGACCAGGTTCGACTTGCCGCAGCCATTCGGCCCGACAATGCCCGTCAGGCCGCGTTCGATGACGAACTCGCCGGGCTCGACGAAGGACTTGAAACCAAGGAGGCGAAGGCGCGAAAACTTCATTCGCGCCGCCCACTAAGCGGATTCAGCAAAAGTGTGCCGCGGTTTTGCGGGGAGAATCCACGCCAAGGCAAATGGGCGACCGGCGCCGGGCGCGGCCGCTTCGATGCTGCCTGAGCGTCAGAGCAGAGGGTCGATGATGGCCGACATTTCCGCAATCGACATCGCCCCCTTGTAGGTCTTACCGTTGATGAAGAAGGTCGGTGTCGAGTCGACCTTGAATTCATTGGCGCCGCGCTTCTGGACCGATCTCACATCGTCCAGAAGTTTCTGGTCCGTCAAGCAGGCCTCGAAGGACTCCTGTGTAAAACCGGCGAGCTTGGAGATTTGCAGCAGCGCATCCTTGGTATTGGGCACTCCAACCCAGTTCGCCTGCTGCCTGAACAGCACATCCACCATCGGGAAATAGTTGTCCTTGGCGCAGCGCGCCAGCATGAATCCGGCTTCAGCGCTCGGATCGAACGGGAATTCGCGCAGGATGTAGCGGGCCTTGCCGGTGTCGATGTATTTGGTCTTCAGGTCCGGAAAGGTGGTCTCGGCGAAATGCGCGCAATGCGGGCAGGTCATCGAGGCGTATTCGACGATGGTGACCTTGGCGTCGTCCTTGCCAAGCTGCTTGTCGGGCAGCGCACCCGGCTTCAGCAGTTCGGCCATATCCACGGTGCCCTGGGCTTCCGGTGCAGTCGCGGCGGCCGGCGTGGCCGGCTTCGCAGGCGCGGCCGGATCCGCGGGCTTTACATCCGCCGCCTTGGCTTGCTCATCAGAGTCGCTGCAGGCGGCGAGCAGGGCGACCGCCGGAATGGCGGCCAGCGAAGTCAGGACGTTTCTGCGAGACAAGCTTTGGCCAAACGGGGGACGGTTCATACGAATCACCTGACAAGAGTTGGATTTTGCAATGCAAAGGCACGAAAAGGCGAGAGTTGGCGCGAATTAAGGCATCTCCATCCCCAATCCAATCGCCAAACCTGACAGGGGCGATCACGAATGCGAGATATTGACGACAAATCTATGACTTCCTTTCGCCCAGAATGGTGGCGCCAAGCCTTTCCAGCGAGGCGCGCAGCCCATCATCGTCGACCAGGCCGACGGTCGAGGACAGTTTCGTCTTCTCGGCCGCGGTCAGCGGCCTGAAGGTCGGTTTGCGCTTTCCCTGGTCCGCCGTCACCGGCTTCTGCAGGATCCTGATCCGACTGATGGCGGTGAAACCGAGGAAGGCGTTGACCCGGTTGATGATCTCGCCGGTCTCGTGCTGCAGATGCAGCGCCGCCATGCCTTCGCAGGCGATGACCAGCACCGCCGGCTCGAACGGATCGTCTTCATGCATGCGACGCGGCCACTGGATTTTTTCGGGACGCGAGCGGCTGGCAAGGCGTGGCCCGGCGATCTCTTCCCATGACTGGACGAGGCCGATCGAAATGCCGGCCCGCTTGCGCAGAACCGGGTCGAGGATTTTGGTCGCAAGATCGCTGACCGGGACGGGATTGCCGTAGGGCGTTCTCCCTGCCATGTACGTTCTCCAGCCTCACCAGCATCGGCCAAGGCCAATTCCCGATCAATGGCACCAGCAGATCAGACCCGCAAGACCGCATCCCCATTCGGCGACATCGCGTCCCGCCTGCTCGGCTGGTACGATGTGCATCATCGCGAGTTGCCGTGGCGCATCACGCCGCGTGAGCATGCGCGCGGCGCGAGGCCCGATCCCTACCGCATCTGGCTGTCCGAAGTCATGCTGCAACAAACCACCGTTGAGGCGGTGAAGGCCTATTTTCGCGTATTTGTCGAAAAGTGGCCTGATGTCGGGGCGCTTGCCGCGGCACCGACCGAGGATGTGATGAAGGCCTGGGCCGGGCTCGGCTACTATTCCCGCGCGCGCAATCTCAAGGCCTGTGCCGATCTCGTGGCTCAGCGCGGCGGCCGGTTTCCCGACACGGAAGCCGGCCTCAGGGAACTGCCCGGCATCGGCGCCTATACATCGGCGGCGATCACCGCGATCGCCTTCGACCGCCCAGCCGCCGTCGTCGACGGCAATGTCGAACGCGTCATCTCCCGGCTGTTTTCGATCACAACACCGCTGAGCGAAGCCAAGGCCGAGATACGTGCTCATGTCGAGCGCATGGTGCCAGGGACAAGGCCGGGCGATTTCGCCCAGGCGATGATGGATCTCGGCGCCACGATCTGCACGCCACGCCGGCCGCGCTGCATGCTGTGCCCGCTGCGCGAAGATTGCAGCGCGGTCGTTTCAGGTGACCCCGAACATTTCCCGGTGCGGCTGCCCAAGGCCGACAAGCCGCTGCGGCGCGGTGCGGCCTTCGTCGCCGTGCGGGGCGACGGTGCCATTCTGCTGCGCAAACGGGCGGAGAAAGGCCTGCTTGGCGGCATGACCGAAGTGCCGACGACCGCCTGGACAGCGCGGATAGACGGCGCCACCACGCAAGCGGCGGCACCCTTTCCCGGCAACTGGAAGCCCACGGGGCGGATCGCCCATGTCTTCACCCATTTCGCGCTCGAGCTCGACGTTTTCCTCGCCCATACGAACGGCGAGACGCCGGCTGGCCATTTCTGGTCGCTGCCTTCGGACATTTCAGGCGAAGCACTGCCCACTGTCATGAAAAAGGCAATCGAGGCTGCGATACCCGGCGCGACGAAAAAACCGTCGCCACACAGTGCAAAGAGGCCCCATGACTGAAATCCGCCACATCGTTTTCGACATCGGCAGGGTGCTGATCCACTACGATCCGAATATTCCGTTCAGCCGCCTCATTCCGGATGCCGAAGAGAGAAAGTGGTTCTTCGACAATGTCTGCACGCATGACTGGAACATCGAGCAGGATCGCGGCCGGACATGGCAAGAGGCCGAGGCGCTGCTGATTGCGGAGCATCCCGATCACGCGGAAAACATCCGCAATTTTCGTCGCTACTGGCACGACATGGTGCCGCACGCCTATGACGACAGTGTCGCCATCATGGTCGGCCTTATCGAGAGCGGCCACGACGTGACCATGCTGACAAATTTCGCCACCGACACACTGGCCGAGGCGCGCAAACGCTTCGATTTTCTCGAACGGCCGCGCGGCGTCACCATCTCCGGCGAAGTCGGGATGATCAAGCCGGACCGCGGCATCTACGATCATCACGTCGCCGCGTTCGGGCTCGAGCCATCGGCCACGCTGTTCATCGACGACAGCCAGAAGAACGTCGACGGCGCCAAGGCGGCCGGCTGGCAAGCGGTGCTGTTCACCGGTGCCAAGACGCTTCAGGCAGACCTTGAGCGCCTCGGAATCATGGCGTGATTTGAATCGCTTCCGGCGATCCGTTGATACCTTGAGTCAGCGAGAATGGTGGCAATTGGCAGGGGTTCAGGCCCCTGCCCGCTCCATACCGAGCCGGGCAATGCGGCGAAGCTCGTCGATCGGGGTCAGGCCGCCGCTGCGCTCATAGTGCCAGAAGGTCCAGCCGTTGCAGGCATCCAGGCCCTGCACTTCGGCGCCGATCTTGTGGATCGAGCCGGCGCTGTCGCCGATCGCCACGGTGCCATCGGCGCGCACCTTGGCCGCCCAGCGCTTCTTGGCGTCGTAGAGCATGGCGCCAGGCGTCACCAGCCCGGTGTCGATGAGGCTGACGAAGGCGACGCGTGGCTCGGCGCGCTTGCCGGTGAGCACGGTCAGGTCGGCGCCGTCCAGGGGCCGAACCGCGTCGATGCGCTCGTTGGCGGCGTCGATATAGGCCTGCTCGCGCTCGATGCCGACGAAATGGCGGCCAAGGCGCTTGGCCACCGCGCCGGTGGTGCCTGAGCCGAAGAAGGGGTCGAGCACGACGTCGCCCGGTTTGGTCGAGGCCATCATGATGCGGGCGAGCAGCGCTTCCGGCTTCTGCGTCGGATGCAGCTTGTCGCCATTGTCGTTCTTCAGCCGCTCGCCGCCGGTGCAGATCGGAAACAGCCAGTCGGAGCGCATCTGGATGTCGTCGTTCGAGGCCTTCATGGCTTCGTAGTTGAAGGTGTAGCCCTTGCCTTTCTGGTCGCGCGACGCCCAGATCATCGTCTCATGCGCATTCTGGAACCGGCGGCCACGGAAATTCGGCATCGGATTGGTCTTGCGCCAGACGACGTCGTTGAGGATCCAGAAGCCCAGATCCTGCATCTTGGCGCCGACCCGGAAGATGTTGTGATAAGAGCCGATGACCCAGATGGTGCCATTGGGCTTCAGCACCCGCCGCGCCGCCAGCAGCCAGGCGCGGGTGAAGGCGTCGTAGGCCTCGAAGCTCTCGAACTGGTCCCACTCGTCGTCGACCGCATCGACCTTCGACTGATCTGGCCGGTGCAGGTCGCCGTCGAGCTGAAGATTGTAGGGCGGATCGGCGAAAATGACGTCGATCGACTTTTCCGGCAGCCGATCGAGCGCGGCAACGCAGTCACCCTTGAGGATCGTGTCCAGCCATTCGGATTGCTGGGGGGCGTGGGATAGCTCGTCGAGAAGACGCACGGCAGACATTCTGACACCCAAGGCACGCGTTACAGTTTTACTCTCTGTTATGGTTACCGATCAGCGTAAATATTCGGTGAAGGTCAAAACCGCGGATCTCCAAATTTGCGAAGGCGGCCCTGTTGGTGTATGCCGCGCCGCCTGAGCCTTCCCTGGCCCTTCCTTCTCCCAACCGTCCGGATCACCATGCCCCAGCCAGACCTTGTCATCTTCGATTGCGACGGCGTGCTCGTCGATTCCGAAATCGTCGCCGCGCGGGTCGAGGCGGAGTTGCTGACCTCGGCCGGCTACGAAATATCGGCTGAGGAACTCGCCGAGACCTACGCCGGACTGACCTTCAAGGACATCATGATGCGGGTCGAGGAGAAATCCAGCATCCCGTTCCAGGCCTCGCTGATCGACCGCGCCGAAGACCTCGTCGATCGCAAGTTGCGCAGCGACGTCCGCGCCATCGACGGCGCGCGCGAGGCGGTCGCCGCGGTCACCGTTCCGCACTGCGTCTGTTCGAATTCGCGTTCCGAGCGGATCGAATTCATGCTGGAGAAAGTGCAGCTGCTGCCGTATTTCGCCGGCCGGATCTTTTCGGCCCTGGAGATACCAAGCAAGAAGACCAAACCGGCGCCCGACGTGTTCCTGTTCGCGGCGGAGAAACTCAACGCCAAGCCGGCGAACACTTTCGTCATCGAGGATTCCGTGCACGGCGTCCACGGCGCCAGGACGGCCGGCATGCGCGTGATCGGCTTCACCGGCGCCGGCCACAGCTACCCCGGCCATGCCGACGCCTTGACGGAAGCCGGCGCAGAGACGGTCATCCGCCGCTGGGCGGAGCTGAAAAGCGTGATCGCCGCGCTGTCGGAGTGGTCGGCTGACGCCTGAGAGACGTGCGTCGCAACGCGAGACTAGTTCGTCGCGACAGCCTTCTTCTTGTGATTCTTCTTCGGCTTGTCCGTCGTCCCCTTCGGCGCGGTTTCGTCATAGCCGGCAAAGGCCTGATAGTCCTGCGCTGACGGTTCGGGCACGACGACATTGGAATCTGTGAAGACAAACTGCGTCGCGACCGACGGGTCGGTGACCTGGATCTGATACGGATGGATCTGCGAGTAGAGGACATCCGTGCCATGCATCACCGCGATACGGATCGGCATGGTGATGGTGCCGGGAGAAAAGTTCGGTCCGGGCACAACCTTGCCGGCGACCGCGATCTTCATTGTCAACTGCCCGTTGGCGCGCAGGCAATCACGGGTCACGTCGCTGATCGACGCCTGGTAGATGATGTTCGCAGACTCGTCCGGCGGTGTCGCAGCCGCGTCGGCCGCGGCCTGCGCCTCCTGAGCCTGCTGCTCGGCCTCGGCCTGGTTCCTCGGCTTGCGCATGGCCTTCGACTTGGGCTTCTGGACGCCCTTGGCATAGGTGTTGAAGAAGGCCGTACCGTCTCGCACCGTCACTCTGGGACAATAGCCCTGCAACTGGCTGGCCAGGACCTTGGGATCTTGGGGCGGCGGCGGCGCTGTCGGATCCTTCTTGCCGAAACCGAGGTTCAGGATACCGTTGTCGCTCGATTGGCAGCCGGCGGCGGCGAGCATAAAGCCGGTGAGCGCCAGACCCGCCAAAAAGCGGCCACTGAATGTACGAAACGCCATGAAACTGCACTTCCCTCTCGCAAAGCTGGTGACGTATATCAACCGCGCGGCAAAAATGCGACTGAGCCAGCGCAGAAATTAACCACCTTGTGGTGAACGGAAAACCCAGCGGTAACGGATTTGTGACATGCACTATGTGAGTACCCGCGGGGAAGCGCCCGTGCTTGGATTTTCGGACGCTGTGCTGGCTGGCCTGGCGCGAGACGGCGGACTCTACGTGCCGCGCGAGTGGCCACAGTTTTCCGCTGCCGAGATCCGCGCTATGCGGGGCCTCGCCTACCCCGATCTTGCGATCCGCGTGCTGTCGCCCTTCCTTGGCGACGAAATCCCGACGCCCGTCTTCGAGCGCCTGGTCCGCGAAGCCTATGCCACTTTCCGCCATGAGGCCGTCTGCCCGCTGGTGCAGACCGGCCCCAACACCTTCATCCTGGAACTCTTCCACGGGCCGACGCTCGCCTTCAAGGACGTGGCGATGCAGCTTCTGGCCCGGCTGATGGACCATGTGCTTGCCGAACGCGACCAGCACGCCACCATCGTCGGCGCCACCTCAGGCGATACCGGCGGCGCTGCCATCGATGCCTTTGCCGGGCGTAACCGCACCGACATCTTCATCCTTTTCCCGCATTGCCGCGTCTCGCCGGTGCAGCAGCGGCAGATGACGACGTCGACGGCTGAAAACGTTCATGCGCTGGCCATCGAAGGCAATTTCGACGATTGCCAAGGCCTGCTCAAGGACATGTTCAACGATCACGGCTTTCGCGACCGGGTTGCGCTTTCGGGCGTCAATTCGATCAACTGGGCCCGCATCATGGCCCAGATCGTCTATTATTTCTCCTCGGCTCTATCGCTGGGCGCGCCGGACAGGCCGGTCTCCTTCACGGTGCCGACAGGTAATTTCGGCGATATCTTCGCCGGCTACGCCGCCAAGAAGATGGGCCTGCCGATCGAGCGGCTGATCATCGCCACCAACGACAACGACATCCTGGCGCGGACTTTCGCAACCGGGGAATACCGTACCAAGGGTGTCTTTGCGACCACTTCGCCGTCGATGGACATACAGGTGTCGTCGAATTTCGAACGCCTGCTGTTCGAGGCCTCCGACCGTGACGCGGCGACCGTGCGGCGCTACATGGACAGTCTCAAGCAGTCCGGCGCTTTCACCATCGAAACCCAGCAAATCGCTGGGATGCGGTCGGAATTCGACGCCGGCCGCGCGACCATGGACGAGGTCGCCGCCACCATCCGTTCGACGCTCGCCGGCAGCAACTACCTGCTCGATCCGCACACCGCGGCAGCCGTGCATGTCGCGGCGGGCAAGGCTTCAGGCGCGGTGCCGATGGTGGTGCTGGGCACCGCCCATCCGGCAAAGTTCCCGGCCGCCGTCGAAGCCGCCAGCGGCGTCTTGCCTGCACTGCCCGCATGGCTAGGTGGGTTGATGACATCGGAGGAAAAATACACGGTACTTCCATCCGACCTGAAAATGGTGGAAGATTACGTCGGCCGCCGCGCGCGGGCGGCGCGTTAGGGAGTAGTAGCCATATGGGTGTTGAGGTAAGCCGTCTGTCGAACGGCCTGACAGTCGCCACCGAAACCCTTCAAAGCATCGAATCGGTTGCCCTTGGTGCCTGGGTCAAGTCAGGTGCCCGCAATGAACGTGACGAAGAGCATGGCATGGCCCATCTGCTCGAGCACATGGCGTTCAAGGGCACGAAAAGGCGAAGCGCCTTCGAAATCGCCTCGGAGATCGAGGACGTCGGCGGCGAGATCAACGCCGCCACCAGCGTCGAGACCACCTCCTACTATGCCAGGGTGCTCTCCGACGACGTGCCGCTGGCCGTCGATATTCTTGCCGACATCCTGCAGGAGTCCGAGTTCGACCCGCAGGAGCTCGAACGCGAGCAGCATGTGATCCTGCAAGAGATCGGCGCAGCACACGACACGCCCGACGACATCGTCTTCGACCGTTTCACCGAGACGGCCTTCCGCCACCAGACGATCGGTCGCTCGATCCTGGGCACGCCGGAAACGGTCAAATCCTTCACCTCGAAGCAGTTACACGATTTCATCGAACGGCAATATGGCGCCGAGCGCATGGTGATCGTCGCTGCCGGCGACATCAAGCACGACAATTTCGTGCGCGAGGTCGAAAAACAACTCGGCGGCTTCCGCAGCAAGGCCGACAGCACCATCCCGCAGTATGCGCAATATGTCGGCGGCGACTTCCGCGAGGACCGCGACCTGATGGACGCGCAGATCGTGCTGGGCTTCGAGGGCCGCGCCTATCATGTGCGCGACTTCTATGCCTCGCAGGTGCTATCGATGATCCTCGGCGGCGGCATGTCGTCGCGTCTTTTCCAGGAAGTCCGCGAAAAGCGCGGCCTGTGCTATTCGGTCTATGCCTTCCACTGGGGCTTTTCCGACACCGGCGTCTTCGGCGTCCATGCCGCGACCGGTCAGAGCGACATTGCCGAACTGGTGCCGGTCATCATCGACGAACTGCAGAAGGCCGGTGAGAAGATCCTGCAGGAAGAACTCGACCGGGCGCGCGCCCAATATCGCGCCGGGCTGATCATGTCCGCCGAAAGCCCGGCCAGCCGCGCCTCGCAGATCGCGCGGCAGCTGCTTCTGTTCGGCAGGCCGATTGCCAAGGAGGAACTGATGGAACGGCTGTCGGCGCTCACGATCGAGCGGCTGACCGACCTGTCGTCGCGGCTGTTCTCGACCAAGCCGACGCTTACAGCTGTCGGGCCTGTGGGTACGCTGGCGCCATACGAGGCGATCCTCGATTCGCTTGCGGGCACGCAGACCGCGACCCGCAAGCTCGCCGTCTAAGCCCCTCAAAGCGTCGTGTTCGCGCTCCCTTTCTTTCGCCGTGATCTGCCGGCGCTGAAGGGTGACCACGTCATGCTGCGCGTGCCCTTCACGAATGACTATCGCGAATGGGCGGCGGTGCGTGGCGAAAGCCGTGCCTTTCTCGAACCATGGGAACCACGCTGGACTCCCGATGAACTCGACCGCACCGCCTGGCGGCTGCGCATCAGCCGCTACCGCGAAGACTATGCGCAGGGAACCGCGATCGCCTTCTTCATCTTCGAAAAGAGCAGCGGCAAGCTGGCGGGTGGTATCACGCTCGGAAACATACGCCATGGCGTCTCGCAAAGCGGCCATGTCGGCTATTGGATCGGCGAGCGCTTTGGCGGTCGTGGCCTGATGACCGACGCGGTCAAGGTGGTGACGCGCTTCGCCTTCGATACGCTGAGGTTGCACCGGATCGAAGCGGCCTGTATTCCCGACAACGCCCGGTCGATCCGCGTGCTTGAAAAAGCCGGATTCCGGCGCGAAGGACTTCTGCGATCCTATCTCAGGATCAACGGCATCTGGCAGGACCACTACCTCTACGCCCGGATCTCGGACGATCCGCCGGGCGCTGGAACGAAGGACTGATTTTGACGAATTTCCTGCGAAAAGGGCCGCTGTTCGCCTTTGTCCTCGCGACAATCCTGACACTGTGCGCGGCATCGTCGGCCTTCGCCGTCGAACCGATCAAGATTGCCCGCGACGACGTCGCGCTCGACCTTTCGGGCGCCGTCGAGATCTACCGGAACCAGGGCGAGAATTTCCAGGTGTCGACCGCTCCTGGGCCGGACGGCATCGTGCGGCGCATCGAAGTCGAGGCCAATGATGCGCGCTCGACCGGCGACTGGGCGGTGTTCGCGCTGGCCAACACCACCGACCAGCAGCTCGACCGGCTGATCGTCGCGCCGCATTTCCGGCTGGTGAATTCCGGCATCTTCTGGCCCGATCTCGGCTCGACGCGCATCGCCGCCATCACCCCCAGCGAGGGCTTCGCTCTCGACCGCCAGACCAGCCCCGACGCCGACGTGTTCCGCGTGACGCTGAATCCGGGCACGGTGATCACCTTCATCGCCGAACTGGCTTCGCCGAAACTGCCGCAGGTCTATTTGTGGGACCCGGAATCCTACAAGGACTCGGTCAATTCCTACACGCTGTTTCGCGGCATCGTCATCGGCATCGCCGGCCTGCTGGCGCTGTTCCTGACCATCCTTTTCGTGGTCAAGGGAACCTCGATGTTCCCGGCGACCGCGGCGCTCGCCTGGGCGGTGCTGGCCTATATCTGCGTCGATTTCGGCTTCCTCAACAAGATCATCGAGATCTCGCCCGGCAACGAGCAGATGTGGCGAGCAGGAACCGAGGTGGCGCTGGCGGGGACCTTCGTGGTGTTCCTTTTCGCCTATCTCAACCTCAACCGATGGCACGGCCATTTCAGCTATGGCGCGCTGGTCTGGATCCTTGGACTGCTGCTGATCGCCGGCGTCGCCATCGTCGATCCTGCGGTCGCCGCCGGCATCGCCAGGCTGTCCTTCGCCGCCACCGCGCTGACCGGGCTCGGCCTGATCATCTTCCTCGGCATACGCGGCTACGACCGCGCCATCATGCTGGTGCCCAGTTGGGTCATGGTGCTGTTGTGGCTGTGCGGGTCGTGGATGGCGATCACCGGCATGCTCGACAACGACATCGCCCAGCCGGCATTGGGCGGCGGGCTGATCCTGATCATCCTTCTGATCGGCTTCACCGTCATGCAGCACGCCTTTGCCGGCGGCGCGCTGCACCAGGGCCTGTTCTCCGACCTCGAGCGGCAGGCGCTGGCAGTGGCCGGATCGGGCGATACGGTGTGGGATTGGGACGTGCTGCGCGACCGCGTCGTCACCAAGCCCGATGTCAGCATCCAGCTCGGCCTGGCGCCAAACAGCCTTGGCGGTGCCGCGCGCAACTGGCTGCCGGTGCTGCATGCCGACGACCGCGACACCTTCCGCACGACGCTCGACGTGGTGCTGGAACACCGGCGCGGCCGGGTGTCGCAGAACTTCCGCCTGCGTGGTGCCGACGGCCACTATCACTGGTTCTCGCTGCGCGCGCGGCCGGTGATCGGGTCGGACGGCGAAGTCATTCGCTGCGTCGGCACCATGGTCGACGTCACCGAGCAGAAAAAATCCGAGGAGCGTCTGCTGCACGATGCCGTGCACGACAATTTGACCGGGCTACCGAACCGCGAACTGTTGATGAACCGGCTGGAAGCGGTCATCTCGATCGCCCGCACCGAAGAAAAAGTGCGCCCGACCGTCTTCGTCATCGACATCGACCGTTTCAAGCAGGTCAATGACGGGCTCGGCATCTCGGCCGGCGACACCATCCTTTTGACCATTGCGCGCCGGCTGCACCGGCTGCTCAAGCCGAAGGATTCGCTGTCGCGTTTTGCCGGCGATCAGTTCGCACTGATGCTGTTGTCCGAGCAGGATCCGTCCCGCATCGCCGCCGTCGCCGACGCCATCAAGCATGCCATCAACAACCCGATCACCTTTGCCAAGCGCGAGATCGTGCTGACCGCATCGATCGGACTGATCACCTGGAACTCGACGCAGATGTCGGCCGAGGACATGGTCAAGGACGCCGAGCTTGCCATGCATCAGGCCAAGCGCTTCGGCGGCGACAGGATCGAGCCGTTCCGCCCGGCCTTCCGCACCGTCGGCACCGACAGGCTGCAGTTCGAATCCGACCTGCGCCGCGCCATCGAGCGGCGCGAATTCACGCTCGCCTATCAGCCGATCGTGCGTCTGGAGGATGGCAGCGTCGCCGGCTTCGAGGCCTTGCTGCGCTGGGACCATCCGCGTCGCGGCATGATCCCGCCGGCGGATTTCATCCCGGTCGCCGAAAGCTGCGGGCTGATCGTGCAACTCGGCCTGTTCGCCATGCAGCAGGCGGCCGAGGACCTCGCCGGATGGCAAAAGCAGATCGGCGACGCGCCGCTGTCGGTCTCGGTCAACCTGTCCAGCCGCCAGCTCATCCGCCGCGACCTGGTCAGCGACGTCCGCTCGGTCATCGCACGCGCCAATCTGAAGCCGCGCTGCTTCCGGCTGGAGCTCACCGAATCGTTGGTGATGGATAATCCCGAGCAGACGGCCCATGTGCTGACCAAGCTGAAACAGCTCGGCATCGGCCTGTCGCTGGACGATTTCGGCACCGGCTATTCCTCACTGGCTTATCTGACGCGTTTTCCCTTCGACACGATCAAGATCGACAAGAGCTTTGTCGACGACAACACACCCAAACGCGCGGTGCTGCTCAAATCCATGGTCAACATGGCGCATGAACTCGGACTGTCCGTGGTCGCCGAGGGCATTTCGGACGAACGCGACGCGCTGGAGTTGCGCCAGATGGGCTGCGAATATGTGCAGAGCTTCATGTTCGGCGCACCGATGCCGGGCGACCAGGTGCTGAAGACGCTGAAGGAACAGTATCCGCTGACGCAGGCGTGACCGGATTTCACGCGGGTCGCTCAAGCCTGCGGCGGTTTTGGGACATGCCTTGGAATTGGCCGAAACGACCATCACTTCGTCATCCTGGGGCGAAGCAAGGAGCGAAGCGACGCAGCACAGACCCCGGGTCCATGCCGGGACCTCAAAGCGCCGCGACGCTGCAGAGCTCTGTTTCGCTGCATTCTTCACCAAGGGTCACGGCATGGATCCTAGGGTCTCCGCGACGGAGCTTCGCTCCTGCTTCGCCCTAGGATGACGAAGTTGGGAAGCTTCGGCCAATCTCGAAACTTCGTAAAGGTTCGCCGACTCCACAGGCCATATCCTGGCCGCCAACAGGCCCGTAACCCTTCGACGGTCAGGCGTGTCCGGCGGCGAGGCTGAGATGGGCGAGGTCGATGCCGATCGAGGCGAGGATGCGGTCGTACTTGCGCTCAATGTCGGTGTCGAACAGAAGCTCGGCGTTGGCCGGGCAAGTCAGCCAGCCATTCTCGGCGATCTCGGTCTCCAGCTGGCCGGCGCCCCAGCCCGAATAGCCGAGCGCCATCAGCGCGTGACGGGGTCCACGGCCAGACGAAATGGCGCGCAATATGTCGACTGTCGCGGTCAGGCAGATGTCGTCCGAAACGGTCAGCGACGATTCCACCCTGTAGTCGCCCGAATGCAGGACGAAACCCCGGCTGCGATCGACGGGCCCGCCATTGCGCACGACGAAATCGCGAGCCTGCGCCGGCAAGCGGATCGCTTCCTGTTCGTTCATGATGCCCAGCTGCACGAGCAGGTCCGGAAACAGCATCTGCTGTGTCTGGTTGATGATCAGCCCCATCGCGCCTTCATCGCTATGCGCGCAGACGTAGATGACCGAGCGCGTGAACCGGTCGTCCTTCATGCCGGGCATGGCAATCAGGAACTGATCGTCGAGAAAACCGCGGCTGGCGGCCGTCTTCTTGTGGCGCAACAAGTCCATGACAGCAAAGGTAACGCGTTTCCAAAGCGCCGAAAAGATGCACCGTGCGGGATTCGACCAAAGCCTATGTGACCAGGCGGAGCATTCTTCCCTCGAGGTCACGCAAATATGATACCGGCAAGGTCATGAAAACATTGCGCGGCCACGAACGGACGATCAAATCACCGCCATGCAAAGCTTGAAAATCCTGCTGCTCGCCGCCGCCATCGGATCGGCAACCGTTCTTCCCGCCGCCGCTTCATCATCGTCGTGGTACAACAGCGAAGGCGGCAAGGTCCGGCTGGTGACCAGCGGCAAGGCCGATGCCGCCGGCCGCATCCAGGGCGTTCTCGACATAGCGCTCAAGCCCGGCTGGAAGACCTACTGGCGTGACCCGGGCGACGCGGGCGTGCCGCCGCAGCTCGACATTTCAGCCAGCACGAACATCGCCGACGCCCAACTTTCCTTCCCGGCGCCGCAGCGTCATGACGAAGGCTATGGCAAATGGGCAGGCTACGACTATCCGGTTTCGCTGCCGGTCGTGTTCACCCTGTCGGCGGCCAAAGATCCAGCCGTCATCGACGCCGACATCTTTCTCGGCATTTGCGAAACGATCTGCATTCCGGTGCAGACGCGGCTGACCGTCGACCCCGGCTCCGACCCGGACAATGCCGAAGACACGGCGCTGGTGAAGGCGAGCTTCGCGGCGTTGCCCACACCCGCAAGGTCCGATTTCGGCATCAACGTGCTGCCGGGTGACCACGAGACGCTGGTTGTCGAGGCGAGCTTTCCCGGCGATCCGGAGGCGGCGGATTTCTTTGTCGCCGGCGAGCGGGATTATATGTTCGGCACCCCTGCCCGCAGCGAAAAGGACGGCAAGCTGATCTTCACCGTGCCGATCCTCGACCGCCCGTCGACAACGCCGACGGATGGCGGGCTTCACTATACGCTGACAAGTTCGGCCGGCGCCGTCGAAGGGCTGTTGCCGTTTCCCTAAAGCGCGCCGCATTGAAAGGATCCATGCGACGCGCCTTAAGGTCTTCTCTTTGTCCATGTCGTGGTGCCAAAACCGCTGCTCACTTTTGGGCGACATGGACTGAGGCCGCTCCTTGACGGTTGCAGAGGGCCGTCGAGTTCGCTACGCAATCACACGACCTCCCCCAATTTCCCAGACGAGGAACTCATGACCATTTCCGTTGGCGACAAGCTGCCTGATGTGACCTTCAAGACGATGACCGCCGACGGCGCGAAGCCGATCACGTCGGCCGAGATTTTCACCGGCAAGAAGGTTGTGCTTTTCGGTGTTCCGGGCGCCTTCACGCCGACCTGCAGCAACAACCATCTTCCCGGCTATCTCGAGAACCATGACGCCATCCTGGCACGCGGCGTCGATACCATCGCCGTCGTTTCGGTCAACGACGTCCACGTCATGGGCGCCTGGGCGCGCTTCACTGGCGGCGAAGGCAAGATCCTGTTCCTCGCCGATGGCAGCGGTGACTTCGCCAAGGCGGTCGGCCTCGACAACGACCTTTCCGCAGCCGGCATGGGACTGCGCTCGAAGCGGTTTTCGATAATCGTCGATGACGGCAAGGTCACCGCGCTCAACGTCGAGACCAAGCCCGGCGTCGACGAGTCCGGCGCGGCTCATATTCTGGGACAGCTCTAAAATATCGGCGACAGCGTCGGGCCAGGGACCGCAAGGTCGCCTCGCCCGACAGCTTTCGGGGGACCGCGATGATGTCTGACATCTTCTGGCGCAGTATCGCGATCGGCATCGGCGCCACGGCGCTGATGGATATCTGGGCGATCTTCCTGAACACGGTGTTTGCTCAGCCACGACCGAACTGGGGCCTGGTCGGCCGCTGGGTGTGGCATCTCAGTGAGGGCAAGGTCTTCCACGACGATATCGGCGATGCAAAGCCGTACGCGCAGGAAGTGCCGCTGGGCTGGGCCTTTCATTATCTTGTCGGCATCGTCTACGGCATCATCCTGGTCGCGCTGGCGGGAACGGCATGGCTGGCGGCGCCAACCTTCCTGCCTGCCTTCATCCTCGGCATCGTCACCGTCGGCGCCGGCTGGTTCCTGCTGGCGCCTGGCATGGGCGCCGGCTGGGCCGCCTCGAAACGCCCCAACCCGATGCAGATCCGCGCCCTCAACCTCGTGTCGCACACGGTGTTCGCGCTCGGGCTTTACGGCACGGCGCTGCTGATCCGCTGAACCGAAGTTAATCGTCGCGACGCTGCACCGGTGCGTCGATCGGCTGCCATCCGTGGACAAGGCGGCGTGCGCCGACATCGTAGGCGAAGTGGTTGCCGCCGCCCGCCGGCTGATCCTCTTCGCGGCTGATTTGCCGACCGCTGAGGGCGAGCAGCAGCAGCGTTCCGACGCCGCCATGGCCCACGAAGGCAATGTCGCCCGCGTCGGCGGCGCCGAGAACGGCGTCGACCTCGCTCACGATGCGATGCTGGGCATCGATGGCCCGTTCCCATCCGCGAATGCTGTCATGAGGATTGGCGAAGAACTGGTCCGCGACCGCTTCGAACTCCGATGGCGGCAAGAACCCCGTCGCCGAGCGGTCATTCTCATGCATCCTTTCCCTCACCTCGGTGGCAAGACCGAGATGCGTCGCAAGGATTTCGGCGGTTTCCAGCGCCTTGCGTTCAGCCGACGACACGATGCGCCGGATCGACCCAACCCAGGCTGGTCGAGCATCGCAACCGCTCTCGCCCGTCCAATGTCGGATAGCCCCCATTCCGGCACCGGAATGTTGGCATCGACCTGAACCTGGGGATGGGTGACATAGTGGAGGATCGGCATGATCGAGGCTCCCTGCCTGAGAGTGCTGACCTGCTCCTGAGTTCAATAACTCTGGGTTGAACGCCGCGCCTTCGCTGCTACCGGCTGTTTTGCCTGCGCAGCTGGCTTCGGCACTGCAGCGGGCTTGACCGGGCCTTTCTTGAACGGCGCCATGCCCTCGCGCGCGAGTTCGTCGGCGCGCTCGTTCTCGGCATGGCCGGCGTGGCCCTTGACCCAGTTCCAGGTCACCCTGTGACGCCTGTTGGCCTCATCCAGCGCCTGCCAGAGCTCACCATTCTTGACCGGCTTCTTGTCGGCGGTCTTCCAGCCGTTCTTCTTCCAGCCGTGGATCCACTTGGAAATGCCATCCATGACGTATTTGCTGTCGGTATGAAGGTCGACCGTGCAGGGTTCCTTCAACGCATTCAGCGCCGAGATGGCGGCGAGAAGCTCCATGCGATTGTTGGTGGTCTCCGCCTCGCCGCCGGAAAGCTCCTTGGTGGTGCCGTTGAAGCGCAGGATCGCGCCCCAGCCGCCAGGGCCAGGATTGCCCGAACAGGCGCCGTCGGTGAAGATCTCAACGTGTTTGCTCATGCCAATCCATATTCCGAAGGAGACCTGATCGCCCGATGGAATCGCATCCTGCGGATATATTCGGTCGGATCGCGTTTCATCACCAGCCCGCCATTGGGAACGGTCAACCAGTCGTAGAGCCGGGTCAGCATGAAGCGTAGCGCCGAGCCGCGCGCCAGCATCGGCAGCGCCGCCTTTTCCTGGTCGCTCAGGGGACGCACGCTCTGATAGCCAGCCAGCAATGCCTTGCCCTTGGTCAGGTTGAAGGAAAAATCCTTCTCGAAGCACCAGGCGTTGAGGCAGGTGGCGACATCGTAGGCGTAGAGGTCGTCGCAGGCGAAATAGAAGTCGATCAGGCCGGAAAGCTTCTCGCCGAGAAAGAAGACATTGTCCGGGAAAAGATCGGCATGGATGATGCCTTGGGGAAGGTCCTTCGGCCAGTTCCGCTCGAAGTCGGCGAAGTCGGCATCGACCTCGGCCGCAAGGCCCGGCTCAACCTCGTTGGCGCGGTCGCGGGCGGCGTTCCAAAGCTTGCGCCAGCCGTCGATGGCGAGCGCGTTCGGGCGCGTCATCGAGAAATCGGCTCCGGCCAGATGCAGGGCCGCCAGGGCCTTGCCGACCTCGCCGCAATGCGTCGATGTCGGCCGCCGCAGCGAGAGCCCTTCGAGGAATGTGATGATGACCGCCGGCCGGCCGGCGAGCGTGCCGATGACGCTGCCGTCATGCGCGGTCACCGGCAGTGGGCAAGTGACGCCTTTTTTGGCCAGATGACCCATCAGCCCGAGGAAAAACGGCAGATCCGCCTTGTCGACGCGCTTTTCATAGAGCGTCAGGATGTACGAGCCGCTGGAGGTGTGCAGCAGGAAGTTCGAGTTCTCGGTGCCTTCGGCGATGCCCTTGTAGGACAGGAGATTACCGACCGGATAGTGCTTCAGGAATGCGCCGAGTTCGCCTTCGGCAACGTCGGTATAGACCGCCATATGCCTTACGCGGCTCCATTGACGAAAGCCATGTCGGCTCGCGTCAGTTCGACATCGCGCAGTACCCGCATGACCGGAAAATCCTCCGTTTCCGTGGCCGTGACGGCCAGGTCGATCGTGACGTCGAAGCGCTGGCGAAACGCGTCGATGATCTCGTCGACGATGATCTCCGGCGCCGACGCTCCAGCCGACAGGCCAAGCGTCGAGATGCCGGCGATGTCATTCCACGGAATCTCGGCGGCGCGCTGTACGAGAAGCGACATCGAGGCGCCGGCACGCTCCGCCACTTCGACGAGACGCCGCGAATTGGAAGAATTGGGCGCGCCGACGATCAGATAGAGATCAGCGCCGGCGGCAGTTTCCTTGACCGCCTCCTGGCGGTTGGTGGTTGCGTAGCAGATCGATTCCGCCGCCGGGGCATGCAATTGCGGAAAGCGATCCTGCAAGGCGCGGATGATGCCGGCGGTGTCCTCGACCGACAACGTGGTCTGGGTAACGAAGCCAAGCGCCTGCGGATCGGCAGGCGCAAGCTTCGCGGCATCTGCTTCGGTCTCGATCAGCGTCACCGCGCCGTCCGGCAGCTGGCCCATGGTGCCGATCACCTCCGGGTGTCCGGCATGGCCGATCAGCAGCACATGGCGGCCAAGCCGCTGGTGGCGCATCGCCTGCTTGTGGACCTTCGAGACCAGCGGGCAAGTGGCATCGAGATAGAAGAGGTTGCGCGCCTGCGCGTCCGCCGGAACCGATTTCGGCACGCCATGCGCCGAGAAAACGACCGGGCTCTGCCGATGCTCGGCCGGGATCTCGGAGAGCTCTTCGATGAAGACGGCGCCGAGGCTTTGCAGTCCCTCGACGACGTAGCGGTTGTGGACGATCTCATGGCGAACATAGACCGGCGCGCCATATTTCTTCAGCGCCAGCACGACGATCTGGATGGCGCGGTCGACGCCGGCGCAAAAGCCGCGCGGCTGGCAGAGCCGGATCGTCAGGGGGGGCTTGGTGGTTGTCTGAAGCATTAAATCCTGGCCGGTTGATCAAAGCCGAAATGAGGTGCCGACCCCTGCCCTGTCAAGTGCAAGGGGGCGACGGTCGCCTTCATTCCTCTTTCAAGGGGCGGCGAAGCCGCAGAATGAGCACGGCGGCGAGTGCGGCGGCGAGGCCATACCAGGTCATCGCATATTGCAGGTGGCTGTTCGGCAGATCGATGATGGTGACGCCGCCGACCGGCAATCCGCCCGGATTCGGCGTCTTGTCAGCGTCGATGAAAATCGGCACCAGCGTGGCGCCCGCCGGCAGCCCGGCGCTCGCCGCCATCGCGTCGCGGTCCTTCCAGTAGAAGATGTTTTTCGCCACGTCGTTGTCGGGAAGCATCATCGACGGCTTTGCCGGCAGCGGGTTGCGGGCGAGCCCGGTGACCGTCACCTTGCCCATCACCTGCCCCTTGGCGCGCTTGGCGGCATCCTTGAGATCGTAGGGTACGAAGCCGCGATTGATCAGCACGAAGCGGCCATCGCCGAGAGCCAGCGGCGTGTAGACGTTGAAGCCGGCTGCGCCTTCCCAGGTGGCATAGAAATGCCGTTCGCCGGAATGCAGGAAGGTGCCGCTGACGGTCACCGGCGTATAGTCGACGTCCCCGGTGGCGGCGAATTCCCTTTCGACCTCAGCGAGCGGTTGCGGCGCCGAGTGCGTACGCTGGTCGATGGTCTGCAGAAGGCCTTCCTTCCAGTGCAGGCGCTGGACCTGCCAGGTGCCGAGCGCCAGCAGGATCGCCAACAGCACCAGGCCAAGGCCAAGCAGCAATGCCGTCCTTGGCCGCGAGCGGACGCCAGCTCCAATGGATGCCTCGCTCATTCGCCGCGATCCAGCCGGCCCTCGGCCGCCTTGTTGCGGTATTGCAGCGTCAGCAGCACGCCCTTGATCAGCCGAAGCGCCGTCAGGCACAGCGCAACAGCCAGCGGGATCCAGAGCAGCAGATGCAGCCAGAGCGGCGGGCTCAACGTCACTTCGACCCAGAGCGCCAGGCCGACGATGATGAAACCAATGATCAGGATGACGAAGACCGCCGGCCCGTCGCCGGCATCGGCGTAGGAATAGTCGAGGCCGCAATTGGTGCAGCGCTTGCCAACGGTGAGGAAACCGGAAAACAACCGCCCCTCGCCGCAGCGCGGGCAGCGCCCGTGCAAGCCGGCCGAGATCGGATCGATCGGCGGCCAGATCGCCTTGTCGTCGCTCATTGCTTACCGCTCGATCTCGATCGGCGTCCCATCGGCCACCATCGCCCAGATTTCGTCCATGTCGGAGTCCGTAGCCGCAATGCAGCCGTCGGTCCAGTCGACCAATTGAAGCAGCCAGCCCCACCAGCCGAAACCGTTTGGCTGGCCGTGGATCATGATCATGCCTCCCGCATCGACATTGCGCGCTTTCGCGGCGGCCAGATCGTCGGCACTGGGATAGGAGATATGGATCGACTTGTGGGCGATGCTGTTCGGATTGCGCCAGTCGAGGACATAGCGCCCCTCCGGTGTGCGTTGATCGCCCTCCTGGTGCTTGTGCCCAAGCGGATCGCCGCCGAGCGCGATGCTGTAGCTTCGCAGGACCTTGCCGTCGCCAATCAGCTCCAGCCGGCGGTCCGACTTGTCGACACGCACCAGATCGACTTTCTCGCCAGCAAGGGCCGGCGCTGTGGCGATCATGCACGCGCAAATGGCACAGAGAAGAGTTAGCCGCATCGGCCATCGATCGGCGATCATTGCGCCGAAATGAAGAAGGCGGCCACGTCGCCGCGGCCGCCTTTCTTGAAATCCCTGGAGCCTGTTCCATCCCCATTTCTCGGGATGGGGCTCTATCCCTTTGTTTTGCTCAGGTCGAAATCAGTGGGCTTCGATCACCGCGCCAGCCGATCCCCAGACATAGATCGCTGAGAACAGGAACAGCCAGACGACGTCGACGAAGTGCCAATACCAGGCAGCCGCCTCGAAACCGAAATGCTGCTTGGGGGTGAAATCACCCTTCATCGCCCTGATCAGGCAGACCAAGAGGAAGATGGTGCCGATGATGACGTGGAAGCCATGGAAGCCGGTCGCCATGAAGAAGGTGGCGCCGTAGATGGAATCCTTGAAGGCGAACGGAGCGTGAATGTACTCGTAGGCCTGCACCATGGTGAACAGCATGCCAAGGCCGACGGTCAGCACCAGGCCGTTGATCAGCCCCTTGCGATCGCCATGGATGAGCGAATGGTGCGCCCAGGTCACCGTGGTGCCCGACAGCAGCAGGATGATGGTGTTGTAGAGTGGCAGGTGGAAGGGATCGAGAACCTCCATGCCCTTCGGCGGCCAGACACCGCCGGTAAACGCGGTGCGGGCGTATTGCTGCACTTCGCCCGGAAACAGGCTGGCGTCGAAGTAGGCCCAAAACCAGGCCACGAAGAACATCACCTCGGAGGCGATGAACATGATCATGCCATAGCGCAGGTGCAGTGACACGACACGCGTGTGATGGCCCTCATGCGCTTCCTTGATCGTGTCCGACCACCAGGCGAACATCGTGTAGAGAACAATCGCAAGGCCGATGAAGAACAGCCACGGATTGGCGATGTTGAAGCCGAAGATCGGGAAGTCGCCGGCCTTGAGATACTGCATCAGGCAGACACCGCCGATTGCGGTCACCAGCGCGCCGATGGACCCCAGGAACGGCCATGGGCTCGGGTCGACGAGATGGTAGTCATGGTGTGGTTTTGCGTGCGCGTCTGCCATATCAACCCCCGAGATTTGCTTCGGTATTCGAAATTGTCTTGCTGCTGCCTTGGACCGGCACTGATGAAGCGACCGGCTTGCTCTTCTCGACCGGGAACATCGTATAGGACAGGGTGATTGTCTTCACGTCCTTGAGTTCCGGTACATTCACGATATCGGGATCCACATAGAACACGACCGGCATGTCCAGCGTCTCGCCGGGCTTCAGCGTCGTATCGGTGAAGCAGAAGCACTCGACCTTGTTGAAGTAGGGCCCCGCCAGTTCCGGCTGCACATTGAAGGTGGCGCGGCCGGTAACGGGGCGATCGAACTTGTTGGTGGCCTGATAGTGCGCCTGCACGGTCTCGCCGATCTTCATCGTCATCGAACGATCGACCGGCTGGAAATCCCAGGGCACGCCGGCGATGTTGGCGTCGAAACGGACAACGATGTCGCGGTCGAGCACCCGGTTCGCGTATTGCTGCGTGGCGCGCCGCGTGGTGCCGCCATAGCCCGTCGCCTGGCAGAACATCTTGTAGAGCGGCACTGCGGCATAGGCCATGCCGATCATGCCGCCGAAGAAGGCAAGGCAGACAAACGCGACGACGCGGTTGGTGTTCTTCCTGCTGGCGGTCACCTGGCTCATTGTGTTCTCACATCGAGCCGGGGTGATGACCGAATTTCACGATCGTCGCGATATAGAAAATGATCACCAGCACCGCCAACGCCAGGCCGATGGCGACAGAACGATTGCGTCTGGCTTTCCTCTGCCGCTCGGTCAGCGTGACCAGCTCAAGTTTTTCTTCGATCATGGTCATGCTCCACCCATGGCAAGCGCGCGCTCGACGACGCTGTCGGCGAGATAGGCAGCGAAGATGGCGAAGAGATAGAGCAGCGAATAGGCAAACAAGGCCTTGGCCGGCTTCATCACGCGGTCGTCGTCGGTCATGCCGAGCACTTTCCACGCGTACCAGACGAAACCCAACCCAAGCAGCACGGCGGCCACGCCATAGACCGGCGTGGTGTAGCCCAGGATCCATGGCAGCACGCCGACCGGCGCCAGCAGCAGCGCATAGACAAAGATCTGGCGGCGGGTCGAAGCCTGGCCGGCGACGTTCGGCATCATCGGAATGCCGGCGCGGGCATAGTCCTCGGACTTGAACAGCGCCAGCGCCCAGAAATGCGGCGGCGTCCACAGGAAGATGATCAGGAACAGGACAAAGCTTTCCAGGCTGACGCTTCCGGTCACCGCGGCCCAGCCGATAACAGGCGGAATGGCACCGGCGGCGCCGCCGATGACGATGTTCTGCGGCGTCCAGCGCTTGAGCCACATCGTATAGACGACGGCATAGAAGAAGATGGTGAAGGCCAAAAGCGTCGCCGACAGCCAGTTGACCAGCACGCCCAGCGTCATCACCGACAGAACCGACAGCACCAGCCCGAAACTCAGCGCTTCACCCGGCCGGATGCGGCCAGCCGGCACCGGACGAGAGGCGGTGCGCGTCATCACCGCGTCGATGTCGGCATCGTACCACATGTTAAGCGCGCCGGACGCCCCGGCGCCGATGGCGATCGACAGGATGGCGATCACCGCCAGTAACGGATTGATGGTCACAGGCGCCGCGACCAATCCGACGAAGGCGGTAAACACCACCAGCGACATGACGCGCGGCTTCAGCAGGGCGAAAAAATCGCCCGCCGTCGCTTCCGACATGCGGAAGCCCGCTTCGTCAATGCTGGTTTCGTCGACTAGGGCCATGCGTACTCAAGTCCATCGTTCCGTTTGGCCAAAACCGCCGGCAGGCCGGCGGTTTCGATTCCATGGAGGCTGCCGCCTTACTTGATCTTCGGCAGCTGCTCCCACTGGTGGAAGGGCGGCGGCGAAGGCAGCTGCCATTCCAGTGTCGTGGCGCCTTCGCCCCACGGATTGGCACCGGCGACCCGCTTCTTCTGGAAAGCCTCGAACACGCCGTAGAGGAAGATCGCCACACCGACGGCCGAAATATACGAGCCGTAGGACGACACCATGTTCCAGCCGGCAAACGCGTCGGGATAGTCGATCGTGCGGCGCGGCATGCCGGCCAGGCCGAGGAAATGCTGCGGGAAGAAGATCAGGTTGACGCCGACGAAGGTGACCCAGAAATGGGTGTTGGCGATGGCGAAGGAATACATGTAGCCGGTCATCTTCGGGAACCAGTAGTACCAGCCGGCGAAGATGGCGAAGACCGCGCCCAGCGACAGCACGTAGTGGAAGTGCGCGATCACGAAATAGGTGTCGTGCAGCGAACGGTCGAGACCGGCATTGGCCAGCTGGACGCCGGTGACGCCGCCAATCGTGAACAGGAAGATGAAGCCCAGGGCCCACAGCATCGGCGGCTTCAGCGAAATCGATCCGCCCCACATCGTGGCGATCCAGGAGAAGATCTTCACGCCCGTCGGCACCGCGATGACCATCGTGGCGAAGACGAAATAGCGCTGCGTGTCGAGCGACAGGCCGGTCGTGTACATGTGGTGGGCCCAGACGATGAAGCCGACCGCGCCGATGGCGACCATCGCGTAGGCCATGCCGAGATAGCCGAACACCGGCTTCTTCGAGAAGGTCGAGACAATATGGCTGATGATGCCGAAGCCCGGCAGGATCAGGATGTAGACTTCAGGGTGACCGAAGAACCAGAACAGGTGCTGGAACAGGATCGGATCGCCGCCGCCGTCGGGCGCGAAGAACGTCGTACCGAAGTTGCGGTCCGTCAGAAGCATGGTGATGCCGCCGGCAAGCACCGGAAGCGACAACAGCAGCAGGAAGGCGGTGACCAGCACCGACCAGGCGAACAGCGGCATCTTGTGCATCGTCATGCCGGGCGCGCGCATGTTGAAGATGGTGGTGATGAAATTGATGGCGCCAAGGATCGACGAGGCACCGGCAATGTGGATCGACAGGATCGCCAGATCCATCGCCGGCCCGGGCTGGCCCGAAGTCGACAGCGGCGGATAAAGCGTCCAGCCGCCACCGACGCCATAGGCGCCAGGCGCGCTCGGCATGAAGGCCGAGGCGATCAAAAGCAGGAAGGCCGGCGGCAGCAGCCAGAACGAGATGTTGTTCATGCGCGGGAAGGCCATGTCAGGCGCACCGATCATGATCGGCACCATCCAGTTGGCAAAACCGCCGATCAGGGCCGGCATGACCATGAAGAAGATCATGATCAGCGCGTGCGCGGTGGCAAAGGCGTTGTACATGCTCTTGCCGCCGTCGATCGCGGCATCGCCGTTCATGCCGTAGACCATCTGCGCGAGGCCGCTGAAAATCTGGATCCCCGGCTCCTGCAGCTCCATGCGGATGGCAACCGACAAGGCACCGCCGACAATGCCGGCGAAGATCGCAAAGATCAGATAGAGCGTGCCGATGTCCTTGTGGTTGGTGGAATACACCCACCGGACCCAGCCGTGATACGGCTTGTGGTCGTGGTCGTCGTGAGCTGCAGCGTCTGCCATGTTCCGCTCCGTTCCCTGATCTTTTATTGGCCGCGGCATCAGTTGCCGGCAGCCGCTACCTTGTTCTGGCCGTCGACCTCAGCCATCAGCGCCTTGTTGGCGCCCGGCAGGTTGGTCTTGGCTTCCGCCAGCCAGCTTTTGAATTGCGCGTCGGAGACGACGCGGATGGCGATTGGCATGAAAGCGTGATCCTTGCCGCAGAGCTGCGAGCACTGGCCGTAGTAGAGGCCTTCCTTGTCGGCCTTGAACCAGGTCTCGTTGGTGCGGCCGGGAACCGCGTCCATCTTGATGCCGAACGAGGGCATGGCGAAGGAGTGGATCACGTCCGTTGCGGTGACCAGGACGCGGGTCATGGTGTTGACCGGCACAACCATCTCGTTGTCGACGGCGAGCAGGCGCGGATAGATCTTGCGATCTTCCTTGCCGGCAGCTGCCCGGTCGGCTTCCTGCAGGATCGCGGAGTTGAAGGAAATCGTGTTCTCGGTCTGGTATTCGTAGTCCCAGTTCCACTGGTTGCCGGTCGCCTTGACGGTCAGCTTTGCGTCTTCCGGCGGCGTGTATTGCGCGGTCAGCAGCTGGAACGAAGGAATGGCGATGCAGAGCAGGATGACGACCGGGCCGACGGTCCAGATCACCTCGATCAGCGTGTTGTGGCTGGTCTTGGAGGGAACCGGGTTCACGCTCGCGCGGAATTTGAGGATACAATAAGCAAGCAGACACAGCACCAGTATGGTGATCGGGACGATGAACCACATCGTGTAGTTCCCGAACCACTCGATCTGCCGCATCATATCGGTCGCCGGCGCCTGGAAGCCGGTCTCCCAGTCCCTGGGCTGATCGGCATGGGCGGATGCGCCGGCGAAAAACGTGGCAGCGGCAATTGCGCCTGCTAGGAATTTTCTCATCGCCCTCATCGTCTCCCAGTTCCTCGCGGCTGTGCCCACGAGAATATCGAACAATGCCGGGACGGGAATCCCGACTGTCTCAAGGTGGTTCAAACCATACTCTTTTTCCCTCCGCAAGAAAGGAGCGGGCGAAACCGTGCGGCATTTTTGCGCGCAAGCCCGGATGTGCCTTTGAAGGCAACGGCAACGGTCCCGAATCGCATATGTTCGGCCAATGGCCACATTCCTGCGGGCCGGGCGTACCAACGTCGCAATTCGGGCGAAATTGGCAGGGAAAAGCGCCGTATTGGCCTTTTCGGGGCAGACCGGTTGCGGTCTCGTCCTTTACTTGGCTTTGGCGCGGCTTAAAGTGCCGTGATTCGCAATGGAGCCGTCATGAACTCTTGGCTTTCGAGAACCTTGGCGAAGGTCATCTTTCTCACCGCCTTGTCCGCGATGGGCCTGTACGGCACGGCCAATGCCGCGCAGCCGAGCGGCACCGTCCGCTCGACGCACGGCGCGTGGTCGATCATCTGCGACACGCCGGCCGGCGCCACCTCCGAGCAATGCGTGATGATGCAGAACGTCGTCGCCGAGGACCGTCCTGAGATGGGGCTCTCGGTGGTCGTGCTGCGCACCGCCGACAACAAGGCAGAGATCCTGCGCGTGCTGGCGCCGCTCGGCGTGCTTTTGCCCAACGGGCTCGGCCTCAATGTCGACGGCAAGGACATCGGCCGCGCCTATTTCGTGCGCTGCTTCCAGGATGGCTGCTATGCCGAAGTCATTCTCGAAAAGCCGCTGCTCGACACGCTGAAGACCGGCACGTCGGCCACCTTCATCGTCTTCCAGACCCCGGAAGAAGGCATCGGCATCCCCGTCGACCTCAAGGGTTTCGCCGACGGTTTCGCCGCCCTGCCCTGAGAGCTTGGCGCTTGCGAAGAATCCAACGTCAGGATGGATGTCAGCTTCCTTGGAGGCGTCACCAGGGCCAACCTTGAGGAACAGTTCTCGAACTGGGATTCAATGGCCAGCGACATCAAGGACTTCATCAGCCAAAAGTAACGTCGACGAATTGTCGGCGGTCGCATTTGTCTTCACAATGCGGCGGGGCGATTGTCTCGGCGCGCCTTCGCGCCTACATCGTGGCAAAGAAGCATTCCTCCTGTGAACGGACGCGCCATGAACAGCCAGATCGGCCAATTCGACATTTCAGACGATCGCATCAAGCAGATCGTCGCTGAGACCATCAGTGGCGCCGACGACGGCGAACTGTTTCTCGAATACAGCGAGAGCGAAGCGCTGATGTTCGACAACGGTCGGCTGAAGACGGCCAACTTCAACACCGACCAGGGGTTTGGCCTGCGTGCCGTCGCCGGCGAAGCCAGCGGCTATGCCCATTCCAGCGACCTTTCCGAGGCCTCGCTGCTGCGCGCCGCCGACGCTGTTTCAACCGTCAAGGGCGGCTATTCCGGCACGCTGGCCGCAGCGCCGGCCCGCACCAACCACCATCTCTATGGCGAAGAGAATCCGATCCCTTCGCCCTCCTTCGAGGTCAAGGCAAAGCTGCTGCAGGAAATCGACGCCTGGCTGCGCGCCGAGGATGCGCGCGTGCGCCAGGTTTCGGCCTCACTGTCCTCATCCTGGCAGCATGTCGAGATCGTGCGCGCCGATGGCCAGGTGGTGCGCGATATCCGCCCGCAGGTCCGTGTCCACGTCTCTGTCGTCGTCGGCGACGGCGACCGCCAGGAGAGCGGCTCCTACGGCATGGGCGGACGCAAGGCCTTCGGCGACTTCCTTGTCGAGGACAGCTGGAAGCACGCCGCCAAGGAGGCGCTGAGGCAAGCGCTGGTCAATCTCGAGGCCATACCGGCGCCGGCCGGCACCTTCGACATCGTGCTGTCCAGCGGCTGGCCGGGCGTCATGCTGCACGAGGCCGTCGGCCATGGGCTCGAAGGTGACTTCAACCGCAAGAAGACCTCGGCTTTCGCCGGCCTGATGGGCCAGCAGGTCGCCGCGAAGGGAGTGACAGTCGTCGACGACGGCACCATGCCGGAGAGGCGCGGGTCGCTCACCGTCGACGATGAAGGGACCCCGACGGCGCGCAACGTGTTGATCGAGGACGGCAAACTGGTCGGCTACATGCAGGATCGCCAGAACGCCCGGCTGATGGGCATGAATGCCACCGGCAACGGGCGGCGCGAAGGCTATGCCCACCAGCCGATGCCGCGCATGACCAACACCTTCATGACGGCTGGTGACATGGAGCCGGAGGAAATCATCGCCTCGGTCAAGAACGGTATCTATGCCGTCTCCTTCGGCGGCGGCCAGGTCGACATCACCTCGGGCAAGTTCGTGTTCGGCTGCACCGAGGCCTACATGATCGAGAACGGCAAGGTGACGCAGCCGATCAAGGGCGCGATGCTGATCGGCAACGGGCCGGACGCCATGCACCGCGTTTCCATGATCGGCAACGACATGAAGCTCGATACCGGCATCGGCATGTGCGGCAAGGCCGGACAGGGCGTGCCGGTCGGCGTCGGCCAGCCGCATCTCAGGATGAACCAGATGACAGTGGGCGGCACGCGGGTTTGAGCGCACCTGGTGCGGCCGACCATGCCAGACCCAAAATCGTCATTCTGACAGGCGCCGGCATTCCGCTGAATCGGGCGTCGCAACGTTGCTTGATCCTGTCGGGGTTCAGGGCCAAAGACGGCGCTTTCCAGCTGAATCCCTGTCGGCACCTTGAAGCGAACACAATCCACGTTAGGAAATTATTAAGTCTCTAACTGCCTGGGCTGCCTTTTGCGCACGAACGCAGCACCAGCTTCCTTGTTGCGGTGGTGTTTCGGCAATGCGGCATGTCTCCGGCGTCCTGACTTCGTCTTTCCTGCTTGGCTTGGTTTCGTTGATTGGTGCGACCTCGCTGCAAGCCAGCCCGGCGGAGGCACAGTCAACTTTGTTCAAGTCGCGATCGACGCAATCTTCCACGGCAGGGCTGCGCTCTGCCACCGTCGGGGCAAGCACCAGCGTCCCCTACGGTCGGGTCGATTTCTGCCATCGCCGACCAAAAGAGTGCAAGGTGCCCACTCTGCCGGCCGCGAATGTCAAGCTGACCGCGCAGAACCTGCGCATCCTCAAGCGGATAAATCAGAAGGCGAACAGCTTCATCAAACCGGTCAGCAATTTCGACCACTGGGGCACGATGGTGGACCACTGGGATTACCCCGTGGACGGCAAGGGCGACTGCAAGATCTACGCCCTCTACAAGCGCAAGCTTCTTCTGGAGGCGGGATTCCCCCGGCAGGCGCTGCTGATGACCGTGGTGCGCGACCTGGACAATGAAGGCCACACCATCCTGACGGTGAAAACCGACAAGGGCGATCTTGTCCTCGACAATCTGGTCGACGAGATCAGACCTTGGAATGCGACGGGCTATTACTTCCTCAAACGCCAGTCCCAGCGGAACCCAAACACATGGGTGTCGATCAACCAACGGGGCGGCACGTCGAAAACCCTCACGAATGTTTCCAAGCTCGTAGACTGAGCGGCCTGCCAGACCAGAGCGCTTCAGCTTTTTGAAGGTTCGGTGCCCGGCGACCGGCGGGCAAACCCTGCCTCACTCCTGCCTACTGCTTGCATGGAGGCTCGCCCGGGTGTCCGCAGGCAGGCTTCTTGTTGCCTCGGGGTGGCTGCGGATTGGGCTGTTGCGGCGGACGCCGCTCCTGAACCTGGGGCTTGGGCTGAGCATGGAACTCCGGCTTCGGCGGCTTGGAGAACACCTTGACGTTCGGCTTCTCCTGCAGCTTGAGTTGGCGCTGCGGATTCTCGTTCGGCTTGTTGACCTTGAAATTCCGCTGGACGTTGACTTGCGGGCCGGCGGAGCCTCCGCCGCCGTTCTGGGGCTTGCGGAACTTCTTGTTCCCGTTTCCCGGAGCCTGATCACTCGGTCCGACAACGGCCTGGCCGGCGGACAGATCCTTGCGCGTCAGCTTCTTCGGCTTGCCGCCACCCTGGTCGGAGAAGACAGCTGGATTGTTCTTCTTGATCTTTTCCTGCACGTTCGGGCGCTGCCCGGCCGGTGCACCGTTGACGGTCGGCAGCTTGCTGAACTTGCCGTTCTTGCCCTGCCCATTGCCGGCTCCGTTCTGCTGGCCATTGCCCTGTCCGGTAACGGCAGCGCCGGCATTTCCCGTAGCCTGCTGGTTGCCGCCCGAGGTGCCTTGCTTGCCAAGCAGCTTCTTGGACTTATTGTTGGGCAAATTCTTGTTGTTGGGCAGATTCTGGCCGTTGAGCACCGGCGGTTTGCCGTTGACGAGTGGCAGCGTCTTGCCGTTCGCTCCCGGCAGGGTGTGATCAGTTGTGAGCGTCTTCGACGCCGGCTTTGAACCGGGGGGCTGCCGGCCTTGCGTCACACCTTGGCCGAGCTTGCCCGGAGCGGCAGGGTTCTGGTTAGAGAGCACGGCCTTCTTATGCAGCAGCGGCGGCAGCGCCACCTTGGTCGCGAGCGCTGCCGCGCCCAGTCCAACCGCGGCACCGGTCAGCTTCTGGCCGGTGGTGAGGCCACCGCCGCCCTGCCCTGCCTGATTGTTCTCGTTGTTGATCGTCGTGTTGTTGATGACGGTCGTGTTGTGGATGTTGTTGAAGATCACGTTATCGGGCGGCGGCGCAATGTTGTGCGGCGGGTTGACCCACACCGGCACCGGCACGAAAACCGGCACCGGCAGGACAAAGACATCGACTGCCGGCCGCGGCGGCGCCAACACGATGAAATCCGGCGGAGGCGGCGGCAGGAAGATCACCGCGACAGGCGGTGGTGGCTCGAAGTCGAAATCCGGATCGTCAAAATAGAGCACGGGCCGGTCGACATAGATGATCTCTTCCGGTGGCGGCGGCGGCACGTCATAGTCATAGACGGTAAAGTCCTCCGGCGGCTCCAGCGCTGCATCGAAATGCTCCAGCCGGCGGCGGGCATCCCAGGCATGCGGGCCGTGCGGATAGCGATCGAGGTAGGACCAGTAGGCTTCCGGGGTGTCCCGGAGCCAGGTTTCGCGCCAAGTGATTGCTTCACGCCGCGCAGCGATGATGGCACGTACGCGCTTGGCCATTGGATCGTGCGGGTAGGCGCCGACGAAATCCTCGTAACCGCCGAGCGTGTCGCGGTCGAGGGCCGCGACATAGGCGTCGCGGGCGTCGAAGTCGCGGATCTCTCTGGTTCGGTTGGCTTGGGACTCAGCCTCCGAGACCCTGGGCGCCGGCGCGTCCGGAGCGCGGTCGAAGAAGACGAAGGGCGCCGTGATCTTTGAGGCGCTCCACGGAACTTCCGCGCCCTGGGTCACCTCGTTGACGCGCAGGCGCGTGCGATCGAAAACATCTTCAAGCGGCAGGCCGCCTTCGCGCATCATCTCGGCCAGCGCCTGGGCATAGGCGCCGTATGGACCCTTGCCTTCAGGCGCGACCGTACCCGGGGCGGCGTTGAACGCAACAAGCATGTTCGGATCGGGATCGACCAGTGCGAGACCTCCGGCCAGCGGCTGGTTCGTCTGCGGGAATGCATCCGGCCGCGCCGCATCGAGCACGACGATATTGACCTTCGTCGGCAATCCAGCCAGCGACTTGGTGACATCGGAGAGCCGCATCCCCTGAAGCGGGACGTCGGTTGGATTGGCGATCTGGGCATCGACAGGCAAGAAGTAATTCTCGCCTTCGAACTGCACGCCATGGCCGGCGAGATAGATGAAGACGACCGCGTCAGGACCGGCAGCAGAAACCTTGCCAAGGAAATCGCGCAGCGCGCCGCGCAGCGATTCCTGGTCGACGTCGCGGGCACCGACCACATCGAACCCTGCCGCCTGCAAGGTCTGCGCGATCAGCCCGGCATCATTGGCGGGCGTCGCCAGCGCACCAGACGGATAGGCCGCATTACCGATGACGAAAGCGAGACGTTTTTCGCCCTGCGCGAGGGCACCCGTCGCCGAAGCGGCCACGACAATGGAGAGGAAGAGAAAGCCGAGGAATTTCTGGAGTGTCCGCATTTCTGGCCACCAAGTGAAGCAAACGGTGATGGACCAGGATGGTTCCTTCCTCCAGTGACTTCCGGAATAGACGGGCGCAAAGAGGCGGCTTCGCGGCGCGATTTCGGCAAACCCGCCCGACACGGAAACTTCAAGAAAATGTGATCATTTTCGGTTCGCGCGTGACCCGAGGGAAATGCGAACAGCGCTACCGCCTTCGTTTCGGCTTCTCCAGAAGCGCCACGGCCTCGACATGCGGCGACCACAGGAACTGATCGATCGGCGTCACGCTTTTCAACGTGAAGCCGCCGTCGAGCAGGATGCGCAGGTCGCGAGCCAGCGTCACCGGATTGCAGGATACGGCGGCAACGAACGGAACCTCCGAGCGCGCGATCTGCTTCGACTGGTCCTCGGCGCCGGCGCGTGGTGGGTCGAACACCAGGCCGTCAAAGCCATTCAATTCCTTGAAGGTCAGCGGTCGGCGGAACAGGTCGCGGCGTTCGCCCGTCACCCGCTTCAGGCCGGTCGCGAAGCGTGAGCCCCGGTCGAGCGCCGAAAGGGCGGCCGCGTCGCCTTCGACCGCATGGACTTCCGACTTCGCTGCCAGCCGCAAGGCAAAGCTACCGCAACCGGCGAACAGATCGGCGACCTTCTTGGCGCGCTTCAGATGTCCGCCGACGATATCGGCCATGGTCTGTTCGGCTGCATCGGTCGCCTGCAGGAAGGCGCCCGGCGGCACGGCGACCGCGACATTGCCGAACATGACCACAGGCTTCCTTGGCTCAATGATGATCTCGTCATCGATGGACAGCCTGGCGAATCCCTGAGCCAAGACGAAGTTAGAGGCCACCCGACGCTGGTTCTCGCCCAGTTTGCCCGACTCGTAGACCGCGACATCGAGGCCTGAACCTGTCACGGTGACCGCCAGCCGGAACGATTTGGTGGTGGCGCATACCAGTTCGGCGAGCGCCTTCAGCCGATCAAACGCGCTGACGATCTCGGGCAGCGAGATCGGGCATTCCGATATCGAGATGATTTCCGGCGACAGATGGCGATTGAAGCCGAGCAGCATGCCTGTATCGGTGCGCCGCGCGGCGAGCACCACACGGCGGCGTGTGTGCGGCGCGCAGGCGACCAGTTCGCCGACGTCGCAATCGATGCCCTTGCCCTTCAGGGCGTGCACCACCTTTTCGCGTTTCCATTGGCGATAGGCTGCGGCTTCGACATGCTGGAGCGCGCAACCGCCGCATTCGGTGAAATGGCGGCAGGCGGGATCAATGCGCAGCGGCGAAGCCTCCAGCACCGCCATCAGCATCGCGCGGTCTTTTTCGCGCGCGGCGGTGACGACCTCGCCGGGCAATGTGAAGGGAATGAACAGATCGCCGCTCTCGGTCTCGGCGATGCCGTCGCCCTGGGCGCCAAGTTTCCTGATGCTGAAACGCGCGCTCATCGATCCTTGATCCCACCGAGCAGGAATTCGCGATTGCCGTCGCCGCCTTCGATCGGCGACAAATGCAGGCCCAGCGAACGCCAGCCGGGAACGGCGTCCAACCAATCCTGCAGCAGGCCGGCGACCCGGGCGGCATCGTAGGGATCCTTCAACAGGCCGCCCTTGCCGATCGCTTCGCGGCCCGCTTCGAATTGCGGCTTGACCAGAAACATGGCGCCGGCACCAGCCTTCGCAATGGCGAGCGCCGGCGGCAGCGCCAGTTTCAGCGAAATGAAGCTGACATCGGAAACGATGAAATCCGGGACTCGGCCGGCCAGATCGGCGGCCGTGAGATCGCGCGCGTTCAGGCCCTCGATGACAGTCACACGCGGATCGTCGCCGATATCGGCATGCATCTGGCCATGCCCGACATCGATGGCGGTAACATGGGCAGCGCCGCGCTCGAGCAGCACCTGGGTGAAGCCGCCGGTCGAGGCGCCGAGGTCGAGCGCCTCGCGGCCGGCGGGATCGAGGCCGAAATGGTCGAGCCCACCGATCAGTTTCAGCGCCGCACGCGACACATAGCCTTGCGCTGGATCATCGATGGCGATCAGGCATTGCGGCGAAACGTTCTGGCCGGGCTTGCGGGCTATGACGCCGTCGACCATCACCGTGCCACGCTCGACCGCGTCGCGGGCGCGCGAACGGCTGGCAAACAGGCCGCGCTGGACGAGCAGGTCGTCGAGCCGCTGGCGGGGGCTGGCTGGCAAAGGCGAGTTCATCGGCCTTCATGGCGAAAGCCGGTCGCGAAGGCAAGGATATTGGGGCCGGACAAGGAACATCGTTCGAAAGCATGCGAACGCTTCAAGCCGCTGCGCCGCTTGCGAGCATCGCGTCGGCCCGGCACAATGCTAAGCAGGAGCGCCGTTGCTGTCCGAATGCGAGGAAGGACAAATGCTGACAGGAACCTGCCACTGCGGTGCAAACCACTGGACATTGGAGGGCGATCCCGGGCCGGTCACCGCGTGCAGTTGCACGCTTTGCCGCCGCTATGGCGCGCTCTGGGCTTACGATTATGTCGACGAACGCATCCACGTCTCGGGGCCGATGAAGAGCTATACGCGCCCCGGAAAGGACACGCCTTCGCTTGAGATCCTGTTCTGTCCCACTTGCGCTTGCGTGCTCGCCTGGCGCGGCTTGGGCTCCAGCACCACTGGCCGCACTCGAATCGCCGTCAATGTAAGGCTTGCACCGCCGGAGGCCGTCGCCCATTTGCCGATCGACCATTTCGACGGTCTCGACACTTACGACGACCTGCCGCGCGATGGCCGCTGCGTGCGCGACATGTGGTTCTAAAGCGCGAGCGCCTTAAGTTTGAGCGTGCACTAAAAGATGGTTCGCGAAACCCGGCGATCGACGGCTGGAGACAAACCGTCATCCCGATTTCCCGAAGCTTGCTCACCCGGATGCTCGGTCGCAGCCGCAGGCGCCGGCACAGGGTCCGGCAGGACCACCAGCTGCGGCACCTGCTTGTAGGAAAAGCCGCCGCGGATGTCGCCCATCTTGCCGGCGATGATGCCCATGGCCGCCTTTTCAAGGCTGCGATCATAGCGCGTTTCGGCGGCGACCGGCGCGACGATGACCGCTGAAAGCGCCGCGCCGCACAGAAGCGTTCTCATTGTTTTTGTCTCCCTGCCTGATCACGATCTAGCAGGGCGCCGTTGAAAAACGGCCAAGAGACACGGTAAGCAAAGCGCCAAACGGCAGCGTTAACAATGTGTTAAGGAATCAAGCCGGCAAACTGATTCAAGCCCTTGAGATTTTGATTCAGGCGCGCTGGGCGCGGGCCGTATGGCCGAGGGCGACGAACACGGTGCGCACGATGCCGGCGGCATCCAGCCCGGCATCGGCATACATCTTTTCCGGCTTGGCGTGGTCGGTGAACGCGTCGGGCAGCACCAGTGGGCGTACCTTCAGGCCACTTTCCAGCAAGCCCTCATGGGCAAGGAACTGCAGCACATGGCTGGCGAAGCCGCCGACGGCGCCCTCTTCCACCGTTACCAGAACCTCGTGCGAGCGGGCCAGCCGGCGGATCAAATCCTCGTCGAGCGGCTTGGCGAAACGAGCATCGGCGACCGTGGTGGAGAGCCCGGCCGCGCCAAGCTCCTCGGCGGCGATCAGGCAATCCTGCAGCCGCGTGCCGAAGGACAGCAGTGCGACCTTGGTGCCTTCCCTGACGATGCGGCCCTTGCCGATTTCGAGCACCGCGCCGCGCTCCGGCATGTCGACGCCGACGCCATTGCCACGCGGATAGCGGAAGGCGATCGGGCCGTCATCATAGCTTGCCGCGGTGCGCACCATGTGGCGCAGTTCCGCCTCGTCCGCCGCCGCCATCACGACGAACCCAGGCAAGGTAGCCAGAAAAGTGGTGTCGAAGGCGCCGCAATGGGTGGCGCCGTCGGCGCCGACGAAGCCGGCGCGGTCGATGGGAAAGCGCACCGGCAGTTTCTGGATCGCGACGTCGTGGACGACCTGGTCGTAGGCGCGCTGCAGGAAGGTCGAATAGATCGCGGCGAACGGCTTGTAACCTTCGGTGGCGAGGCCGGCGGCGAAGGTCACCGCGTGCTGTTCGGCGATGCCGACATCGAAGGTCCGCGACGGAAATGCTTCACCGAACAGGTCAAGGCCGGTGCCGCTCGGCATGGCGGCGGTGACGGCGACGATGCGGTCGTCCTCGCGGCCTTCCCTAACCAGGGTTTCGGCGAACACCTTGGTGTAGGCCGGCGCGTTGGCCGGTGCCTTCGCCTGCGCACCGGTAATGACATCGAACTTGTTGACGCCGTGATACTTGTCGGCGGCGGCTTCTGCGGGCGCGTAGCCCTTGCCCTTCTGGGTGACGACATGGATCAGCACCGGGCCTTCGCCATTGTCGCGGACGTTCTTGAGGACCGGGATCAGATGCTCGAGATTGTGACCGTCGATCGGGCCGATGTGATAGAAGCCCAGTTCCTCGAACAGCGTGCCGCCGGTGACGTAGCCGCGTGCATGCTCGACCGCCCGGGTGATCGCACGGTCGGCGCGCTTGCCGAGATAAGAGGTCAGCTTCTTGCCGAAGTCGCGTAGGCCGACATAGGTTTTGCCCGAGGCCAGACGCGCCAGATAGGCGCTCATCGCACCGGTCGGCGGCGCAATCGACATGTCGTTGTCGTTGAGGATGACGATGAGCCGGGCATCGAGCGCGCCGGCATTGTTCATCGCCTCGTAGGCCATGCCGGCCGACATGGCGCCGTCACCGATAACGGCGATGACGTTGTTGCGGCCGCCGGAGAGATCGCGAGCGGCGGCCATGCCAAGGCCGGCCGATATCGATGTCGAGGAGTGGGCGGCGCCAAAGGGGTCGTACTCGCTCTCGGCACGGCGGGTGAAGCCGGACAGGCCCCCTTCCTGGCGCAAGGTGCGGATACGGTCGCGGCGGCCGGTGAGGATTTTGTGCGGATAAGCCTGATGGCCGACGTCCCAGATCAGCCGGTCATCCGGAGTGTTGAAGACATAGTGCAGCGCCACCGTCAGCTCGACCACGCCAAGGCCGGCGCCAAGATGGCCGCCAGTGTGGGACACCGCGTCGATCAGTTCGGCACGAAGCTCGGATGCCAGTTGCGGCAATTCGCTCTCGGCAAGCGTGCGCAGGTCGGCCGGGATGCGGACCTTGTCGAGAAGCGGCGTATGCGGCGTTGAGTTCACGGGTAGGCCTGCTCAGGCTTTCTGTTCATGGGCGGGATAGGCCGGCCGCCGGCGAAAGTAAATGCGTGTCAGTGACGCGGATCAGGCTTTAGGTCCCAAAACCCGGCCACTTTTGGGCGACATGCATCAGCTTTCCGGCAGCGGGATGAATTCTTCCTCATCGCCGGGAACGATATCGAAGCGGCCGGTCTTCCATTCTTCCTTGGCCTGCTCGATGCGCTCCTTGGAGGACGAGACGAAATTCCACCAGATGTAACGCTTCGAGCCGAGCGAGGCGCCGCCGAACAGCATGAAATGGGCGCCACCTTCCGACGATACGACGATCTCGTCGCCGGGCCGAAACACCAGCAGCCGCTCGGCTGGAAAAACATCGCCTGAAATCGAGACCTCGCCTTCGAGCGTGTAGATGGCGCGTTCCTCGGCATCGGCCGGGATTTTCAGGCTGGCGCCCGGCGCCAGCCCGAGGTCGGCATAAAGCGTCTCGGAATTAGCCCTCACCGGGGATCGCAGTCCCTGGAAGTCGCCGATGACGACCCGTCCGCTGACGCCTTCGGCATCGATCTCGGGGAGTCGCAAAGCAGCGGTGTTCTCGAAAACCGGTGCCACTTCCTCCTTGCCGTCCGGCAGTGCCAGCCATGTCTGCAGGCCGGAGACCGACATCGGCGCGCCTCGCAATTCCTCCGGCGTGCGCTCGGAATGGACGATGCCGCGGCCGGCGGTCATCAAATTCACGTCGCCGGGCTGGATGACCATTTCGGTGCCGAGTGAATCGCGATGCCTGATCTTGCCGTCGAACAGATAGGTCACCGTCGACAGCCCGATATGCGGATGCGGACGGACATCGAGCGCCTGGCCCGCGCGCAGGATCGCCGGGCCCATGCGGTCGAAGAAGATGAAAGGCCCGACGAGCCGTCTTTTGGCGGTCGGCAGAGCGCGGCGTACCTGGAAACCACCAATGTCCTTGGCGTTCGGGATGACCATCAGTTCGATCTGGTCGCTGGCAAAGGCGTCGCCGACTTCAGGGTCTTTCCCGGGGAAGAAGCTCATGGACTCTCCTTGTCAGCGGCCGTCGCTGGTTGTTGGATCAGGCAAAACGGATCGCCGATTTTGCCCGTGCCTTGGCGGCCACCTCTTCGCGATTGCGAGGATGCTGATGGGTTTCGAGGGAATCGAGAAGCTCACGCGCCGATGCCGCGATGGCTTCGACCGCATGATCGAAGGCGTGCTGGTTCTGCTTCGAAGGTCGCGTCGTTCCGCTCAATTTGCGAACAAACTGAAGTGCGGCGTCGCGCACCTCGTCATTGGTTGCCGGCGGATCAAAATTGAACAGGGTCTTGATGTTTCTGCACATCGTTTGCGAACCTCCTCTTGTCCTGAAGCCGTTTCAATCGGGACGGCTGCTATCCTCGACCATGATCATGTCCAAAAGCCAGTGAGGCAAGACCATCGTTCGGGAGCATGACTCAGTCGGCGTCGAGCGGCTCCGTTCCAACCGGCTTGCCGTCGCGCGACAGTCTGATCTTCTCGACCTTGTCCTCGGCGGCCTTCAGCAGCCGGTCGCAATGCGCCTTTAGCGCCTCGCCGCGCTCATAGATCCTGATCGACTGGTCGAGCGGCACGTCGCCACGTTCCAGATCATCGACGATCTTTTCCAATGCGTCGAGTGCCTGTTCGAAGCTCATCGCCTTGACGTCTTCGTTGGTCTCTCCAGCCATCATTCATCCTTTCATCAGTCGCCCGACATGGGCGGCGACCGAAAATGCCAGCCCCTGCAGATCGTAGCCACCCTCGAGCAGGCTGACGAGCCGGTTGCCGCTGTGGCGCGTGGCGCGCTGCATCAGTTGGCCGGTCGCCCAGTCGAAATCATCCTCGGTCAGGTTGATCTCTGCCAGCGGATCGCGATGGTGCGCGTCGAAACCGGCCGAAATGATAATCAGGTCGGGCGCGAAATTGTCGAGCGCCGGCAGGACACGCGACAGCAAGGCATCGCGGAAAACCTCGCTGCCGGTCTGCGGCGCCAGCGGCGCGTTGACGATGTTGCCGGCGCCGGTTTCGCTCTTCGCCCCGGTGCCGGGATAAAGCGGCATCTGGTGCGTCGAGCAATAAAGCACCGACGGATCGTCCCAGAAAATATCCTGCGTGCCGTTGCCGTGATGCACGTCCCAATCGACGACGGCAACGCGCTCGACGCCATGTTTCTTCTGCGCGTAGCGCGCCGCAATCGCCGCCGTGTTGAAGAGGCAGAAGCCCATGGCCGTGGTTTTTTCGGCGTGGTGGCCAGGCGGCCGGGCGGCGACGAAGACGTTGTCAGCGCGGCCGGCAAAGACATCGTCGACGGCGGCGTTGGCGGCGCCGATCGCGGTGATCGCCGCTTGCCAGCTCTTCGGACTGACTGACGTGTCGGCGTCGATGCGGGCGATGCCCTCGTCGGGAATGGCGGCGCGGACGCGGGCGACGAAATCGGCGGGGTGCGCGTAGAGAATGGTGGCCTCGTCGCCTTCGGGCGCCGTGATGCGGTCGAGCCCGACAAACGCCTCATCGTCGAGCACCCGCTCGATGGCGCGCAAGCGGTCCGGCCGCTCGGGGTGACCGGGCGGCGTGATGTGCTCAAGGAAGATCGGATGGGTGTAGAGACGAGTGGCCATCCTCCCTATCTAGTGCCCCGACGTCGCGATGGCCATGCGTCGTAGCCTGATGGCTGGGGAAAATCACACATGCGTCCATTGGTGTCGCTGCAGGCATTGGCGTCGTCAGCGCTTCGGCGTAAGGTCACTGCCACTGCCTGGTGCCCGCCGCAAGCGGGAGAATCGGGAACACGGTTGAACTCCGTGGCGTGCCCAACGCTGTAAGGGGGACCGCGCCGGTAAATGCCACTGTCGATGACGGGAAGGCACCGGACGCGGGTTGATCCCGAGCCAGAAGACCGGCCTGGCAGGCATCGTCATCCGCATGGTCAGGCGGACGGCATCTACTGCAATCGCAAGGGGACACGCGATGCCGGAACACATGACCGCCTCTGTTGGCGACGGATTTGACCAGAGTGCGCGCGACGCTGTCTATCGCGCCATGTTTACAAGGCGCGACGTGCGCAGCCATTTCCTGCCAACCGCGCTCGACGATGAGGTGCTGGCGCGGCTGCTGCTTGCCGCTCACCACGCCCCCTCGGTCGGCTTCATGCAGCCTTGGAATTTCATCGTCATTCGCGATGCGGAGCGACGGGAAAAAGTGCGTGACCTGTTCCTGGCGGCGCGAGAGCAGGAACTGCCGGCCATCGCGGAAGAGCGACAGGCGCTCTACCGCAAGCTCAAGCTCGAAGGCATCTGCGAAAGCGCGCTCAACATCTGCATCACCTGCGACCGGCAGCGCTCGAAGGGTTCGCCGCTGGGGCGCTGGCACAATCCGGAGATGGACCTCTACAGCACGGTTTGCGCGGTGCAGAATTTCTGGCTGGCGGCGCGCGCCGAAGGCGTCGGTGTCGGCTGGGTCAGCATCATCGAGGCCCAAGCGCTGAAACAGCTTCTGTCGATTCCCGAGCATGTGACGCCGGTCGCCTATCTCTGCGTCGGCCGTGTTTCCGAGTTCGCGCCAAAGCCGGACCTCGAAGCGCATGGCTGGGGCCGCCGGTTGCCGCTGCCGGAACTGATCATGAGCGAGACCTTTTGCGGGCAAGGTGAAGCGCTGCTCAAATCGACCCTGACGCGCCTCAGCGGGGTCGATGCCGCACCGGCAACCACTGCCGATCAGCGTGTCGCGCCGGCCGTGCCCCAGCGCGAACCGCCGAAAGAGGCCAGCGCCTTGTCCTTGAGTTCCCTGAACTTCGAAGACGCCTCGGCCAGCCGGGCGTCCCAGGCGGGATCGGGCACCTGGCCCTCGATGGTCCTGAAATAGACCTGCATCAGGCAGGCGATGGCGAAGGGCTCGATGAACGCCGCCTTGAAGGCCCAGGCGAAGACGATGGCGAGCACGAAGGCCCAGCCGGCAAGCTGCCCGGGCATGAGGAAAAGAATGGCGCCGGCCGGGGCCAGCATCAGCAGGAAGATAACGAACGAGACGCCCCACATGATGACCGCCAGCCAGACGGCGTTCTTGACCATGATCTTGCCGTTCTGGGCATAGAGCACGACGCCTTGCCGCGCCGTCTCGAACGGCGAGGCTGAATTGATACGGATGTTGTAGCCCAGGATGATCTCGTCGACATAGGTCAGCGACAGGCGGATCACCGTGTTGATGAAGCTGACCAGGCCGCTCAGGCCCGGGATCGGCAGGAAGGCGGCGATGCCGCCGAGCAACCCGGTAATGGCGCGGATGGCGCCCTTGACCAGCTGGTCGACGACGAAAAGGATGTTGGCCTCGGCAAAACGTTGGGTCACGATATCCTTGGCATAGGCGATCTGGTCCTGGCCGTCGGGAATGTCGCGGCCGTCGATCAGATGGACCATGACGGCTATATGGCCGGCCTTGACGACATAGAGGATGTATTCGCGGATCCAGTAGACAGCGATCGAGACGACGCCGAAGCCGACCACCCCGCCCCACAGGGCAAAGGACAGCGGCCCGTCGGGATCGGTGGAGATATGGCCAACGCCGTAGCCAACGGAGGCGCCCGTGCCGGTCGCCACGATATACGCCAGCGTGATGCCGAAATAGACGATCATGCGAAAGACAATGAACGGCCAGGTCCGCATCATGATGGACACCGACCTCCCGATATCAAAATCCCACATGCCCCGAATCTCCGCTCAGAGATGGGGCGAGAGGATGCGCTCAAACCGGCTCATGTCAATCGTGGGCAGTGGCCCCAGGCCGCCAATGGGGATTTCAGACCGGCTGCGAACCCTGCTTCTTGAGCAAGCCTTCGAGCAACTGCCTGAAGGCCGCCACCACCTTCTTCGACGTCGCTTCGGGGTCGTTCGAATTGGCGATCCGCTGCGCTGCCTGGCTGCTGGCGCCGTTGATCAGCCGTGCGGCGGTCTCGGGGTCGACGCTGGGAACGACCACGCCCTCCTCCTGCAGCCTGGTCAGATGATCGGTCATTGAACCGACACACGCATTGGCATTCGGCCATTGTGCCGGATCCCCCAGCACGGCCGGGCCATCCCGGAACATGATGCGCTGGATTTCCGGCTCCAACGCCATTTCGATATAGGTCGTGCATTCGTCGACGAAATGCTGCCAGCGAGTCGGTGCTCTCGACGCCACTTCGTTCACGCGCGTCGCCATCTCGCCGTCGATTTCGGCGATGACCGCCTGCAGCAAGCCCTTCTTGTCGCCGAAGTGATGATAGAGTGCGCCGCGCGTCAGACCGGCCGATGCGGTGAAATCATCCATCGAGGCCTGGGCATAGCCGATCGTGCCGAAGGCGTGGCGGGCGGCCGCGATCAGCTTGGCGCGAGTCTCGGCGATCATCTCCTTGCGAGGTTTGTGCATGGCTTCTGGACCTACTAACATACGCTTCGTATGCCAATTGACATACGCGGCGTATGATCTATCTAACAGTCATACGCATCGTATGTAATTGTCGAATCTTCCTTTGTCGAGGAACCGGACCATGCAAAATCCCTATTCGGAGATCTTTCGCGCCCCCGGCGCCAAGGGCTTTGCAGCCGCTGGCTTCATGGCGCGGCTGCCGATCGCGATGGCGCCAATCGGCATCGTGGCAATGCTGTCGCAGACGCGTGGCGAATACTGGCTGGCCGGCGCGGTCTCCGCGACATTCGCGCTGGCCAACGCTTTCGTGGCGCCCCAAATATCAAGGCTTGTCGATCGCCTTGGCCAGACGCGGATCGTCGTGCCCACTACGATCATCTCAGTGCTCGCTTTCGCCGTCCTGATTGCGGCGGCCAACCAGGACTGGCCGGTATGGACGCTGTTCGTGTCGGCGCTGCTGGCCGCGGCGATGCCGAGCATCCCGGCAATGGTGCGCGCGCGCTGGACCGAGATTTTCCGCGGGCGGACCGAGATGAACACCGCGTTCGCCTTCGAGTCGGCCGCGGACGAGCTGGTCTACATTGCCGGCGCATCGCTGTCGGTCGGGCTGAGTGCCGCCCTCTTCCCGGAAGCGGGAATGCTGGCGAGCACGCTGTTTCTCGCCTTCGGCTCGATGGCGTTCATCTTGCAGCGTTCGACCGAGCCGCAAGTGCGGCCGGTGGAGCATGGGTCGCGCGGCTCGGCAATCCGCCTGCGGCCGGTGCAGATCATCACCTTTGCCCTGATCTTCATCGGCGCGACCTTTGCGACGACGGAAGTGAGCACCGTGGCGATCACGAAGGAACTTGGCCAGCCAGGCGCCGCAAGCCTCGTCATCGGTGTCTACGCGCTGGGATCGTTCGTGCTCGGCATCATCGTCGGCGCGCTCAACCTGAAAGCACCATTGCAACGCCAGCTTGCCATCGCGATCGCCATCATCGCGCTCAGCACCTTGCTGCCGCTCACCGCCGACACGGTGCCGCTGCTGGCGTTGACCGTCTTCGTCAGCGGCGTGGCGATCTCGCCGACCTTCATCACGGCGTTCGGCCTGATCGAACGGCATGTGCCGGAGGCGATGCTGACCGAGGGCATCACCTGGGTGACTACAGGGATCGGCATCGGCATGGCGCTGGGCTCGTTCGCGGCCGGCTCGGTGGTTGATGCATTCGGCGCCCAGAACGGGTTCTGGGTGTCGGTTGCGGCCGGCACGATCGCACTGGTCACCGTGTTGCTTGGCCGGCGCAGCCTGGCCACGCCTGAATGCGACCTGGAAGGATGCGAAGCAGGCGTCGTTCCTGCTGAATGATCCCGAAGCGCCCGGTTTCGAACGGACCGGGCTCTATCCCCGGTGGTTGCCTGTCAGAGAATCTCGGTCTTGGCGATATGGATGCCAAAGCCCTCGAGACCGACATAGTGGCGTTCGCGCGAAGCGATCAGATTGATCGAGGAAATGCCGAGATCCTTGAGTATCTGCGCGCCGAGGCCGATTTCGCGCCATTCGTTCTCACGGCGGCGCGCCTCTTCGTGATCCTCGCGGTCGCCGCTCGCCGGCCGCTTGCGCTCCTGGTGGGCGACGCCGACCGAGCCCTCGCGCAGATAGACGATGACGCCTCGCCTGCGCTCGCCCATTGCCTTCATGATGCCGTCGAGCCGATGGCTGGTGCCGAACACATCGGTCACCACATCCTCGGAATGCAGGCGCACCGGCACCTCCTCACCGTCACGGATGTCGCCGAAGACAATGGCGACGTGATGCATGGGGTCCCAGGGCAGCGTGTAGGTGAAGACCTGCGCCTTGCCGCCGAGCGTGTCGATTTCCGAGCAAGCCACGCGTTCGACCAGCGTTTCCTTGCGCTGCCGGTAGGCAATGAGGTCGGCGACCGAAACCTGTTTGAGGCCATGCTCTTCGGCAAAGGCCGAAACCTGCGGGCCACGCTTGACGGTGCCGTCGTCATTGACCAGTTCCGAAATGACGCCGACCGGCGCCAGACCGGCGAGCTTGCACAGATCGACCGCGGCTTCGGTATGACCCGAACGCATCAGCACGCCGCCTTCGCGCGCGATCAGTGGGAAAATGTGGCCGGGGCGGACGAAATCCGAGCCCCCGACATTGCCGTTGGCGAGATTGCGCACGGTCAGCGTGCGGTCCTCGGCCGAAATGCCTGTTGTCGTGCCGTGCTTGAAATCGACGCTGACGGTGAAGGCGGTGGTGTGGGCGGAATCATTGTCGGCCACCATCGGCGCCAGGTTGAGCCGCTTGGCCTCCTCGCGCGGCATCGGCGTGCAGACGATGCCGGAGGTGTGACGGATGATGAACGCCATCTTTTCCGGCGTGCAATGGACGGCGGCGACGATCAGGTCACCCTCGTTCTCGCGTCCATCATCGTCCATGACGACGACGATCTCGCCGCGCTCGAAAGCGCGCAGGGCTTCGACGATTTTTTTCTGATCGTAAGGCATAGGCGCTCGTTTCACTCGCAGGGGAATAAGGGAGTAGGCCAGTACGGGAGTAGGGAAAAGGAAAAAATGGCTGTCTCGGGCGGGTAGCGTAACATATTCCCCTATTCCCCTACCCCCTTACCTGTCTGTCCCCGATGACGCAGATAATGATCGGCAATGGCGCAGGCAACCATCGCCTCGCCAATCGGCACGGCGCGGATGCCGACGCAGGGATCGTGACGGCCCTTGGTCATGATCTCGACGTCGTTGCCGTCCTTGTCGATCGACTTTCGCGGCGTCAGGATCGACGAGGTCGGCTTGACGGCGAAACGGGCGATGATCGCCTGGCCGGTCGAGATGCCGCCGAGGATGCCGCCGGCGTTGTTTGACAGGAACACCGGCTTGCCGTCATTGCCCATGCGCATCTCGTCGGCATTCTGCTCGCCGGTAATGCGGGCGGCCTCGAAACCGTTGCCGATCTCGACGCCCTTGACCGCGTTGATCGACATCAGGCCGGAGGCAATGTCTTGATCAAGCTTGGCGTAGATCGGCGCGCCGAGGCCGGCGGGAACGCCGTCGGCAACGATCTCGATCACCGCGCCGACCGAGGATCCCGCCTTGCGGATGCCGTCGAGATACTGGGTAAAGGCGGGAACGGAAGCCGGATCTGGGGTGAAGAACGGATTTTCCGCGTCGCCGATGAAATTCCAGTTCCAATTGGCGCGGTCGATGGACTTTTCGCCCATCGACACCAGCGCGCCGCGCACCACCATGCCGGGCACCACCTTGCGGGCGAGTGCCCCGGCCGCGACGCGTGCCGCCGTCTCGCGAGCCGAGGAGCGGCCGCCGCCGCGATAATCGCGCAGTCCATATTTGACGTCATAGGTGTAGTCGGCATGGCCCGGCCGGTATTGGCGGGCGATCTCGCCATAGTCCTTCGAGCGCTGGTCGACGTTCTCGATCAGCATCGAGACCGGCGTGCCGGTGGTGATCATCGTCTCGCCGTCCTCGTCGAGTATGAAGCCCGACAGCACTTTCACTTCGTCGGGTTCGCGGCGCTGGGTGACGAAACGTGATTGCCCCGGCCGGCGCTTGTCGAGTTCGGCCTGGATGTCTCTCAGAGTGAAGTGGATGCCGGGCGGACAGCCGTCGACCACACAGCCGAGTGCGGCGCCGTGGCTTTCGCCCCAGGTGGTTACGCGGAAAAGGTGGCCGAACGTGTTGTGAGACATGAAATGACCCTGCCCGGCATCGGAGCCAGCTTAGCACATGACCCGAAAAACGAAGCCGTTCTCGCAAGGGATCATACGCAAATCAAAAAGTGCCACAGCGTCCTCCGCGCACCCAGGAGGACGCTCGGCGCCGTGGCCTGCCTTCTATTGGCGTTTTTCACAGTGGTCAAACTGTGATCTGGCGGATTTAGTTTTGACACATTCGGTTGGTTTCTGCTCTCTTCCATTCGTCTGCCGCCGCCCATGCCGGTGCAATGATAACGAGGAACGATTATGCGTACCCTGATTGGCGCCGTAGCCGCTACGCTGCTGCTTTCCACCGCCGCTTTCGCCGGCCAGACCGAAGGCCTGATCAAGAAGATCGACAAGGACACGGCGACGCTGACGCTGGATGACGGCAAGTCCTACAAGCTGAATGCCGAGACAGACCTCGACTCGCTGAAGCCCGGCATGGATGTCGTCATCGCTTACGATGAGACCAACGGCGAAAACATCGTCACCGACATGCAATTGCCCGACACCGAATAAGAGCTTTCCGGCCCCGCACGCGCTTGCCATCGCCGTCCGTTGGTAGCAATCTCAGCGCGCAGATCCAGCCATCAACTGGAAGATCCGAGGCGGGGGCCGAACAATGTGCAGCGACTGCGAGGGCAAAGGGGTCGACCGGAGGGATTTCCTCAAGGTCGGCGCGGCGGGGCTCGTCGCGATCGGTCTTGGTGGAGCTTCGTGGTCCGCGCGTGCGGCAGATAGTGCTGCGCCGGCATTGTCCCCTGATGCAGCGCTCGCCGCGCTGAAATCCGGCAACGAGCGCTATGTCAGCCACCCGGAACTGTGCTCGATCGACCTTGCCGCGCAGCGGAAGGCTGTCGCCGGGCATCAGGCGCCTTGGGCTACCATCATCAGTTGCGCCGACAGTCGCGTTCCGCCCGAGTTGATCTTCGGCGGCCAAGGCGTTGGAGAGCTATTCGTCGCCCGGAATGCCGGCAACCTCGCCGACACTGCGACGCTCGGCACGGTCGAATGCGGCGCGGCGGTGCTCGGCTCGCCATTGATCGTCGTCCTCGCGCACACAAGCTGCGGTGCCGTCAAGGCGGCTTGCGACGTGGTCACCAAGAACGCGACCTATCCGGGCGCGATCGGCCCGATGATCGAACCGATCCTGCCTGCGGCGATCGCGGCGCGGAGCGAGGCAGGCGATTTCGTCGACAACACCGCCAAGGAGAGCGCGCGCAGGACTGTGCGGCGCCTGGCTGCTTCAAGCAAGCTCCTGGCCGATCTCACCGGGGCCGGGAAGCTGAAGATCGTCGCGGCAATCTATGATCTTGAAACGGGTGTGGTGACCTACATCGAATGACAGGTTCATCGGAACCACCGGGGCAAGAGTTGGGTGCCTTCAAAACCCTAGTATGAACAAGCGCTAGACTAGGACCGCGACAGCCACTCCAGGCGGTCACCCTGCAGCCTGAGCACACGGTCCTGTGGTATCTCCAAGTTGGCTGCCTCGTCCTCCGCCACCCCAAGCACGAAGCGAAACAGAGCCCGCATGACCCCGCCATGCGTCACGCAGATCGTCTGGCGTTGAATCGCCTCGAACCAGGGTTTCACCCGTTCTAGCAGCATCTGGTAACTCTCCGCGCCCTCGCCGGGCGGCTGAAAGTTCCATTTGTCCAGCGCGCGTGTCCGGCGCGCGCCTGGGTACCGCGTCTTGAGCTCGGCATAGGTAAAACCCTGCCAATCGCCGAAATTGACTTCGACCAGGCGAGGATCGGTTCGATAGGCATCCGGATCTAGCTTCATCGCGGCGCGGATGCGCTGCATCGTTTCGCGCGTGCGCTTCATTGGGCTGGCGACGAAATCGAAATCCGCTGGATTTCGCACCAACTCGGCCAGCCGATGACCGTTTCCGGTCGCCTGCTCGCGGCCAAGCGCATTGAGTTCGGTGTCGGCCTGCCCCTGAAGCCGGGATTCGGCGTTCCACGCGGTCTGGCCGTGGCGCACGATATAAACCAGCGGGTACATCAGGTCTTCCGGTAGGGGGTCGGGACGGACGACGGTTGTGGGATGCTAATCCTTGACCGTCGAAATATCCGGCGCGTCGACCGCCTTCATGCCGACGACGTGGTAGCCTGAATCGACGTGATGCACTTCGCCGGTGACGCCGCGCGACAGATCGGACAGGAAATAGACACCGGAATCACCGACTTCCTCCTGCGTCACTGTCTGCTTCAGCGGCGAATTGTATTCGTTCCACTTCAGGATGTAGCGGAAGTCGCCGATGCCTGATGCGGCAAGCGTCTTGATCGGGCCCGCGGAAATGGCGTTGACGCGTATCTTCTTGGCGCCGAGGTCGACCGCGAGATAACGCACGCTGGCCTCGAGCGCCGCCTTGGCGACACCCATGACGTTGTAGTGCGGCATGACCTTTTCGGCGCCGTAATAGGTCAGCGTCAGCAGCGAGCCACCATTGGTCATCAGCGCCTCGGCGCGCTTGGCGATGGTGGTGAAGGAATAGACCGAAATGTCCATGGTGCGCAGGAAATTGTCGCGCGTCGTCTCGACGTAACGGCCGGTCAGCTCGTCCTTGTCGGAAAAAGCGATGGCGTGGACGAGAAAATCAAGCTTGCCCCAGTGCCTGGCGACATTGGCGAAAACGTCGTCCAGGCTTGCCGGATCGGTGACGTCGCAATGGCCGGCGACAAAGGCGCCGAGTTCGGCCGCCAGCGGCTCGACACGCTTCTTGAACGCCTCGCCCTGGTAGGTGAGCGCGATCTCGGCGCCATGGTCGACACAGGCCTTGGCGATGCCATAGGCGATCGATCTGTTGTTGGCGACGCCAAGAATAAGGCCGCGCTTGCCGGCCATAAGGCCCTGTCCACCCGCCATGTCAGCGCTCTCCGCAAGATTTTCAGCTTTGTGGAGTGCCCTATCGCACAGGCACACTGCCCCTTCAAGCGTTCAAACCGGACAGTTCGGGGGACAAAAGCCGCCAATCAGCCTTTTTGGCTGCGCAGCAGCGCTTCGAGCGCGCTATCGCCGCCTTCCGGCAGCATGATCCGCACATGGGCATAGAGATCGCCATGGCCACCGGCTTTCTCCGGCAGACCCCTGCCCTTCAGCCGCAGCACCTTGTCCGAGCTCGACCAGGCGGGAACGTTGACGGCGAGCTTGCCGGTCGGCGTCTCGACGGGCACCTTGGCGCCGAGCACCGCATCCGCCAGCGTCACCGGCAGATCGGCATGCAGGTCGCGGCCCTCGATGCGGTAGCGCGGATGCCGGCGCAGATGGATCTTGACCAGCGCATCGCCCGGCAGGCCCGGCCCTTGCTCGCCTTGCCCCTTTAGCCGGATGGTCTGGCCGTCCTCGACATAGGTTGGCAGCTTGACCGCCACCTTGCGGCCGTCGGGGAACATCGCCGTCACCTTTTCGGCGGTTGCCGCTTCCTCGATGGTGACGTCGAGCGTCACGTTCAGGTCGGCGGCGGTCGCCGGCTGGCGGCGGTCGCCCGCGCCGGGGCCGCGCGCGCCCGAAAACGCGCCGCCGAAAATCTGGCTGAAGATATCGCTGTTGCCATCGAACGGATCACCGCCCGGACGGCCGGAGCGGAATTCGAAGCGCGAGCCGCCGGGCCCCTGCTGCCGGCGAAACCCGCCGAAGGGATCACCGCCACCGCCGGCGCCTTCAAAACCCTGGAAACGCGGCTTGCCCTCGGCGTCGATCTCGCCGCGATCGAACGCGGCCCGATTCTTTTCGTCGCCGACGATCTCGTAGGCCTGGTTGGCCTGGGCAAAACGGTCCTTCGCCTTGGGATCATTCGGATTCTGGTCCGGATGATGCTTCTTGGCGAGTTTCCGGTACGCCGATTTTATATCCTTGGCCGATGCGTTCTTGGCAACGCCCAGCACCTCATAGGGGTCGCGCATGCTTACTGCCCTGGAAAAGGAGTGAGTCTCTGGTTGCCCCCTATATGCGCCCGCATAGGAAGAAATTCCAGTGGCCGAGCACCATATCAAAAACGGAAAATCAGAGCGCCTTGAAGTCCTGCATGTGCCATCCGCCGGCGCTGGCCAGGCAGAGTTCGCCTTCGAACATGGCAACGCCATCAAAGCTTTCGCGCGAGGCCCTGAAGCGGCGGCACGTCTGGCCCTTGTCCTTCAATTCCGCCAGTTCGGTGATGGAGCCGCGTGACCCGGTGCCGGCATTTGCCCACGGCACGGCCTGCCCGCCGAGTTGCTCGATATCGGCCGAGGACACCGCATTGCCGATCGTCGTCTGGTCGGAGTCACGATCCGAACTGACCGGCGCGGATGGGGCGGACGTGCTGCTGGTCAGGATCGAGCGGTCGACTTCGGCCTTTTCCAGGCTGAAGCCACCCGCGCCGCAGGCGGCAAGCGGCAGGGCGATCATCACGATCGCTGCTTTGGCGCTGGCTGAAGCAATTAGGCCGCCTTGCCTGCTGTCAAAAGCTTGCGCGATACGCGACAATCTGCAACCTCCCCCGCCTCGTAACGATTTGAGAAAAACTATGAGTGACACAGAGTTAACAAGCGGTGACTTTACCGAGGCGGCGGAGCCGTTTCGCCTCTTTGCCGCATGGCTGGAGGACGCCACCAAGAGCGAAATGAACGACCCAAACGGCGTGGCGCTGGCGACCGTCGATGCCGACGGCATGCCGGATGTGCGAATGGTTCTGCTCAAGGGGTTCGATGAAGGCGGGTTTGTGTTCTACACGAATTTCGAGAGCGCCAAGGGCCAGGAGATTCTTGGCAGCATGAAGGCGGCGATGTGCTTCCATTGGAAATCGCTGCGCCGCCAGGTGCGCATTCGTGGCCCGGTGGAGATCGTCAGCGACGCTGAAGCCGACGCCTACTACGCGACGCGACCGCGTGGCAGCCGTATCGGCGCCTGGGCCTCGAAACAGTCGCGGCCACTGGAAAGCCGCTTTGCGCTGGAAAAGGCGGTAGCAGAATACACAGCGCGCTATCCGATCGGCGAAATCCCGCGGCCAAAGCATTGGTCGGGCTTCCGCATCGTGCCCACGACCATCGAGTTCTGGCATGACCGGCCGTTCCGGCTGCATGACCGGGTCGCCTTTTCCCGAGACGCCAATGGCGGCTGGAGAAAGACGCGGCTTTATCCCTAAAAGGGAGGTTCAGGCCTTCTTCCTGGTCATGAACGCCGTGAGCGCGGCGCGCGCCTCGTCTGATTTCAGCCGCTCGCGAAAATGTTCGCTTTCCTCGCCTATGCGGGCGACGAGGTCGTCGCGCGAGCCGCGCATCAGGTCGCGCGCGATCTGCAAGGCTTGCGGTGGCTTGGCGGCGATCTGGCCGGCCGCCGCCAGCACCGAGGCCTCAAGCGCGTCTTCCTCGACCACATCGTAGATCAGGCCGGCGGCTTTCGCCCGTTCGGCCGAAAAACCCTCGCCGAGGCCGAGCAGTGCGAAAGCACCCTGCTGCCCCAGGATCCGCGGCGCCAACAGGCTGGAGCCGGCCTCGGGCACCAAGCCCAGATCGACAAAAGGCGTCCTGAACACGGTGCGCGGCGTAGCGAAGGTCAGGTCGCAATGCAGGTTGAGCGTCGTGCCGATGCCGACCGCGATGCCGTCGACGCCGGAGACAATGGGTTTCCCGACCCTGGCCAGCGCCATCAGGAAGTCCCAGACCTCGGTGCCACCGTCGCCGCCGGTGGCGACGACCATGAAATCGGCAAGGTCGTTGCCGGAGGAGAAGGCGCCAGGCACGCCCAGGAAGACATGGACGCGGATCGCCGGGTCGGCATCACCTTCGGCCAGAGCAGCCGACATTTTGGCATACATGGCGCGCGTCAAGGCGTTCTTCTTGTCGGGGCGGTTCATGCGGATGATCTGGATGGCGCCCTGGCGCTCGACGAGGATATGGTCTGTCACGGGTTTTTCCTAGTGAACGTCAGGCAGAGATGAGCGCCTTGCCGGCAATGGCGAGGCTTTCGGCGCCATCGACAACGCCGTCCTTCAAGGCACGGACCTCGCCAAGCAGGTTTTCGGCGAAGAAGCGGCAAAGCGCGATACGGCCCTGATCGGCAAGTGCGCCCTGCGCCAGATAGGCACCGCCGGCGGCCAGCGAGATCAGCCTGAGATAGGGGGTAGCACCCGCCAGCGCCTCGTCCGACCGGCCATCGGCGGACAGTTTTTGCAGGAAGCGGGTCGCTTCGCTGAGCTCGCCGAGCGCCTTGTCGAGAGCGTCGGCGGTGCGGCCGAAACCTTCGAGATTCGATGTCCGCACGGCATTGGCGACCGCCGCCAGTTCGCCGATAAAGCCATGCACGTGTTCGCCGCCGCCGAGCGGCAGCTTGCGCATGACCAGATCGATCGCCTGGATGCCGTTGGTGCCCTCATAAATCGGTGCGATGCGCGCATCGCGGTAGAGTGCTGCTGCTCCGGTCTCCTCGATGAAGCCCATGCCGCCATGCACCTGGAGGCCGAGCGAGGCGACCTCGACGCCGATATCGGTCGAGAAAGCCTTGGCCAGCGGCGTCAGCAGATTGGCGCGGTCGCGCCAATGCGCCGCCTCATCACCGGCCGATACGCGGGCCAGGTCGATGGCGTGAGCGCAGCAGTAGCTGATGGCGCGGGCTGTCTGCGTCAGCGCTTTCATGGTCAGCAGACTGCGCTGCACGTCGGGATGATGGACGATCGGCGCCATGCCAGCACCGGCGTAGCTTGCCGCCTTGCCTTGCCGGCGCTCATTGGCATAGGCGATCGCCTTCTGCGTGGCGGCTTCCGCGACCGCGACACCCTGCATGCCGACGCAAAGGCGGGCGTTGTTCATCATGGTGAACATGCAGGCGAGGCCCTTGTTCTCCTCGCCGATCAGCCAGCCGATAGCGCCCGGCGCAGCGCCCCCGAAGCCATCGCCATAGATCATGGTGCAGGTCGGCGATGCGTGGATGCCGAGTTTGTGCTCCAGGCCGGAGCAGAAGACGTCGTTGCGCGCGCCGAGCGAGCCGTCGTCGCCAACCAGGAATTTCGGAACCAGGAACAGCGATATGCCGCGCGTGCCGGCCGGCGCATCGGGTAGCCGCGCCAGAACCAGATGGATGATGTTGTCGGTAAAGTCGTGCTCGCCATAGGTGATGAAGATCTTCTGGCCGAAGATGCGGTAGCTGCCATCGCCCACCGGCTCGGCGCGGGCGCGCAGAGCATTGAGATCCGAGCCGGCCTGCGGCTCGGTCAGGTTCATCGTGCCCATCCATTCGCCGGAGACGAGCTTTTCGAGATATTTCGACTTGAGCTCTTGCGAGGCGTGCTTGTCGAGCGCCTCGACCGCGCCCATGGTCAGCGTCGGGCCGATGCCGAAGGCCATGGCGGCGGAGTTCCACATTTCGAGCGCGGCGACACCAAGCATGGTCGGCAACGCCTGGCCGCCATACTCCTCGGGCCCGGACAAGGCATTCCAGCCGCCGTCGATCCAGCGGCGATAGAGTTCCTTCCAGCCGCGCGGCGTGGTGACGGTTGCGTCCTTCAGCACCGCACCTTGCTCATCGCCGATCTTGTAGAGTGGCGCGACTTCGTCGGTGGCGAAGCGGCCGGCCTCGCCAAGAACGGCATCGACCAGATCCTCGCCGAGATCGCCGAACATGCCGGCATCAAGGGCGGACTTGAGACCAGCCACGTGCTTGAGCGTGAAAGCGATATCCTCGACCGGTGCCCGATACATGCTGCTCCCTCCCCCTGATCCATCGGCCCGCCGATCCTAGGACCGGCACCGCCGCAAAACCATCCGCCTTTGGGCAGTGGCCTCCCATCTTCTTTTTACGTAAACGTCAAACTTTGTCACGTGGATTTTGCAATCGCGCCGACACGTATTAAATTCAGTCGACGCCGGATCAAGTCGACCGGCGACAGACCAGGACCAAACGGGACCGGAACCGCCCCATGCTTGCCAGACCCGACGCCTATCGCTGCATCGAATGCGGCCTGCCCTATCGCGCGGCAGGGTTTTCGTACCATCAGGGCAGACTGGAAAACGGCGCCGCCTACTGGTCGGACCGCGGCATACTATGCTCGCCGCAATGCTCCCTCGCCCACCACCGCAAACGCGCCGCCGAGGGCACGCTGCCGCAAGAGCCAGCGCTAGACCCGTTCGAATTTCGGCCGGTCATCAGACGATAGCTTTGTCGGCGCCTATCAGCGGAAGCACTTCCTTAACCATGACGGTCCAGGATTTGTCTTTGGTTAACGGGGATTCCCTGTTTGAAAACGCCGGCGCATCTTCTACGCCGCTCAGCGATCGCTCTCGCGGCGATGATGGCGCTGATATCAGCGGCAAAAGCCTCGGATTTTTCCGAGCCGTGGAAGAACGCTGACCGTGCCCTGGTCGTCGACGCCTACGAATACAATTCCATTGACTGGGCCCAACTTGCCACCGACAAGCGGATCGTCGGCTTCATCAACAAGGCATCCGACGGCATGCCGCCACCCTACTTCTGTTTCGGCGACGACACCGAGGTGAAGCTCTGCAAGGCGCTGTGGAAACGCCACGCGGTGACGCGCGAACTGTTCCAGACCCGCAAGGTGGTCGCCAAGGCGCTCGGCCTGAAATGGGGTGCCTATCACCTCGCCCGCCCCGGCAATCCGGTCGAACAGGCCAATAATTTCCTCGATTTCGCCGAACCCTCGCCTGACGATCTGCTGGCTCTCGACATCGAGGGCAATGATCCTTCGCAGTGGATGTCGCTCGAAGATGCCGAGGAGTTCGTGCGCCAGGTGCATCGGCGCATCGGCCGCTTCCCTGTGCTCTACTCCAATGGCAAGACGGCCCAGTACATTGCCGACAACAGCTACAGATACCGGCTGCTGTCGCGGCTGCCGCTCTGGTATGCCCGCTACAAGTCCGACATCGACGTGCATTTTCCGATGGGCAACTGGCAAGGCTACTCGCTGTGGCAGTTCTCGGCGCAAGCCAATTGCCGCCGGCTCCGCTGCCCTTACAGGGTCGCCGGCACGCCCAAGGACATCGACGTCAATGTCGCGCCTACGGACGCGGCCACACTGCGCGCGCAATGGCCTTTCGGTGGTCTCATCGACGTGCCGCCTGACTATCTCGCATCGATACCGTTGCCGGTGTCACGCGAAGCCGGCCTCGCCGGCAATGTCACGATCACCTACGCCTCGGTGGCGGCGCCGCCGACCTTCGAGGATATGGTCGCGGCGCTGGGCACGCGCTGGACGAAGTTCCGCGACGGCTTCCGCATGCCTGTCGTAAAGACGGTGCCGCGGCGGCCGACGTTCGGCATTGTCCAATATGTTGCCTGGAAGCGGACCGAACAGCGTTCGCCCGACCAGCTCGACGCCGCGTTTGCCGCCGCCGATCCGCTCAGCACCGCTTCCACCGAGATCGATCGCGGTTTGCGATAAAACCCTTTAGCTTGCCTGCTCGCGCGCGACGGCCTGCCAGCCAATGTCGCGACGACAGAAGCCGTCCGGCCAGTCGATGCGGTCGAGCGCGGCATAGGCGCGTTTCTGCGCCTCGCCAACGGTAGCGCCTGATGCCGTGACGTTGAGGACGCGGCCGCCATTGGCAACCAGCGCTCCGCCGTTGATCGCGGTGCCGGCATGGAAGATCTGGACGCCGTCGCCCGCAGCGTCTTCGACGCCGCGGATGACCGATCCCTTTTCCGGCGTGCCGGGATAGCCCCTGGCAGCCATCACCACGGTGAGTGCGGCCTCGTCGCGCCAGCGCACCGAGGTGTGTGCAAGCTGGCCATCGGTTGCCGCATTGAGCAGGACCAGCAAATCGTCCTTCAACCGCATCATCAGCACCTGGCATTCCGGGTCGCCGAAACGGGTGTTGTATTCGATCAGCTTCGGCCCCTTGTCAGTGATCATCAGGCCGGCAAAGAGAATGCCGGCGAAAGGCGCTCCGAGTTCGGCCATGCCACGCATGGTTGGCTCGATGATCTCGCGCATGGTGCGCTCGATCATCTGCGGCGTCATCACCGGCGCCGGAGAATAGGCGCCCATGCCGCCGGTGTTGGGGCCGACATCGCCGTCGCCGACGCGCTTATGGTCCTGCGCGGTGCCGAAGGGCAGCGCTGTGGTGCCGTCGCAGAGGCAGAAGAAACTTGCCTCCTCGCCGGTCATGAATTCCTCGACCACCACTTCCGCGCCTGCGGCGCCGAAGGACCCGTCGAAACAGGCATCAAGCGCCACCAGTGCTTCGTCCAGCGTCATGGCGACGGTGACGCCTTTGCCTGCCGCCAGGCCATCGGCCTTGATGACGATCGGTGCGCCGGTCTTTTCGACATAAGCCTTGGCGGAGGCCAGATCGCCGAAACGGCCGTAGGCGGCGGTGGGGATATCGTATCTGGCGCAGAGATCCTTGGCGAAACCCTTCGAGCCTTCCAGCCGGGCGGCGGCTTTGGAGGGCCCGAAGACGCGAATGCCTTGCGCACGCAGATCGTCGGCGATGCCGGCGACCAGCGGTCCCTCAGGCCCGACCACGACAAGGTCGATCTTCTTGTCCTTGCAGAAGGCGGCAATGGCGGCGTGATCGGCAATGTCCAGCTTCACCAGCTCGGCCTCGCCGCCGATGCCCGGATTGCCGGGAGTCGCATAGAGCTTTGTCAGCAGCGGCGACGCGGCGATCTTCCAGGCGAGCGCATGTTCGCGGCCGCCGGAGCCGAGAAGAAGAACGTTCATGGCCACCTCGTGATGCCTATTATCCTGCAGAGCACCCGCTATTGCTCTCTGCACGATGGGTCAAGGCATCAGGGTGCTTTGATCGGAATTGCGCACGGGAACGTTACCCCTGCCGAAAATCGGCGGCGCGCACCGCCGACGATTTTCTGGCAGTCGTTTAGCCCTGGAAGATGACCGGGAACCAGTCCTCGCGCAGCCTCTGTCCCGGCTGCATGCCATGGCCATGATAGGGCGGCGAGGTGCGTCCCGGCCGCTCGACATAACGCGCATCGTCGCCGACCCAGCGCAGCGACAGCGCCCGGCGCCGGGCCGAGGTCATGTTGCCACGCGCGCCATGCGCGGTCCTGAAGTCGAACAGGATGGCGTCGCCCGGTTCCATTTCCCATTCGAGCACCTTCATCGACGGGTCCTTGTCCGGGTCAGGCACCGGCAGATAGTTGCCCTCGCCGGCATAGAAATTGCTGTCGTCGAGCCAGCGCACGGGCAGGATCATCTTGTCCCATTTGTGCGAGCCGGCGATCAGGCGCAAAGTCGCCTCCTTCACCGGATCAATGGGAATCCAGAAGCTCACGGTCTGCCGGCCATCGACGAAGTAATACGGAATATCCTGATGCCAGGGCGTCGGCTTCTGCGTGCCGGGTTCCTTGACCAGAACGTGATCGTGGAAGAACTGCGCGGTGCGCGACTGCATCACCGCCGCCGCCAGTTCGGCGGCCGGCGAGTCCCGCACCACGCTGACGAATTCGGGAATGCGCTCCCAGTTGCAATAGTCGTCGAAGAAACTGCCGCGGCCATTGGCTATATCAGACGCGGTGGCGCTGCGGTTCTGCATGTTGCGCTCGATGCCGGCGGCAATCGTGTCGACCCAACCCTTGAAGGCGCCGCGGATGCAAACCGCGCCGTCGCGCTGGTAATCGGCGATCGTCTTTGCGTCGATGACCTGGTTGTCGATCTTCTGGGTCTCGGTCTGGGAAGACATGGCGTTCTCCTCTTGGAATGACCGACTATCGCAACCCGCTTTCATTCAGTAAAATAATAACTTCTCATTTGGTACATAGGAACACCCTATGAATGTGACCCTCACGCAGTTGCGTTATCTGGTCGCCGTTGCGCGTCATGGGAGCGTCACTGGCGCCGCCAAGATGTTGAACGTCTCACAGCCTTCGATTTCGGTGGCCATCGACGCCGTCGAAAAGAATTTCGGCCAGAAGCTGTTCGTCCGCCAGCGTGGCAGCGGCGTGTCACCGACGTCGTTCGGCCGGGCTGTCGTGGCGAAAGCAAGACAGGTGCTCACCGAAACGGACGAACTCGTCGGCCTTGGTTCAGGCAAATCGGCCGTCGGCGGTGAACTGGTGCTTGGATGTTTCGAGGACCTGGCGCCTTTCTTCGCGCCGGCTCTTATTCGCGCCTTCTCCGAACGCTATCCGGCAGTAAAAATTGTCGTTCGCGACGAGACGTTCGAGACGCTCGGGCGGCGGCTTAGCGATGCAGCCATCGATCTCGGCCTCACCTACGACCTCAGCCTGCCGACACATTTCGCCCGCATCCTGCTGCGCGAGCTTCGCCCACATGCGCTGTTGCCGGCAGGCCATGCCCTGGCGGATCGTTCCGAGGTCAGTCTTGCGGATCTGGCCGCCTATCCGCTGATCACGACAGACCAGCCGCACAGCTGGCAGCACATGCTCGACCTGTTCCGCAGCCGCGGCCTCGCCCCGGTGGCGGACACAACGACGAGTTCGTTCGAACTCCAGCGCAGCATGGTCGCCAACGGCTTTGGCGTCGCCGTGAGCTATACCCGCCCGCATGGCGACCGCAGCTATGACGGCCTGCCGCTCCTGTGCAAGCCACTGTCCGATCCGCTGCCCATGCAGCGGATCCTGCTCACCTATGACACGCACCAGCGCGTCTCGAATGCGGCGCTGGCATTCATCGATGTGGCCAAGGTCTGGTTCGCCTCTCATGACATCTTCGCATCCGCAAGCGAGACTGCTTGACGGCCTTCCAGTCTGCTGCCAATCCAGCAGCATGGAACCGATCCAGTCGAAAGCGGCCCAGGGCCGTGTGGCCGATGCACCGAACGGCCATTGGGTCTATCGCGTGCTGCCGCGCTCGATATGGCCCTATGCGCAGCTTGCCCGGTGGGACAGGCCGATCGGCTGGCAATTGCTTTTGTGGCCGTGCTGGTGGTCGGCGGCGCTTGCGGCGAGCGCCTATCCGCGCCCCGGCGATCCCCTGCTCTCGCTGCTGCCGGCGCCATTGTATCTCGTGCTGTTCCTGATCGGCGCCATCGCCATGCGCGGCGCCGGCTGCACCTACAACGACCTCGTCGACGAGGACATCGACAACAAGGTCGAGCGGACGCGGTCACGGCCGCTGCCGTCGGGCAAGACCACGCGCCGGCGGGCATGGGTGTTCCTTGTCCTGCAGGCGCTGGTCGGCCTGGTGGTGCTCATACAGTTCAACAGTTTCGCCATTCTGCTCGGCATCTGCTCGCTGGCCATCGTTGCCGTCTATCCGTTCATGAAGCGGATAACCAACTGGCCGCAACTGGTTCTCGGCCTTGCTTTTTCTTGGGGTGCACTGATGGGATGGGCGGTCGAGTTCGGCGATCTCGATGGACCCGCCATCATGCTCTATATCGGCTCGATCCTGTGGGTGATCGGCTATGACACGATCTATGCGCATCAGGACAAGGAAGATGACGCCATTGTGGGCGTACGCTCGACGGCGCGCCTGTTCGGCGACAACACCAAGTCATGGCTTGTCGGGCTCTATGGCGGCACGCTGGTCTGCTTCGCCATCGCCTTCGCGTCGGCACAGGCTCCGGTGGTGGCGCTGGCCGGGCTGATCGCTGCCGGCGCCCATATGGCCCGGCAGATCGCCGTGCTGGATATCGACAATCCCGACCAGTGCCTGCGGCTGTTCCGCTCGAACAACCAGGTCGGCTGGCTGATCTTCCTTGGCCTGATCGGCGGCGCTGTGTGGGTGGCGCTGAAGCCGCTGGTTTAGCGGCTTCTCCTCAGAGGGAGAAGGAAGAACGCGCCAAGCTCTTCCTATTCGCGCGAAATGATCTCCTGGCCGTCGATGACCAGCCTGAGACCGAGATCGCCGGCCCTGCGGCGGGCGAGGAAGCGCGGGCGGCGCATGTTCGAAACGCGGCCCTTGCGCCGATCCTGCGGCGGCAGCGTCTTGATGGCGGCACCGAGCGATTCTTCCAGGGTACGGGCAACGCCGTCCGATTCGATCAAGAGCATCGGCAGACGGTAGGCGTCGGCCCAGGCGCGCCAGTCGGCGGCGACATCTTCGAGATCATCGGCCACCAGCAGCGGCACCGACAGCATCGGATCGTTGTGCAGGAGTTCCAGCGTTACCGTAACATTGCCGTCCGGATCCTCCATCGCACGGGCGGCAACGCCGCGAAACGCATTGGCTGGCAGCGCGATGATCGCCGGCAAGCCGCTCATCTCGAGCATGCGGCGGATCACGGCGCCCCGCTTGTCGATGGTAAAGGTCACGTCGCCGTAGTCGTCGCGTGTGGCGTAGCTGACCACTTGCGGCAGGCGAAATGGGTCGAGACGCATGTTGCGTCCCGCCCAGACTGGCTTCAGTCCGGTGTTCATAGAGTGCCTTCCTGTCTGTCTCCTGAGAGCCGGTGTCCGGTTCTCTCCGGGCCGGTTTTTCCAGCCTCGTTTGTGAGCAGACAGTAGCGCGGGCTCCTTACCGCCCCGCTTAAGAAAGTCGGTTAAATTTTGCTGATCTGCGGGATGGTTATCGGAATGCCACCAGCCACAAGATGCCGAAAGGATCAGATAACCTTACCGGGATTCATGATGCCGGCCGGGTCGAAGGCAGCCTTGACCCGGCGCATCAGGTCGATCGCCATCGGTGGCGCGGTGGCGATCAATTCGTCCCGCTTCAACTGGCCGATGCCATGCTCGGCCGAGATCGAGCCATGTAGGCTGCGCACCACGTCATGCACGGCCTTGTTCATCGGATGATAGAGAGCGAGAAACGCCTCGTCGTCGCCGTCGACGGGCCGCGAGATGTTATAGTGCAGATTGCCGTCACCCATATGGCCGAAGCAGACCACGCGGGCGCCAGAACTCACCGACGCCACCGCCCCGGCGGCCTCCTCGATGAAGCGCGGGATCGAAGCGATCGGCACGGAAATGTCGTGCTTGATCGAGGCGCCCTCCGGCTTCTGCGCCTCGGGCAGCAGCTCGCGGAAGTTCCAGAAGGCATCGCCCTGCCCAAGACTTGCGGCAATGACGGCGTCGCCGACGAATTCCTGTTCGAGACCAGCCGAGAGCACCTCCTCGATCAATGCTCGCGAATCCTCGGATGAACGGCCGGACGAAATCTGCATCAACACATACCACGGCCAATCTTCGATCAACGGCCGGACCACGCCCTGGGCATGCGCCAGGGTGAAGTCGTACGGGCGCTTGCCGATCAGTTCGAAGGCGGTGAGCGCTGCCCCGGCGCGGTCCATCGCCAGGCTGAACAGGGAGAGCACTGCTTGCGACGACGACAGGCCGACGAAAGCCACCTCGCGCCCTTTCGGTTTCGGGAACAGCTTGAGCACAGCCGCGGTGATGACGCCGAGCGTGCCCTCGGCGCCGACAAACAGGTTCTTCAGATCGTAGCCGGTGTTGTCCTTCTTCAGCTTGCGCAAATCGTCGAACACCTCGCCGGTCGGCAGCACCACTTCAACCCCAAGGCAGAGTTCGCGGGCGTTGCCATAGGCAAGCACGCCGGTGCCGCCGGCATTGGACGACAGGTTGCCGCCGATCTGGCAGGAGCCTTGCGCGGCCAGCGACAGCGGAAACAACCGGTCGACGCCATCAGCCGCTTCCTGCAGCGTCTGCAGGATGACGCCGGCTTCGACCGTCACCGTATTGGACAGGACATCGATTTCGCGGATCCGGTTCAGCCGCGACAGCGACAGCACGATCTCGCGGCCGGATCTGTCAGGCACCTGGGCGCCGACCAGCCCGGTGTTGCCGCTTTGCGGCACGATCGGCGTTCCCGTCTCGGTCGCCAGCCGCATGATCTGGCTGACTTCCTCGACGCTGCCCGGCCGCAGCACCAGCGATGTCGCGCCATGCCAGAGCCCGCGCCGCTCCGTGAGGTAAGGCGCGATATCCTGCTCGTCGCGCAGCGCGTATTTGTCGCCGACGATCGCCGCGAAGCGATCGATGAGAGCGGGATCGAGTTTTTCTGAGATTTCGGTCATGGGGAAAACTATGTTGCTGCCAAGATGTTGTCACGAGGGGCGGCGGCACGCGAGAGCCGATCGTTGATCGCCTCCCCAAGCCCGTCGAAGGGAACCGGCTCGACGGCGATAATCCGCGCGCCGCCGCTGTCGAGTTCCTGCATATAGGCGAAAAGATTGCTTGCCGCTTCGCGCAGGTCACCTTTCTCGGACAGGTTGAGGAACGCGGTGGCATGTCGCCAGCCTTCGGCTCGCTGGCTGCCGAAGCCGAGCAGGGCTTCGCCCTCACCGACTGTCCCGGCGTTGAGCCGCATCGCGGCGTCAGGCGCATAGTGCGAGGCAAGCATGCCCGGCGCCTCGACACCGGCCGCACCGCCACGCAAGAGCTCCACACCGATGGCCGCCTCGATGTCTTCGGCGGCAATGCCGCCGGGCCGGAGCAGCCGCAATCTTGCGCCTTCGGCCTTGACGATGGTCGATTCCAGCCCGACCGGCGTCGCCCCGCCATCGACGACCAACTTTATGCGTGTGCCGAGATCCGCGGCCACCGCTTGCGCCGTCGTCGCGCTGATCTTGCCGGATGAATTGGCGCTGGGTGCGGCAAGCGGGCGGCCGAGGCAGGCAATGAGGTCGCCGCCAAAGCCTCTTGGCATGCGCAAGGCAATCGTATCGAGCCCGGCCGTGACCAGCGGGTGGATGCCGTTGCCGGGCCGCTGCGGCATCACCAGCGTCAGCGGACCCGGCCAGAACGCAAGCGCCAGTTTCTTCGACAGCGGATCAAACAGCGCAATGCGCTCGGCCATCGCCATGTCGGCGACATGGGCAATCAGCGGGTTGAAGCGGGGCCGCCCCTTGGCTTCGAAAATGCGCGCCACACCGATGCCGTTGGTGGCGTCGCCGGCAAGCCCGTAAACGGTTTCGGTCGGGATGGCGACGACATCGCCGCCCCGGAGCAAAGCCAGCGCCCGCTCCAGCGCCTCGCCGACGGCAAGTATTTCAGCCACTCTCGTCACCTCGCAAATGCCGGCTGCGTAGTACGATGGCGGCTGTTGGGCAAGTCGGCTGTTGAGGCAAGTCGCTGTTGAGCAATCTGGGCATTGGCGATTTATCAATCGCTAAAATGCTATGTTCCCGCGAAAGTCGGCATCAATTCCGGCCCGCTACTGTGCGGCTTCTGGGCAAAGGGGAGGGATCATCGTGTCTGTGCGTATGCTGCTGGGGATTGTTCTTGCGATGACGACCGCAGGGGCACAGGCCTCGTCGCTGGTTTTTCCCGGCGTGCCTTCCTCGACACCATCCATCATCAAGCTCGATGCCGCCAAGCCGCTGAAGACCGCCGATGCCGCCAAGGCCAGCAATGTGCAGTCGGTCGTGGGGCTCGGCGAAGCGCAGCCCGACGTCACTTATGAAAAGGTGTCGGCGATCACCGACAAGCCCGAGGCCAGGCATGGGTTTGAGCAGAATCCTATGATCATTCGCGGCGGGGTCGTCGGTCCCGCCTTCTCTGCGCCGGCGCCAAGCGCCGCGGCGGCGAAAGCCGCAGCTCCAGAGACGGGGACCGCGCCTGTGACGGGCACCACACCGGCGACGGGTACCGCACCGGCGACGGCTACGGCCTCCGCCGCCCCCGCGGGAGACGCCGGGACAAACTCGGCCTCGCCACCGAAAGCACCCGCACGAGCAACAACCCAGCCCGTTCGTGGGGTCAGCAAAGCCAATTAGGGGGTGGACTGCGACTTGACTGGGGTCTAGCGCCCGGCGCACCATCGGCAGGCAAACTCCGTCTCGGTCCTTTGCCGCTGGGTGCCAACTGTCCGAATTTCGTCAAGCGGCCATGGTAGACGGGTTTTTGTTGTTCGGGGTAAGGGGGCTGATCATGAGAAAATTCAAAACCGTCACTGCGGCCGGGCTTCTGCTGGCGTCGTGGCTTGGCGCCGGCGCGGCTCATGCCGATGACATGCTGGGATCCTATGTCGCGCGCATTTCCGATCGGGATCATCAGGCGAGTGACGGCTATGCACTGGAGACTGCGGCGCAGATGGTGCGGCAGGACCGCGCCAACTGGCACAAATTCCACCGTCGCGACCGCGATGACGAGGGTGATGGCTGGTTCAGGACCAACGACCAGCGCGCCGATTTGCAGCGCATGCTGGAGCGCTCCGGCGCGATGAGTTCCTCGACCAAGCGCGCCATCGTCAATGGCGAGCCGCTGATCCAGGTCGACGTTTACGAAAACGGCGTGCGCGTCAGCATTCTGGAAGACTGAGAAGGCTAGCATCTGACAGAAAAGGGCGGCGCGTTACAGGCTGTGTCAAAAATCCTGGAGCGTTGAGCACGCGCACATCCCTCGAAGGGGGAGCCTTTGGAGTTCCGCAACGCTTCGCACGAGCGGGAGAGACCGCCCTGTGGCAGTCTCTCTACATCCGTCGGACGGCTGCTCTCAACCGTTTTGAACAGCAGCTACAGCTTTCCGGATTACGTCGATGACGACGGCGGGCTGAGAGAGCATCGGCACATGGCTGCTTGTCACCTCGGTGACGGTCGCTCCCATGCGCTTCGAAACCCAGCGTTGGAGATCGGGATGCACGGTGTGGTCTTTCGTAGCCAGCACATACCAGCTCGGCTTCGACTTCCACGCAATGCGATCGGCGCTCAGCTTCTGCTGGCGGAACAGATCGAAGACGGGTGCAATATGGGTGGCCCAGACGAGCTTCTGCTCTTCCGCCGAGAGGTCACCGGCGAAGAACTCGGTGCCGTTTGGAAGCATCCAGGCGCGCCCATCCGTGACCTCGACGCGAGAGAAGATGTCCGAGGGATACTTGTCGAGCTGGTCTTGCACAGTCTCGCCGACATCCGGGGCGACGGCGGCGACGTAGACCAGGCCGATCACGCGCTCATCGACGCCCGCAGCCGTGATCGTGGCGCCGCCGTAGGAATGGCCGACGAGGATGACCGGGCTGCCGACGCGGTTGAGCGTGCGTTTGACCGTCGCCACATCCTCTTCGAATGAATCCAGGCCATATTGGACAGCAATCACCTCGTGTCCGTCTGCCTGCAATGCCGGGATCACCTTGCTGAAGCACGAACCATCGGCCCAAATGCCGTGGCAGAACACGATGGTAGGCTTGGATGCTGTAGACATTTTGCTTTCTCCTTCTTTGACCTTAGCGCGAAGGTAAATCTCCCTTCTATCGGTGACAAATACCTTGTACGTTCGACCTATGCCTTGGAGGTATAGTGAGGAACCGATGGAACTCCGGCATTTACGCTATTTCATTGCAGTTGCCGAGGAAGGCAGCTTGTTGACCGCTGCCCAGCGGCGACTGAACACCTCGCAGCCGTCGTTGAGCCGGCAGATTCGCGATCTCGAATCTGAAGTCGGCGTACAGCTATTGGAGCGGCAGGCGCGCGGCGTTGTGCTTACCGCTGCGGGGCGCGTTTTTTTGGATCACGCTCGGCTGGCACTTCTGCAGGTCGAGGCTGCGACCGAAGGCGCCCGGCGGACAGCACAGCCGAAAAGGCCCGTACTTGCTATGGGGTTTCTGGTTGGGCTGGAGGTCACGTGGCTACCTCACCTTTTGCGCATGATCCGCGAGGAAGCACCGGAGATCGAAGTCACGCTGTGTAGTCAGTCCTCCCCGGAGCTCGCTCTTGCGTTAATGCGCGGGAAGTTGGACGTAGCCTTCCTTCGCCCCGAGAAACAGAGCTTGGGCCTATCCTTCAAATTGTTAGCGAGGGAGCCTCTGATCGCCGTGCTGCCGGCAGGCCATCGCTTGGCATCGCGCAAAAAGATTCGGCCGCAGGATCTTGCCCACGAAATTTACGTCAGCTCGGCGAGAACGTCTCCCGTATTGCAATCTGTGATTCAGGATTACGCATCAAAGGCCGGGATCACGCTCAAGGCAAAGTACGAAGGCGAGAACATATCGTCGGCAATGTCGCTCGTCGCGTCTACGGGCGGAGTTACTCTTGTCCCGCTTTATGCGCAAAATATGCTGGCACCAAACGTTGTTGCCCGAGCGCTCGAGGGTGTGCCTCCGACAGTTGATCTCACTCTGGGATACAACGAGGCAAATTCCTCTCCCTTGCTCCGCCGGCTTTTATCTCGTGCGGATGAACTGGTCGAAAACGTCCAAAATCAGAGCATCATCCGATACGCTGAAGCTCTACATTAGGTGTTGCACGCGGAGATGGGGCGTCAGGAATAAGCGTTCTGTTAGCGCGACGAAATCGCCTAGCTAGGCCGAGCTGAGACGAGGACGATTCTCGAATAGGGACGGCGCCCCTGAGATGAGGCGCCGATGTTTTCATACAGCCTGGTCAGCGCCGCCCTGCCATCGATAGACTGAGCAGCTGAAAATCAGGCGGCTTCTTCCTTGTCGTCGTCTTCGGATTCGTCTTCTTCGGGTTTCTCGTCGTCGCCTTCAGCCTTCACACTGTCATCGGCGTCGTCTTCGTCCTCATCTTCTTCATCTTCGTCGTCATCCGAGAGCGTGGCGGCTTCGGCGTCGTCTTCGTCAGACTCTTCGCCTTCTTCATCGTCGCCTTCTTCATCTTTATCGTCCGACAGATCGGCCGCTTCGACCGTGGCGGCGGCAGCGTGATCGAGGGCGGTTTCGGAAGCGGATTCAAGCGCCTCGGGAGCCGGGGTTTCTTCTGTCACTTCGATTTCGTGATCGGAATTCATGGAAGCCTCCGTGGGTTGGGGAACATGTCCCTTTTGCCACGGAGAGATCATCGTCATATGACTGTAAGCCGGCTCGAAGGGCCCATCTTCAGAATTTTTCAGGCCTCAACCCGCGATTTTCGAGAAGTCCGCGACCTGACCGGTGGCCGCCCGGATGCGGGCGAGGAGCGCCAGGCGGTTGGCGCGCACGGTCTCGTCCTCATCATTCACGAGAACATGCTCAAAGAATGAATCAACTGGCTCACGCAACACGCTAAGCGCCAGCAGGGCGCCGGAAAAGTCTTCGTTTTGAATCGCTTCGCCGGCTTGCTTCTCAGCCTGATTCACCGCCGCAAACAGCGATTTCTCGGCATCCTCGCGAAACAGCGCCGGCTCAACAGTCTTGGCGACTACCGTTTTCTTCTTCTCCTCGGCAGCCAGGATGTTGGCCGCACGCTTGGTGCCGGCGAGCAAGTTCCTGCCGTCCTCGGTGTCGAGAAAGGAACCAAGCGCCTCGACACGGCGGACGACCTGCAGCAGATCGTCGGACTGCGATGTGATGACTGCGTCGATGAGATCGTGCCGCGCACCCTGGTCGCGGAGGTAGACTTTGAGGCGATCGTGGAAGAAGGCGAGGAGGTCGGAACCCCTCCCAACGATGGGTGTCAGCGCCAGTCGAATATCATTTTCGACCAATGTTCTGACCACGCCGAGCGCTGCCCGACGCAGCGCATAGGGGTCTTTGGATCCCGTCGGCTTTTCGTCGATGGCCCAGAAGCCGATAAGCGTGTCGAGCTTGTCGGCAAGCGCGACAGCGACCGAAACCGGATCGGCCGGCACACGGTCGGAAGGGCCTTGCGGCTTGTAGTGTTCTTCCGCCGCCGCGGCGACCGAAGCATGCTCGCCCTGCAGCAGCGCGTATTTGCGGCCCATGGCGCCTTGCAGTTCGGGAAATTCGCCGACGACTTCGGTGGTGAGATCGGCCTTCGCCAGGACAGCGGCGCGGCGCGCCAGCACAGGATCGGCGCCGACGATCGGCGCCAATTCCCCGGCGAGCCGGGCAATCCGTTCCACCCGCTCACCTTGCGTGCCGAGCTTTGCGTGGAAGGTAACGCCGAGATGGTCGAGGCGCGCCATGCGCTGGTCGAGCGGTTTCTTGAGATCGAGCCCGAATTTTTCCGCCGATGCCGCGAGCTGATGGAGGTCCGGCAAATCGCCCTGGTCGGTCGTCCAGAAATAGAGCGCATCGGACAGGCGGGCGCGCACCACCTTGCCGTTGCCGTGGGCGATCTCCTTGCCGCCATCCTTGGCCTCGATGTTGGCGGTGAGGATGAAGCGACTGGAAAGACCCTCGGCAGCACCCTGCGGCCGCGTGACAAAGCATTTCTGGTTGGCGCGGATGGTCAACCGGATCACTTCGGCCGGAATGGCCAGGAAAGCCTCCTCGAACTCGCCCATCAGCACGACCGGCCATTCGACCAGCCCGGAGACTTCCTCCAGCAGCCCTTCGTCCTCGACAAGATCGAGCCCGTTGGCGAAGGCGAGATTGCGCGCGTCGGCAAGGATGATCTCCTTGCGCCGGTCGGCGTCGAGCACGACCTTGGCCGCCTCCAGCTTTGAGACATAGTCGTCGAAGCGGCGCACCGTGATGGCGCCTGGCGCATGGAAGCGGTGGCCATAGGTGATGTTGCCCGAACGGATGCCGTCGATCGCGAAATCGACCACCACCGGTTCCTCGGTCTCCGGGCCAAAGGTGCACAGGATCGATTGCAGCGGCCGCACCCAGCGCAGCGAGCCGGGCTTGGCCGAGGCCGGCCCCCAACGCATCGATTTCGGCCAAGGGAAGCCGCGGATGATGCCCGGCACCAGCTCGGCGATGATCTCTTCCGATGCCCTGCCCGGCTTCGAGATGTGGGCGACGTAGAAATCGCCTTTCTTAGGATCGGAATGGACATGCGCCTCGGCGATAGACGAAAGCCCGGCCTTGCGCAGGAAACCTTGCACCGCCTGTTCGGGCGCCGTCGTCGACGGTCCCTTGATCTCCTCGCTTATATCCTTCGAGCGTGCGGTCAGGCCCCTGATATCGACCGCCAGACGCCGCGGCGTCCAGTACTCGCGCGCCGCCTCATAGGTCAGCCCTGCCTCGACCAGACCATCGGTCAGCATCTTCCTGAGATCACCCGCCGCCTTACGCTGCATGCGCGCGGGGATTTCCTCGGAGCGAAGTTCGAGCAACAAATCCGGCATCAGAGTTTCTCCACCCGCACGCCTTCTCCCTCTTTGCGCGTCCTCGCGCCTCCGGCGCTGCGGGCGCGCGGCTGTGCAGGGATTTCCTCGGAGCGAAGTTCTAGAAGCAGGTCAGGCATGGATGAGGCTCACGCGGCAAGATGGTCCGCGCGGGGCATAGCAACTCGGCTGGCCGCTGTCACCCTTTCCGGAAATTTTGGCCGCCCTGTCGGGACGAGGCGACCACGCCCGTCCTTGGATCAAAGATTTCCATGAACCGAACGCAACGCTGAAGCGACCCACGCTCAGGTAGGGAACTATTGGCTGAACGACGATGAAAACGGCATCCAGACTTCTGCAGATTGTAGCACTCACTGCCTGCTTCACCGCGCAGGCTCACGGTGCCTTCTCGATGCCGGGCGTTCGGCAGGCATTGCGCACGATCGACGGTGCCAGCGGTCAGGGCATGCTGCCGATCAACACTTCCCTCTACGTGATGAAACGTGCCTGAACTCAGGCCGCCAGTCCGCCAGCCTGCGTCCTCAAAAACGCCTCGCCACAGGCCTTCGCCAGATTGCGCACCCGCAAGATGTAGCTCTGCCGTTCCGTGACCGAAATCACGCAACGCGCGTCGAGCAGGTTGAAGACATGGCTAGCCTTGATGCACTGGTCGTAGGCCGGGAAAACCATGCGGTGCATCGGCAGATTGTCGTTCGACGCCGGTGCACCGGCATCGAGCAGCGCCTTGCACTCGGCCTCGGCGTCCTCGAAATGGCGCAGCAGCATCGCCGTGTTGGCGTATTCGAAATTGTGGCGCGAATATTCCTGCTCGGCCTGCAGGAAGACATCGCCGTAGGTGACCTTGTCGGCCCCTTCCCGGCCGTTGAAGTTGAGGTCGTAGACATTGTCGACGCCCTGCACATACATGGCCAACCGCTCCAGCCCATAGGTCAGTTCACCCGCCACCGGGGCGCACTCAATGCCGCAGACCTGCTGGAAATAGGTGAACTGCGATACTTCCATGCCGTCGCACCAGCACTCCCAGCCCAGCCCCCAGGCGCCCAGGGTCGGGCTTTCCCAATCGTCCTCGACGAAGCGGATGTCGTGCAGCAGCGGATCGACGCCGATCGCCGCCAGCGAGCCGAGATAAAGCTCCTGCAGGTTCGGCGGATTCGGCTTCAGGATCACCTGATACTGGTAATAGTGCTGCAGCCGGTTCGGGTTCTCGCCATAGCGGCCATCCTTGGGGCGGCGCGACGGCTGGACATAGGCGGCGTTCCAGCGTTTTGGCCCGAGCGCGCGCAGCGTCGTCGCCGGATGAAAGGTGCCTGCGCCGACCTCCATGTCGTAGGGCTGCAGGATGACGCAACCATAGTTCGCCCAATAATTGTGCAAGGTCAGGATCAGCCCCTGGAACGAGCGGCTGGGATGCATATGGGCGGGGATTTCAATCGTCGGGATTTCAATCGTCACGGGGGCCTCGACAGCAAAGTCTAGCTTGCCGGCACGTCCTAGAGACCCGGCGGCGTAGCGTCAAGCAAGGCGCGCGGGTGCGGACCTAGCGAGCCCGCCGATGATGTTGAAAGCTTTGCGAGCGACTGGCCCATTGCCGGCCATGGGCGCCTGCGGTCTGCTCGTACCGCAAAGTGTCAGGACAACAGGTTCAATCATGCCCAGTTCCACCATCATCCGTCCCATCGCCCGGCAGGATTTCGACAAATGGCTGCCGCTGTGGGACGGTTACAATGCCTTTTACGGCCGCTCGGGCGAGACGGCGCTGGCAAGCGAGATCACCGCGATGACATGGTCGCGCTTCTTCGATGCCTATGAGCCGGTGCATGCGCTGGTTGCCGAGAGCGAGGGACAGCTTTTCGGCCTCGTGCATTACCTCTTTCACCGCAGCACCACGGCGATCGCGCCGAATTGCTACCTGCAGGACCTTTTCACCACAGAGGCCTCGCGCGGCAAAGGCATCGGCCGGGCCCTGATAGAGGGCGTCTACGAGCGTGCCCAGGCCGCCGGTTCGGGGCGGGTGTACTGGCTGACGCATGAGACCAATCACACGGCGATGAAGCTCTATGACAAGGTCGGCGAGCGCTCCGGGTTCATCGTCTACCGGAAGCTGTTTTGAGGTAGTTTCCAACGCACAGGCGGTGTTGAGTTTTTGGACGGACGGGCAAACGAAAACGGGGCTCCGAAAAGAGCCCCGTTTGCATTCCAAGAAACCGATTTCACCCCTTCGGGGCTGGCACCGGCTCGGGCTTGACCTTCGGGGTTTCCTGCGCCGTGTTGGATTCGATGGGCGGCAGGCCCTTCATCAGCTTCTGCTGCAAGGTGGCCAGCACATCGGGATCCGGCTTCAGGTCGCGCGCCTGGTTCCACTGGAAGGTGGCTTCCAGCTTGCGGCCGACGCGCCAGTAGGCGTCGCCGAGGTGATCGTTGAGAACCGGATCTTCCGGCTTCAGCGACACCGCGCGTTCCATCTCGCGCACCGCGTCATCGAACCGGCCGAGGCGGAAATAGGCCCAGCCCAGCGAATCGACGATGTAGCCGTCGCTCGGCCTGAGATCGACGGCCTTCTGGATCATCGCCAGGCCTTCCTTGAGGTTCGTGTTCATGTCGACCCAGGAATAGCCGAGATAGTTCAGCACCTGCGGCTGGTCGGGGAACAGTTCCAGCGCCTTGCGGAAGCTCGGTTCGGCCTTGGGCCATTCCTTCAGCCGCTCATAGGCGATGCCGCGTTGGTAAAAGATGTTCCAGTTGGCGGCAGTCGGCGTCTTCAGGACCGTGACTGCCTTGTCGTAGAGATTGGCCGCCGAGCGGAAATCATCCTTCGACGAATAGACGCCGCCGAGCGCCAGATAGGCGCGCATGTCGTCGGGATGCGCGTCGACGAAAGCCTTCAGATGGGTGATCGCCTCGTCCTGGCGATTGAGATCGGCAAGGTTGAGGCCAAGTTGCAGGTCTGAAAGCTCTTTCAACGGCGAAGAGTCGGGGATGCGCCGATAGAGCGCGATGGCGCCCTCGCCGTCCTTCAGCTGTTCGGATACGGCGGCGAGCTGCACCAGGGCTGCGTCGCTGTCAGGCTTCAGGGCCAGGGCATATTGCAGGTAAAGACGGACGAATGGCTCGCCACCGCCGCGATTGAGCGCCGTGGCGAGATCAAGCAGGATCTCCGACGCACCGTCCGACGGGCCGGCAGCGAATGGCGCAATCTTGTCGCCCTTGCTGATCTTGTCTCGCAAGGCGAGGATTTCCAGCTTGCCCGGCGCAAACGCCTCGGCCTGGTCGAGCACCGCCAGTGCCTTGTCCTTGTCACCCTTGCGGGCCAGGAACGACGCGTAGGCCTGGGCATTGCGCATCCAGGTTTCGGGAGCCGCACCACCGGCGGCCGTATCCTGCATCGTCGCGGCGTAGATCGCCTCGGCCTTTTCGGGCATGCCCGACGCGTCGGCGATCAGCGCGCGATGGAACGACTTGAACAGGCCGAACCAATCCGGCCCCTGCAGCTTGTCGATGGACGCCATCGAATCGCTGGCCTGGCCGGCGCCTTGTTGGGCCCAGCCGGACATGACGCCGGAGATCAGCCGGTCGAGATCGGATTCCAGCGACAGCTTGAGCCAGTACTGTGCTTTGGCGAAATCCTTCTTGTGGAAGGAATCGACCGCCAGCGCCAGGCGCGAGAAGCGCTCGACATCGGGTACTTCCTTGAGCTTGTCGGCATAGACCAGGGATTCGTCGAAGCGCCCTTGAGCGATCAGCGATAGCATCAGGCTCTGCTGCAGGCCGGTGTCGCTCGGATTGAAGGCCAATGCTTGCTTATAGTAGGCGATGGCGCTGTCGAGGTCGTTGTCGCCTTCGGCGATGCGGGCGGCCAGATAGGCTCCCGAGAACGACGTGATCTTGACCGGTTCGGTGGTTTGCTTGGCATAGGCCGGCAAAGCCGAGATCGCCATGCCTGTCACAATTGCCAGCCTTGTCAGCCAGCGCGCACGTCCTTGCTGCATCGTATCCCTTTCAGCCAGGCGCCATCTCCGCGTCAGCGGGATTGGCGTAGACTCGATCTTTCCGGGCAAAGCATGGCCTTTTTGGGGTCGCGCTTCAATCCGCCTCGAATTCACAATCCGGGCACCCGATTAACAAACCATGGCGACCAGGGACAGTCTTCCGTTTTCGAGTTCCGGTCATGGCCCTGCGCGGGCCAACCATATCACAGGTTCAGTCCGCATCACAGGTTTGGCCCGCTGGGACTCCGATATCAGCGCTTGCCCGGCAAGGCAGGCCGCTGCACCTGCGTGTCGTGATAGCCTCCGGCGTTCACGGCATGGAGGATGTTGAAGGCAAGGATTGAGAGCGCCGCTTCGACTTCACCGCCCTAAGCCCCCTGGTGAGGAACCTTCCACCGCCCGACATGCGCTTGATCGTCCCGAAGGCGGTGCTCAACGGTACATCGTCGGATCGTCATCAAGCTGGGGTCGGCGTAAGTTCTCGCCTCCATTCAGCCCCGCGAGAAGCGGAGCGTACGCGGCGAGCCTGCGGGATACGAACTCGGTGAAGAGCCGCACGCGCTTCGTCTTGCGTGTCTCCCCCTGCGTGAGAAGCCAGAGCGTTCCGTACATGTGCAGGTCGGTACCCGGCACCCTCACCAGTAGGGGGTCGGCATCGCCAACGAAGCACGGCAGTGTCGTCATCCCGAGCCCTTGCCGTGCAGCAACGATCTGCGCCTCGGCGTCCGTGGTCCTGAATGGAACCCCCGTGGTGCGAACCTCACCCTCGCTGGCCCAATCCGGAATTCCATGAATGCTTATGACGATCCAGCGGATGGGATCAGGTGCGCCCGCACGCCACGCGGCTAGTCGATCGCGAGACATGTAGACGCCGCCGAACAGCTCCGGTCCCTTCAGGCCGTGAAGATTGAGCGGCAGGGTTTTGCGGTCGTAGACGACGCGGATCGCGACGTCGGCCTCTCGGTTGGTCAGATTTGCCAGCTCGCCGGACGACAGGATTTCCATCTCGATGTCCGGATGCAGACGCGCGAAATCGGCGAAGTCCGGCATGAGCAGGTGTGTCGCGAGGGGCGGTGCCAGCGTCACCCGCAGAAGCCCGCGCACGCTCTGGTCGCGCCCGAAGACGCGCGTCTCCAGCAGGTGCGACGACGCTTCCATCTGGTTTGCGAACTCAAGGACCTCCTCGCCCGCGGCCGTCAGGCGGTAGCCCGAAGGCAGCTTTTCGAACATGTGCACCCCGAGGCGTTCCTCGAGCTGGGCGATGCGTCGCAGCACGGTCGAGTGGTTCACTCCGAGGCGCTCGGCGGCAGCCCGCACCGAGCCTCCACGCGCGACGGCAAGAAAGTAGCGAACGTCATCCCAGTCGATCATGGTGCAATCTCGCACCGCGCGGTGCGCCTTCCAAAGCCCACATCTAACACATCGAACAGCATCTCGTTTGCGGGTAGCACGGCGATGATCATAATCCATGCCGATAAGCGCGGCCCAATCCTGAATGGCGGACGCCGATCGTCGCGGCTGGCGTCGTCGTCCAGCCGGATCGATTTTGCACCACCGATGTGCGCGTTTCCGCACTCAAAGCCTGACCCTGGCAGACTTATTTCGAGGCTCTCGGGGTTCCTCCCGAACGACCAAAGGCAGAGCCTAAAAGGAAAAGTCATGGGAAAGCTAGACGGTAAGGTTGCAGTCATCACGGGTGGATCGAGCGGTATGGCGCTGGCGAGCGCCAGGCGGTTCGCTGAAGAAGGCGCCTATGTTTTCATCACGGGCCGAAGGCAGGAGGCGCTCGACGAGGCGGTCAAGCTGATTGGCCGGAACGTGACCGGCGTGCGCGGCGACGCGGCCAATCTCGGCGACCTCGACCGTCTGTTCGATACAGTCAAGCGAGAGAAGGGCAAGATCGACGTCCTGTACGCGAGCGCCGGCATGGGCGAAGCCGTCCCACTGGGCGAGATTACCGAGCAGCATTTCGATGCGGCCTTCGGCCTGAATACGCGCGGCACGCTGTTTACAGTTCAGAAGGCGTTGCCGCTGTTCAACGATGGCGGATCGATCTTCATGACCGGGTCAATTGCTTCGGTGAAAGGCTTTCCTGGTTACGGCGTGTATGCGGCGAGCAAGGCGGCGTTGCGCTCATTCGCACGCACCTGGCTCAACGAACTGAAGGGCAGGAATATCCGGGTGAACGTGCTGAGCCCGGGGCCGATCGCCACACCGATGCAGGACCAAGTTCTCACGGAGGAGGCGAAGCGGATGTTCGAATCTCTGATCCCGCGGGGAAAGATGGGGCGTCCTGAGGAAATTGCGGCGGTCGCGCTGTTTCTTGCTTCAGACGAGTCAAGCTTCGTGAATGGGGTGGAGTTGTCTGTCGACGGCGGCTTTTCGGCCATCTGAAATCGCGCCCGATCGCCGGAAGTGGTTGACCGTCCGGGCGCGCGGAACTCGTCACCGCAGGACGACTACGCGCCAATTCAGGAATTCGAACCGATGTCACGCATCACTTGCGGTGGCGGTGCGAAGATCTCGCGAAGGTCGCCATGCGGCGAAACGGATAACCCAGCGCTGTCGAAGGCCGGGGTAATCAGTATCAACACCGATAGGAGAAGCATTATGAGCTACGCGATCGTAGGATTCGGCAAGATAGGCCAGGCCCTCGCCCACGCCTTCGCCCGTAAGAACATCGACGTGACCGTCGCGAGCCGCCGGCCGCCCGAGGCGTTGGCGCCGCAGGCCCGGGCGATTGGACCCACGGTCGTCGCCAAGTCGCTGCGGGATGCACTCGAGGCCGACACAATCATCTTGGCAGTCCCGTTCGGGGAACATCGCGAGGTTGCGAAGGCCCTGCCGAGCTGGAAAGGCAAGACGGTCATCGACGCGATGAACGCGTTAGTTCCCCTTGAGGAGTTGGACGGCCTCCCGTCCTCCGCCTTCGTTGCGAAGTCGTTCACCGGCGCCAAGTTCGTGAAAGGTTTCAATCACCTGGTTGCGGCCACCCTGGCTAGCGATCCGATCGTCGAGGGCGGCCACCGGGTCGTCTTCCTGTCGAGCGACGACGAGGATGCGACCGCTCCCGTGGAGGATTTGGCCAAACAGCTCGGGTTCGCACCCGTCAAACTGGGAAAGCTCAACGAGGGTGGCGCGCTGGTGCACGCACGCGGCCGCACTTGGGGCCAGCTGATCTTCCAGGACCTGTTCAAGAAGGAGCACTAACGGATTTACTGTCCACTGTCGAAACGCCAGCCGCTCAGTTCACCCGGCTGATGCAGAAATCGATGACGTCGATCAGCGCCGATTTCTGCGGCGTCGCTTCCAGCGGCGCCAGCGCGTCGCGGGCGATCTCGCCGAAGTGGCGGGCACGCCCGATCGTGTCGGCGATGGCGCCGTGGCGGGTCATCAGGCCGATCGCCTTTTCCAGGCCGGCATCATCGACGACATTGTCCTCGATGGCGCGCTTCCAGAAGGTGCGCTCGGTCTTGGTGCCGCGCCGGTAGGCGAGGATGACCGGCAAGGTCACCTTGCCCTCGCGAAAGTCGTCGCCGACATTCTTGCCCAGATCCTTGCTGGTGCCGCCATAGTCCAGCGCATCGTCGATCAGCTGGAAGGCAAGGCCGAGGTTCATGCCGTAGGAGCGCAATGCCGCACGGTCGTTGCGGGTCGCCTGGGCAATGACCGGGCCGACCTCGGCAGCGGCGGAAAACAGCGCCGCGGTCTTGGCCTTGATGACGGCGAAATGCTCGTCCTCGGTGGTTTCGAGGTTCTTGGCGGCGGCAAGCTGCATCACCTCGCCCTCGGCGATGATCGAGGCCGCACTCGACAGGATGTCGAGCGCTTCGAGCGAGCCGACATCGACCATCATGCGGAAGGCCTGACCGAGCAGGAAGTCACCGACCAGGACGCTGGCCTGGTTGCCCCAGATCATGCGCGCGGTCTTCTTGCCGCGCCGCATGCCGCTTTCGTCGACGACGTCGTCGTGGAGAAGCGTGGCCGTGTGCATGAATTCGACCGCCGTGGCGAGCTTGACGTGACCCTCGCCTGCATAGCCGAACATCTGCGCGGCGGCGAGCGTCAGCATCGGCCGCAGCCGCTTGCCGCCGGACGAGATCAGATGGTTGGCAACCTCCGGAATCATCTCGACGTCGGAGCCGGCCTTGGACAGGATCAATTCGTTGACGCGTCCCATATCGGCCGCCGTCAGATCGATCAAATCCTTGATGGAGGCGGGTTCCCGCTTCCCGTTTTCGATGTTGAGAACGACACCCACGACAATCACTCCCGTCTTGGTATAACGCGTGCGACGGCACCCTTGGTCCCTGCAGGGACTCTAGGGCGGCAGACACGGCCACGGCAAGTGGCGAATTGGCGCGGCGGCGATGACAGCCTGTCAACCCTGCCGGAAGAGCGGGCCTGCCTGGTGGCGGAAATCCGCCTGCCCGTTTACATATGCGCTGCAAACTGAGAGTTTCGCCCGATGATAGAGCTCATTCGCACCAACGACGCCGTCATCATCTCCTTTGTCGAATCGCTGATGCGCGATGCCGGCATCGGCTGCTTCGTCGCCGACCAGAACATGAGCGTGCTCGACGGCTCGCTCGGTATCCTGCCGCGACGCATCATGGTCGATGCCGACCAGGCCGACGCGGCACGGCGCATCCTGACGGATGCCGGCATCGCCAACGAGATCCGCGGGAAATAATGTCCGCCGCGCCGGCCACCCTTGCCCCGGACACGCCGGCCCATACGGTCGATGCCTTCCATCGCGGTCGGTTCTGGCTCGTGCAGCCCAAACAAGGCGGCCATCGCGCCGGCATGGATGCCATGATGCTGGCGGCGGCCGTGCCATCCTCCTTCGGCGGACGTCTCGCCGACTTCGGCGCCGGCGCCGGGGCCGCCGGCCTTGCGGTGCTGTCGCGCTGTCCTGCGGCCGTGGCCGTGCTGGTCGAACGGGCGCCGGAAATGGCTGCCTTCGCCGCGGCAACGCTTGCCCATCCCGGCAATGCCCATCTCAGTGACCGTGCCTCGGTGCTCATCGCCGATGTCACCGTGTCGGGACGGGCGCGGGCAGCGGCCGGCCTCGCCGACAATGACTTCGACTTCGTCATCATGAACCCGCCCTTCAACGCCGCGCGGGACCGCGCCACGCCGGATCGGCTGAGAAAGGAAGCCCACGTTACCGAGGACGGACTTTTCGAGAGCTGGATCCGCAGCGCTGCCGCTGTAGTCAGGCCGCGCGGCGGCCTTGCCGTCATCGCCCGGCCCGAGCAGCTCGGCGCCATTCTCGATGCAATGTCCGGCCGCTTCGGCGATGCCGAGATCCTGGCTGTCCATCCCCGCCCCGACGCGGCGGCGATCCGCATCGTCGTCAGGGCTGCGCTCGGGGTGCGAGGGAAGCTCGCCATCCGCCCTCCCCTGATGCTTCATGCGCAATCGGGCGACGGACCTGATGAGCGCAGCGAAATGATTGCCAACGGCCTCGCTTCGCTGTTCGGAGATTGAGCTATTCTTACCGGCCACATTGCCGTTGGCCGCGAAGTTCCTACATGCGTGCAACCTATCGACCGGAGACCGCGCCCTCGTGAAACGACTCAACCGCCTGCTGCCGAAGTCCTGGCGCTCCACCGTCGTCACCATTCCGGTCATCCGGCTGCACGGCACCATCATGCCCGGGGGTGGCCAGTTCCGGCCGAGCCTGTCGCTGGCCTCGACCGCCGGCCTCATCGAGAAGGCGTTTTCCTACGACGCGCCGGCGGTCGCCATCTCGATCAATTCGCCAGGCGGCTCGCCGGTGCAATCGCGGCTGATCTTCAAGCGTATTCGCGACCTGGCGAGCGAAAAGAACAAGAAAGTGCTGGTCTTCGTCGAGGACGTAGCGGCATCGGGCGGCTACATGATCGCGGTTGCCGGCGACGAGATCTTCGCCGATCCGTCCTCCATCGTCGGTTCGATCGGCGTGGTCTCGGCCTCGTTCGGTTTCCCGGAACTGATGAAGAAGATCGGTGTCGAGCGCCGTGTCCACACCGCCGGCCAGAACAAGGCCGTGCTCGATCCGTTCAAGCCGGAGAAGAAGGAAGACGTCGAGCGCCTGAAAGCGCTGCAACTCGAGGTGCACGGCACGTTCATCGACCTCGTCAAGGAAAGGCGCGGCACGAAGCTGAAGGACGATCCGGATCTGTTCACCGGTCTGTTCTGGACCGGCATGAAGGGTCTCGAACTCGGCCTGATCGATGCACTCGGCGACATGCGCACGGTGCTCAAGACCCGTTTCGGACCGAAGACCCAGCTCAGGCTGGTCACGGCGCCGCGCGGTTTCCTCAGCCGGTTCGGCCTGTTCGGCTCGAGCAAGGGCTTCTCAGTGCCCGATATCGCCGCGGCAGCCGCCAGCGGCGTGATCGATGCGGCGGAAGAGCGCGCGTTGTGGTCTCGCTTCGGGCTTTGAAAACCGGGCAAAACCGTCTAGCATGAGAGACTTGAAGTCTTGCATGTCGTTTTCCCAAAATCGGATCCACTTTTGGGCGACATGCATCAACCGACCCGACCGGCCGCCTTCGCCGGCCCAGCGTGGGAGGAGTTTTGACATGCCGCAGATCATTTTCTTCACCGTCGTTGGCGTCGCCGCCTATTTCGGCTACCGCACCTTCATCCGGGAAGCCGAGCGCGTGACCGCCAAGGTGCGGCGCACCGAAAAGCAGGCGGCAAACGGTGCCATGGGTACGCTGGTCAAGGATCCGAAGACCGGCGAATACCGGCTGGCCAAGGACTGAACATCATCCCGCATACGACTGACGCCGTGGACACCGAGATCGGGTCGCGTACCTGGCATGCGCACGCCAAGATCAATCTGGCGCTGCATGTCACCGGCAGGCGCCCCGACGGCTATCACCTGATCGAAAGCCTGGCGGTGTTCACGCGTTTTGGCGACCGGGTAGAAATCACACTCGCCGACAGCGATGATTTTACCGTGTCTGGCCGCTACGCGCAGGCCGTTCCCCTCGACGCCAGCAATCTTGTGCTCAAGGCCCGCGACGCCCTGCGAAGAGCGGCTGGGCCCAAGAAAACCCCGCCGGTCGCCATCCGGCTCGAAAAGAACCTGCCGGTTGCCTCCGGCGTCGGCGGCGGCTCGAGCGACGCTGCAGCCGTGCTGCGCGGACTGGCAGAGACATGGGCCCTAAACATGGACAGCACCGAGCTGGCGCGGATCGGCCTTTCGCTTGGCGCCGATGTGCCGATGTGCCTGGCGGCCAAGCCGCTGGTCGCGCGTGGCATCGGCGACGAGCTGTCGATGGTGCCGGATTTTTCGACGCTGGGGCTGGTGCTGGTCAATCCCGGAACGGCCCTCTCGACCGCCGAGGTGTTTGCGGCACTGTCGCGTCGCGACAATGAGCCACTGCCGCCTTTGCCGCGCAGCATCGACTTCCATAGCCTGCGCAACTGGCTGGAGATCACCCGCAATGATCTTGAGCCCGTGGCGCTGGCGATGCAGCCCGCCATCGGCAGAGCGCTTTCCTGGCTTAACAAGGCTGGATCGGGATTCTCCCGGATGTCCGGATCCGGCGCGACATGCTTCGGCCTGTTCGAGACCGGCAATGTCGCCAAGCGCGCTGCCGCCGACATCCGCAGCCGCCAGCCCGACTGGTTCGTCGCCGCGACGCGCAGCATGACATCGGAGGCTGACTGAGATGGCCAGGATTGACGAGAGCCGGCCTTTCATCCCGGTCCGCATCGCGGTGCTGACCGTGTCGGACACACGCAACCTCGCCGACGACAAATCCGGCCAGACACTGGCCGACCGCATCACTGAAGCCGGCCACGTCCTCGCCGCCCGCGATATCGTCACAGATGACCGCGAAAAAATCCGCGACAAGGTCCTCGGCTGGTCGAAGGATGCGGCGATCGATGTCGTCATCACCACTGGCGGTACCGGCTTCACCGGCCGCGACGTGACGCCGGAAGCGCTGGAGCCGATCTTCGAAAAGCGCATGGACGGCTTTTCGGAAGTCTTCCACCGCATCTCCTACGACAAGATCGGCACCTCGACGATCCAGAGCCGGGCGACCGGCGGCGTCGTCAACGCCACCTTCGTCTTCGTGCTGCCGGGCTCGCCGGGCGCCTGCAGGGACGCCTGGGACGGCATCCTCAAGGCACAGTTCGACTACCGGCACATGCCCTGCAACTTCGTCGAGATCATGCCGCGTCTGGATGAGCATCTACGGCGCGGAAAATCGGCAACGTAGGAGTCGAGGCAAAGCGCCCGTTCCACGCCGGACTGGCGAGCCAGAATAATACCGGCCCCTTCGAAACCCTATTCAAACCGGACCACCGAAAAAGTACCCTGCGTGAAGGCGATCATCGCCGTCACGACAGGGCATCTGCGATCAATGTGCGTACCGGCGGATGCTATTGCGGCAAACGTTCGCCTTCAACCGAGCTTGATTCAGCGGATGACCGGCTCGCCATGAAAGCGCCGGCGTGAGGGCGGCGATACGCCGAAGCCGACTTCCATCATCAATCTCGGCGTGCGCGCCGGCACCGTGCCCATGTGAAAGCCAAAAGGATCCTCGACGAAGCCGAGACCGGCTTCACCGGTCAGCGTCACCGGGCTGTGCTCGCCGTAGACATCCAGAACCTCCTGCGCGGGATGGCCGACCAGCAAGGTGAGCTGATGCTTGAGGCTGCGGCGCTTGTGACTGCCCCGGACATAGACATGCGGGCCAGTGTCGGCGTCGACCGGCTTGAGATAGAAGAAGAATTTCAGCATGCGCCAGTCGTCGAGGTCGAAATGATACTTGCCGAGCGAGGCAAGGTTCTTGTCGGCGTCCGAAGCCTCACCCGTCGGAAAACTCCACCAGACGCGCGTCGTGATCAGTTTCGCCTGGCCGCCGAGATAGTGCGCCGCAATATCCAGAAGCAGCGGATCGCGCTGGATGGCGAGCGCCGCCCGGCAGTTGAGGATGCGCTCGAAAAAATGTCCGCTGAGCAGTGAGCGACCCATACGTTTCTCGGCCTCGGCATGTTCACCCGGCATGAATTCGAGACGGCGATCGAAATTGCCGAAGCAAGGCGTGCGCTGGGCGAAACTGGCGATCTCTTCATGGATCGCCGGTGGCAGCCTCAGGCCCGAAAACAGCCCGTCGGCGCGCAGCGCTTCGACCACTGTTTGGCGGTCGACGCCGGCAAACATCGTATCCCCCGAATTATGGGCTGGACGAGCGCGTTTTGCGCCCAGCCAATGCATCCGGCGTCCTGGCATTGTGCGCGCCAGCACGAACATCGGCAGCCAGGCAGGGTTTTCGCGCAGGTCCGTCAGATAGGTCGGAATGCGCACGGCGATGCGGCGCAGCAGGCTGCCGTTGCGGGCAACGGCCTCAAGACTGGCAGCGCCGGATTTGTTGGGAGTCGAAAGCTTCATCGGGTCCTCGGCTATGAGCGTGGGCGCCGATGCCGCATCGGTGCTCATCACCCGGCATGACCCAAACCCAATCCACCCGTCTGAACGGGAAACTAACCTCACGTCAGATTTTGTGCAATGCACAATGAAGAAAGCAGCTGCAAAAAGATCACTCCGGGGAGCGCTGCTTCGGCGGCGCCACCCAGATTTCGGCGTCGAGCCGCTTTGTCGCGAGGCCGCGCGCGATGGCCTCGGCGTTGCCGGCCCGCTTCGACGCTGCCGCGGCCTGAAGCTTGCTGATCAGCAATCCATCGGCCAAGGCGCGGTTTCCCGAAAACACCCGGGCCAGGAACGGTGTGCGGCTGCCCCGCGCCCGCGAGAAGCGTGCCGCGATGGTTTGCCTGGCCGTGTGGGCAACGACCGCATCGATCCAGCCATCCATCAGCCGCGAGCCCGGCTCCAGGAGCAGCAGCCAGTCACCCTTGGCCTGGCGGATGCCGGCAGCGATACCGCCAGTCACGTAGTGACAGCCGGCATGCTCGGCAACACGATGCGTCTGGTCGGTAGAACCCGTGTCACAGACGATGACGTCACGCACCACGCCCTCGACCGCGCCGCCAATCAGCGAGGCGAGCGTGCGGGCGAGGCCCTCCTCGTCATTGCGGGTTTCGATCAGGACACTGAGCATCATTAGCCGAATAGCGGAAAGCCGAAAGAAGCGCCAGTTTTTGCAGCGCACCATAAAAAGTTCTTGCTTTGTTCTCATTGGCGAAATAGGAATAATTTCATGAACAGAGCGATTCGACACAACATGGACAGTCCCTGGGAGCGGGCGAAGATGGAACAGATCGTGCGCGCCGACATTGCAGCTTTCGGAGCTGGAAGAGCCGAGATGGCCAATGCGATGATCGAGCAGAGTGGCGTGCGTGTCCGTCCGGACCGCAATCGCGGCAGGTCGGCGGGCATCAATCCATCCGGCCGCTTCGAGCCGGTCAGCCGGCATGTCTTCGATGATGGCTGGAATTCGCTGGAGGAACTGCCGCCCTTCAAGACCGAGGTGCAGGTCGAGAAGCCGCGCACCATCATCACGCGCAACGAATCGCCCGACATCTCCTTCGACCGGTCGATCAATCCCTATCGCGGTTGCGAACATGGCTGCGTCTATTGCTTTGCCCGGCCGACGCACAGTTTCATGGGCCTGTCGCCGGGCCTCGATTTCGAATCGAAGCTGTTCGCCAAACCGGATGCGGCGCGGCTACTCGACAAGGAACTGTCGAAGGACAGCTACCAGCCGCGCACCATCGCCATCGGCACCAACACCGATCCCTACCAGCCGATCGAGAAACAGTATCGGATCATGCGTGAGATCCTCGAAGTGCTGGAAGCGCGCGGCCATCCGGTCGGCATCGTCACCAAGTCCGCTTTGGTGACGCGCGACATCGATATCCTGTCGCGCATGGCCGAGCGCGGGCTGGCCAAGGTGGCGCTGTCGGTGACGACGCTCGATCGCATGCTGGCCAGAACGATGGAGCCCCGCGCTTCGACGCCGACCAAGCGGCTGGAGGCGATCCGGCAGCTTTCGGATGCCGGCATTCCGGCCTCGGTCATGGTGGCGCCGATCATCCCCGGCCTGACCGACCAGGAGATGGAACGCATCCTCGATTCGGCACGCGCCGCCGGCGCGCGCGAGGCGGGCTATGTCGTGCTGCGCTTGCCGCTGGAGGTCAGTCCGATCTTCAAGGACTGGCTGCTGCGCCACTATCCCGACCGTTACCGCCACGTGATGTCGCTGATCCGCTCGATGCGCGACGGCAAGGACTACGATTCGGAATGGGGCAAGCGTATGAAGGGTGCTGGTCCCTACGCCTGGCAGATCGGCCGGCGCTTCGAGATCACCGCCAAGCGGCTCGGCCTCAATGTCGAACGGCGCACGCTTCGGACCGATCAGTTCGTGGCCGGCGGCAAGGACCAGGTGCAGTTGACCCTGCTTTGAAAAAGCAATTCCCGGCGGCGGTTTGACCTGTCGCGGCACAAGAATCCCGTCCGGCCTGCCCCGGCCTGCAGACGGTGCCCTCCCGGTCCGGCGCCCCACCCGACCCGGAGGGACTTGCGGAGAATCGGGCCCGATGCGAACCTCGCCGCAACATGGCTCGCGCGCGTTCCGATTCTCCGCTTCTCTTTGAGATCATCGAGAAACCCGATTTCTCCTTCGAGACGAAGGCGATGGCCGACGGCCTGTGGCCGGTGGCGGGCATGGACGAGGCCGGCCGTGGTCCGCTGGCCGGGCCGGTGGTCGCGGCGGCGGTGGTGCTCGACCCCGCCAACATTCCAGACGGGCTCGACGATTCCAAACGTCTCAGCCATCTGCAACGCGAAGCGTTGTTCGTGCGTATTCTTGGCTCGGCGCTGGGCGTTTCGATGGCGTCCATCAGCGCCGAGGGCATCGACGGCAGCAACATCCTCAAGGCCAGCCTGGAAGCGATGCGTCGCGCCCTGGTCGGGCTGTCGGTCCAACCGAAGCTCGCGCTCGCCGACGGACGCGACGTGCCGCCGGGGTTGCCCTGCGCCGGACGCGCGCTGATCAAGGGCGACCAGCGCTCGCAATCGATCGCCGCCGCCTCGATCGTCGCCAAGGTGATGCGCGACCGCATGATGTGCGGCTGCGGCAACCATCACGATCGCTATGGCTTCGAGGTCCACATGGGCTACGCCACGGCCCGCCATCGCACGGCGATCGAAGCGCATGGGCCGGTGGCGCGACTGCACCGCGTGTCCTTCGCGCCGTTCAGGTTGGGTTGTGCGGAAGCGGTTGAGGAAGAGAGCCTCGCCGGCCTGGACTGAGCTGACGGCGGTGACAGCCGTTCTCCCCCTTGACGGAAATTAACCCGCTCAGCCGTTTCGCCAATCGGTTTTCCACAACAAAAAGCCGCCAGGTTTCCCGGGCGGCTTTGATCTTTGCTCGATACAACAAGCTCAGTTGAGCTTGGACTTCACATCCACCAGCGAGGCCTTGAAGAGGTCGGCGCCGGCCTTGGCGTCCATCTTGCCGGCGAGCAGCGCACGCGCGGCCTCGACCGCGATGTCGACAGCGCTGGCACGGACTTCGCTGATGGCGTCGCGCTCGGCCTGGCCGATCTTCTGTTCGGCAAGTGCTGTGCGCCTGGCGACATAGTCCTCGGTCTTCTTGTGCGCTTCCGTAGCAAGCATGTCGGCTTCGCGCTTGGCGGCGGCGACGATGTCGGCGGCCTCCTGCTCGGCTTCCTTGCGCTTGCGCTGGTACTGGCCGAGCAGTTGCTGGGCCTCCTCGCGCAGCCGGCGCGCTTCATCCAGCTCGTTGCTGATCCTGGCGGCGCGGGCGTCGAGCGCCTTGGCGATCATGCCAGGCACCTTGATGTAGACGGCGACGCCGAGGAAGATGATGAGGGCTATCGTTGCCCAGAGCGTCGCGAGAGATGTGTAATCCATGATGCGCTCCTCACCGGGCCACGGATTTGACCGCGGCCGCGATCTCGGCCTTGCTGGCCTTGCCGCCGACCAGTGCCTCGACGATGGCCGAAGCGGTGTCCTCGGCGATGCTGCCGACTTCCTTCATGGCATTGGCCTTGATGGAAGAAATGCGGGCTTCGGCCTCGCCAAGCTTCTCGTCGAGGGCCGCCTCGACCTTCTTGCGTGCGGTCTCTGCTTCGGCCTTGGCCGCATCGCTGGCCTGCTGGCCGATCGCGTTGGCCTTGGTCTTGGCTTCCGCCAGTTCCTGCTCGTAGGCAGCAACGGCAGCGTCGGCCTCGCCCTTCAACTTGCTCGCCTGGTCGAGGTCCTGGGTGATGCGGTCGTTGCGGACCTCGATGATGCCCCCCACGCGCGGCATCACAACCCGCTTCAGGAAGAGGTAGAACAGCCCGAAAGTGATCGCCAGCCACAGAAGCTGCGACGGGAACGTCGCAGGATCGAATGGTGGAAACGTGCCGTGCGCTTCGGCAGGCACGCTGGTGCCGGAATGCGTGTCGCCTTCCGTCGCAGCGTGGCTGGTGTCGGCTGCAGGTGCGGACTCTTGCGCGAAGGCAGATGTCACGAACATGGACTATCCCCGAAATTCAAGCCTGCCGCTCGCGCGGCCGGCCTGTCCAATCTTCCCAACGCTTAGCTCAGCCGAACAGGGCCAGAAGCGCGATGAGAAGCGAGAAAATGCCCAGAGCTTCGGTCACGGCAAAGCCGAAGATCAGACGGCCGAACTGGCCATCAGCAGCCGACGGGTTGCGCAGAGCGCCCGCCAGGTAGCTGCCGAAGATGTTGCCGAGGCCAATGCCCGCGCCACCCATGCCCAGGCAAGCGATGCCGGCGCCGATGTACTTTGCTGCTTCTGCGTCCATTTGTTCAACTCCTTTGGATCTAAAATTCCGTTGCGATTCTATCCGGCGCCAATGTTGGAAACCCTTGGGCCGGAAACTCTTGATCAGTGCCCGGGGTGAAGGGCGTCGTTGAGGTACATGCAGGTCAACACCGCAAAGACGTAGGCCTGCAGGAAAGCGACCAGCAGTTCCAGTGCCGTCAGCGCTACCGCCATTGCCAGCGGCAGGACCGAGCCCGCCACGCCGACCGCGCCCAGCGCGCTCAGGCTGACGACAAATCCGGAAAACACCTTCAGGGTGATGTGGCCGGCGAGCATGTTGGCGAACAAACGAACCGAGAGGCTGACTGGGCGCGACACGAAGGAGATCACCTCGATCAGCACCACCAGCGGCAGCAGGAACACCGGCACGCCATGCGGCACGAACAGTTTCAGGAAGCCCAGACCGTGCTTCATGAAACCGTAGACGACCACGGTTCCGATCACCAAAGCCGCGAGGCCGAAGGTGACGATGATATGGCTGGTGACGGTGAAGAAATACGGGAACAGGCCAAGCAGATTGGCGACCAGCACGAACATGAACAGCGAGAACACGAACGGGAAGAACTTCATGCCCTGCGTGCCGGCGGCATCGCGCAACATGTTGCCGACGAACTCATAGGCCATCTCGGAGACCGACTGAAGCCGGCCGGGAACCAGGCTGCGGCTCGAGGTCGTGAGGAACAGAAACGCCGCCGCAACGACCACGGTTGCGACCATGAACAGCGCCGAATTGGTGAAAGACAGGTCGTAGCCGCCGATCTCGATCGGTATCAGCTTGTTGATATGGAACTGGTGGATCGGATCGACCTTGTCAGCTGCCACGTTCAAACCCCGTCAATGCCGCGTACGGCCTCGTTACCATTACCACACATGAAGCGCGGTCATTTCCTGTCGTCTTGGTCACGGCGCGATTTATCGCCCTGTCCGAATTCTGCCACAACGCCCGCGGAACGCATGACATTGAGCACGCCGGCGCCAAAGCCCAGCAGTAGAAACACGATCAGACCCCATGGCGATGTCCCCGCCAGACGGTCGATGATCCAGCCGATGCCGGCACCCACCACCACTCCGGCGATGAACTCGCTGGAGAGTTTGAGCGCCTGGCCATAACCGGCCACACTGCCCGCTTTCGCGTCGTCTTTCCCCTCGAGCCGGTCCGGCCGCCTTGTCGCAAGCGATGCTTCAAGTTCACGCCGGCGGCGCTCAAGATCGTCGTCGCGGATTTCGGTTTCATGCTGCTTGCCGCGGCCGGTTTCTCCGGTTCCGTCTGGCCTGTTTTTATCGGCCATCGCAACCCCCCTGCCCGGTCAGACCGTCACCGTCCGTCCGCTTCTAAAGTCGCCGGCAACATAGTTAGAGGGTTTGCGCCAGTCAAGCCACGGGCGGAAGTTCATTGTCATGTATTTTAAGCAACAAAATCAATCAGTTATAAAGGTGCGACATCGTGCCCGCCACGACGACGGGGATGCGCTGCACGAATCCCCACGGCGTTGGCTGTTCGATCGACTGCGCGCAGCGCGAAAAGATCGGCGACTGTCCGGCGCTCAGCTCCAGCCGCCGCCATGGGTGCGGTAGAAGATATGCAGGCCGATCTTGGTCATCTTCTGCATCGTGCGCGCCCAGCCTGGATGCACATATTGGGCGTAGTAATGGGTCGACGATCCAACCTCGGGGATGAATATCTTGCCGGCGGTGACGGCCATGGCAATATCCTGCGCGGTCTTGTAGGCGACGGGACTGTCGATGCGCTTCCTCCTGCCGTCGCAAGCGAACGAGAACTGGCAGCGGTTGAACCAGCTGTCGTTCTGGTAGACGACGCCGCAGATTGAATTGGGATAGGCCGGGTTGCGGACGCGATTGAGGATGACCTGGGCGACGGCGGCCTGGCCGCGCACGGATTCGCTTCTCGCCTCGAAATAGATGCCGTTGGCAAGGCATGCCTGCTCCTTCTTGGAGAAGACACTCGCCGGCAGCGGGTTCTGGATCCACGAGTGGTCGCCCTTGGCCATCGGCGGGATGAAGCGGCCGTCATTGGGCTGCTCGTCCTGAAGCAGGGCTTCGAAGGGCGATGCCTTGGCATAGTCGGGCTCGGCCTGAGCATAGGCGGTCGCCAGCACATCGGGATGGTCATTGTTGACCAGCGCGGCAAGCATGGCCGGAACGCCGGGGTCCGGCTTCTTGTCCTCACGCGCATGGAATGCCGCGGCGATCTGGATTTCCTTGCCTTTGATCTGCGGTTTGGCGAAGGCCATCTTCAGGCCGCTGTCCATGCTGGGCCGCAGCAAGGAGGAGGTGCGCTCGAAGATCGAGCCGGCATTGAAATTCTTCGGCGGCGCGACGGGAGAAACCTGAACGATGCGGCCTTTCTTCTCGGCGCGCACGATGCGATCCTCGTCGGGCGTGCCGCTGACCTTGCCGCCCTTGCCACGAAACGACACGTTGCCTACGCCGGCCAGATGGACGCCCGATCCGGAGATGGAGCCGGTGACGTCGGAATCGACGAACGGCATCTCGGCCGCATGGGTCGAGCCGGCGACGGATTTCTCGACGTAGGAATTCCAGCGGGTGTTCGACGTTTCGAGGCCGGAGACAAAGCTGGTCATGTCCTGGTAGGCGGCGACGGTCGGAAAGCCGATCCAGATGCCAAGACCGATGACGAACGGGGTCAGAAAGCCACGTTTTTTCTCACCGGCGGCGGCCGCAAGCCGCTTCAACACACGTCGATGCACGGAACTCTCTCCAGGAACGCGACTGACCCCACTGGAGAGCAAAATGATGCATTAACCTTGATGGGACGTTAACAGGTTCGATCGGGTTTTCTCAGTCGGCTCAAGGTCGTGGTTGCGAAGTCGGGCGATTTTGCGGCCGCATGCGAAGTCAGGCCGGCCGCAGGAAGATCGGCCAGGCGATCAGCGCGCAGATGGCGGCCGACAGCCAGACGCCCGCCCATGATCCGACAACCAGAAGCCCGGGGATGGCGATCGGCACTAGGAAGAAGGCGACGAAGACAAAGCTGTTGGCCAGACCGAGCGCCGTCCCGGCATTGCTGGCGCCGGCAAGCGTGGCGATCTCGGTATAGGCAACGCCGTGCCATGCTGAAACACAGATGCCGGCGACGATCAGGACGGCAACGATCGTTGTCGCGAGCATAGACTGCCAGCCGGGTACGGTGGTCACGACAAACACAAGCAACGTGAGGGTGGCGAAGGCCGCCGCGCTCAGGCTGCTGAAAAAGCGCAGGAACGATCGGCGATTGCGGTGACGGTCGGTGAAACGGCCGCTCCAGACGCGCATGACCATGGCGCCGACCTGCACGGCTGCCAGGCTGGCGCTGATCACTGCCGTTCCCATACCGCCGAAATCATGCAGGAAGACGGAGGCGAAGGTGAGCACCGCCACTTGCGGGACGCAGAGCAGGCCGATGGCCATTGCGATGCGCCAGACGTCCGGATTGCGCAGCGGTGTCGGGCCGACCGACACCATGGCGTCGCTTGCGGACGTCGCCTCTTCGCCGATTGGCGGCTGGTGCAACCAGCGCCACGCGAAAAGCGCCGTGACGGCGGAGAACGCGGCCAGCAGGCCGTAGACCGCTGCAAAACCATGCGCCGAGGCAAGCGACGGCAGGACAAGGGCGCCGAGCCCGCCGCCGAGCGGCACCGCGGTCTGCCTGATGCTCATGGCGAAGCCACGCTCGCCTTCACGGAACCAGGCCATGATGGCGCGGCCGCTCGAGCCGTTGACGCTGCCGCCAAGCAGCCCCGTGACGAGCAATACGGCCGCCAGAAGCCCAACCCCGGGAAGGTGTACCGGCGACGGCACGACCAACAATGCCATGAGAAGCAGCCATGCCGCGGTGGCGCCGAGTCCGGTGAGCAGCACGCGGCGATCGCCCCAGCGATCGGTGAGCAATCCCCATGGCAGTTCGCTCAGCGCCACACCCAGGCCGAGCAGACCGAGAACCAGCCCGAGCTGGCCATTGCCGAGATGGTAGCCAGAGCGCAAAAAGACCGCCGTCGCCGGTATGCCGGAGAAGGTCGCGGAAAAACTGGCATTGGCGGCAACGCCAATTCCCAGCACCTTCCAGCGATGATTGGGACGGACCGTCGCGGCGCCAGCGGCGGCTGTATCCGTCTGTTGCCGTGGCCTGCATTGGCTGCATTCCAAATCCGTAGCGACGAGCGACATGGCTGAGTTTCCCTTGATGGTCCGACTGCATCCGGACCTTGACGCATCGTCTTTACCGCCATAGGTTCATGCTGAATATCGGGAAGTTTTTGATTAATTGTCCCGAAAATCAGGATTATTGCCGTGCGACGCGTGACATTCGACCTCGACGTTCTCCGCAGTTTCGTCACCGGCATGGAGCTGGGCAGCTTTGCCAAGGCTGCCGACCGGCTTGGTCGGTCGACGTCGGCGGTCAGCGCGCAGTTGAAGAAACTGGAAGAGCAGGCGGCGACGCCGATCTTCCGTAAATCGGGACGTGGCCTCGCCTTGACCGAAGCCGGCGAGACCATGCTCGGCTATGCGCGGCGGCTGATCGAGCTTAACGACGAGGCGGCATCCGCTATCCATGACGTCGAGCTGGAAGGCTGGGTCCGGCTTGGGCTGCAGGAGGATTTCGGCGAGGCGGTGCTGCCTGACGTGCTCGGGCGCTTCGCCCGCGCCCATCCCAAGGTCAAGATCGAAGCCAGGATCGCGCGCAGCTACGAACTCGCCGAAAGGGTCATGTCAGGCAACCTCGACATCGCGCTCGCCTGGCACAGCGGCGAGACGCTCCCCTACAGCGAGCATGTCGCCGACGTGCAGATGCGCTGGATCGGCCCGGCAAAGCGCATCGAGACCAGCCTGCGCCACAGTGAGCCACTGCCGCTGGTGGCGCTCGAAGCGCCATGCCTTTTGCGCACGGTGGCGACCGAAACGCTCGACCGCACCGGCCTGTCGTGGCGGATGGCCTTTTCCAGCCCAAGCCTTGGCGGCATCTGGGCGGCTGTCGCGGCGGGACTGGGGCTGACGATCCGCACCGACATCGGACTGCCGGCCAGCGTCAGCGCGATGACACCGGACATCGCCGGGCTGCCGGCACTGCCCAAAATGGCCTTGTTCCTGCACCGCAAGGACGCCGAACCCGAGCCGGTGGTAGCGCGCCTCGCCGAGATATTGCTGCAGGCGGTGCGGCAGGCGCTGCCCGATAACTCGCGGACCAACGAAAACGGTCTGCGCGACGTCGCGTGATCGGCGCCAGAGGGGCAGCGATGCTCAGCTGCGTTTCTTGGCCCTGCCGGCGAACGGGTTGTCCGAGGTGCGCAGCGCAATGCGGATCGGCACGCCGGGCATATCGAAGGCTTCGCGCAGGCTGTTGGAGAGATAGCGGACATAGGATTGCGGCATCGCATCCGGCCGCGAGCACTGGACGACGAACCCCGGCGGCCGCGTCTTGGCCTGGGTGACATATTTGACCTTCAGCCGGCGCCCGGCGACGGCAGGCGGCGGATGATGCGCCAGGATGCTTTCCAGCCAGCGGTTGAGCTTGCCGGTCGAGACGCGGCTGTTCCACACCTTGTGGGTCTTCAGCACCGCATCCATCAGCTTGTCGAGGCCGCGCCCGGTTTCGGCCGACACAGGCACCGCCTGGATGCCGCGCACCTGCGGCAGCAGCCGCTCGGTCTTCTCGCGCAGCTCCGCCAGAAGTTCCTGGGGATGGTCGATCAGGTCCCATTTGTTGAAGGCGATCACCGGCGCCCTGCCTTCCCTAATGATCAGGTCGGCGATCTGCAGATCCTGCTTCTCGAAAGGAATGGTGGCGTCGAGCACGATGATGACGATCTCGGCAAAGCGGATGGCGCGCAAGCCATCCTGCACCGACATCACTTCCAGCTTTTCGTGGATCCTGGCCTTGCGGCGCATGCCGGCCGTGTCGAACAGTTTCAGGCGGCGGCCATGCCAGTCCCAGTCGACGGAGATGGAATCACGGGTGATGCCGGCTTCCGGCCCGGTCAACAGCCGCTCCTCCCCGATCAGCGCGTTGATCAGCGTCGATTTGCCGGCATTCGGGCGGCCGACCACGGCGATGCGCATCGGCTTGGTGTCGTCGTAAGACGGCTCGGCATCCGGGTCGACGATATCCTCGCCGATCAGCACTTCGCCGGCGACGACCTCTTGGTCTTCGCCGTCTTCTTCTTCACCAAAGGCGCGCGCCTCGCCAAGCGCGCCGATCACCGCGTCGCGCAGGTCGGGCATGCCCTGGCCGTGTTCGGCCGACACTGGGATCGGCTCACCGAGGCCGAGCTCCCAGGCCTCCAGCATGCCGCCTTGGGCGCCCTTCGCCTCGGCCTTGTTGGCGACCAGAACGACCGGCTTGCCGGACTTGCGCACTATCTCGGCGAAAGTCTTGTCATCGGGCATCAGGCCGGACTTGGCATCGACCGTAAAGAAGATCAGGTCGGCCTCGCGTATGGCGATCTCGGTCTGCGCCCGCATGCGGCCGGGCAAGGTCGAGGCGGCGGCATCCTCGAAGCCGGCGGTATCGATGACGTCGAAATGCAGGTCGTAAAGCTTGGCGGCATGAACGCGGCGATCGCGGGTGACGCCCGGCGTGTCGTCGACAAGCGCCAGCTTCCTTCCCACAAGCCGATTGAAAAGAGTCGATTTGCCGACGTTAGGTCGGCCGATGATGGCGACTTTGAAGGTCACGACGCACTGCCCGACCCGCGGATCAGCTCGGACATCAAGGTTGCCCGCTCACGGGTGTTGCGCGGGGCGCCGTCATCGGCGGCAATCTGGTCGAACAGCTTCAGCGCGTACTGGGTCTTGCCTTCCTTCCAGGCGGAAAGACCGAGCGCCTCGCGCGCCGTGTGGCGCAGCGTGTTGGTGTCTGACGTAAGCGCCTCGACACGGCTGGAGACATCGGCGAAGGAGCCATGGTCGACAAGCAGGAGCGCTGCCCTGAGCCGGGCCATGTCGCGAATGCCTGAAGGAATGGCCGTGTCGGCGGCGACATCGTCGAAGTCCTTGACGGCGGCGTCGACGTCGCCCTTGCTGGCCTTGACGGTCGCAGCGCGCATGCGGGCGAGCAGCGGATAAGCGCCGTAGCCATCCTTCTCCAATTGGTCGAGAGCGGTCAGCGCTTCGTCGTTCTTGCCGTCATTGGCAAGCTTCAGCGCCTGCGAGAACGCATCGCCGGAGCGGTTGGCACGCGTCTCGTCCCAATAGCGATAGCCGACGAAGGCGGCGGTGCCGAGCACCACGAGGATCGCGAGGACAAGCAAGGCGGGACCGAAACGGTCCCATAGCTTCTGCGCCTGTTCGCGACGCATCTCGTCGTTGACTTCACGGATAAAACTGTCGTCGGACATCAATCAAACCATTCCTGCCCTCTCGGGCCGTTGTCAGCCCGCGTTTTAGCGAAATTTTGTCGGCATGGAAGGGGTTCGACGGGAAAATCGCCCAATCCCAGGGCCGGCCGCCCAAAAGGCCAATCGCACCCGCGCCACATTTGCGCGATAGCCGGCTTCCAGACATCCTCCGAGTTAAGATCAGATCGCCGATGTATCGTCCGTTCCGCGCTGCTGCGTTTTCCCTCGCTTCGCTCGCCAACGCCGGCGTGGCTTTGGCCGATCCGCCGGCGCCGCCAGCGTCGGCAAAGCCCAGGCAGGTCGTCATCATCTCGTTCGACAGCGCCCGCGACATTTCGCAGTGGAAGCGCAGCCGCGCGCTGGCGCAGCGCACCGGCGCGCATTTCACCTACTTCCTGTCCTGTGTGTTCCTGCTGTCGCCGGAGACGCGCAAGGAATACACGGCGCCCGGCAAGACATCAGGCAAATCCAATATCGGCTTTGCCGCCTCCAAGCAGGAAGTGACCGAGCGGCTCGAACAGATCGGACTTGCCGCGCATGAGGGTCACGACATCGCCAGCCATGGCTGCGGCCATTTCGACGGCAAGGACTGGAGCAAGGCCGACTGGCTGAAGGAGTTCGGCTCGTTCGAGCGCATTCTCGAGAACGCCTACGCGATCAACGGCATCGCGCCCGAGCCGGAGGGCTGGCGCGATTTCGCAAGGCATGCGGTGGTCGGTTTCCGCGCGCCGTATTTGTCGACGGGCAAGGCGCTTTACGAGGCGCTGCCGGCGGCCGGCTATCAATTCGACGCCAGCGGTGTCTCGCAGGGCCCTGCCCGGCCGACGGCCAGCCACGGCATCCTGCACTTTTCACTGCCGCAGATTCCGGAAGGACCGAAATCGAGGCAGGTGATCGCCATGGATTACAATCTCTATGTCAGACATTCCGGCGGCTTCGAGCGGCCGAGGAAGGCGGACGAGTTCGCCAACCGAACCTACGATGCCTTTCGCGCCGCCTTTGATGGGCAATATCAGGGCAAGCGCATACCGCTGGAACTCGGCTTCCACTTCGCCCTGATGAATGACGGCGCCTACTGGAACGCGCTGGAGCGCTTTGCCGGCGAGGTCTGCGTCAAGGCCGATGTCGAATGCATCAGTTTTCGCGACTATGTTTCGCGGCAGGATGCTGCCCAAAAGCAAGCATCGGTTGGCGGTTGAGCCGCCAACCCGGTTCCAAACCTCAGCTCTTTAGGCCGGGTCCTCGGCGCCTTGCCGTTCCAGGTAGCGCTGATCGATCGGCGGCAGCGGCTCGCCTTGCAGCGTCGCTTCAAAGGCGCGCAGGCGTTTGTGGACCGATTGCAGCTCGACGATGGTCGACCAGGAGGTGAGCAGAAACTGCAGCGAACCCGTCACTTTGCCGAATGCGTTCGAGATCTGGTTCAGTGCGCCGAAGGTTATCTTGTGCGCCACCAGTGACGGACCCAGGATCAGCAGCGAGAAGATGTTGTCAGCCTGCAGATACGTATACCGGACCACGTTGAAATAGATGTAGTGGAAATAGAGCCTGAAATAGTTGTGACGAACGTTCGCGAACAGCTCGGCAGTGGTGGCTGGCTGGGCCCTCTCGGCATGATCTTCGCCGTAGACAAGTTCCTTGCGATAGGCAGCCTCGACACGCTGGTTGCGAAACTGCAGCCCCGGAAGTTTCAGGCCGGCAATCATCACCGAGATCGTTCCGAACAGACACCAGGCCAGTGCTGCGACAACCAATGGCTGCGGGATCGCGCCGACAATCGGCAACTCGCTGATGTGAGCCTGCAACTGGATCATGACCGGCAGGAATGCGATCAATGTCATGATCGACTGGACGAAGCTCGAGCCGAGATCCTCCATGATCTGCGAAAACCGCATCGTGTCTTCCTGGATACGCTGCGAGGCGCCCTCGATATGCCGTAGCCTGCCCCAGTTCTCGACGAAATAGTTGTTCATCGCCGTGCGCCAGCGGAAGATCCAGTGGCTGACGATGAAGGCGTTGACCACCTGCACATTCATGCCGACCAGCGCGAGCCAAGAAAAATCGGCCAATCCGATGTAAAATTCTCCGTTGGTCGATTTTCCAGTTCCCGACATCAGTCCCTGCACATAGTCGAAGAAAGGCCCGTACCAGGCGTTGACCGCGACGCTGACCTGCACATTGAAATAAATGAAGAACAGGATGACCGACGTCATCAGGATCGACCAGCGCTGCCAAGGATGCGGCGAATACCAGCTCCAGAACGCGTAGAAGGCGAGCACGCAAAACGCGAAGTAGAGATAGAACCAGAGAAACGGCGGCGACAAAAGAATGGCGATGCCGATGATGGGGGGCGCGCCAGCCGCGGCCGGCGGCAGTCCGAAAACGGCGCCCAACTGCTCTCCGCCGAAAAACCAGAACAGGATCGCCGCAAGGCTCCAGATGGCTGCCGAAGAGAAAAAAAGCTTCGGCTGCGGGAAGAAGGATACGAACACTGTGGGGGATTCCTCGGTCGATGCGCAAATCAGCGGGGTTTAGCGGGCATAAAGTCACACATTAGGTGGAAAGCAAATGCCTGCCCGATGCCCGGCAACGAGCAAACCCATAATCATGGCGATTTTGGCGCGGCCGACCATGTGATGGCGCCGGAGACGACCAACATCACTGCGGCGGTGATCGAGGCGAGGAAGAAATCGCCTGACATTTGCGCCAGCAACCCGGCGGCGATCGGGCCGATGATCTGGCCAAGGCCGAAGGACGCGGTCATCAGGGCAAAGATACGCCGCGGCGCTCTTGGCGCCTGTTGCCGCGCGGCCTGCAGGCCAAGTGCCGTGATGGCGATGAAGGTGCCGCCGAGCAGCAGGCCGCCAAGCAGCGGCCCTGTGCGTCCGCCGATGGCCACGCTGGCGGTGACGCCCGCAACTTCGATGAAGCATGCCAGCGCATAGGCTGCGTAAAGCCCGATCCGGGCGGCGATCTTCTGCCAGAGCCAGGTGGAGGGAAAACCGGCAAGGCCGGCGACCATCCACACCATCGCCTCGAAAACGCGGCTGCCGCCACCTTGCCGGACGATGGCGACCAGGAACGTGGCCGTCACCACATAGCCAAAACCGAACAGGCCGTAGGCGACGATGATCTTCATCAGCGACCAGTCCTTCGGCAGCGCCGGCTCGCGCGTGGCGTCGCCATGGGTGAGTGGGCCCTCGTTCGCCAACAGCGCCACGACGACGAAACCGCAAGCCGAAATTGCCGCCGACCAGAGCCAGCCTGCCGCCCAACCGGCATGTTCGGTGACCAGCGCGGCCATCATCGCCGCGGACACCGCGATGCCGAGGCCAACGCCGCCAAAATGCCACGCCTGCAGGTCGCCGCGGCCGGCAGCGTTTATATGGCTGAAAACGATGCTGGCCATGAACACCATGACGAAGGCGCTGGTCAGGCCGGCCAGAAAGCGGATGACGAGAAAGGCGACCATTGTGTCGGACAGTCCCATCAACGCAGCAAGGGCAGTGCTGGCGCCGAGACCCACCAGCATCAGCATGCGTTCACGTCCCTGCGCCCAACCGCCCGCCGCCGCCAGCGCGCCGACGAGGTAGCCAAGATAGTTGGCGGAGGCGATCCACCCGGCATCGGCCGGCGACAGATGGAGTTCCTCCATCATGCCAGGCAGGATCGGCGTGTAGACAAAGCGGCCGATGCCCATGGCAACAGCCATGGCGATCATACCGGCGATGGCGAAACGCAGTGCTGTCGAGGTGGCTGTCATTGCAGTGCACAATTAAGTGCGCGAGGCGGTGAAACAATCCACCTTTGGTTGGGCCAGCGCGGTCGCAGTGCGCGGCGCTCGCCTCGACTTTTGCTTAAGCCGGAAAGCGAGACGTCCGCTTAGAGACTGCTTCGAAATTCGCTCTGGCGAGTCATATGGTGGTGGTTTCGAGCGCAGCGGACATTTGGTCCGTGAGCAACGGAAGCGCAGAAAACGCCGTCGGATGGCCGCCAGAGTAGAATTTCCAAACAGGCTCTCAGCAGCGTCCACCGAAACCGGCATGCAATGCAGCAGTCTCGTGCACCGTGCGCCGCGCCGTCAGCCTGAACGGCACATCACCCAATTCGCGCTCCGACATGGTGTTGAGCACAGGATGCGAAAGCGGATCGGTCAGCCATCTCTGCGTCACGCACTCCCGGCTTGGCTCTTGCGGAGCATGGGTCGAGAAAAAGATCTTCAGCGATGACAACATGCTCAGCATTTTCGCCTCCACGGGTCTGGCTCCCTCCGTAAAGTGTGCCGTTCCGATGTGTCTTTCAATTGAGATTTCAGCCGGATCGGTTTAGAAAAACTCAAATGGCCATGCTCAATCGCGTCCATCTCAACGGCCTTCGCGCCGTCGAAACCGTCGCCCGTCTCGGCTCGCTCGCGGCGGCCGCCGGCGAACTCAACGTTTCCGTCAGCGCCGTCAGCCAGCAGATCAGCCGCACCGAGAAGCAGCTCGGCCAGGCGCTGTTCGAGCGAACGGCGAGCGGTCTCGTGCTGACCGAGTTCGGCGCTGCCTTCGCGGCCCGCCTCGGTGCGGGGTTTCGCGAGCTTGCCCACGCCGTGGCGCTGGCCGACGAGGCGACGCAATGCACATTGGTGGTTTCGGTGGCGCCGGCCTTTGCTTCGAAGTGGCTGCTGCCGCGGCTGTCGCGTCACTTCGCGCGGCATCCCAACGTGCTGTTGCGCATCGATGCTTCGGTGCGGCTGGCCGATCTCGACCACTCCGACATCGATATTGCCATCCGGCTCGGCGACGGCAAATGGCCAGGCGGGAGGGCGGAACTGCTTTTGGCCCAGGAAGTCTTCCCGGTCTGCGCCCCGGTGATCGCCGGGAAGCTGAAGTCGATCGAGGATCTTGCCCAGACCTGCGCCATCACCGACGAGCGGGCCATGATCAACTGGGAAAGCTGGTTCGAGGCAGCCGGCGTTCCGCCCGTCACGTTCCTGAAGGGCGCGCGCTTCACCGATCCGATGCTGTGCCTGGAATCGGCGATCGCCGGCCATGGCGTGATGCTCGGCTGGCAATTGCTCACCGCCGATGCGCTGGCCGACGGCCGGCTCGTGGCGCCGTTCGGAATCCGCGCCCAGAGCGGCCTCGGCTATTGGCTGGTGACCTCCTCGGCCAAGGCCGAAAACCGCAAGGTCCGGGATTTCAAGGTCTGGATCAAGGAAGAGATCGAGGCGACGATGGCACAGTTCGGGTCCGCGAATGCGGCCACCGCACCCACCGGTGGGATCGCGGTGGAAAGCACCGTGGCACCGGTCTATGTAGAGTGAGACATCAAACTACGGCAGGCAGGATCATGACCACACATTCGCGCGGCGTTGCCGCATCGATCGACCCGGTGAAGCTCGACAGGCTGGCGGAAGTCGCCATCAAGGTCGGGCTGCAGTTGCAACCCGGCCAGGACCTGGTGGTGACGTCATCGATCGCGGCGCTGCCGCTGACCAGACGGATCGTAGAGCATGCCTACAAGGCCGGCGCCGGGCTGGTGACGCCGATCTTCAACGACGACGAGATGACGCTGGCGCGCTATCGCTTCGGCGCCGATGCCAGTTTCGACCGTGCCGCCGGCTGGCTTTATGAAGGCATGGCGAAGGCCTTCGCCAACAATGCAGCGCGGCTTGCCGTGCGCGGCGAGGATCCGTCGCTGTTGTCGGCGCAGGATCCGGCGAAAGTGGCGCGCGCCAACAAGGCGAATTCGATGGCCTATCAACCGGCGCTTGAGAAGATCACCGGCTTCGACATCAATTGGAACATCGTCGCCTACCCGGATCTCGCCTGGGCCAGGCAGGTCTTCCCAGATGATGCCGACGACGTTGCCGTGGCGAAGCTCGCCGACGCCATCTTCGCGGCGTCGCGGGTGGACGTCGAGGACCCGATCGGCAACTGGAAGGCTCACAATGCCGCCCTTCGTGGCCGCACCGAATGGCTCAACGGCCACAATTTCCATGCGCTGCATTTCACCGGGCCGGGCACCGACCTGACCGTCGGGCTGGCGGACGGCCACGAATGGATGGGCGGCGCCTCGACCGCCAAGAACGGCATCACCTGCAACCCGAACATCCCGACCGAGGAAGTCTTCACCACGCCGCATGCCAGGCGCGTCGAGGGCCATGTCTCCTCGACCAAGCCGCTGTCCTATCAGGGCACGCTGATCGACGAGATCTCGGTGCGTTTCGAGGAGGGCCGGATCATCGAGGCGAAGGCTTCGAAGGGCGAGGACGTGCTGAAGAAGGTGCTCGACACCGACGAGGGCGCGCGCCGTCTCGGCGAGGTGGCGCTGGTGCCGCATTCCTCTCCGATCGCGGCCAGCGGCCTGTTGTTCTTCAACACGCTGTTCGACGAGAACGCCGCCTGCCACATCGCGCTCGGCCAGTGCTATTCGAAGTGCTTCGTCGATGGCGCCTCGCTCAGCCAGGACGAGATCGCCGCACGCGGTGGCAACAAGAGCTTCATCCACATCGACTGGATGATCGGCTCGGACAAGATCGACATAGACGGCGTCCACAAGGACGGCGCCCGCGTGCCGGTGATGCGCAAGGGCGAGTGGGCCTGACAGGCACTTAAGGAGGATCGGATGGCCATCGACCTGGCGGTCAAGCGGATCTACGAGCCGCCGGCGCCGGACGACGGGCAGCGGGTGCTGGTCGACCGAATCTGGCCACGCGGCGTCAGCAAGCAAGAGGCCGTGCTGACGCTATGGCTGAAGGAGATCGCACCGAGCGATGGCCTGCGCGGATGGTTCGGCCATGCACCGGAGCGCTGGGCGGAGTTTCAGCAGCGATATCGGGCTGAGCTGGACGGGAATGCAGAGGCGGTCGGGCAGTTGCATGCGCTGCTCGACAAAGGAAAAGTCACGCTGCTGTACGGTGCGCATGACGAAGCGCACAACAATGCGATGGCACTGGCGAGCTATCTCAGAAAGTCGGATTGAAGGGCGCCTATACCCTGCAACGGTGGTAATTGGCCAATCTCCCCCCTTGCGGGGGAGATGCCCGGCAGGGCAGAGGGGGGTGCTGTCCCTCCGGTCTGTCAACTAATTGCAATTTCGGCCACGTGCTTCGACAGGGCCCCTTTGGAATAAGTCGGCCGACGGTTGGCGATCCTTCCCACCCCCTCTGGCCTGCCGGCCATCTCCCCCGCAGGGGGGGATCGGCAGCTTCGCCGTCCTGCTGCTCCTACTTAAAACTTCCCACCGCCTGCTGATAAACATCCGGCTTGAAGCCGACCAGAATCCGGTCGCCCAGGTCCAGCACCGGTCGCTTGATCATGGTCGGCTTGGCCAGCATCAGCGCCTTGGCCTTCTTCTCGTCGAGGTTCTGCTTGTCCGTGTCGGCCAATTCGCGAAAGGTCGTGCTTGCCTTGTTGAGCAGGATTTCCCAGCCAACCTTGCGGACCCAGCCATCCAGCCGCTTCGCCTCCAGCCCTTCCGCCCTGTAGTCGTGAAAACGATAGGGCACATCATGACCTTCCAGCCAGACGCGCGCCTTCCTGATCGTGTCGCAGGTGGTGATGCCGTACATGGTGATCGTCAAGCGTACTTCCCCAAACTGACAGTCGAATCCGCTCGCAGCCTAGAACCGCCCTTCCCGCTTTGCCAGCACCCCTGGTTGGCGTCCTTCGAATATTGGCTGTTGCCAACACTAAGGAATTTTCCTAAGTAATGGTCAAAGCCGGAAAGGAATGACCATGGCCAGGATCGTTGTATCGGAATTCATCTCCGTCGATGGCGTGATGGAAGCGCCGGGAGGCGAGCCGGGCTACCGGCACACCAACTGGGTCGGCAAACGGCACGAGGCCGGACAGATCGAGTACAAATTCCAAGAGGTACTGGACCACGAGGCGCTGCTGATCGGCCGGGTGACCTATGAAAGCTTCGCCGACGCCTGGCCGACCTACAAAGGCGCCTTTGCGGACCGGATGAACAGCATGCCGAAATATGTGGTGTCGACGACGGTGAAGGCACCGGCCTGGAACAACACGACGGTCCTTCAAGGCGAACCGATGGCCGCGATCCGCAAACTCAAGCAGGATCTGAAAGGCGATATCGTCGTTGGCGGCAGCCGCACACTGGTCAAGGCGCTCAGGCACCACGACCTTGTCGACGAATACCGGCTGATGGTGTTCCCGGTCATACTCGGCAGCGGCGCGCAGCTTTTCGACAGGACCGAGGACGCGACGGACCTCAGGCTGGTCGACACACGCTCCTTCGCCAACGGCGCGGTGGTGCTCACCTATCGTGTCGAGCGGTCATCGCCATGACAAGTCTGCAATCCGCGACACAAACACCGCCACCAATCGACGGCATCTTCCGCGCCCTGTCCGACCCGACGCGGCGACGCGTGGTGGAGCGGCTGAACCGCAGCCCCGCCTCGGTCAGCGAACTTGCGCAGCCCTTCGACATGGCCCTGCCCTCCTTCATCGAGCATCTCAGGGTTCTCGAAGGCTGCGGACTGGTGCGCTCGGAAAAGAACGGCCGGGTCAGGACCTATCAACTGGCGCCGGAGCCGCTGAAGCTTGCTGAAAACTGGTTGGCCGAACAGCGCACATTGTGGGAACGCCGCCTCGACCAGTTCGACGCCTATGTGATGACCCTGGAGGAGAAAGACGCATGAGCTATCCGTTCAAGCCGGACCCCAGACTGGACCTCGTGCTGGAGCGTGTCGTCGATGCGCCGCGCGAGTTGTTGTGGAAAGCCTGGACGACCCCTGCCCATGTCAAGCAGTGGTTCACGCCGAAGCCGTGGACCGTCACCGACTGCGAGATCGACCTCAGGCCGGGCGGGCTGTTTCGCACGCGCATGCAGTCGCCTGACGGCAAGCAAGTCAACGACCGCCATTGCTGCTATCTGGAAATCGTGCCGAACGAGCGGCTGGTGTGGACGGATGCGCTGCTGCCGGGCTACCGGCCGTCAGGGGAGCCGTTCATCACCGCGGTCATTTCCTTCCAGCCGGACGGTAAGGGCACACGCTACACCGCCACCGCGATCCACCGCGACGAGGCGACCCGCAAGAACCATGAAGAGATGGGCTTCTTCGATGGCTGGGGCACGGTGGCGGATCAGCTGGCAGAGTACGTGAAAACGATCTGAGCTCTCACATTGCGGCCGGGCCATCGTCCCGACCGCCGTGCTTATTTGCAAGCCAGCGAAGAGAGCAGGCTCCCGGAGCCCGGTGGTATTTCCGGCCTCAATAGTAGAAGCGCTCTTCGGTGATCTTGCCGTTCTTGACCGTGTAGACGCCGACCTCGTCCATGGTGACCCGCTCGCCCGTGGCCTTGGGCGTTATGTCAAACTTGAAGCGCAGTGCGAACTGGTCGCCGTTGACGTATGGGCCCTCGACCGAGCCGCCATGGACTTCGTGGTTCTCTTGCCACCACTGGCCCTTCTGCTTGAGGGCCTCCTTGCCATGGGAGACGGCCATCGGCCCCTCCATGGCTTCGTAGCTGGCGATATCGTCGGCATTGTATTTCTCAGCGGCACCGTGGTGGTCGCCTTGCTGTAGGAGTTCGGTGAAATCCTTGGCAATTTCCGCGATGGTCATTTGTGTTCCTCCTGTTCAGACGCATTGCAAGTAGGGGACAGCTTGTTGGCCGGCCATCATCAATCCGCTTGGTAGCTGACAAGCCATGTCAGGATGATGATATCGCGCGGGGTATATGACGACGATTTGAGGGAGCGATCGGCGGATCACATCGCGCTCAGCGGCCGGCCGTTTAGGACACCATGACGGCTTTGGAATGCCTAAGTCGAATTCGCCTTGCAGATACATACGCATACGCCCGCAAAAACAACGCTCCTGCCTGGTACTAAATAGAACAAAACAGGAACTTAGCTTCGAGTCAAGCGTGGAATTTCCGAGCCTACGCCCCGTTGCCGACGATGCCCTTGACCTCGAGGAGCGGCGGCCACGGCCTTGTCGACATCGGCCCTTCGAGCCGACGGAGATCTGGCTCTGGAATGTCCTTGAAACTAGCCTGGCAGCATAGGGCAGTTGGCGCCTCGGCGCAGGCTGATATGCGCCACGTCGCCGACGCTGAATTGAAAGCCATCGGCCTGGCGCGGCGCGTCGATGACAACAGGAGCGCCCTGCCCAAGCTCGGCATGCAGGCGCAAAGTGCGGCCGTGAAAAACGATGCTGTTGACGCGGGCCGGCGCCGTGCCGGGTGCCGCCTCAGTGGCCGCCAGCAAATCCTCGGGCCGCACGCCGACGGTGCGGATAGTGCCTTCGGCGGGAGCCTCGCCGGTTTCGGAGGTCGCTTCCAGCGGCAAGGCGCCGGCGGCGAAGCGCAGGCGATCGCCATCGCGCCTGATAAAGCGCGACTGCAACAGGTTCATGGTGCCGATGAAACTGGCGACGAATGTGGTCGCAGGCCGATCGTAAAGCGTCGCCGGCGGCGCGATCTGCTCGATGCGGCCCTTGTTCATGACGACGATGCGATCGGAGATCGACAGCGCTTCGGTCTGGTCGTGGGTGACCATGACGAAGGTGGTGCCGAGCCGCGACTGCAGACGCTTCAACTCGACCTGCATCTGTTCGCGCAGATGCGCGTCGAGCGCCGACAGCGGCTCGTCAAGCAGCAGCACGCGCGGTTCGCAGACGATGGCACGCGCGAGTGCGACGCGCTGGCGCTGGCCGCCCGACAGTTCGGAGACGCGGGCGCCGAGCTTGTCGGCCAGACCAACCATATCGAGGGCTTCGCCGACGCGTTTTGCCTGCTCGGCGCCGGAAAGTTTTCGCAAGGACAGGCCGAAGCCGACATTCTCGGCAACGTCCATGTGCGGAAACAGCGCGTAGTCCTGGAACACGGTGTTGACTGGCCGGTCGTACGGCCTGAGTGCCGTGATATCACGGCCGTCGAGCAGCACCTTGCCGCTCGACGGGCTTTCGAAGCCGGCGATGACTCGCAGGCTGGTGGTCTTGCCGCAGCCCGACGGTCCAAGCAAGGTGAGAAACTCGCCGCGGACGATGTCGAGATCGACGGCGTCGAGGCCGACAATGCCGCCGGGAAAGATCTTCGAGACCGCCTGCAACCGGACGAGAGGATCAGGCGCCATCGCGAACCTCGGACGGCTTGGTGGTGTTGACCCAGAGTATCTGGCAGCGCTCGGCGCCCGGATTGCGGAAGGCGTGCAAAAGCGTGCTCTTGAACGCAAAACTGTCACCGGTCTTCAGCACGTAGTTCGTCGAATCCACCACCAGTTCGACCTCGCCTGAAACGACGAAGCCGAATTCATGGCCGGCATGGGCATAGGCCTCGGCGGTGCCGCCGCCGGCATCAACCGTTACCAGCATGCCGGTGAGCGTCGCACCCGGCGGCGACAGCAGCGCCTTGGCGATGCCTTCGGACTTCACCGGAATGGCACGACGGCTGTTGGCACGCACGCAATAGAGATCGCTGACGGCATCGTCGCCGTCGGCGATCAGCGCCGACGGCTCGATATCGAGGGCGGCAGCGAGCGGCCAGATCACCTTGACGCGCAGCGAGGACATGCCACGCTCGATCTGGCTGAGCGCGCCGATCGACACGCCTGCCCTGGCGGCCAGATCGGCCAGCGACAGATTGCGTTCCAGCCGCAGCGCCCGCACGCGCCGGCCAACCCGCACATCGGCATCATCCTTCGGCTTTTCAGCCGCTTCGTCCAGCATGTCCATGCATTCGTCCTCGTTTGGTCTTCCCTTCTCCCCTTGTGGGAGAGGGTGGATCGGCGCACAGCGCCGAGACGGATGAGGGGTGTTGGCAGGAGTGCCGCCGGTGCTAGCTGGAGCACCCCTCATCCGTCGCCTTCGGCGACACCTTCTCCCACAAGGGGAGAAGGGAAAGCCAGGCTCAGCCGCCTGCCTTGACCTTTTCGAACATCTTGGCGAGGTCGTCATTCTGTTTCATCGGTCCGGTGAAGATGGTGGTCTTCAGCATCACCTCCGGGTCGGACGGCAGCTGCAGCTTCTCCAGTTCCTCCTTCGGCACGGTGGCAAAGGCAGAGCTCAGTGAACTGCCATAGCCGTAGGACTCGATCAGGTATTTGCCGGAGTCGGCGTCCAGCCGGCTGTTGATGAAGTCATAGGCGAGATCGACATTCTTGGCGTCCTTGAGCATGACGAAGCCGCAGGACCAGGTCAGCATGCCCTCCTTCGGCTTCATGAACTCGACCGGCACCCCTTGCTTCTTCAGCGAAGTGGCCGACGCGTTCCAGGTCATGGCGGCGACCAGCTGGCCGCTGGCCAGCGCCTGTTCGACCGAGGTCATGTCGGTGGTGTAGTTGGAGAGCAGCGGACGCTGCTCGCGCAACTTCTCCGCCACCTTGTCCATTTGCTCCGGCGTCATGTCGAACGGATTGACGCCGGCCAGAAGCGCGGCAACGATCGGCGTGTCATGCACGGCGTCGATGGTCGCCATGCGACCGGCATACTGCTTGTCCCACAGAAGGTTCCAGCTCGCTTCCGGGTTCTTCACCAGATCGGTGCGGTAGAGGATCGAGGTGTTGCCCCAGTCCCATGGCACCATCCAGACCTTGCCGTCGCCGGCCTGCAGGTCGGGCAGGTTCTTGAACACCGGGAAGATCGAATCCCAGTTCTTGATGCGCTTGGTGTCGATCGGCTGCAGCAGGCCTTCCTTGTTCCAGCGCGCCACCTTGTCATAGCAGGGATGGGCGATGTCAGGCCGAAAGCCGGCCTTGACCTTGGTGAAGGCGTCATCATCGTCACCGAAGATGGAGGCCTCGACGCCATCGGGATGAGCGGCAAGGAAGCTCTTGTTGAAGTCGGGCAGTTCATAACCCGACCAGGTGAAGTATTGCAGCTTGTCGCCGGCGAAAGCGACGGTCGACGACAGCGCCAAAGCCAGGGCGGCCAGGCCGGTCCGGGCCATCTTTCCAGATATCAGGTCGAATGCCATTGCAGTTCTCCTCTCTTGGTTTGTTTTGGTTGTGATGGATCCGCGGGTCGTGGCGCCGCTGCGGACAGACCGCGATGGCGCAGGATTTCGGCGATTGCAGCGATGACGAAGGAGACGGCCAGGATCGACGTGCCGAGCGCCATGACGGTCGGCAGCGATTTCGGGAACCTAAGCTGGCTCCAGATGTAGAGCGGCAGCGTCGGCTCGGTGCCGGCGAGGAAGAACACGACGATGAATTCGTCGAAGGAGATCAGGAAAGCCAGCATGAAAGCCGAGACGATGGCCGGCAGGCTAAGCGGCAGCATCACCCGCCGGAAGGTCGTCCAGTCGGAAGCGCCGAGGTCGAGTGCCGCCTCGCGAATGGTCTTTGGGATGGCGGCAAAGCGGCTGCGCATGATCACCACCGTCGTTGGCAGCGCAACCAGTATGTGGCCGAGAACGATGGCAATGCGTGACGGCCCGAGACCGATGAGATTGATAAGGATCAGCAGCGATATGCCGACGATGACACCGGGGATCAGGATCGGCAGCCGCGCGATGGCGCTGATGACGGCGGCGAGCGGCGAGCGGCCATAGAGGTCCATGTAGGAGACGGTGATGCCGCACAGCGTTGCCCCCGTGGCGGCAATCGTAGCGATGACGAGGCTGTTGACGAGGGCGCCGGACAGCACCGAATTGCCGTAGAGCGTCGCGTACCATTGCAAGGTGAAGCCCTGCAGCGGAAATGCTGCCTGGACCGAGTTATTGAAGGAAAACAGCGGGATCAGCAGCACCGGCAGATAGAGAAAGACCAGGTAGGCGATGACGTAGACGCCAAGCCAGCGGCCGCCACCCTGCGCGTGCGCGATGTTCATGTGCGGCCGCCAAATCTGCGGTCGGTGAAGCGTGCGACCAGCACCACGGCAAGGATGACCAGCATGACGGCAACGGCGAGTGCGGCGCCAAACGGCCAGTCGTTGGCCTTGCCGAACTCAGCCTGGATCAGCGTACCGATCATGGTGCTGGCCGGGCCGCCGACGAGCGCTGGCGTGACATAGTCGCCGACCGTCGGCACGAAGACGACAAGTGCGGCCGCCAGCACGCCGGGCATCGAGTTGGGCAGCACGACCCGGCGGAAAGAGGTGAAGGGTCTGGCGCCAAGATCGGAAGCGGCCTCGATCAGCGACTTCGGGATGGTGTCCAGGGCCACATAGATGGGCAGGATGGCGAACGGCGCATAGGCGTGGGCGAGCGTGACGACGACAGCGGCCGGCGTGTTGAGAAAGGCCAATGTCGGCTCGGACCAGATGCCGCTTTCGATCAGCGCCGAGTTCAAGACGCCGTTGTAGGCGAGCACGATCTTCCAGGCGAAGACGCGCAGGAGATAGCTGGTCCAGAACGGCAGCGTCACCAGGAACAGCAGCAGGCCGCGCCGCCCTCCGGCATGGAAGGCAAGGTAGTAGGCGACGGGATAGGCGGTGACGACGGTGGCGAGCGTCACCAGCGCGGCAATGATCAGCGAGCGCAGCGTCACCGTCCAGTACAGCGGATCGGACAGCACGGTGGCGAAATTCGCCAGGCTGAAACCTGTGCCGAGCAGCGAACCGTCATTGTTGCGGAAGGCAAGGAAAATCACCAGGCCGAGGGCAAACAGGATCAGCAGGAAGGTGACCAGCGCGCCTGGCAGCAACATCGCGACCCGGAAGCCCGATGAAGTCCGGGCCTCTGGCGCTTGTGCTGCAACAATGGTCGACATCGACCTGCTCATCGAAATTTTGAAATTGCCTAAGAATTTTTCATATTTGTGAAACTGTCAAGCGGAATCCCGCTGGCCTGCTGCGTCAGCGTTCCACTGCATCGAGCAAGCGATACCAGGCGATGGTCGCGGCAACGCCGACCTGCCGGAAGGCGTGGAACGGGATCGGCTGGATCGGCGAGAGCGGAAACGGCAACTGCATGGCGTCGCCACTGGAAAGATAGGTTGCGATGCGCTCGCCAAGCGCGGTCATCAGGCCAACGCCACGGCCCTGGCAGCCGACCACGGCGACAAGGCCTTGCTCCGGCTCGTGGATGTGCGGCAGGTGGTCCGGCGTCATCGCCACCCGGCCGAACCAGCGCTTCTCGATGGCGACGTCTGACAGGCTGGGATAGAGCCGCCGCAGCGCCCGCTCGAGATGCGCCCAGTCTTTGGGGCTCGTCGGCAAGGCCATGCGGCCACGCCCGCCGAGCACCAGTCGGCCGTCGGCGCTCTTGCGGTAGTAGACGAGGATGCGACGCGAATCCGACACCGCCTGCCCTTCCGGCAGGATCGTGGCCGCCAGCTTGGGCGGCAACGGTGCCGTGGCGATCTGGAAGGAATGCAGCGGCACGATCGTCTGGGCGAGGCCAGGGATCAAACCGTCCGTATAGGCGTTGGTTGCCAGCACGACCGCCCTTGCCTGCAATTCAGCGCCGCTTTCGGTCGAAACACGCCAAACGCCGGCGGCATTGACGAGCCTTGCGACCTTCTGGCGTTCCGCTATCCCGACACCAGCCGCCGCTGCGACCCGGGCGAGTTCCGATATGTAAGCGAGCGGATCGATGACACCGGCGCGGCGGTCGAGCCAGCCGCCGAGATACCCTTGAGCGCCGGTCATCGTGGCGATCTCGGCCTCACTCAAAAGCTTGACGTCGGCACCCCTCGCCCGCCATTGCCGGTCACGGTTTGCCGCCGCCTTCAACGCGGCCTCGGTGTGCGCCGCCTGGATCCAGCCATTGCGGACGAAGGGAACCGCCAGTTTTTCATCGCGGATCAGTTCGAACACGGCATTAGCGGTCGAAGCGGCGAAATTGACCAACGCCTCGCCGCGCTCCGGGCCAAAATGCGCGAGCAGCCATTCCGGATCGTATTTCAGGCCGGGAATGACCTGCCCGCCATTGAGCCCGGAAGCGCCCTGGCCGATTTCGCCGGCCTCCAGCACTTGCACCGACATGCCAGAGCGGGCCGCATGCAAAGCCGTCGACAGACCCATGATGCCGCCACCGACAATGACGACATCGGCACGTCCGCCACTGGCAAAGAGCGACTGAAACCTGGAGGCCGCTTGTGGCTTGCGCCAGACGGGATCGGAGAACGGTGCGGGCAAAGGGTCACCTGGATGGGCTGCGATGAATGAAAACTCTAGTCAGAATTTCACAGTTTTGAAATAGCGGTTTCAGCCCTGACATTAGGACCAACGCCAACGGACCGTTCGGGCCTGGTACTTGCCGATCGAATGCGGCGATGCAGATTGGCAACCAACGGGATAGACCTTTGACCGGAATCCGGTGAAGGTGCCGCGCCGATGCGGCCAGCCCGCATTGTCGATCATTTCAGAGGACCGAACGCCATGACCAATCCAACACACCTGCCCGCTGAAGGCCTTTTTCTCGGCCGCGCCAGGAGCAGTGATGTCCCGTATCCGTTGGTGGTCACGGTGCGCGACGGCACGGTCTTCGACATCACGTCGAGCGCGGCACCGACCGTGCGTGATGTCTGCGAGATGCCTGATCCTGCCGGCCATGTGCGGTCGGCCAAGGGCAAACCGATTGGCTCGCTCGACGCCGTCGCCGCCAACAGTTTTGAGGCTACGCGGGACGCGAAAAAACCGTACCTTCTCTCCCCGGTCGACCTGCAGGCGGTCAAGGCCTCGGGCGTCACCTTCGTCGTCAGCCTGCTCGAACGGGTGATCGAGGAACAGGCGCGCGGTTCGGCGGAAAAGGCCGACGCCATCCGCGCCGACATCGCCGGGTTGATTGGCCACGACCTGTCGAAGCTCAAGCCCGGGTCGGCGGAGGCGATGGAGATCAAGGCCAAGCTCATCGCGCGCGGCGCCTGGTCGCAATATCTGGAAGTCGGCATCGGTCCCGACGCCGAGATCTTCACCAAGTGCCAGCCGATGGCCTCGGTCGGCTTCGGCGCCGATGTCGGCCTGCACCCGGTGTCGACCTGGAACAATCCCGAGCCCGAGATCGCCATGATCGCCGCCGGCAGCGGCAGGATCGTCGGCGCCACCATCGGCAACGACGTCAATCTGCGCGACGTCGAGGGACGTTCGGCGCTGCTGCTCGGCAAGGCCAAGGACAACAATGCCTCGGCCGCGCTCGGCCCCTTCATCCGCCTGTTCGACGACACATTCTCGATCGATGACGTCAAGCAGGCCGTCGTGCGCCTGAAGGTCGAAGGCGAGGACGGGTTCTCGCTGGAGGGCGCAAGCTCGATGGCCGAGATCAGCCGCTCGCCGGAAGAGTTGGTTGCCGCCGCCATGGGTCCGCACCACCAGTATCCCGACGGGCTGGCGCTCTATCTCGGCACCATGTTCGTGCCGTCGAAGGATCGCGGCGAAAAGGGCAAGGGCTTTACCCACAAGGTCGGCGACATTGTCACGATCTCGTCGGAGAAATTCGGCGCGCTGGTCAACCGGGTGCGGCTGTCACCCGACTGCCCGCACTGGACCTACGGCGCCAGCCATCTGATGCGCGAGCTGGCCGGGGCCGAGCTTATCTAGCCGGCCTCTGGCCGCAAACCGTCCGTGCCGGCATTCCGACCGCCAAGGTGCGGCGGCTGACGCTGGAGTGATCCACGTCGGCGCCGGCGCATCGTCGACGCCAACCCTTTCGACCGCCGCGAAAAACCACCGCAACTGATGCAATCTGATGGGACCATTGATGGCGCCCCGTCAGGCGCCCACTACATCTGCAGATGGAGGCTTGCCATCCGTCGAAAAAGGGAATGCTCTGACGCATCCAACCGGCGCTGGCAAAGACGCGATCCGGCGGTCGCCGGAACAAGGGACGAATTCGGAACTGACCATCTACAACGGGAGGAAATCAAATGCTGACACGGCTAAGACTCGTTCTCTATGGCCTGTTGGTGGCGCTGACGATTGTTCCGGCAGCGGCACAGGCCAAGACCTTCTACTGGATTTCGCATGGCGGCCCGGCCGATCCGGTTTGGACCTACTTCCTGGCTGGCGCCAAGCAATGGGCCAAGGACACCGGCAACACCGTCAACACCTCGTTCCACAATGGCGACGTGGCCTCGCAGCAGGAAGCGGTTCGCGCCGCCCTCTCCGCCAAGGCCGATGGCATCGTCACCACCAGCCCCGATCCGGGCAGCCTCGTCGAGATCGTCAAGGAAGCCCGCGCGGCAAACATCCCGATCATCAACTTCAACACGCCCGATCCCAAGGCCAATTTCAACGCCTATGTCGGCGGTGACAACGTCACTTTCGGCAAGCACTGGGCGCAGTATCTGGTCGACAAGGGCCTGGTGAAGAAAGGCGACTTCGTCTGGATGCCGGTCGAGGTCCCCGGCGCCACCTATGGCGTCCAGGAAGAGGAAGGCATCAAGAGCGTCTTCGGTCCTCTCGGCATCACCTACGAGATCACCGAAGCGACGCTCGACCAGGCCGAGGTGATCAACCGCATGGTCGACTACCTCACCGCCAACAAGGCCAAGGTCAAGGCGATCATCGGCCTCGGCGATCTGGTCACTGGCTCGATCAAGCGGGTCTTCGACCAGGTCGGCATCAAGCCGGGTGAAATTCCGGTCGTCGGCTGGGGCAACTCGCTCGACACCACCCAGGAAGTGCTGAACGGCTACGTCAATGCCGGCCAGTGGCAGGACCCGCAGGCGACCAGCTATGTCGCCCTCTCCCTGGCCAACATGGCCGCTGCCGGGATTCCTCCGGGCTTCAACGTGATCACCGGCGCGCTCTATGAAAAGGATACCGCCGCGGTCTACGACAAGATCCTTTCCGGCAAATAAGATCCCAAACTCAAACAGTCGCGACTGCCCCGGCGGTCGCGACTGACTTCTCCATTTTCGCCGAGCCCTTCGCTGTGCAAGGCTCAGCCTTTCCAATCCTATCGCGGGTTGTTCGTGGAAAATCGTTCACTCATCCAACACCTGATCGCGCGGCCCGAATTCGGCCCTTTGGTGCTGCTCGTCATCGAGATCGCCGTTTTCTGGAGCATCAACCACGACTTCCTGTCACCGCAGAACATTTCGAACACGCTGGCCTTCACGGTCGAACTTGGCCTGATCGCGCTGGCGATGACGCTGTTGATGACATCAGGCGAGTTCGACCTTTCGGTCGGTTCGCTGTTCGGCTTCTCGCCGGTGCTGATGTGGACGCTGTTCAACAGCGGCCTCACGTCGCTGGAGATTGGCTTTGTCGCAGCCCTGCTGGTCGCCGCCTTCATCGGGCTGGTCAATGGCTGTTTCGTCACACAGCTCAAGATCCCGTCCTTCCTGGTGACGCTCGGCATGCTGCTGGTTGTGCGCGGCACCGCCCTTTTCGTCACCGACGGGTTTCCGCAGCGCACCTGGAGCGCGGAAGGCAGCTGGCTGGCGGAGGCGCTGGTCGGCGACTTCTTCATCGGGCCGTTCCGCATCTACATGTCGCTGTTCTGGTTCATCGCCGCGGCCATTGCGCTGGGCTATGTCCTGACGCAAAGCCGCACCGGCAACTGGATCCAGGCTGCCGGCGGCAATCCCAATGCGGCGCGCGCCCGCGGCGTCAATGTCAGCGGCGTCAAGATCGGCCTGTTCGTCCTGTCATCGCTGATGGCCTCGCTTGCCGGCGTCATCTCTTCGCTGCGCACGTCGGCCGCCAATCCAAACAGCGGCACCGGCTATGAGCTCGAAGTCATCGCCATGGTGGTGATCGGCGGCACGGCGCTGACCGGCGGGCGCGGCACGATCATCGGCACCGTGCTCGGCATCCTGATCCTGCGCGTCATGCGCAACGGCATCGTGCTGATCGGCGTGCCGGGCCTTGCCTACAACATCTTCATCGGGGCTATCATCCTTGGCATGATGGCGCTTCATTCATGGCTGGAACGCCGGCATCAGGCAGGGACTTGAACCATGGCCGAGCCACTGATCCGCATGCAGAACATTCGCAAATCCTACGGCCGGGTGCAGGCACTCGAGGACGCCAGTTTCCACGTCAATGAACGGGAGATCGTCGGCCTGCTCGGCGACAATGGCGCCGGCAAGTCGACGCTGATCAAGGTGCTCTCAGGTGCCGTTCCGCTGACCAGCGGCGACATCTTCATCCGCGGCAAGAAGGTGAGCTTGCGCAACACCAGCGACGCCATCGCCCACGGCATCGAGACGATCTACCAGGACTCTGCGCTGGTCACGCAATTGTCGATCGCCCGCAATTTGTTCCTCGGGCGCGAGCCGATCAAGCCGCCGCGCTTCCTCAACCGGATGGACCAGGAGGCCATGAACACGGTCGCCCGCGACCTGCTCAAACAGGTCGGCATCTCGAAGAACATCCCGCCGACGACACCGATCGGCTCGCTCTCCGGCGGCGAGCGCCAGGCGGTGGCGATCGCGCGCGCCATGCATTTCGACAGCGACCTCATTATTCTCGACGAGCCGACCAACAATCTCGGCGTCGCCGAAACACAGGGCGTGCTGAGCTTCGTGCGCAACGCCCGCGATTCCGGCCATTCCTGCATCTTCATCGCCCACAACATCCACCATGTCTTCCAGGTGGTCGACCGCATCGTCGTCATGCGCCGAGGCAAGGTGGTCGCCGACGACATCGACCCGAAGAAGACCAGCGTAGCGGAAGTCGAGCGGATCATCACCGGCATGTCGGACAAGGAAATCCGCGATGCCATCGCCGATGGCAAGCCATCGCACTGAGGACGGGCGGAAGCCGTCTTGTCGAGGCCGCCGAATGACGGTCCGGCTGATGGGCGGCAATCAGCCGTCACCTCAAATCGCATCGCTGGTCTGGCGCGGCATCGCATCGGGACATAGGGTCACGGCATGAAAGCCACCGTCTCGGATATCGCCCGCAATTGCGGGCTGTCGACCGCAACGGTCGACAGGGTGCTCAACAACCGGCCAGGTGCGAGTGCCGCCAACCGGCAGCGCGTCATGGAGGCCGCCAAGCAGCTCGGCTATCTGCCGGTCGCCGATCAAGTGACGCTGCCATCGCGGCCCGCGCATCTCGAATTCCTGCTGCCGATCGGCAGCAATGCCTTCATGCGCGATCTCGCCGGACATATCGAGGACTACGCCGCGCGGCTGCCGCTTGTCGCCTCGTGCCGGATCCACAACCTCGCCGGCATCTCGCCGAACGCGCTGCAGATCGCCGTCGAAAACCTCTCGCTGCGGGCCAATGGCGTCGGTGTCATCGCCGTCGATCATCCGCGCACACGCAACATCCTGCGCGACATCGTCGACGCCGGCATGCGGCTGGTCACGCTGGTGTCCGATGTTCCGGCCGCACCGCGATCGGCCTATGTCGGCATCGACAACCGGGTGGCGGGACGAACGGCGGCGCTGTTGATGGGACGCTTCCTTGGCGGCCGCACCGGTCATCTAGCGATGGTCGTCGGCTCGCGCTCCTATCGCGGCCATGAAGAGCGCGAAATGGGTTTCCGCTCGGTGCTCAACGAGGAGTTTCCCAACCTGACCGTCAGCAGCGCGGTCGAGATCAACGACGAGCCCGACGTCAGCTATGCCGAGACCATGAAGGCGCTGCACAACGAGCCCGAACTGCTCGGCATCTATTGCGTCGGAGCCGGACATACGGGCGTTGCAAAGGCGATCCGGGAATTAAGGCCGAACCGCAAGCCGGTGTTCATCTGTCACGACCTTACCAAGGACACGCGGGGCTATCTCGTCGACGACCTGCTCGATGTCGTCATCGACCAGAATGCCAGGCTGATCGCCGAGCGGTCGGTCATTCGCCTGCTCGGCTCGATAGCATCCTCGGCGCCCTATCTGACGCGGAAGTTCATCGAGCCGCGCTTGATCTTCAGGGAAAACGTTCCGGTGCAGTGAAGCCTGCCTGAGCTTTTCCGGTCACACTCGACAACTTTCGCGGGTGATACAGCGAATCTGCACAGCTGCTATGCACGATCCACGATTGCCGAATCATTGGGCAACCCCTAATTTGCGGTTGTCGGCCATCTACTCCTCCCAGATGCGATGCCGACGCTGAGTGGGGTGCACCTCCTCCCGCGCCACACTCGAAATCGAGCCCGCTGCCACCTCCTCCCGGCAGCGGGCTTTTTTCGTTCCAGTCAGTGGCGATTGCAATGGCGTTCACGCGCATCATTCATTCTCGGCCACGAGATCGAACAGGGAGCGTAGCTGCCGCCGGGAAGAATTCAGCCGGCTGCAGTGCCGCGGAAGGAGACGATCAGCCCTTCCGCCATGCGCACGAACTGCGCGCTGGGGCCTTCGGTACCGACACTTTGAACGCTGACACGGGCGCCTTCAAGCAGAAGCGACAGCGTATCGGCAAGCAACTCGGCCTGGCCGATGCCGGCATCCCGGCACAGCGTGACAAGGCGATCGCGCTGGGCTTCCTTGAGTTCCTTGATGACGCGCCGGGCCGGATGATCCGCGTCGGTCAACTCGATGGCGGCGTTGGCCATATCGCAGCCGCGACCGTCAGCCGTCAGGCAATCGGCGGCCATGTGAACCCAGGCATGCAATTGCGCCAGCTTGTCGCCGGGATGCTGTACCTCGAATTTCTCCCACATCGCACCAGCCTTGCAGGCGGTGGCGCGCAGGCATTGGATGATGAGATCGTCCTTGGAATCGAAATGACGATAGAGCGTCATCTTGTTGGTTCCGGCGGCCTCAGTGATGGCGTCGATGCCGACGCCCTTGATGCCATGCTTGTGAAACATGTCCTGCGCCGTCTCCAGGATCCTGTCCCGGGGGCGAACGCGTTCCACAGTGCCGTCGTCCATCAAAACCTCCTTGGTTTCCCAAAAATCCCTCGGTACGCCTCTTGACTAGGGTGTTACCGGTCTGTAACGTCACGAATGTTACTTACTGGTAACACCTATGTCGCCCTCCGTCAATCACAAGACCGTGAACTGGTCCTGCCAGATCGAGAGGGACCTCAGCGAGATGGGCGAACAATTGCAGTTCATGCGGCCTCGGCCGGTGAAGAGATGAAAACGGTTCGTGAGCATGGGCTGCGAACCGACAGACAAGGAGCCGGCCAATGCCACAGCGCCGCGATCTTACCATAGATGAAGCCGTCCGGGATCCGATGATCCGGCTGGTTATGAAAGCAGATGGCGTCGACCCGCGCGCCTTCGAAAGGATGCTGCGCTCGCTCGCCGATGCGCAGCACAGCGAGATGCCGTTGCTGCGTTCGCTGGGAGAGCCCGGTGACGGGCGCGGCCAAAGGCTGTCCAAGGTTGCCAGCGCGTTCGGCAAGGCAAGAGCGGCCGGGGAGGCGTGTGTTTCGTGGTAAACTTTTTCATCCATCGTCCGATCTTCGCCTCGGCGATCGCCATCATCATGGTGCTCGCCGGGACGATTTGTTATTTCCTGCTGCCCGTCTCGCAGTTTCCCGACATCACACCGCCTCAGGTCGTGGTCAGCGCCCATTATCCGGGCGCCAGCGCGCAGGTGGTGGCGGACACAGTGACGACGCCGCTGGAGCAGCAGATCAACGGCGTGCAAGGCATGACCTACATGTCGTCGACGAGCTCCAATGACGGCTCCTCGACCATCACCATCACCTTCGATGTCGGCTATTCGCTCAGCACCGCCGCCGTCGACGTCCAGAACCGCGTCTCGCAAGCCGCCTCGTCGCTGCCGGCGATCGTCAATCAGGGCGGCGTGACGATCAAGAAACAGAATCCGAACTTCGTCCTCATCGTCAACCTGACCTCACCCGACAGTTCGGTCGATCCAGTGGCGCTGAGCAACCTTGCCTATCTGCAGGTGGTCGATCCGCTGAAGCGGCTGCCCGGTGTGGGCGACGTGCAGATCTTCGGCGAGCGGCGCTATTCGATGCGCGTCTGGCTCGATCCGGACAAGCTCGCCAATCTCGGCATCACCGCTGTCGACGTCCAGAACGCGATTGCCGAGCAGAACGTCCAGGTGGCGGCCGGCAAGATCGGCCAGTCGCCGGCCCCGGCCGGCACCGCCTTCGAGATGCAGGTCAACGCCGTCGGCCGCTTGAGCGATCCCAAGGAGTTCGGCGACATCGTCGTGCGCGCCAACACCGACACCGGGTCGCTGGTGCGGCTGCGCGACGTCGCCCGCATCGAGCTTGGCGCGTTGCAATATTCATCGTCGGCCTTCTTCGGCAAGGATCCGACCGTGGTGCTCGCCGTCTACCAGATGCCCGGCTCCAACGCGCTCGATCTGCAGCAGCGCGTCAAGGACAAGATGCAGGAACTGTCGGCCCGTTTCCCGAAGGGCGTCTCCTATGCGATGCACTATGACACGACCCGCTTCGTCTCGGCGTCGATGCATGACGTGCTGATCACTCTCGGTGAAGCGCTGGTCCTTGTCGTCGCCGTGGTGTTCATCTTCCTGCAGAGCTGGCGCACGACGATCATCCCGACCATCGCCATTCCGGTGTCGCTGGTGGCGACGCTCGTCGTCATGGAGATGCTCGGCTTCTCGCTCAACATGCTGAGCCTGCTCGGCATGGTGCTGGCGATCGGCCTGGTGGTCGACGATGCCATCGTGGTGGTCGAGAACGTCGAACGACAGTTGGAGGCCGGGCTCAAGCCACTGGCGGCGACCAAGGCCGCGATGGCCGAGGTCACCGGTCCGATCATCGCCACCACCGCCGTGCTGATGGCGGTGTTCGTGCCGGTCGCCTTCATTCCCGGCGTCTCTGGCAAGCTCTACAACCAGTTTGCGCTGACGGTGGCGATCTCGGTCGGCATCTCCGCCTTCAATTCGCTGACGCTGAGCCCCGCGCTCAGTGCCGCTTTCCTGCGGCATCGCGAGCCAACGCAGTTCGTGCTGTTCCGCTGGTTCAACACAGGCTTCGACCGGCTGTCGCATGCTTATGCCCACGGCGTGCGCATCCTCATCCGCTTGCGCTGGATCATGCTTGGCCTGTTTGCAGCCGGACTTGTCGCCACCTACTTCGTCTGGCAGCGCCTGCCCTCGACCTTCCTTCCGGTTGAGGACCAGGGCTACTTCTTCGTCGTCATCCAGCTGCCCGACGGCGCTTCACTAGAGCGCACCGACGCGGTGGCGCAAAAGGCGCGCGACATCTTGCAGGCGACGCCCGGCGTCGACATCGTCGGTTCGATCAGCGGCCTGAACTTCCTGACCAGTGCGGCGCAGTCGAACTCGGCGGTCGAATTCGCCATCCTGAAGCCCTGGGAGGAACGCAGTCCCGACCAGAGCGCGTCGAAGCTCGTCGCCGATGTGCGCGGCAAGCTGCTGCAGATTCCGGAAGCCTTCGCGTTGAGCTTCGATCCACCCTCGATCCCCGGTATCGGGACCACGGGCGGCTTCGAATTCGTCGTCGAGGATCTCACCGGCCGCGGCAGTTCAGCCCTCAACGACGCGACGCAAGCCGTGATCGCCGAGGCGCGCAAGCAGCCCGAGATCAATCCGCAGCAGCTGTTCTCGCCGTTCTCGACCTCGACGCCGCAGTTCAACTACGACCTCGACCGCAGCAAGGCGAAACTGCTCGGCCTCAACCTGCCGGACGTCTTCAACACGCTGCAGATCTATCTCGGCTCGCTCTACGTCAATGACTTCAACCTGTTCGGCCGCACCTTCCGGGTGACCATCCAGGCCGACAAGGATGCACGTGCGGGCGCTGCCGACATTTCCAGGCTCTATGTGCGCAATGCCTCCGGCGGCATGGTGCCGTTGAGCACACTGGGCAAGCTCGTGCCGTTCGTCGGCCCGGAAACCGTGCCTCACTACAACAACAACGCCTCGGCCTCGATCAATGGCGGTGCCGCACCGGGCTTCTCCTCGGGCCAGGCGGTTGCTGCTATGGAACGGGCCGCCGCCACGGCACTGCCCAGGGATTTCGGTTTCGAATGGACCGGCATCACCTTCCAGGAACTCAAGGCAGGATCGATCGCGTCCGTCGTCTTCGGCCTCGCCATCGTCTTCGTCTTCCTGATCCTGGCGGCGCAGTATGAGAGCTGGGCGATGCCGTTCATGGTGCTGCTGGCGGTGCCGCTCGCTCTGTTCGGCGCGTTCGCGGTGCTGTGGGCACGTGGCATGCAGATCGACGTCTACTCGCAGATCGGCTTCGTCATGCTGATCGGCCTGGCGGCCAAGAACGCCATCCTGATCGTCGAATTCGCCAGGAGACGACGCGAGGAAGGCCTCAGCATCGTCGACGCGGCAATGGAGGCGGCACGGCTGCGGCTGCGGCCGATCCTGATGACGGCTTTCGCCTTCATCCTCGGCGTGCTGCCGCTGATGTTCGCGACCGGCGCCGGTGCCGCAAGCCGTCAGTCGATCGGCACCACCGTCTTTGGCGGCATGGTGGCGGCCACCATCCTGTCGCTGGTGTTCGTACCGGTCTTCTACGCGGTCATCGAACAGCTGCGCGAACGCGGCAGCAATGACGAGCCCGCCGCTGACGAACACACTGAACCAACTGCCGAAACCGCCTTCCCTCCCCTGGCGGAAGCGGCCGAATAAGATTGGAGACTAATCATGCGTAAATGGAAAATCGCGTTGGGAACGGCTGTCGCGCTGGGAGCGATCTCGGTGGCAAGCGTTCATCTGCTCGACATGGGCAACGTCAGCCTCAATGCCGGCACCGCTGGTGCGGCGCCCGCCCCGGCGGCGTTCGTCATGCCGGTGCCGGTGGTCAGCGTCGTCAAGAAGACGATCCCGATCTACCTCGACTACGCCGCGCGGACGGAGCCGATCCGCAACATCACCTTGCAGGCCAGGATTCCGGGCTATCTGCAGGAGCAGGCCGCTGCCGACGGCGTCGACGTCCGCCAAGGCGATCTTCTCTACAAGATCTCGCCTGATGACTTCCAGGCGGCTCTCGACCAGGCGAAGGCGCAGGTGCAGCGCGACACCGCAACGCTCGACTATGCCCAGTCCAATCTCGGGCGCGGCACCGAGCTTGCGAAGAGCGGTTATCTCGCCAAGGACGGGTTCGACCAGCGCACCAGCACCTTGCGCGAAGCACAGGCGTCGCTGGCGCTCAACCAGGCGGCGGTCCGCACGGCCGAGCTCAATCTGAGCTATGCCGAAATCCGCGCGCCGTTTGCCGGACGCCTGGGTCGCAACCAGGCCTCGGTCGGAACGCTGGTCAGCGTTGCCGGCACCGTGCTCAACACGTTGGTGCAGCTCGATCCGATCTACGTCACCTTCAATCCGAGCGAGACGGACCTGGCTGAGATCGAGCAGGCTCGCGCGGCCGGTCCGATCGAGGTCGAGGTCCTGCTTCCGGGCGAGACCGAGGCCAGCCAGAAGGGCGAACTCACCTTCATCGACAATACGGTGGACCGTTCGACCGGCACCATCACGGCGCGGGCAACGATCGGCAACGGCAAGTTCACGCTGCTACCGGGCCAATATGTTCGCGTCCGGCTGCATGTGAAGCAGCAGGCCGATGCGCTGATGGTGCCGCAGACGGCGCTGGGCTCGAGCCAGCTCGGCAAATATCTCTACGTCGTCGGCAAGGGCAACACGGTCGACCAGCGGCTGGTTTCGCTTGGCCCGACCAGCGGCAGCCAGGTGGCGATCCTGACCGGCGTTGCCGAAGGCGATCAGGTGATAACAGGCAATCTGCAGAAGATCGGACCCGGAATGCCGATTTCTCCGCTGCCGGAAAAGCCGGCCACCTGAACACCCCCGTCAGGTCCGGCCTCAGCGCGGCGCCCCGACCTTCCCATAGGTCGCGGGCGCCGCTTTCGTGAGCAGATCCACCAGGCCCGCGACATCGGCACGATCAGCCTTGGCCGGCGGCATGAACGCGCAGTAGGGATGCCCGAGGCGGACCGAGACGGGTGACAGCGCGATCAAGCGGCCTGCCTCCAGATCGGCGCGCGCCATGACCTGCTGACCAAGGGCAATGCCGAGACCCAGCCTCGCCGAGGTGATTGCCAGGCTGGACAGGCCGACGCGCCGCCCATGCGACGGATCGGGCGAGCGACTGCCGCCGGATGCCGCGAACCAATCGGCCCAGGTCGGGTGCGAGGCATAGTTCGGCCCCCAATTGGTGTGGATGAACAGGCTTTCATGAAGGTCCGCCAGACCCGGATCGCCATTGCCGTGCCTGTGCCAGAATTCGGGCGCGCAGACCGGCAAGACATCATCGTGGACAAGCCGGACGAGCTTCAATCCGGGATAGTGATAGTCGCCATAGCTGATGCGCAGGTCGATGTTCTGGCGCATCAGGTCGACCGGATCGTCCTCGACCCGGACATCGATCGCCATCTGCGGGAAGGCATCGAGAAGGACGGCGAGCTTCGGCGCCAGCCACAGTTCGGCCAGCGAAAACGGCACGCTGACGACAAGGCGAGTCCGCAAGCCGCCTTCCAGCATCCGCCGGCCGATCGCCGCGATGTCGCCCAGCGCCCGCGCCGTCTGCGGATAGATGGCGTGGCCGGCGTCGGTCAGCGCGATGCGGTTGCCGCTGCGCACGAACAGTTGCTTGCCGAACCAGGTTTCGAGATTGCGTATCTGCTGGCTCACCGCCGCCGACGACACGCCAAGCTCGGTCGCAGCCAAAGTGAAACTGCCGGCGCGCGCCGCGACCTCGAAGGCCTTGATCGCATTCAGCGGAGGCAGACGTTCCACATCGATCTTCCCAAAGTTTTTCTTGGCCAATCCTAATTATTTTCCGAGTTGAGAGAAAGATTTTTTTGCCGTCTCATAAGGCTCAGAACCTCGGAGCCCATGACCATGAAAGACATCCTCGATCTCGACCGCTATCCGCTCGACCGCGAAGGCAGCGCCGAATGGCAGCGCCTCGTCGAACAATCTGTCGCCGCACTCGAAGCCGACGGCATGTTCAACCTCGAGGGGTTTGTGCGGCCCGGCATCGCTGAAAAGGCCGTGCGGGAAATCCAGCCGGTCATGGCTGCCCGGTCGCATTCGCACAAGCGGATGCACAACATCTACTTCAAGCCCGACATTCCCGAGCTTGCGCCTGACCATCCGGCATTGCGCAAGGTCGAGACCATCAGCCACACCGTCTGTGCGGACCAGATCCCCGGCAGCGTCGTGCTCGCCATCTACGAATATGAACCGCTGCTGCGCTTCCTGGCGGCGGCGATGGGCAAGTCCAAGCTGCATGTCATGCAGGATCCGCTGGCGCGCACCAACGTGATGGCCTATCGCGCCGGCGAGGCGCTCAACTGGCATTTCGATCGTTCGGAATTCACCACAACCCTACTGCTGCAGCAGTCGCAACGGGGCGGCGACCTCGAATACCGGACGGACCTGCGGTCGGACGACAATCCGAACTATGACGGCGTCGCCAGACTGCTCGAAGGGCGCGACCCCGAAGCCAAGATCCTGCGCATGAAGCCCGGCACGCTCAACGTCTTTCGCGGCAAGAACACCGCACATCGCGTCACCACCGTCGAAGGCGAACGCGAGCGTATGATCGCGGTGTTCTCCTACTACGAGAAGCCAGGTGTGGTGTTCAGCGCCGAGGAAAGGGTCGGCTTCTACGGCCGCGCGGCCTGAGGCCGAAGAGGCAGATATGCCCGCGGTGCACAAGAATCCGAAATTGGCCTCTTGTTAGATTGTCGACAATCTGATTGTCTTGCTCTCGGTTTCCTTGGGAGCGGCCGAATGGCTAAAGTGGATTTCAGTCCGATCGCGGATACGACGCGGCGCGCCGAGATCGTCGCGCTGCTGCGGCGCGCGATCCTGACCGGCCAGTTGGAACCAGGCCAGAAACTCAACGAGCTCCGGATCTCCGAACAGATGCGGGTCAGCCGCGCGCCACTGCGCGAGGCGATGCGTGAGCTGGTGCAGGAGGGCATCCTGACCAGCATTCCCTATGCCGGCACTTTCGTCGTCGACGTGACCGCCAAGGATATCGACGATGCCTATTCGCTCAACAAGGTGCTCGACGAATTCGCCATCGAGCGCACCTGGCCGCTGCGCGACCAGCGCTTCTTCGATGAGCTTGACCAGCGCCACGAGGCGGTGAAACAGGCGACCCGCAACCGCGACACCACCCGCCAGATCGAAACGGCGCTGCAACTGCATGGCCTGATCTACGAATGGGCCGACAATTCGGTGCTGCTGGAAACCTGGCAGCGGCTGACCAGCCGGCTGCAGATGTATTTCGCCCTGCACCAGCAGGCCCGCAACGAAGCAGTGCCGGCTGAAGACGTTCACGAGACCTATGTGTCACTGCTCAAAGGTGCCGACATGCGCGCTGCCCAGCGCCATGCCCGCGAGCATATCGACCTCGATTTCGAGGAGCTTCTTTCCTACGCGCGCGATCTCGAACAGCGCCCGTCGAAAGGCGCCTGACCCGTTCCTCACCACCGCAGACAATGGACAGACACGTGCAGATCGAAACCATCAAGGCCTACCATGTCGTGCAGCCCTTCGTGGATGGGCCCTACCGCATGTCGAAAGGACGCGTTGCCGACGCCTTCGACGCGGTGATCGTCGCCATCACCTCGGATAGCGGGATCACCGGCTGGGGCGAGATGGCGCCGCTCGGCAATTTCTACTCGCCCGCCTTCGCGGCCGGCGTCCGTGCCGGCGTGGTCGAGATCGCGCCGCATCTCATCGGCCACGATCCGCGTGGGCTGGCCGGCATCGGCCGGCTGATGGATACGGTGTTCAAGGGTCATCCCTACATCAAGTCGGCACTCGACATGGCCTGCTGGGACCTGGCCGCGCGCGCCGCCGACGTGCCGCTGGTGACGCTGCTCGGCGGCCGGGAGAGCGAGACGGCGGAGCTCTACAAGGTCGTCACCCACGGCAGCATCGAGGCCATGGCGGCGCTGGCCAAGCGCATCGTCAAGGACGGCTTCCATCGGCTGCAGGTCAAGGTCGGTGGCAATGTCCATGACGACATCGAGCGTGTGACGGCGGTCGCCGCTTCGGTGCCGAAAGGCACGGTGATCTTCTGCGACGCCAATGCCGGCTGGACGCCCTACCAGGCGCGCCAGTTCGCCGATGCGACGCGGGCCATCGACTACACCTTCGAGCAGCCCTGCACGACGATCGACGAATGCATGTCGGTGCGCCGTTCGCTCGACAAGCCGATGGTGCTCGACGAATCCGTCGCCTCGCTCGACGACATGCTCGACATTCATCGCAAGGGTGCCGCCGACGGGCTGACTTTGAAGATCTCGCGGCTTGGCGGCGTGACGAAGACGCGGCAGGTCCGCGATCTCGCCGTTGACCTCGGCTTCATGATCACCGTCGAGGACACTGGCGGCGCCGAGATCGACACCGCGGCGATGGCGCATCTGTCGCTGTCGACACCTGAAGAACGCCGCCTGCACGCGATCGCCTTCCACGAATGGGTGACGGTGCGCACGGCGTCGAACAAGCCGCCGGTCACCGGCAGCCGCATGGGCATTCCGGATGGACCGGGCCTCGGCATCGACGTGGTTCCCGACCTGCTTGGCGCGCCGTTCTTCGAAATCGGTGGCTGAGATGAAAATCCGCGGCATCAAGGCCACACCGATCAACCTTCGCCTCGAGGCGCCCTACTCCTGGGTGTTCGGCGAACTCGATGGGTTCTCGCCGACCATCGTCGAGGTCGAGACCGAGGATGGGCTGATCGGCCTCGGCGAGGCGCCGACGCCGGCGGCCGCCGCGATCATCAATGATGTCCTGGCGCCGCGCCTCGTCGGCCGCGATGCCTTCGACATCGCCGGCGCCGAGAATGTCTGCCTGCCCTACTGGACCGGCGTGCAGTCGATCAACGACCGCACCCGCATTATGGCCTTCGGCGCCATCGAGATGGCGTTCTGGGACCTGCGCGGCAAGGCGTGGAACCAGCCGCTCTACCAGTTGCTCGGCGGCGCCGTGCGCAAGGACATCCCGTTCACCGACTATTTTTCGCTGCGCGGCGACGGACCAAAGGTCAAGGGCGAGACGACGCCGGAAGAAGTCGCCGATTACTGCGTCGAGCTGCACGAGACCCATGGGACAACCTTCTTCGAAGGCAAGTTCTCGACGCAGGATCCAAAAGTCTCGCTGAAAATGGTCCAGCTGATCCGCGAAAGACTTGGTGACGATGCAATGATCCGCATCGATTCCAACCAGGCCTATTCGCTGGCGACGGCGCGTCGGCTGGCACGACCGCTGGAGGAGCTGGGCGTGCGCAATTGGGAGGATCCGGTGGCGACCATCGAGGAGATGCGCGAACTGCGGCGCCACTGTTCGATCCCGTTCTCGACCCACAACATCGACATTGCGCGCGCCATGGACATGAAAGTGCCGGACGCTTTCGTCGGCAACCCGACGACGCATGGCGGCATCGGACGCATGCTGCGCTTCGTCGGCGCCTGCGAACATGCCGGCATCGATTTCTGGTGCTACAGCGGCGACAGCGGCATAGGCAGCGCGGCCTATTTGCATTTGTGCGCGGCGCTCGGATGGATCAGGGAGCCCAACCAGTCGCTGTTTCGCATGCTGCCGATGGATGTCACCGAGGAAGGGCCGTTTTCGCCGAAGAACAACGTCGTGCGCGTCCCGGAAGGCCGCGGTCTCGGCGTCACGTTGTCACGGGAAAACCTCGCTGCCTGTCACAGAGACTTTATCGAGAACGGACCGTGCAACAAGTATCATGACCCGGCAAAGCCCGGAACCTATCGCCGTTTGCCGCTGAACTAAATGACGGGCAAGCGACCAAGAAACGAGAAGCCAACCACCGCGACTTCGGTCGGGAAGGTTGGACAAAGACGGGTGAAAGCAGTGCAGCCAGCAATCCGGCATCCACGCCAAGGACTGGATGGACCGGACAAAATCGCATGCTACAGTCCCGGTCACGGGCTATTCTGGCGGCCGCAAAATGGAGCTATCCGCAAAAATTCGTCAACCATAAGAACATAGGGGAAAGGGTAAAAACCATGAGCAAGAATTATCACATTCTCGACCTGATCCGGCGCAACCGTTCGCCGCTTGAAAATCACCTGATCGATGGCCTCGTCGATGGCAGGGTCAGCCGCCGCGACTTCATCCGTCACGGCAGCCTGCTCGGCCTGTCGCTGCCGCTGCTTGGCCGCATCGGCGCAGCCGCCGGCCTCGGCGGCATGCCGTCGCTGGCGCGCGCCCAGGGCGCGCCCGGCGCCACCATCCGCATCGCCAGCAGCGTGCCGGCGGCGACGATCGACCCGGTTACCATCGCCGACGCCGGCGGCCTGCTGATCATGCAGCAGGTCGCCGAGTTCCTCTGCATCGACGGACCCGACCTCGTGCTGCAGCCGGCGCTGGCCGAAAGCTGGAAGCCGAACGACAACGGCACGGTGTGGACGTTCAAGCTGCGCAAGGGCGTCAAATTCCACAGCGGCGGCGAGATGAAGGCCGACGACGTCGTGGCCAGCATCGACCGCCTTGCCGACCCGGCAAACTCGTCCAACGCGCTGTCGGTGTTCAACGGCATCCTGCAGAAGGGCGCCAGCAAGAAGGTCGACGACTACACGGTGGAGTTCCACCTCGACGCGCCGAATGGCAACTTCCCCTACATGCTGTCGTCCGACAACTACAACGCCGTCATCATCCCGGCGAGCTACAAGGGCGACTACGAGAAGAGCTTCGACGGCACCGGGCCGTTCAAGATCGAGAAGTACACGGCAAAGGTCGGCGCCTCCTTCGTCCGCAACGAAGACTATTGGGGCACCAAGGCATTGCCGGAGCGCACCGAGTTCACCTTCTTTACCGACACGCAGCCGCAAATCCTGGCACTGCAGGGCGGACAGGTCGACATCATCAACCAGTTGCCGGTGCTGTCCGGTGTCGCGCTGCTGAACGATCCGAATGTCGACATCATCAGCCTGAAGTCGGTCGCTCACCAGCAACTGCATATGCGCTGCGATTCCGACCCGTTCAAGGACCCGCGCGTGCGCCGCGCCATCGCACTCAGCCTCGACCGTGAGAAGCTGGTTGCCGGCCTGATGAAAGGTCGGGCTTCGCCAGGCAATGACAGCCCGTTCGCCCCGGCCTACCCGTCGACCGATACGAGCGTGCCGCAGCGCAAGCAGGATATCGCGCAGGCCAAGCAGCTGATGGAAGCGGCAGGCGCCGGCAAGGGCTTCAAGGTGACGCTGACCACCGAGCGTTATCTGGAAATCCCCGAATACGCCCAGCTTATCCAGAACTGGGTCAAGGAGATCGGCATCGAGCTGGAGCTCAATATCCTCGACCAGGGCGGCTACTACGGAGATGCGGTGTTCGGCAAGTCGAACTGGCTGGATTCGGTGATGGGCATCACCGACTATGGCCATCGCGGGGTGCCGAATGTCTATCTTGCAGCTCCGCTGAAGGGCGACGGCACCTGGAACGCCGCGCATTTCAAGAACAAGGACTACGACACGCTGGCGACCAGCTACATCGCCGCACTCGACCTTGAGGCGCAGAAGGCGACGGCAGGCAAGATCCAGAACCTGCTGCTCGAAGAAACGCCCGTGATCTTCGGCTATTTCTACGACTATCTGACAGCGACGGCGAAAGGCGTGGCCGGCGTGCAGCCGACTGCAATGTCGCAGCTGTTTCTCGACAAGGCATCGAAGGCCTGAACGGAAAGGGAAAGCCAATCCTGTAACAGCCAGCTCCCCCACGGGGGGCTGGCTCCACAAGGAGTCTTAGCCATTCTCTCCTTCCTTGCCCGGCGTGTCTCGCTGTCGCTGGTGACGCTGTTCCTGCTCAGCATCATGGTGTTCCTGGGCGGCCAGGTGCTGCCCGGCAATGTCGGCCGTGCCATATTGGGCCCGTTCGCCGACCAGCGTGCCGTCGACGCGCTCAATCACACGCTCGGTGTCGATCGCCCGCTGCTGGTGCAGTACTGGGGCTGGATCACGAATTTCGTCCAGGGCGACATGGGCACCTCCTACATCTTCCGCTCGCCGGTCGCGCCCTTCGTTATCGATGCGCTCGGCAATTCGATGAAGCTGGCGGCGGTCGCCTTCGTGCTGGTGGTGCCGATCGGCATCCTCGGCGGCGTCGTTGCCGCGCTCAACCTCAACCGGCCGCTCGACCGCATCATCAGCCTTGGCGGTCTGTCGGTGACGGTGCTGCCGGAGTTCGTCACCGGCATCATCCTGATCCTGATTTTCGGCGTCTGGCTGCGCTGGCTGCCGATATCGGCCGCCTGGCCGCGCAATGCCGGCTTCTTCACCCAGCTCTATTACCTGATCCTGCCTTCGCTGCCGCTGTTCCTGGTGCTGTTCGGCTACATCGCCCGCATGGCGCGTTCCGGCATGATCGAGGCGCTCGATTCCGACTACACACGAACAGCCGTGCTCAAGGGCCTGCCATGGCGCACGGTGATCTGGCGGCATGTACTGCGCAACGCCCTGCTGCCGACCATCACCGTCATCGCGACGCAGACCGGCTATCTGATCGGCGGCCTCGTCGTGATCGAGACGCTGTTCCGCTACCAGGGCATCGGCTCGCTGATCTTCACCGCGGCGCGCGGCAAGGATTTCCCGATGCTGGAATCGGGAATTCTCACCATCGGCATCGTCTATGCCGTGGCGACGCTCGTCGCTGACTTCCTCTATTCCGTGCTCAATCCGCGCATCAGGCTGGGGTCAGATCAATGAGCGCTGTCCAGACCACCTCCCCCACACCCGACGACACGCGCAGGCGCGGCCCGCTGGCGGAGGTGCTGTTGTCGCTGCTGCGCTCCGGCACCTTCCTGACCGGTTTCGCCATCGTGATGTTCTGGGTTGCCTGCGCGCTGTTCGGCGAGCACTTCGCGCCTTACGACCCGCTTGCCGACGACATCATCAATGCGCTCGCGCCGCCTTCGGCCGAACATTGGTTCGGCACCGACCAGATCGGCCGCGACGTCTTCTCGCGCGTCATCGTCGGCTCGCGTGACATCCTGACCGTCGCCCCGCTGGCAACCTTGCTGGCGACCGTGGCCGGCACGGCGCTGGGCCTGCTCACCGGCTATTTTCGCGGCCTCGTCGACGACGTCGTCAGCCGCATCCTCGAAGCCTTCATGGCGATCCCGGTGGTCATCGTCGCGCTTTTGGCCATCGTTGCGCTCGGCACATCCAAGACGACGGTCATCGTCGTCATCGGGCTGAGCTTCGCGCCGATCATCGCGCGCACGGTGCGCTCGGCGGTGCTTGCCGAGCGCGAACTCGACTATGTCGCCGCCGCACAGCTTCGGCACGAAAGTGCTGCGCATACGATGTTCGTCGAGATCCTGCCCAACGTCATCCCACCGATCCTGGTCGAGACCACCGTACGGCTCGGCTATGCCATTTTCGCGGTCGCCACGCTCTCCTTCATGGGCTTCGGCATCCAGCCGCCCTCGCCCGACTGGGGGCTGTCGATCTCCAACAATTACGGCATGATCGGCGGCGGTTTCTGGTGGACGGTGCTGTTCGACGCACTGGCCATCGCCTCGCTGGTGATTGGCGTCAACCTGGCGGCAGACGGCGTTCACGGAGCGCTCAATGACTAAATCCGCGAAAGCAGAAAACGCGCTCGAACTCAGAGACCTGTCGGTCGCTTACCGCGTCGCCGGCCGCAACCGCGCGGTGCTGCGCAACCTCAGCCTCAACATAGGCCAGGGCGAAGCCTACGGGCTGGTCGGCGAGTCCGGGTGCGGCAAATCCACGGTGGCGCTCACCGTCGTGCGCTATCTGCCGCGAAACGGTTCGATCACCGGCGGCGCGATCTCGCTCGACGGCCAGGACGTCATGAAGCTGGATGCTGAGGCGCTCAGGCGGGCGCGGGCCGAAAGCGTCTCCATGGTCTACCAGGATCCCGGCAAGGCGCTGAACCCGTCGATCCGCGTCGGCCGCCAGCTGACCGAGATTTTTGAACTGGGCGGCATAACAGGCAAGGCGGCCGAGGATCGCGCGGTTGCCATGCTCAACCGCGTGCGCATCTCCGATCCGACAAGCGTCATGCAGCGCTACCCGCACCAGCTTTCCGGCGGCATGCAGCAGCGCGTGGCGATTGCCATGGCACTGGCCAACGATCCGTCGATGCTGATCCTCGACGAGCCGACGACCGGCCTCGATGCGACGGTGGAAGCCGAAGTGCTCGACCTGATCGCGCAGCTCAGGCAGGAACTGTCGGCCTCGATCCTGTTCATCAGCCACAACCTCGCGGTCGTCTCCAACATGTGCGACCGGGTCGGTGTGCTCTATGCCGGCATGCTGGTGGAGGAAGGGGCGACCGAGGTCGTATTCAACGATCCGCGCCATCCCTATACAGTGGCGCTGCTGCGCTGCCTGCCGCGCGGCGGCCAGCGCAAGGACCAGGGTCGGCTCGACACCATTCCGGGCTTCCTGCCCGGCATTGGCGCCGACATCAAGGGCTGTGCGTTCGCCGACCGTTGCGCGCTGGCCGACGACCGCTGCCGTAGCGAATTGCCGCCGCTCTACGATCTGGGCGGCCGGCTGTCGCGCTGCTTCTATCACGAGAAGGCGCAGGCGCTGCCGCGCGCAACCCCGAGCGATGTCGCGCCCACGCCAAAGGCGGCAGCCGTGCCGGTGCTGCGCGTCGCCGGGCTGAACAAGACCTATTCCAGCCATGGCCACGCGCTGCGCGCCGTGAAGGACGTTTCGCTCGATTTGCGCCCGGGCGAAACGCTTGGGCTGGTCGGCGAGTCCGGCAGCGGCAAGACGACCTTCGCCAGGCTGCTGCTCGGCCTGGTGCCGCCGGATGACGGCGGCACTATCGTGCTCGAAGGCAAGGCGCTGGCGCCGCGGCTGGAAAACCGCAGCGACGACCAGATCAAGGCGATGCAGATCGTCTTCCAGAATCCGGACTCGGCACTCAACCGCTCGCATTCGATCCGGCACCTGATCGGCCGCGCGCTGAAGCGGCTTGCGGGCCTGAGCGGCAAAGCGCTCGAGGCTCGCCTCAACGACCTCGTCCGTTCAGTCCGGTTGACCGACCGGCATCTTGCCGTCAAGCCACGCCAGCTCTCCGGCGGCCTGAAGCAGCGCGTCGCCATTGCGCGCGCCTTCGCCGGCGAGCCGCGCATCGTGGTGTGCGACGAGCCGACCTCGGCGCTCGACGTGTCGGTGCAGGCGGCGATCCTCAACCTTCTCGCCGACCTGCAGTCGAAGGAAGACGTCAGCTACATCTTCATCTCGCATGACCTTGCCGTGGTCCGTTACCTCTCGGACAAGATCGCCGTGCTGTATCTCGGCCGGATCATGGAACTCGGACCGTCGGAAGACGTCTTTTCTGGACCGCATCATCCCTATACCGAAGCGCTGCTGTCGGCCGTGCCCAAGCTCGATCAGACCGAGACGGCGCGCATCCGCCTCGACGGCGAAATCCCCAGCGCCACCAACCCGCCGTCGGGCTGCGTGTTCCACACACGCTGCCCGCGCAAGATCGGTGCGATCTGTGAGCAGCAGGAACCGCCGCTCAGCGAAGCGCAGCCTGGCCACTCGATCCGCTGCCATATCCCCTACGAGGAACTGGCACGGCTGCAGAAGGAAGTGATGACCGAGCCGGCATAGCGGGGATCACCATGCATACGGCCTGCCCCGTCACATCTGGCCGGTCATGCTGAAAGACCGGTCGCCTTCCGCAAAGCCCTGATCGCTGGTGTCTCTGGCCAGCATGCGCAGCCCGGTGAGCGCGACATCCAGGACATCCGACGAGACGGGATTGCTCGGATAGGCAAGGTAAATCGGGCGCTGGAACACCGGCGCGTTGTCGATGCGGCGCATTTCGCCGCGCTCGATATGCGTGCTGACGGCACTGAGCGGCAGATAGGCCGCCGCCTGCCGAGACAGCACATGCTGCAATCCGATGAAGACAAGGCCAGCCGAGATGGCCGGCTTGACCATGCCGGCAAAGGCGCGGTCGTGCTCAATGCGGAATTCCAGCCCCCAGTCCATGAGGATGTAGTTTTCGGTCCACGGCTTCGTCTGCGCTGCATGCTGAACAAGCACGACCTGGTCGATCGCCAACGTTTCGTAGACGATGCCGGGATGCGGGCGGGGCAGATAGAGGATGCAGATGTCGAGCAGGCCTTCCGCCAGCTGGTCGATCGCCAGATCCGGGAAACTGCCCTCGAGGCGCAGCGCCACGTTCGGCCGCCTGGCGCGCATCCACTCGACCCATGGCGAGGTGATGCGGTCCCACAGATAGGCGGGGGCGGTCAGCCGCAGCAGCGTCTCGTAGCCATCGGGAACGGCGATGTCCTGCCGCGATTGCTCCCAGGTGCGGGTGATGGAAGAGGCATGCGGCAGGAACTGGCGGCCGGCCGGCGTCAGCGTCACGCCATCGCGGTCGCGCACGAAAAGCCGGCGCCCCAACTGCTCCTCCAGTCCCCGGATCCGCGCGCTGACGGTGGACTGGGCGAGGTTGAGCCGGCTGGCCGCGACGGTGAAGCTGCCATGGGCGGCAACTTCGAGAAAGCTGCGCAGATTTTCAGTGTCCATGCCTTACCCCCAGCATCGAAAATTTCGATGGCCCCTATCAAAAAATATCGCTTTGCGGCGGCAGTCAACAATGAACTAGATGGCAAACCCCAAGCCAAGCGAGGAATGCAGCCATGCCAAAGCATTTCAGGATGATCGACGCCGCTCGCCGCAATCTCACAGCAATCGAAAATTCCGCTGTCGATGAATTGCTCGCCGGCACGATGGGCCGGCGCGATTTCCTGCGCCATGGCAGCGTGCTTGGCCTCTCCCTGCCATTCCTCGGCGGACTGGTTGGCGCGGCCGGCCTCGGCACGCAGCACGCCCGCGCCGAGGGCAAGCCGGGCGGCACCGTGCGCGCCGGCGTCGCCACGCCTGGCGGCGCCATCGACCCCGTCACCTACTATGACAGCGGCAGCTACCAGCTGGTTTTCCAGACCGCCGAGTTTCTCTGCATCACCCAGGCGGACCTCACATTGAAGCCAGTGCTGGCGGAAAGCTGGGCGCCGAACGAGGATGGCAGCGTCTGGACCTTCAAGCTGCGCAAGGGCGTGAAATTCCACAATGGCGAAGACTTCAAAGCCGACGACGTCGTTGCGACCTTCGACCGTCTGGCCGACCCCAGCGGCGCATCGAACGCGCTGTCGGTGTTCAAGGGCCTGCTGTCGAAGGGCGGCACAAGGAAGGTCGACGACCACACCGTCGCCTTCCATCTCGATGCGCCGAACGGCAGCTTTCCCTATTCGGTGTCGATCGACAATTACAACGCCGTCATCCTGCCGGCGAGCTACAAGGGCGACTACGAAAAGACCTTCGAGGGCACCGGGCCATTCCGGCTGGAGACCTACACGCCGAAGGTCGGCGCGACCTTCGTCCGCAACCCCGATTATTGGGGCGAGAAAGCATTGCCCGACCGTCTCGAATTCAAGTTCTACGGCGACGTGCAGCCGCGCATCCTGGCGCTGCAGGCCGGCGAGGTCGACATCCTCGACGCGGTTCCGCTCGATGTCAGCCAGGTCGTGCTCAACAGCCCCGACATCACCGTGCTGCGCGTCGCATCGACCGCGCATCGCCAGTTGCACATGCGCTGCGACACCGGCCCCTTCACCGACAAGCGTGTGCGCCAGGCGCTGGCATTGTGTATCGACCGCTCCAAGCTGGTCGATGGCCTGTGCCGTGGCATGGCAGCGACCGGCAATGACAGCCCGTTCGCGCCGGCCTTCCCCGCGACCGACAAGACAGTGCCGCAACGCGTCCAGGATATCGCCAAGGCCAAGCAGCTGCTCGAAGCGGCCGGCGTGGCGAGCGGCTTCGACATCACACTGACGACGCTGCGCTATTCCGACATTCCCGGCTACGCGCAGCTGTTCCAGAACTTCGCCAAGGAAATCGGCGCCCGCATCGCGCTCAACATCGAGGACCAGGACAAGTACTACGGCAAGGCGGTGTTCGGCCAGTCGGACTGGCTGGACAGCCCGCTCGGCATCACCGACTACGCGCATCGCAGCGTGCCCAACGTCTTCCTCAAAAGCCCGCTGGTCAGCGACGGCCCCTGGAACGCGGCGCATTTCAAGAACCCGGCCTATGACGGCATGGTCACCAGCTATCTGAAGGCGCTCGATATCGGTGCACAGCGCAGCGCCGCCTCCGACATCCAAAAACTGCTGCTCGACGAGACGCCGGTCATTTTCAGCTATTTCCCCGACCTGCTGGTGCCGGTGCGCAAGAATGTCAGCGGCTTGCCGCCGATCGCCGCCGGGCTGCTGCTCGATCGCGTATCCATAGGCTGATCATGAACGTGATCGCCAAGACCAAGAACCGGGAGAGTACCATTCGCAAGCGTCATCTGCGCGGCCGCGGGCCGCATTTTCCGCTGCTCGACAGCATCACCCAATATGATTTTGAGCCGGGTTATGTCGCCTTCACCATGCCGACACAGAAGCGGCTGCGGGTGCAGGTTGGGTCGATGACGGTCGCCGACACCGTCAACGCGCTGGTGCTCTATGAGTCCGACCATCTGCCGGTCTATTATTTCCCGATGAGCGACGTGCGTGAAGAATTTCTCTTGCCGAGCACGACGACGACCGAGAGCCCGTTCAAGGGCGTGGCGACCCATTATTCGCTCAACACCGGCGTGACGCTGGTCGAGGACGCGGCCTGGCGCTACGCCGATCCGGTGAAAGGCAGCCCGCCACTCGCCGACTATATGTCGTTCTACTGGAGCAAGATGGGCCACTGGTTCGAGGAGGACGAGGAGATCTTCGTCCACGCCCGCGATCCGTTCCGCCGCGTCGACTGCCTGCCGTCGTCGCGGCGCGTGCAGGTCATCCTCGATGGTGAGCAGGTCGCCGATTCACGCCGCGGCGTGTTCCTGTTCGAGACCGGTCATCCGGTGCGCCACTATCTGCCGATCGCCGATACGCGGCTCGATATGTTCGCGCCCAGCCGCTACATCTCGCGCTGCCCCTACAAGGGCATCTCCAACTACTATCACGTGACGACCAAGGCCAAGCGCCACGAGAACCTCGTCTGGTACTATCCCGAGCCGGTGCACGAGGCGGAACGCATCAAGGGGCTGGTCTGCTTCCACCACGAACTGGTCGACAAGATCCTGGTCGACGGCGTCGAAATCCCGAAGGAAGCGACAGCCGCATCGGACGGCTATTTCTGAGCCATGCAGGGCGCTTGATCGAAACACGGCTCAGCGCGTACCCTCTCCGAGGCAGGGAGGGCTATCGATGGATATTTTCAAGCTGGACGGCGATGTCGCGCTGGTCACCGGCGCCGGCAGCGGCATCGGCCAGGCAATCGCGATCGGACTGGCCGAGGCAGGCGCCGACGTCGCCTGTTTCGGCCATGCCTCGAAAGGCGGACTGGACGAAACCGCCCACCGGATCACGGCGCTCGGCCGCAAGGCGCTGGTGCTGACCGGCACGGTGACATCGCAGAGCGATCTCGCGACGGCCATCGATCGCCTCGAGAGCGAACTCGGTGCGCTGACCGTCGCCGTCAACAATGCCGGCATCGCCGGTTCGGAACCGGCCGAGACTCTGTCGCTGGAAACATGGCAGAAGGTGCACGAGGTCAATGTCGCCGGCGTGTTCCTGTCCTGCCAGGCCGAAGCCCGCAAGATGCTGGCGCGGCGCAAGGGCTCGATCATCAACATCGCCTCGATGTCGGGCACCATCGTCAACCGAGGCCTGACGCAGGCGCACTACAACTCCTCGAAAGCCGCCGTCATCCACATGTCGAAGAGTCTCGCCATGGAGTGGGCCGACCGTGGGCTGCGCGTCAATGTCGTCAGCCCGGGCTATACGCTGACGCCGATGAACAAGCGGCCGGAGGTGGCTGAAGAGATCAAGATCTTCAAGCGCGACACGCCGATGGGACGCATGGCGGCGCCGGAGGAAATGGTTGGACCGACGGTGTTCCTCGCCAGCCGCGCGTCGAGCTTCGTCACCGGCCTCGACCTGATTGTCGATGGCGGCTACGTCTGCTGGTAGGATCTGCCATCCGGCGGCCCGCCTTTGCCTGCGGTTTGAAATATTGCAACGCACGGGCGTTAGTCGTTGCGCGACATGAACGTTGGTATATATAATTTCATCCTATGAAACGGTCCTGGCGAGATGGGGCTTGCCGGGCCGACAGCCGAGATCATGGGACCTTGATGGCTCGCACCTTGCAGGGCGCCGCAAGACTGGCAATTGATCCGCAGGTGATCGCTTACGCAGCGATCCGTCGGCAGCCATGACGCTGACCCTCCATTCCTATTCGACCATCACCAGAATTGAGCACCATCTTGCCTGCCTTGGCCAAAGCCAGGGCGACAATTCGGCGCCGACGGCCTTGCGCAACGACCAGCCTTTCCAACACAATAAAGAAAAGCCGCAAGAAGGGAACGAACGATAATTTTCACAGCTTGAAGGAGAACAAGCATGTCATTTCGCAGCCAGATCTCGAAACTGTCGATGGGCGCCGTCGCGCTCGCGACCCTAAGCCTGCTGACACCTTCCGCCCAAGCCGCAGCACCTGAATCCAACGAGCCGATCAAGATCGCGCTGTTCGACTGGACCAGCGTCAACCTGAACGCCAAGATCCTTGGCGGCATCCTGGAAAAGCTCGGCTATACCGTCGAATACCCGACCGCGGACTACCTCTCCAGCCTGACCACCGGCCTCACCAATGGCGACCTCGATGTCGGCCTGGAGTTCTGGGACACGACCGCCGGCGAAGCCATGAAAGCCTCCGACGCGACCGGCCAGACCGAACGGCTCGGCAAGCTCGGGCCAAAGGCCAAGGAAGAGTGGTGGTTTCCCGAATACATGAAGGAAAAGTGCCCGGGCCTGCCCAATTGGGAAGCGCTGAAGGACCCGAAATGCGCCGAAGCATTTTCGACGGCGGAGACCGCACCGAAGGGTCGCTATCTCGGCGGCCCGGTGACCTGGGAAGGCTTTGACGACGAGCGTGTCGAGGCGCTGAAACTGCCCTTCACCGTCATCCATGCCGGCACCGACGCGGCGATGTTCGCCGAGCTGGACTCGGCCTACCAGCGCAAGGCGCCGATCATGCTGTGGATCTATTCGCCGCATTGGGCGCCGGCCAAATACAAGGGTGAATGGGTGCAATTCCCCGAATACACGCCCGAATGCTACAATGACCCGAAATGGGGCGTGAACCCGGACGCCAAATATGACTGCGGCAAGCCGCATGGCGAGATCTGGAAATACTCATGGTCTGGCATGAAGGACAAGTGGCCGGTCGCCTACAAGGTGGCGAAGGCCTACACGATCGACACCGATGAGCTCAACAAGATGAGCGGCGAGATCGACCTCGGCGGCAAGACGCAGGAAGACGTCGCCGCCGCCTGGATCGCTGCCCACGAGGCAGACTGGAAAGCCTGGGCGCAGTGATCGTTCCGACTGGAAAAATGAGACCCGACTGCTGATCAGCCGGGTCTCGATTCCTGATGTTCCAGAAGGACGATTGGATGACGGATAGGACTGAACAGGCACGGACACAGCCGGGCAAGGATGCCCGCCCGATAAAGCTTGCCTGCCGCAATGTCTGGAAATTGTTCGGATCGAACGCGGCCAATTTCATCCGCGAGCGCGATGGCAAGGCCAGCATGGCCGACGTCACTGCCGCCGGGCTGGTTGGGGCCGTGCGCGCCGTCGACCTTGAAATCCGCCAGGGCGAGATTTTTATCATCATGGGCCTGTCGGGGTCCGGCAAGTCGACGCTGGTGCGCTGCATGTCGCGGCTGGTCGAGCCGACGCACGGCAAGGTCGAATTCGAAGGCAACGACCTGCTGAAAATCTCGGATGCGGCACTGATCGAATTGCGGCGCCACCGGATGGGCATGGTGTTCCAGAATTTTGCGCTCTTGCCACATCTCAACGTGCTGGAAAACATCGCCTTCCCGCTCAGCATCCAAGGGCAGGACCGGGCCACACGCGAAGCGCGAGCGCGCGAGGTCATCGAACTTGTCGGCCTGCGCGGCCGCGAGCACTTCTACCCGCGCGAGCTTTCCGGCGGCCAGCAGCAGCGTGTCGGCATCGCCCGCAGCCTGGCGACCAAACCGGAAATCTGGTTTCTCGACGAGCCGTTCTCGGCGCTCGACCCATTGATCCGCCGCGAGATGCAGGACGAGTTGATGCGGCTGCAGACCATGCTGCACAAGACCATCGTCTTCATCACCCATGATTTCGACGAAGCGATCCGGCTGGCCGACCGCATCGCCATCATGAAGGACGGCGAGGTCATCCAGATCGGCACGCCGGAAGAATTGGTGGTCAACCCGGCGACCGACTATGTCGCCGAATTCACCCGCGACGTCGACCGCGCCAAGGTGATCTCGGCGCGCAGCCTGATGCGCGCCTGCGACGGCGCCGAGCATGGCGGCACCGTTGCGCCGGATGCCAAGATCGCGAGCTTTTCGGCCAGCATCGTCTCGGCCGGCAAGCCGTTCGCGGTGGTCAACGGCACCGGCAAGCCGATCGGCGAGGTCACGCCGCAAGCGGTTATCGACCTGCTGGCCGGCATCGATCGTTCGAGGGCCGGCGCATGACGGTGACGGCTGGTGCCAGCGAGGCAAGGGCGCGTCCGGTTCAGGTCTGGCTGATCGTCTGGGCCTCGGCGCTTGCCACCGTGCTTGTCGTGTTCCTGCTGGAGGACAGCCTGCCCTGGGCCGTCAACTATCCGGCCAGCGCGATCGTCCCGGTCGCCGACTGGGTCAGCGCGTTGATGGGCTGGATCAAGTCGAACCTGTCGTGGCTGACGCGCTCGATCACCGCGGTGCTCGGCGTGCCGCTCGACTTCGCGCTCAACCTGCTGGCCAAGAATTTCAAAATCGGTCACGGCGCCGACGCTTATGTCTTGCCACGCTTGTCCTGGGTCGGCGTCTGCGCCGCCGCCTTCCTTGCCGGACATGCCGCCGGGGGCCGGAAACTCGGTATGCTGGTCGGCGGCTGTTTCCTCTACATCGCGCTGTTCGGTCAGTGGACCAGCGCCATGCTGACGCTGGCTCTGATCTCCATCGCCGTGCCGTTCTGCATCGTCACCGGCCTGTTCGCGGGCATCTGGGCGTGGCGCAAGCCATGGGCGGAAAGGCTCATCGTCTCCCCTGCCCTTGACCTGATGCAGACGATCCCGACCTTCGCCTATCTCATCCCGATGCTGCTCCTGTTCGGCAACAGCCCGGTTTCGGCGATGATCGCGACCGCCATCTTCGCCACACCGCCGATGGTGCGGGCGACGATGCTTGGCCTGTCGCGGGTGCCCTCCGAGATCGACGATTTCAGCGAGATGGCCGGCTGCACGGCGCGGCAGAAACTGTGGCGGGTGCTTTTGCCCTCGGCGCGGCCGACGCTGATGATCGGCGTCAACCAGGTGATCATGCTGGCGCTGAACATGGTGATTATCGCTTCGATGATCGGCGCCGGCGGCCTTGGCTACGATGTGCTTCTGGCGCTGCGCGCGCTGAAGGTCGGCGAGGCGATGGAAGCCGGTCTCGCCATCGTCGCACTGGCGATCGCACTCGACCGGCTGAGCCAGGCGATCGCGCACAAGCAGGCAAAGGGCCATGTCCACCGGGAAGTGAGCCCGAGCTTCTGGCGGCGCTACCCGAATCTGACGCTGGCGATCGCCATCCTTGTCGTCACCACGCTGCTTGGCCTGTTCGTGCCGGCCTTCGCGGCAGTGCCTAAAGCGATCACCTTCACCACCGCACCACTGTGGAAGGCAGCAGTGAACTGGATCACCATCAACTTCTTCGACACGATCGAAGCGTTTCGCGTGGCGCTGATCCTCAACGTGCTAAACCCGCTGCGCGCCTTCTGCGAAGGTTTTCCGTGGCTGGGCGCGGTGTTCCTGCTCGGCCTTGCCGGGTATCAGCTCTCCGGCCTGCGGCTCGCAGCCCTGGTTGCCGCACTCACCGCCTTCTGCGCTATCACCGGGCTGTGGGAAAAGACCATGGCGACCGTCTATCTCTGCGGCATCTCGGCCTTTATCGCTTGCCTGATCGGCATCCCCATCGGCCTGATGGCCTCACGCAGCGACCGTTTCGAAAGAATCGTCGCACCGATCATCGACACGCTGCAGGTGCTGCCGTCCTTCTGCTTCATCATCCCCGTGGTGATGCTGTTTCGGGTCGGCGACGTCACGGCCATGATCGCCACCGTCGCCTTCGCCGTGGTGCCGGCCATCCGCTACACCAATCACGGCATCCGCCAGGTGCCGCCGGCGCTGATTGAGGCGGCGAAGGTTTCGGGCTGCACCCCGCGCCAGACCTTCTTTCGCGTGCAGCTGCCGCTGGCGCTGCCCGAAATCATGCTGGGCGTCAATCAGACGATCCTGATGGCGCTGGCGATGATCATCATCTGCGCCATGGTCGGCACCCGCGACCTCGGCCAGGAAGTGTTCATCGCGCTGTCCAAGGCAGATTCCGGCCGCGGCATCGTCGCCGGCCTTGCCATCGCCTTCATAGGCATCGTCGCCGACCGGCTGTTCAACGCCTGGACGGCGAAGGCACGGGCAAGGCTGGGTTAGTCCAATTTGGTGCCGAATGTCTGAGCCAGGCGAACCGCCCTTTACCGTCCTCGTTTTCGACATGGCCAGAAACGGCGAGCCGGACGGCGAACTACTCGTTTCGGGCTTCGGCACGCTGGAGGCGGCGACGGCCTATGCCATCGCGCGGGTTCGCGCCTCGTTGGAGGAACTGCGCAAGCCCGGCATCACTGCCGCTGAGTTGCGCCAACTCTGGCACCTCTACGGCGAAGACTGCTCGGTGTTGGACAATCCGGTGCGCGGCAGCGACCTTCTCGACGCGTTCATCGCAACGCCGGCGACGCCTGCCGAAAGCGACTGGCAGGCGCTGGCGCCAAGGCTGCGCCGCTTCCGCGCCACTCTGCTGATCTCCAACGTCAACGACGAGTCGGTCTGGGCCGGAGGGTTTTTCCGCGAGCCATACCGGCTGTCGGGGCAAGGCCTGCTCGACCGGTTCCGTGACGACGCTATCGCCGCCTTCAATCGCAAGGGCATCATGCCGGCGGTGCCGACCAAAATCCTTGTCGCCAATCATTTCGAGCTTCCCGACCCGCCGCACCCACCGCCCGGCGATATCAGGCCGCTGCGATGCTGGAAGGTCGAGATTGAATTCGTCTGCCACGATGTGAAATTCGGCGCCAACGCCGACGGCATCTTCGCATGGCCTGAAGAGCCGAGCGGACCTGCCCTCGCCGCCATGACATTCCTGCTGATGGCCGACACGCTGGCAGTGCGCGGCGATGGCCCCGACTTTGCCAACAACAGCGACGTGCTGTCGGTCAAGGTGACGGAGACCGACGCTCCGCCCGACTATCCGCTCGATTGAAGCCGGCGCGCCTCGCTACTCCGCCGCGACGCCTTTCACCTCGAGATAGCTCTCCATCGAATCGTCCAGTGCCTGCAGCCAGGGCGTATGGTGCAGTGGCGCCATGGTGCCGGTCATCAGTGAGCGATAGGCGTGGTCACGGAAGCTCATGATGTCTTCCCCCTTGTGGTGCTCCCACTCCATGAAGGTCTTGTTGACAGCCTCGACGTCGAAGCCGGGATAATCGGTCTGGTCCATCAATTCCTTGGTGTAGTCGCCCTGGAACCAGATCATCTGTTCGGCGTCTTCCAGCGTTTCCTCGCGTGCCCGCCACTTGGCGCCATGCGCGGCCATCGCTTCGGCCGACGGCAATTTGATGCGGCCCATGATGACGTCGCGCGCGAACCAGGCCTGCGCGTCGAACATGTTGAAGGTGTAGAACTGATCCTGCATGCCGATGAAGGACAGCTTCGGGTTCTTCTCCCAGACGACGCCTTCATAGAGCCCGTCCGGCCACATGCGGTTGGCGGTCTTGAGCTTCAGATCCTCGGTGAGGAAGGGGAAGGAATGGAGATAGCCGGTGCACAGGATGATGGCATCGACATCCTTGGTGCTGCCGTCCTTGAAATGCGCGGTCTTGCCGACGACTTTCTGGAGCAGCGGCACCTCTTTCCAGTTCTCCGGCCATTTGAAACCCATCGGCTTCGAGCGGTAGCTGGAGGTAATCGATTTGGCGCCGTATTTATAGCACTGCGAACCAATGTCCTCGGCCGAATAGGAGCGGCCGATGATCAGAATGTCCTTGCCCTTGAATTCCATCGCATCGCGGAAATCATGGCTGTGCAGGATGCGGCCGTTGAAGGTCGAAAACCCTTCGAAATAGGGCACGTTGGGCACCGAGAAGTGCCCGGAGGCGACGACGACATTGTCGAACTCTTCCGAATAGGTGATGTCGTTGGTGCGGTCATGCGCGGTGACGGTGAATTTCTTCGTCGTCTCGGAGAAGGTCACCATGCGCACCGGGCTGTTGAAGCGCACCCATTTGCGCACGCCTGATTTTTCGACGCGGCCCTTGATGTAATCCCACAAAACGGCGCGCGGCGGATAGGAGCCGATCGGCCGGCCGAAATGCTCCTCGAAGGTGTAATCGGCGAATTCCAGGCATTCCTTCGGTCCGTTCGACCAGAGGTAGCGGTACATCGAGCCGTGCACGGGATCGCCGTGCTCGTCGAGGCCGGTGCGCCAGGTGTAGTTCCACAGGCCGCCCCAGTCGGACTGCTTTTCGAAGCAGACGATCTCGGGAATGTCGGCGCCCTTGTCGGCGGCCGACTTGAAGGCCCTGAGCTGTGCCAGGCCGGACGGCCCGGCTCCGATGACGGCAACGCGACTTTTCATTGCAGGCCTCCCGATCTGATTTCGACTTTTTGTTTGACGCAATCCCGGACGGAAACCGTTTCACACTTTTCCTGGAATTGCTCTTACGAAACAAATTTCACTCACAGGACAGTAATTGGCCCGTTCGTGCTGTCAACAGTTCCTGTGGCGAAACAGCGTTTCGGCTGTGAGGATTTCGCGCAAAACCTCGCGCGACCAAACACGGGATCGGGTGCATGCGCCTTCAGGCGACTTGCCGTCGCGGTTGCGCTCATGTATCGGCACCTGACATGTTCACCTAGAGTGAAATAAATCCGCAGAGTCCGAGGGCGACATGGCAAACAAGATTTCCGATCCCAAGCCTGGTGCCGGCCCTACCGGCGCGAAGGCCAAGCCTCTGCCCAAGGTTTCGTCGGACGGCAAGACCATCCGGGCGCCGCTGACGCAGAACCCGCACGCCATTCGCGACACCCGCGAAAAAGTGCTGGAGGTCGCGATCGGCCGCGAGGTGCGGGCATTCCGCAAGAAGCTCGGCATCACCGTCGCCGATCTGGCGGTCGCCACCGACATTTCGCTGGGCATGCTGTCGAAGATCGAGAACGGCATCACCTCGCCGTCGCTGACCACCTTGCAGGCGTTGTCGCGGGCGCTCGGCGTTCCGGTCACCGCCTTCTTCCGCCGCTTCGAGGAGGAGCGCAGCGCCGTCTTCGTCAAGGCCGGCGAAGGGCTCGACGTCGAGCGTCGCGGCACGCGCGCCGGTCACCAGTACAATCTGCTCGGCCATATCGGCTCCAACACCAGCGGCGTCGTCGTCGAACCCTATTTGATCACCCTGACCGAGGATTCGGATGTGTTCCCGACCTTCCAGCATGAGGGCATGGAGTTTCTCTATATGCTCGAAGGCGAGGTCGTTTACCGGCACGGCAGCAACCTGTATCCGATGAAGCCCGGCGACAGCCTGTTCTTCGATGCCGATGCGCCGCACGGTCCCGAACAACTGACACGGCTGCCGATGCGCTATCTCTCGATCATCTGCTATCCGCAGAACAGCGCGGGTTAGTCCGGACCAAATCCCGGCGATGTCGGGCTGCCATCGTCCAGCTTCGAGAGCCACTCGACCAGCGTCGGGCGATAGCGCGTCAGGCCCTTGTAGTTGGCGAGTTCGTCCGGAAGGTCGCGGATGACGCGGTGCAGGCGGCGTGCCCATTTCGGCTGCGTCACCAGTTCGTCCATCTTGATCAGGTAGCAGCGAATCGGAAAGACGATGCCGTTCGAGCGCGGCAGCCGCCAGAAACTCTGCAACTCGACGCGCAGGTGCACCTTTTCGCCGACATTCTCCGGGGTCACCGTGGTCCGGTCCGGGCCCCATTTGTGATAGTTTTCCGGGCTGGTATCGAGGCGCGGATTGATGGTCATCGTCCAATTCAGCCGCCGCGCCGGCTTGCCTTGCTGGATGTTGGTGAGGAATTTCAGCGCGCGGGTGAAAATCCCCTTTTCATGCGCCAGCGGCACCGGCGCGTGCCACTCGAAGAAGTTCATGCCGATGTCGAAATCGAGCGACCAGTCGGCCTGGGTGGTGACCATGCCGGCATCCATCCACAGATTGCCGTCGCGCTGGTCGAGGATGCAGAAATCGCCCTGGCTCTGCCGGGTGATGTACTCCATCGGCCCGTATGGGAGCGTCGAGGTGTCGCCGAAAGTGAAGGTGTCGTCGATGCCGAGCGGCCGGTTGATCCAGCGCCAGCGATCGCCGTCGCGGATCAGCGTGAAATGCTCGGGATAGCCCAGCGCCTGCTGCTCCATCAGGAGCTCCAGCAGGTCCCAGCCGGCCAGCGTCATGTGCGGCAGCGACTGGCAGCGCAGCGGATCCTCGGCCAGCACAAGCGCGCGGTCCTGCATCTCGGCGACATAGTGCTCGTCGACGTCGATCAGGTTTTCCAGCACGCTGCCCTTGGGCCCCACGACATGCGGCTCGATGTTGACCGCATACATGTAGGCGTCTTCGTGGAACGGGAACGGGAACCGCCGGATGTGCTCCGGGCTGTTCCTGAAGGTGAAATCGTCGCGGAACGTTTCCTTGCGAAAGGTGATTCCCAAGCTCGCCTCCTATCTTTCCAGCACCAGCGACCGGCCCTCGAAGCGCGACACGCACGGCATGATCTTGCAGCCCGAGCGGTGGTCTTCCTCGCTCAGCCAGTGGTCGTTGTGGATGAACTTGCCGTCATACGAGATGACATTGGTTTCGCACTGGCCGCAGACGCCGCCACGGCAGAGATAGGGCGGATCGACGCCGGCCGCCTCGATCGCTTCGAGCAGGCTCTGCTGTTCGTCGACCCTGATCGTCTTGCCAGTTACGGCAAGCGTCACGTCGAACGGCAGGCCGGGCTGGGGCGCCGCGAAATGCTCGAAATGCACGGTTTCGGACGGCCAGCCCAGGATAGCGGCGCGCTCACGCACCCAGTTGATCATGCCGGCCGGACCGCAGACATAGAGATGCGTGCCGAGCGGCTGCGACGACAACAGCCGGTCGAGTTCTATGCGCTCGTCAAGGTCGTCGTGATAGAGCCTGACCCGGCGATCGTAGCGCTCGCGCAGCAGATCGGCGTAGGTGCCGAGCGAGGCGGTGCGGCAGGTGCAGTGCAGTTCGAAATTGCCGCCTTCCGCCGCCAGCTGCGCCGTCTGCGCCATGAACGGCGTGATGCCGATGCCGCCCGCCAGCATCAGGTGCTTTTTGGCGCGCAGGTCGAGCGAGAACAGATTGACCGGATAGCTGACCACCATCTCGTGGCCCGGCCTGACATTCCTGTGCATGAACAGCGAGCCGCCGCGGCCGACATCGTCGCGGCGCACGCTGATCGTATATTCGCGCGTGTCGAGCGGCGAGCCCATCAGCGAGTAGGGATTGAGCCTGGTGCGCTCGCCATCGCGCATCTCGACCACGACATGGGCGCCCCCGGAAAAGGTCGGCAAGAGCTGGCCGTCGCGGCGGCGGAAATGGAAGCGGGTGACGAGGTCATTGACCGGGACCACATCGCTGACCACGACATCGAGTTTTGTCGTTCCCGTGCTCATCGAAAAATCTCCTCCATCGGAGGAATCTCGCTGCGATCCTCGGCGTTGATGCAAACACCCTGGAACGCCGCGATGCGCCTGGAATAATGGTCGCGCACCAGGAGCAGCAAGCCACAATGCGCGCAGGTCGCCGGCTGCGTGGTGACGTTTTCGGTGATGCCCTTGCAGTGCACGCACTGCATGCGCCGGGCCAGCGAACCGCGATGCTCGGTCTGGATCGAGGTGTGATCGATGCCGGCTTCAAGGGCGGCCTGCATCGCCTGGCCGATCAGGCCTTCGGTGCCGGACAGATAGAGGCGCAGGCCCATATGCGCATTGGCCAGCGTCTGCCTCAGCCGCGGCAGCAGGCTGGCAAAGGACGGCGCCTCATGAAACTGCGCCGGCTTCAGCGCTTCGAGCACGGCTGCGTGTTTGCCGTCAGGGCCGGGGATGAAGACGATTTCGGCGCCGTCGAAAAACCCTGGCGGGGTCCGCTCGGCCATCTCCACTATCGCCAGCGCGCCCTCCGCATCCGCAACGAAAAGATGGTGCTTGCCGGGCTGTGGAGACAGCGTTCCGTAAACGGGCCGGCTGATGATGCTTTTGGCTGCCATTTATGTCTTCGTTCCTCGAACCCCTCGCTGTTGACTATGCCTCAACCTTTGGCCGTGCGCTTGGTCTTCTTGGGATCGTCGAAGGGGAGCGGCTGCGCCGTCGCCTTGATCGAACCGCTTTTGTTGCGGATCTCGAGCTTGGTGTCCTTGACCGCGCAGTCGACGTCGAGCCGAGCGATGCCCATCGATTTCTTGACCAGCGGCGAATACATCGCGCAGGTCACCACGCCGACCTTCTTGCCGTCGCGATAGACCGGCGCGCCCTCGTCGGCCGGCTCCTTGCCGTCGAGCAGAACGCCATAAATCTTGAAGCGTTCCTTGCCCTTGAGGCGGTAATGCTCCTCGGCGCCACGGAAGCCAGTCTTGCCGGGGCTGACGGTGAAGTCGAGGCCGAGCTCCCACAGCGTGTCGCCGGGACCTTCGTTGTCGAACGGGTATTTCTGCGAATTGTCGTAGGGATAGAACAAGAGGTAGCTCTCGACGCGCAGCATATCGAGCGTGGTGAAGCGGCACGGAATGATGCCGGCACTCTTGCCCTCGTCGAGAATCCTGTCCCAGATCGTGCCGGCATCCTGGCCACGGCAGAAGATCTCGTAGCCGCGCTCGCCGGTGTAGCCGGTGCGTGAAATCATCACCGGAAAGCCGAACAGCTGCGTCTGCATGTGATGGAAATAGTTGAGATCGCGAATAGCAGGCACATGCTTGGCCAGATAGTCGACGGCGGTCGGCCCCTGTAGCGACAGATCATGCAGATTGTCATCGAAGCGCAAGGAGACGTCGCGGCCGACGGAAGCGCGCTGCAACTCCTCATGGCCGGTGCCAGAGCCATGCACGACCATCCAGGAATTCGGTCCGGTGCGGTAGAGGATGCAGTCGTCGGTGAACTTTCCCGCCTCGTTCAGCATGCAGGCATAGGCCGACTTGCCGGGATAGATCTTCTCGCCGTCACGCGTGGTGGCCAAATCGATCAGGTGCGAGGCGTGCGGCCCGGTGATATGGACCTTCTTGAGGCCAGAAACATCCATCAGCCCGGCCTTGGTGCGGATGGCGACGTACTCTTCGTCGGCGTCCTTGTCGTAGGTCCAGGCAGTCCCCATGCCGCTCCAGTCTTCGAGCTTCGAACCAAGGGCGCGATGGCGATCCGCCAGGGTTGAAAATCTCCAGGATGCCGTCATCCGCTCGTCCTCCGTTTCGAAAAATCGTTTGTGTTCCCTGCCCCCTGCGCAGTGGCGGGGGCTTTGGCCGAATATTGACCGCAAACATTCGGGCGCCGCAATACCCATAAGCAATTAATTTCATTGTCAGGCAAAATCCGTCGCACGCAGCAAACGGTTAACCCAACGTAAAATCGGCTTGACAATTGCTGAAATCGGACGGAATTTATGAAAAAAATTTCACTCTCTTGAAAGAGGGCGGCGCGCGGTGGATTCGGAACCGGGCGTCGGAAAAAGGGGAAAACCGATGTCAGACATGCAGCAGCGCATTGAAGCGCTGTACCGTTCCGACGTGCGCGGATCCGTGCTCCTGATCGTCTGCCTGTGGGCGACGATCCTCTTCGTCCTCCTCATGACGTGGCCATACATCCCCGATAGCGGCATCAAGGTCGTCGTCGCGATCGCGGCGGCCGCCGTGCTGATCTTCAACACGGCCGCCATCCTGGCGATGGTCAAGCACTACAAGGAAGACAAGGACTTCATCTACGGGCTCGACATCAAGAACGCCGACGCGTTCCGCAACCGCAAGTCCTGAAGGGGTAGAAGATATGTCGCGCTACAAACCGCCGGAGCAGAGCAAGGCCGGACAGATTTTCGATATCGTCGTCGTTGTCGTCGCCATCTTCGTCGCCCTGTGGCTGCCGCTGAAACTCGGGCTGGCGGGTGCGGCCAAATCGATCGATGCACTCGATACCAAGACCTGGGAGGCGCTCGGCCAGAACGCGACCATGGCCTCGATCTGGGAGAAGCTCGGCTACACGCCCGAGACCGCGCACGACATCATCCGGAACCGCTTCCACTATGTCATCGACTGGCCAACGCTGATCATCATGGCCGCGGTGCTTATCGGTTATTTCGTCTTCCTGTTCCGCGCCTCCGACCGCGAATATCGCGAAGTCATCAACGAAAAGTTCGACGACAAGTAAAAACTTTCCACGAACAATCGGGGGACACGATCATGTGGATGGCACTCTCCTACGCATGCTGGGGCATCTCGATCGTGCTTGCCCTGTGGATGCTCTACGACTGGTTCAAGGTCGACACGACCTTCTCAGAAGAGGTGCTGACCTCGTCGCGCGAAGGCGAATTGGAAGCCGTTTCCGAAAAACACCGGATCTGAGTGGGGATTGAACAATGACGATCACACTTGAACCGGTAATCCACGGGGACAGGGTCTCACTGCTGCGCGTGCTCGGCCCGGCCCATGTCTGGGCGCTCGGAGTCGGCATCGTGCTGGTCGGCGAATTCACCGGCTGGAATTTTGCCGCCGACAAGGGCGGCGCACTCGCCGCGCTAATCGTCTGCTGGCTCGTCGGATTGCTCTACACCTCGGTCGCGATGATCGATTCCGAGGTGACATCGACCGTCGCCGCCGCCGGCGGCCAGTATGCGCAGGCAAAGCACATTGTCGGGCCGCTGATGGCCTTCAATGTCGCGCTGTTCCTGGTCTTTGCCTATACCATGCTCGAAGTGTCCGACGCGATCCTGCTCGGCGACACCATCGTCGCCAAGGCGGGGGTCGAAGGGCTCACCCACAATTCCTTCATCGCCGCCACCATCGTGGTGCTGGCATGGCTGAACTATCGCGGCGTGCTGATGACGCTGAACGTCAACTTCGTCATCACCGCAATCGCCTACATCTCGATCGTCATCCTGTTTTTCTCGGTCAGCCCGTGGACGCAGGGCGCAGTGCTGAAGCTCAACGAACTGGTCACACCCGACAACGCCCTGCCCTATGGCTGGATCGGTGTCATTGCCGCCTTCCAGTTCGGCATCTGGTACTATCTCGGCATCGAGGGCACCACGCAGGCAGCCGAGGAAGTGCGCTCGCCCGCCCGCTCGCTGCCCTACGGCACGATGGCCGGCATGATCACGCTTTTGATCGCCGCCGCCATGACCTGGTATGTCTGCGCCTCGATGATGCCTTGGGAATATCTGGGAATCACCTACTACCCGCTGTGGGATGCCGGCAAGCTGACCGGCAGCCCGTTGCTCGAGAACCTGTTGTTCATCGCGACGCTGCTTGCCGCACTGGCCTCCGCCAATGGCTGCATCAACGACGCGGCGCGCGCCTGGTTCTCGCTCGGCCGCGACCGCTATCTGCCGACATGGTTCTCGGCCGTGCATCCGAAATATCGCACGCCCTATCGCTCGATCCTGTTCCTGTTGCCGATCGCGCTGGCCTTCGCCTTCATCGCCGACCTCAACCAGGCGATCACCTTCTCGATCCTGTCGGGCGTGCTGCAATACACGTTCATGAGCATCAACATCATCATGTTCAGGAAGAAGTGGCCGCTCGGCTCGATCCGCCGCGGCTACACGCATCCGTTCCATCCGCTGCCGGCTATCGTGCTGTTCTGCCTGTGCGTGGTGACCTTCTTCGCCATTTTCCTCGGCTTCGGCTCGCAGCTGATCGCCATGGTCGCCTTCTACTTCCTGATCTCGCTATGGTTTCATTTCTACCGCTACAAATTCGTGCGGCGCGGCGATCAGTTCACCATGCCGTGGCCGAAGCCGCAGGGTTATTGATGGGAGTAGGCCCGTCCGGATCCTGGACGGGCCTGGCATGACAAAATGTCCGAGGTGACGTCAGCACTCTTTGCCGGGGCAATTGTCCTGGCCCTCGTCCTTCATCTTGCCTGGCTGGCGCGCGCCAGCCGCAACAGGGCGTCAGTGGCGCTCGCCATCGACCATGCCAGCGTTCGTACCGTCATTGCCGACGCTGCCGATGTTTCGGATGGCACCGCCGGTGTCATCACATGGGAAGGTTCCTGGAAGGGCCGACACGTCCAGGTGCGCACGATCGTCGACACGCTGGCAACACGAAAACTTCCGGCGCGCTGGCTGAGCGTCTCGATCACCGAGCCCGTGTCGGTGCCCGGCACTTTCGACATGATGATCCGGCCGGGCTCGCCGACGACCTTCTCCAATTTCGATCATCTCGACCATACGCTGCCGAAGGCTCCAGGATTTCCAGCCGAGGCCGTGTTGCGCACTGATCGCAGGGGCGCGCGGTTTCCCCAAAATATCATCGCCAGCCATATCGAGATCTTCTCCGAAGGGCGCGCCAAGGAACTGCTGATCACGCCCAAGGGCATACGCATCGTCTGGCTGCTGGCCGAGGCCGAGCGGGCGCGCTACGGCGTCTTCCGGCAAGCCGAATTTGGGGATGCCACGCTCGACCCATCGCTGATTGAAAAGCTGCTGGTGTCGGTGTCGGCACTTCGCGACGCCATCAACAAAAGCGAACGGCAGGCCGCATGACCAGTTCCGTCACTGTACCCGCCCCTCCCAACCCGTATCTGGTGCTGGGCGCGGCAATCGTGCTGCCGGCGAGCGGACATGTCATTCTGGGCGTGCCGGTGCGCGGCCTGCAATTTCTTTTCTTCATGGTGATCCTGGCATGGGTCACCGCCAAGATCGCACCGCCGGACGCCAGCTTCGTCGGCCGTCATGCCGGCGGCTTCCTGATTTATGCGTTGTCGATCCTCGACGCCTACAGGATAGCCCGCATCCGCACCGCCAAATGGGTTCACAATGCCAGGCGAGCCAACGACGGTGCGCAGAGCGGCGTTGAGACGCATACGTAACTGGAGGAAAATTTTTTTCATACGATTGAATTCGGGAGACTCATTCGGTACATCATCTCAGAGCTGCAAACATCGGGAGGCTGACATGTGTGGAATTGTCGGACTGTTTTTGAAGGACAAGTCGCTGGAACCCCAGCTTGGCTCGATGCTGTCGCAGATGCTGATCTCGCTCAGCGATCGGGGTCCGGACAGCGCCGGCATCGCCATCTATGGCGCGCCTTCCAGGAATGAGGCCAAGATCACCATCCAGTCGGCCAAGCCGGAACGCGATTTCCGCGGCCTCGAGGCCGAACTCGCCAAGGCCATCGGCACGCCGGTGACAATCTCCGTGAAATCGACCCATGCTGTCGTCAGGACCGCGCCCGCCAAGATCGACGAAGCGCGCGAGGCGATCCAGACGCTGCGCCCCGACATCCGCATCATGGGTGCCGGCGACGTTGTAGAGATCTACAAGGAGGTCGGCCTGCCGGAGGCGGTCGTCGATCGCTTCGATGTCCGCAGCATGACCGGCACGCATGGCATCGGCCATACCCGCATGGCGACGGAATCGGCGGTGACGACGATGGGCGCGCATCCGTTCTCGACCGGGGCCGACCAGTGCCTCGTGCACAATGGTTCGCTGTCCAACCACAACAATGTCCGCCGCGAACTGATCCGCGAAGGCATGACCTTCGAGACCGAGAACGACACCGAGGTCGCGGCCGCCTATCTCTCCTCGCAGATGGCGCACGGCAAGAATCTCGGCGAAGCGCTGGAGGGCACGCTCTCCGACCTCGACGGCTTCTTCACCTTCGTCGTCGGCACCAAGAACGGCTTTGGCGTGGTGCGCGATCCGATCGCCTGCAAGCCCGCCGTGATGGCCGAGACCGACCAGTATGTCGCCTTCGGCTCGGAGTATCGTGCGCTGACCAAACTGCCCGGCATAGACAATGCGAGGGTCTGGGAACCCGAGCCCGCAACTGTCTATTTCTGGGAGCATTGAGTTCATGCCGGCAACCAAACTTTCAAAGACGGCGGCGCACGACCACGCTTCCCGGGTCTTCGACCTCGACCAGATGTCGTTGCGCGAGCTCAACCAGGCGCTGCATAATCTGGCGCCCGGCTCGAATGAAACGGCGTGGGAAGTGCTGAACCCGAAAGGCAACCATTCGGTCGCCGTCGGCGTCGATCAGCCTGTTACCATCGATGTGCGCGGCAGCGTCGGCTATTATTGCGGCGGCATGAATTCTGGCAGCGCCATCACCGTGCATGGCTCGGCCGGGCCCGGCGTCGGCGAGAACATGATGTCGGGTTCGATCACCGTCAAGGGCGATGCCAGCCAGTATGCCGGCGCCACCGGCAAGGGTGGCCTGCTGGTCATCGAAGGCAATGCCTCGTCGCGTTGCGGCATTTCGATGAAGGGCATCGACATCGTCGTGCACGGCAATATCGGCCACATGTCGGCCTTCATGGCGCAGTCTGGCAATCTGGTGGTGCTGGGCGATGCCGGCGACGCGCTGGGCGATTCCATCTACGAGGCGCGGCTGTTCGTGCGCGGCAAGGTCGACAGCCTCGGCGCCGACTGCATCGCCAAGGAGATGCGGGCCGAACACTTGGAGTTGCTGCAAGGCCTGCTCGACCGCGCCGGCGTCACCGGCGTCAAGGCGGCAGAGTTCAAGCGCTACGGTTCGGCGCGCACGCTCTACAATTTCAATATCGACAACGCCGACGCGTATTGAGGCAGCATGACCTACAGGAACCCGCCGACGACGCCGCGCAAATCCGCGACCTTCGACGACTACACGCTTTCTGAAATCCGCCGCGCCGCGGCGACCGGCATCTACGATATCCGTGGCGCCGGCGCCAAGCGCAAGCTGCCGCATTTCGATGACCTGCTGTTCCTCGGCGCTTCGATCTCGCGCTATCCGCTCGAAGGCTATCGCGAGCGCTGCGACACCAGCGTCGTGCTGGGCTCGCGCCACGCCAAGAAGCCGATCGAACTGAAGATCCCGATCACCATCGCCGGCATGAGCTTCGGCTCGCTGTCCGGTCCCGCCAAGGAAGCGCTCGGGCGTGGCGCGACCCTGTCGGGCACCTCGACCACGACCGGAGACGGCGGCATGACCGAGGAAGAGCGCGGCCATTCGAAGACGCTGGTCTACCAATACCTGCCGTCGCGCTACGGCATGAACCTGCGCGACCTGCGCCGCGCCGATGCGATCGAGGTCGTCGTCGGCCAGGGCGCCAAGCCCGGCGGCGGCGGCATGCTGCTTGGCCAGAAGATTTCCGACCGCGTCGCCGAAATGCGCACGCTGCCGAAAGGCATCGACCAGCGCTCGGCCTCGCGCCATCCCGACTGGACCGGACCCGACGATCTCGAGATCAAGATCCTCGAACTGCGCGAAATCACCGACTGGGAAAAGCCGATCTACGTCAAGGTCGGCGGCGCCCGCCCCTATTACGATACGGCGCTTGCCGTGAAAGCCGGCGCCGATGTCGTCGTCGTCGACGGCATGCAGGGCGGTACGGCGGCCACGCAGGAAGTGTTCATCGAAAATGTCGGCCAGCCGACGCTTGCCTGCATCAGGCCGGCGGTGCAGGCACTGCAGGATCTCGGCATGCACCGCAAGGTGCAGCTGATCGTCTCCGGCGGCATCCGCAACGGCGCCGATGTCGCCAAGGCGCTGGCGCTGGGCGTCGATGCGGTCTCGATCGGCACGGCTGCCCTTGTCGCGCTCGGCGACAACGATCCACGCTGGGAGGCCGAGTATAACGAGCTCGGCACCACGGCGGGCGCCTATGACGACTGGCACGAGGGCCGCGACCCGGCCGGCATCACCACGCAGGACCCGGAACTGATGAAGCGCGTCGACCCGGTTGCTGCAGGGCGCCGGCTGGCGAACTACCTCAAGGTGATGACGCTCGAAGCTCAGACGATCGCCCGCGCCTGCGGCAAGAACAGCCTGCACAATCTCGAACCCGAGGACCTCGTCGCGCTGACGATCGAGGCAGCCGCGATGGCAGGCGTGCCGTTGGCCGGCACCAACTGGATACCGGGGAAGAACGGCTTCTGATCAACGAAGGGCCGAAGCCCACACGCTCTGGGGCCACCAATCGACAAAAAAATGGGGAACTTCCGTGACAACTGATCTTGCAGAATTCGCAAGGGCGAAAAACGTCAAATATTTCATGATTTCCTACACCGACCTGTTCGGTGGCCAGCGTGCCAAGCTGGTGCCGGCGCAGGCCATCGCCGACATGCAGAAGGACGGCGCCGGCTTTGCCGGGTTCGCCACATGGCTCGATCTGACGCCGGCCCATCCCGACATGCTGGCGGTGCCGGATCCGGATTCGGTGATCCAGCTGCCGTGGAAGCCGGAAGTTGCCTGGGTCGCCGCCAATTGCATCATGGACGACAAGGAGGTCGACCAGGCGCCGCGCAACACGCTGAAGCGACTGATCGCCGAGGCGGCCAGCGACGGCATGCACGTCAAGACCGGCGTCGAGGCCGAGTTCTTCCTGATCTCGCCGGACGGCAAGACGATTTCCGACGAATACGACACCGCGTCGAAGCCCTGCTACGACCAGCAAGCAGTGATGCGCCGCTACGATGTCATCGCCGAGATCTGCGACCACATGCTGGCGCTCGGCTGGGGCGCCTACCAGAACGACCATGAGGATGCCAACGGCCAGTTCGAGATGAACTGGGCCTTCGACGATGCGCTCGCCACCGCCGACAAGCATTCCTTCTTCAAATTCATGGTCAAGTCGATCGCGGAAAAGCATGGCCTGCGCGCGACATTCATGCCGAAACCCTTCCAGGGCCTGACCGGCAATGGCTGCCACGCGCATATCTCGGTGTGGGACAAGGCCGGCAAGACCAACGTTTTCGCCGACAATGCGATGGAACTCGGCCTGTCAGCCAAGGGCAAGAATTTCCTCGGCGGCATCATGAAGCATGCCTCCGCGCTTGCCGCGATCACCAACCCGACGGTCAATTCCTACAAGCGCATCAACGCACCGCGCACCATTTCGGGCGCGACCTGGGCGCCGAACACTGTAACCTGGACCGGCAACAACCGCACCCACATGGTGCGCGTGCCCGGGCCCGGCCGCTTCGAACTGCGCCTGCCCGACGGCGCGGCTAACCCCTATCTCCTGCAGGCTGTCATCATCGCCGCCGGCCTCGACGGCATCCGCTCGAAGGCCGACCCAGGCAAGCGCTATGACATCGACATGTACCAGCACGGCCATACCGTGAAGGGCGCGCCGAAGCTGCCGCTCAACCTGCTCGACGCGCTGCGCGAGTTCGACAAGGACAAATCGCTGAAGGCGGCGCTGGGTGAGGAATTCTCGTCGGCCTACCTAAAGCTGAAGCACCAGGAATGGAATTCCTATGCTTCGCACTTCACGCAATGGGAGCGCGACCACACGCTGGATATCTAACTCTCAGCGAATGCGAGCGACCTCGGAATGAACTGATGAAATACTCGATCTTCTCGCTCGCCCGCGCCGCCCTGTCCGGCCACAAGAACTGGCAGCGCACCTGGCGCGACGCCACGCCGAAGGATCGCTACGACGTGGTGATCATCGGCGGCGGCGGCCATGGCCTGGCCACCGCATGGTTTCTCGCCAGCGAGTACGGCATCAGGAATGTCGCCGTGCTGGAAAAAGGCTGGATCGGCTCCGGCAATGCCGGCCGCAACACCACCATCATCCGCTCCAATTACGGCCTGCCCGGCAACACCGGCTTCTACGAATTGTCGATGAAGCTGTGGGAGCGAATGGAGCAGGACCTCAACTACAACACGATGGTCAGCCAGCGCGGCGTCATCAACCTCTACCATTCCGACGCGCAGCGCGACGCCTATGCGCGGCGCGGCAACACCATGCGCATCAACGGCATCGATGCCGAACTGCTCGACCTCGCCGCGGTCAAGAAGATGATTCCGTTCCTGAACTTCGACAATGCGCGCTTTCCCGTGCAGGGCGGGCTCTTGCAGCGGCGTGGCGGTACGGCGCGCCACGATGCCGTGGTCTGGGGCTATGCCCATGCGGCGAGCGCGCTCGGCGTCGACATCATCCAGAACTGCGAGGTGACCGGCTTTAGCCGCGACGCCAACGGCAAGGTGACCGGCGTCGAGACCTCGCGCGGCAAGATCGGTGCCGGCAAGGTCGGCATGGCGGTCGCCGGCAGTTCGTCGCGGGTCGCGGCGATGGCGGGGCTACGCCTCCCGATCGAAAGCCATGTGCTGCAGGCCTTCGTCTCCGAAGCGATCAAGCCGCTGATCCCCGGTGTCATGACCTTCGGTGCCGGCCATTTCTACGTCAGCCAGTCGGACAAGGGCGGGCTGGTCTTCGGCGGCGACATCGACGGCTACAATTCCTACGCCCAGCGCGGCAACATGCCTGTGATGGAGGACGTCTGCGAGGGCGGCATGGCGCTGATGCCGATGATCGGCCGCGTGCGCCTGCTGCGCCAGTGGGGCGGCATCATGGACATGTCGATGGACGGCTCGCCGATCATCGACAAGACGCCCGTCGACGGGCTCTACCTCAACGCCGGCTGGTGCTACGGCGGCTTCAAGGCGACGCCGGGATCAGGCTTTGTCTTTGCCCATCTGCTGGCCCGCGATCAATCGCACGAAGAGGCCGCACGGTTCCGCCTCGACCGCTTCCGGACTGGCGCGATGATCGACGAAAAGGGCCAGGGCGCCCAACCGAACCTGCACTGAGGACGGACAGGAAACCATGCGCATTGTCTGTCCCTTCTGCGGCGAACGCGAACTCGGCGAGTTCACCTATCTGGGCGACGCCAAGCCGGTGCGGCCGGCGGCCGGCGCTTCGGAAGACGAGGTCTTCGACTATGTCTATCTGCGCGACAATGTCGCCGGCGAAACCAGCGAATACTGGTACCATGGCGGGGGTTGCCGAGCCTGGCTGAAGGTCGTCCGCAACACGCTGACGCACGAGATTTCTTCTATTGAGCCGGCGGCCGGCGCCGGTGCCGCGAAAGTTGGTGCGTGATGGCCGGCGGGCAGACCAACAGGCTGGACAGTGGCGGCCTGATCGACCGCTCCGCGCCGCTGAATTTTCGTTTCGACGGCAAGACGTTCTCCGGCTTCCAGGGCGACACGCTCGCCTCGGCGCTGATCGCCAATGGCGTCAAGCTTGTCGGCCGCTCGTTCAAATACCATCGCCCGCGCGGCATCCTCACCGCTGGCTCGGAAGAGCCCAACGCGCTGGTCGAATTGCGCACCGGTGCGCGGCGCGAACCGAACACCAAGGCGACCACGGCCGAGCTCTATGAAGGGCTAGAGGCCGCCAGCCAGAACCGCTGGCCATCGCTGCGCCACGATGTGATGTCGGTCAACCAGCTGTTCGCGCCGATCTTCGTCGCCGGGTTCTACTACAAGACCTTCATGTGGCCGGCGAAATTCTGGGAAGCGATCTACGAACCGGCGATCCGCCGTGCCGCCGGACTCGGCCGCGCTGCGGGCGTTGCCGATCCCGACCATTACGACAAAGCGTGGGCGCATTGCGATGTGCTGATCGCCGGCTCGGGCCCGGCCGGACTGGCCGCGGCCTTGGCCGCGGGACGTTCGGGTGCCCGTGTCATCCTGTGCGAGGAGGATTTTTCGCCGGGCGGGCGTCTTTTGTCGGATGGCGGCACGATCGATGGCCTGCCGGCAGCCGAATGGCTTTCCCGGACGCTGGCCGAACTCAGTTCACTGCCAGACGTCCGCATCATGACCCGCACGACGCTGTTCGGGGTCTATGACGGCGGCACCTATGGCGCAATCGAGCGGGTCAACGACCACCTGCCCTCGCCGCCGGAGCACCAGGTGCGGCAGCGGCTGTGGCGGATCGTGGCAAGGCGCTGCGTCGTCGCGGCCGGCGCCATCGAACGGCCGATCGTCTTTGCCGGCAACGACACGCCCGGCGTGATGATGGCCTCCGCCATGCGGACCTATGTCGCGCGCTATGCTGCGACACCGGCAAGGCGCATCGCGCTGTTCACCAACAATGAGGATGGCTGGCGCACGGTCGAGACAGCACTCCGTGCCGGATTGCAGATCGCGGCGGTCATCGACGCGCGGCCCGATGTGTCGCCTGCGCATCGTTCGCTGGCGTCCAATGGTGGCTTTCCCGTGCTGCACGGTTCCGTCAGCGGCGTCGACGGCGGCAAGGACGGCGTCAAAAAGATCGCGGTGTCACTGACCAGTGGCGCGCGCGCCGAGGTCGAGGCCGACGGGCTTGCCGTCTCCGGCGGCTGGAATCCGGCTGTCGGGCTGACCTCCTACCATCGCGGCCGGCCGAAATGGCTAGATAACATCGCCGCCTTCGTGCCGGATGGCGCGCCTCCCGGAATGGTGGCCGTGGGCGCCGCCAATGGCGCCTTCGGGCTCGGCGCCTGTCTGGCCGATGGCTTTGCCGCGGGTGGCGCAGCCGCGCATGACACCGGGAACAGCGGCAAGGCCGGCGCGGCTCCTGTCGCCGACGACGAGGCGTTCTCGCTCACGCCGCTCTGGCATGTCGCCGGCAAGGGCAAGGCCTTTGTCGATTACCAGCACGACGTCACCGCCTCCGACATCGAACTCGCCCAGCGCGAAGGCTTTGAATCGGTCGAGCATCTGAAGCGTTACACGACGCTCGGCATGGCCACCGACCAGGGCAAGACCTCGAACGTCGCCGGCCTCGCCATCATGGCCGCGGTCAGCGGCCGGTCCATTCCCGATACCGGCACGACGATCTACCGTCCTCCTTACGTGCCCGTCGCCATCGGCGCCTTTGCCGGCCATCACCGCGACGAGACGTTCCATGCGACGCGGCTGACGCCGTCGCATCACTGGGCCGCCGAACAGGGCGCTGTTTTCGTCGACACGGGCCTGTGGAAGCGCGCGCAGTGGTATCCGCGCGCCGGCGAGAAGGACTGGCTGGAATCGGTGACCCGTGAGGTCAAAGCGGTGCGCGGCGGCGTCGGCTTCTGCGATGTCTCGACGCTCGGCAAGATCGACGTGCACGGCGCGGATGCCGGCGCCTTCCTCGACCGCGTCTATATCAACACCTTCTCCAATCTCGCCGTCGGCAAGGCCCGCTACGGATTGATGCTGCGCGAGGACGGCATGGTCTATGACGACGGCACCACGTCGCGGCTGGCCGAGGATCATTATTTCCTGACCACCACGACGGCCAAGGCCGGACTGGTGATGCAGCATCTCGAATTCTGCCGGCAGGTGCTGTTTCCCGAACTCGACGTGCAACTGACTTCGGTCTCGGACCAGTGGGCACAGTTCTCGATCGCCGGGCCGAAGACCCGTGACCTGCTCAAGGAGATTGTCGATCCGGCGGAAGACCTTTCCAATGAAGGTTTCCCGTTCATGGGCGCGCGCGAAGTCCGCTTGCGCGGCGGCATCAAGGCGCGGCTGTTCCGCATCTCGTTCTCTGGCGAGATGGCGTTCGAGATTTCGGTGCCGGCACGCTTCGGCGATGCCATGGCGCGCAATCTGATGCTGGCCGGCGCGCCATTCGGCGTGACGCCTTACGGCACCGAGGCGCTCGGCGTCATGCGGGTTGAAAAGGGTCACATCGCCGGACCGGAACTGAGCGGCACGACGACGGCGGCAGATCTTGGTCTCGGCAAGATGATGTCGACCAAGAAGGATTTCATTGGCCGCGTCATGGCCGGGCGCGAGGCGCTGGTCGCGCCGGACCGTCAGGTCGTGGTCGGCATCAAGCCGGTCGACAAGGCGCGCAGGCTGCGCTCCGGCGCGCATATCATTCCGAAGGGGCAGACACCTGGCCCGGGCAACGACCAGGGCTATGTCACCTCGGTCTGCTTCTCGCCGACATCAGACCAATGGATCGGGCTCGGCCTGGTCGAGCGCGGCCGCGAACGCATCGGCGAGATCGTCCATGCGCACGATCCGCTGCGCGGTGAGGACTATGACGTCGAACTGTGCAATCCCGTCTTCTACGATCCGGATGGAGGGCGCCAGCGTGGCTGAGTTTTCCTGGGTTTCCCGCAGTCCGCTCGAGCATGCGCTTGCCCCAGGCGCGCATGGCGCACGCGGCGTCGAAGCCGGCGTCTCGCTGACGGAAGTCCGCAATTTCGACCTGATCCAGGTGATGGCGCGGCGTGGCAAAGCGGCCGAACTGGCCAACGCCGCCAAAGGCCGTTTCGGCGTGGCGGCTCCCGATTCGCCCAAGGCGGTCCAGACCTCGGACGCCATGCTGATCTGGTCCGGGCCGGATCAGTTCTTCGTCCTGTCGAAGGGCGGCAAGCACACGATGGACACGCTGGCGCCGGCATTGTCGGCCCCTGCCTCGCTGTCCGACCAGTCGCATGCGCGCGCCCTGGTCAGCATTTCCGGGGCCAAGGCCCGCACCATGCTGGCCAAGCTGTCGTCGATCGATCTGCACGCTTCGGCATTCCCGATTGGCGCGGCCGCCGCAACCTCGGTGGATCACACCAGCGTCACGCTGTGGCGCGCTGGCGATAGGCCGGATGGGCAGGCCGTGTTCAACCTGCTGGTGTTTGCGACCTTCGCCGGAAGCCTGTGGCACACTATGCTCGACGCGGCGGCTGAGTACGGCGTGACGATCGCGCATTCGGAGGAGTTGGCGTAGCGCGGAACAGACAGGAAGGGCCACCTTCGCTTGCCAAATCCGGCCTTGCTGCCTATTCTTGCTGCTAAAATAATTTCACGTACAGGCAAACTTGTTTCTCGAACCGATGTCTCGAAACGCAAGGCTGAGATGAGCCCGTCGCCCTACCCTGCCGTCGCTGCCGGACCACCACGGCCGAGCCTCATCCTGAGGCCCGGCCAGATCGCGCTGCCGCCGGGCATGGAGCGCCATACCATCCAGGGCAACGGCGCCGTTCTCATCGAAGTCGAAGCCGGCGATACCCTGACGGTTCGCAATGTCGAGGGCGGCCAAGCCTGCGAATTGCTGGCGTGGGACAAGGGCGGCGCGACCGACCCCGGCATTTTTGGCGAAACATCGAACAGCAATGCTGCCGGCATCAAGGCGCTTTTGGCCGAGGGTGACGACAGTCTTGGCGCGTTGCGGCGCGGGCTTGCACGGCGGCAGGTGCAGTTGGATCAGGCCAAGGCAGTGCGTGTTTTCGGCGGCGCTACGCCGGCCGGCACCGAGCAGGGTTTCAATATCGTGCGCGACGGCGCGATGGTCATCGCCGCGCCCGGCGGGCCGATGCTGGTCGATGGCCACGACACGGCGACGCCGCTCACTGTCATCGTCCGGCGCGCCACGGTCCGCCCAGCGGCGAAGTCGCAATTGGCCGACCCGCTCGCCGATCCGGTGCTCGACCTGCGCGTCCACTCGGCGACGGCGGAATCCTACTTCGTCAAAGCCGGCGACTATCTGCAGATCATCGATGTCGACGGGCGCCAATGCACCGATTTCCAGTGCTTTTCGGCGCGCAAGCTGGACAAGGGTCGCGACCATCCGCTCGACGTGACGACGACCCGCACACTGATGGGCGCGAGCTATCCGATGCCCGGCCTGCATTCGAAATACTATGACCAGGACATGGAGCCGCTGGTCGAGGTGGTGCAGGACACATGCGGCCGGCACGACGCCTTCGCGCTCGCCTGCGCGGCCAAATATTACGACGACATCGGCTATCCCGGCCACACCAATTGCTCGGAGAATTTCAATCGAGCGCTGTCGGACAAGGGCGTCACGCCACGTGCCGGCTGGATGGCGATCAACTTCTTCTTCAACACGGCGATCGACGCGCATGGCGTCATGGTGTCGGACGAGCCATGGTCGCGGCCGGGCGACTATGTGTTGCTCAGGGCGCTGACCGACATCGTCTGCGTTTCCTCGGCCTGTCCCGACGACACGACGCCCGCCAATGGCTGGAACCTGACCGACATCCATGTGCGAACCTATTCCGGCCAGCACAAATTCTCGCGAGCGATCGCCAGACGCATGACGCCTGATTCGGAACCGAAAATGACCCGCGAGACATCCTTTCATTCGAGCTTTGCCAACCACACCCGCAACTTCGTCGAGTACAGGGGCTATTGGCTGGCCAACTCTTTCGCCAAAGAGGGGCCGATAGCTGAATACTGGGCCTGCCGGCAGGATGCCGTGATCATGGACTTGTCGCCGCTGCGCAAGTTCGAGGTCACCGGGCCGGATTCGGAGGCGCTGCTGCAATACACGCTGACGCGCGACGTCAAGAAGCTTGGCGTCGGCCAGGTCGTGTATTCCGCCATGTGCTATGAGCATGGCGGCATGATCGATGATGGCACGCTTCTGCGGCTCGGCAAGGACAATTTCCGCTGGGTCGGCGGCGACGATCTGTCCGGCGAATGGTTGCGCGAAACGGCGAAAAAGCTCGGCCTCAACGTGCTGGTGCGTTCCTCTACCGACCAGATGCACAATGTCGCCGTGCAAGGGCCGAAGAGCCGCGACGTCCTGAGGGAGGTGATTTGGACCTCACCGCTGCAGCCCTCGATCGAGGAGCTCGAATGGTTCCGTTTCGCCGTCGCCCGTATCGGTGGCGGCAACGGCATCCCGGTCGTCGTCTCGCGCACCGGCTACACCGGCGAACTCGGCTACGAGATCTGGTGCCATCCGCGCGACGCCGAGAAAGTGTTCGACGCCATCTGGGAGGCCGGCCAGCCGCACGGGCTGAAGCCGATGGGGCTGCAGGCGCTCGACATGGTGCGCATCGAGGCCGGACTGATCTTTGCCGGTTACGAGTTTTCGGACCAGACCGACCCGTTCGAGGCCGGCATCGGCTTCACCGTGCCGCTGAAGACCAAGACTGACGACTTCATCGGCCGCGAGGCGCTGATCCGGCGCAAGGAAAACCCGCAGACAAAACTGGTCGGCCTCGACATCGACGCCAATGTCGATGTCGGCCATGGCGATTTCGTGCATTTCGGCCGCGCCCAGATTGGAGTGGTCACGTCAGGCATGCGCTCGCCGGTGCTGAACAAGACCATCGCGCTGGCGAGGCTCGACGTCACCCATGCCGCGATCGGTACCGAGGTCGAGATCGGCAAGCTCGACGGCCATGCCAAGCGGCTGCCGGCGCGGGTCGTCGCCTTTGCCCATTATGATCCGCAGAAGACTAAACCGCGGTCGTGACTGCGGTTCACTCGCAAGACATTGAAAGCTGCGCCGGGCAGTCTTGGCGATCGCCGTGGTTGGGGGTTGTGGGTCAGTTGAAGGAAGCCGAGGAGCCAATGGTGCGCGGCCCTTACAAAAGGCGTCTTGGAGAATAGCGCGGCATTGGACATTTTGTTTCGTCGTGCTAATTCAGTTAGATGTTTTTTCTGATCTTGTCTTTTGTAGCAGTCGCCATCCCGTACGGCCTTGAACGACTCTATTTTGCGAGAAAATTTTGGTTCTTTGCAGTTCTATTCTGGCTGTTTATCTTTCAATCTAGCGTTTTGTTCGCCAGTGAAATCATCCTCGAAAATCACCTAAGCCAATCGTTGCCCAATTGGGTTACAACACTCGGCTTTGCGATTGGAGCATTCGCCTACATGACGATTGGCATGACGTCTTTCGCTGCCGTCGTAGCCACATTGGGATTCGGGACAGTGATCGCAGCCCGCTGGTTCTTGAGAAAGCTAGGGGAAAATTCAAACTGAGACACTTCCGGCCAGGCATTTCGATCGACAAATGCCGGCAGTTATGCTATTGATGTAGGTATGGTGCTGGTTTGCGCCGCGACCCGCCTCAGGCGGGTTTTTTCATTTCAGGCCTCTGGTCCTTTCGAACAATTCCTCCCCACGCAGCAGTGCGAAGCTGAGATGTTTCGCAAGCGTGATGTGCATGGTTTCACAAAACGCTTGACGTGAAAGCGCGCCGGATCAATCTTCACTGCTAAGAAAAAAATGCGACTGAGTGGAAACACCGGCAGCCGCCCAACGCATGCGTCGATGACGAAGCCTCGCGAAGTCGCGGCCGTCACGGACGGGGAACATCAAAAAGGGGAACCCAAACACATGAGCACGATAAGCACTACGCTGGAGCCGCTTGCCGAGAGCAAGCTGCACCGGAATATCGACTGGCGCGGCGCCTTCTGGGTGGCCAGCGGCGTCCCTGCCCTCGTCCTGTTTTCGATCGGCGGCATTGCCGGCACGACCGGCACGCTGGCCTTCGCGATCTGGATCGCCTCCATGATCATGGGCTTCCTGCAATCCTTCACCTATGCCGAGATCGCCGGCCTGTTTCCGAACAAGTCGGGCGGCGCCTCGATCTATGGCGCCACTGCCTGGCTGCGCTATTCCAAGTTCATCGCGCCGCTGTCGGTGTGGTGCAACTGGTTCGCCTGGTCGCCGGTGCTGTCGCTCGGCTGCTCGATCGCCGCCGCCTATATTCTCAACGCGCTGGCGCCGGTGCCGCTGTTCACCGAAACCTCGCCCGATGTCGTCGCCTATATCGCGGCCCATGCCGGCACGAGCGCCGCCGATGCGATCACGGCGGTGACCGCTGCGGCGACGCCGGCGATCCGCAACTGGACGCTCTACAGCCACACGCTGGGCCCGGTCTCCTTCACCTTCAATGCGACCTTCTTCATCGGCGCGGTGCTGATGCTGATCATCTTCTCGATCCAGCATCGCGGCATTCTGGGCACCGCCAATGTGCAGAAATATATCGGCCTGCTGGTCATCATCCCGATGCTGATCGTCGGCGTCGTGCCGATTTTCACCGGCCAGATCAACTGGGCGAATTTTTCGCCGCTGGTGCCGCTGGCCGCCGCCTACGCGCCGGAGCCCGGCGCCTGGAATATCGCCGGCTGGACGCTGGTGCTTGGCGGCATGTTCATCGCCGCCTGGTCGACCTACGGTTTCGAGACCGCCGTCTGCTACACGTCCGAATTCAAGAACCCCGGCACCGACACGTTCAAGGCCATCTTCTATTCCGGCCTGCTCTGCATGCTGCTGTTCATCCTGGTGCCGTTCACCTTCCAGGGCGTTCTCGGCTTGAACGGTATGCTAGCCACCCCGATCGTCGACGGTTCCGGTGTCGCCGATGCGCTGGCCGGCATGGTCGGCGGAGGAGCGCTGATCCACAGCCTGCTGGTGATGCTGATGATCCTGGCACTGGTGCTGTGCATAATGACGGCGATGGCGGGTTCTTCTCGCACGCTCTACCAGGGCTCGGTCGATGGCTGGCTGCCGCGCTATCTCAGCCACGTCAACGAACATGGCGCACCGACGCGGGCGATGTGGACCGACCTTTGCTTCAACCTGATCGTGCTGGCCATCGCCTCGGCCGACGCGACCAGCTTCTTCTTCATCCTCGCCGTGTCGAACTGCGGCTACATCATCTTCAACTTCCTCAACCTCAACGCCGGCTGGATCCATCGCATCGACAACGGCCATATCGCGCGGCCATGGAAAGCGCCGAGCTGGCTGCTCGGGGTCGGCGCCATCTTCGCCTATGTCAACGCGATCTTCATGGGCGCCGGTGCCAAGGTCTGGAACCCGATGGCGCTGTGGGCCGGACTGATCACCGCGGCCCTGATCATCCCAGTGTTCTGCTTCCGCCACTACATCCAGGACGGCGGCAAGTTTCCCGACCATATGCTGGCCGACCTCGGCATGAGCTCGTCCGATCTGGCGGTCAAGAAGGCGGGCATGTTGCCCTACCTGACGCTGGTCGCCGGCGTCGCGGTGATGCTGCTCGCCAACTGGTACTTCGTCATCTGACCTCGTAAATGAAAAGGATCGGGCGCGCTTCGGCGCGCCCGATCCTTTTTGGCTGGCGCAATCGATCTATTCGGCAGCCAGCGCCAGTTGCGGCTTTTCAGCTTGGCTCAGCTCCAGCTCGTCCGTCTGCTCAGCGGCCTCGTGCCTCTTGGGCTCGCGGCCGAAGAACAGGGCGTAGCCCGCCGGGAGCACCAGGATGGTCAGCACGGTGGCAACGAGAATGCCGCCCATCATGGCGTAGGCGAGCGGCCCCCAGAACACGGCGCGCGAGATCGGGATCAGCGCCAGCACCGCCGTCAAGGCGGTCAGCGTGATCGGCCGGAAACGGCGCACGGCCGAGCCGATGATCGCTTCGGATCGCTCCATGCCCGCCGCTATGTCCTGGTCGATCTGGTCGACCAGGATGATCGAGTTGCGCATGATGATGCCGAGCAGCGCGATGACGCCGAGGATGGCGACGAAGCCGAACGGCGCACCGCTGATCAAAAGGGCCGCGGCAGCACCGATGATGCCGAGCGGGCCGGTCGCCAGCACCAGCATCGCCTTGCCGAAATTCTGCAGCTGGATCATCAGGAGCACGACGATGATGGCCAGCATGATCGGCGCCTTGGCGGCGATCGAAGCCTGGCTTTCGGCCGAATCCTCGGCACCGCCCTGGATCTCGATCTTGTAGCCAGGTGCCAGCCCATCGCGCAGACCCTGCATGTCCTTGTACAACTTGGTGACGACGTCGTTGGACTGCACGCCGTCGGGCAGCGTTGCCCGCACGCTGATCGTCGGCAAGCGGTCACGCCGCCATTCGATGCCTTGCTCCAGCACCGGAACCACCTTGGCGACCTGCGACAGTGGCACGAAGCCGCCGAAATCGGTCGGGATATAGACGGAGTCGACCGAAGACAGCAGGCTGCGGCTGGCATCCGGCTCGCGGGCGACGATGGACACCGTCTCCTCGCCGTCGCGGAAGTCGTCGAGCGCCGCACCGGACATGGTCGCCTGCAGCATCTGGCGGATGCGCTGCGAGGTGACGCCGAGTGCACGGGCGCGATCCTGGTCGATGACCAGCTTCATCGCCGGCACCGGTTCGAGCCAATCGTCATGGACGGCGCCAAGCAGCGGATCCTCACGGAACTTCGCCTTCACCTGGTCGGCGATGCGGCGCACCTCCTGGCGGTCCGGGCCCATGACACGCATCTGAACCGGCCAGCCGGTCGGCGGGCCGAGGAACAGGCGGTCGACCTTGGCGCGGATGGACGGGAAGTCCTCGGCCAGGACGGTGCGCAGCTTGACGATCAGCCTTTCGCGGGCCGGCTCGTCATTGGCCATCACCAGAAGCTGGGCGAAGTTCGGATTGCTCAGCTGCTGGTCGAGCGGCAGGAAGAAACGCGGCGCGCCTTCGCCGATGTAGGTGGCGATGAAACGCTTGTCCTTGTCGTCCATCATCTTGGCTTCAAGCGCCTTGGCCTGCACCTCGACTTCCTTGATGCTGGTGCCCTCCGGCAGCCAGAGATCGACGAGGATTTCCGGCCGCGACGATTGCGGGAAGAAGTTCTGCGGGATGAACTGGAACGCCCACAGGCTGGTGCCGAAGGTCACCAGGGTCATGACAAGCACGATGATGCGGTGGCGCACGGCCCAGCCGACGGTCGAGCGCAGCCGGCGATAAAAGCGCGTGTCGAAGACATCATGGTGGCTGCCGGCATGCTTGCGCTGCTTGAGGATCATGTAGCCGAGCCACGGCGTGAAATAGACCGCGACGAACCACGAGACGATCAACGCGATGCCGACGACATAAAACAGCGTGCGCACATATTCGCCGGCCGTCGAGGCGGCGAAACCGACTGGGATGAAGCCGGCGGTGGTGATCAGCGTGCCGGTCAGCATCGGGAAGGCGGTCGAGGAATAGGCGAAGCTCGCCGCCTCGATCTTGACCAGCCCCTCTTCCAGCTTGCGCTCCATCATCTCGACGACGATCATCGCGTCGTCGACGAGTAGGCCGAGCGCGATGATCAGCGCGCCGAGCGAGATGCGCTGCAGGTCGATGCCGAGCTCGTACATGATGGCGAAAGTGGCGGCCAGCACCAGCGGAATGGCGATGGCGATGACCAGGCCGGAACGCCAGCCGATCGACAGGAACGAGACGACGAGCACGATCAGCAGCGCTTCGCCGAGCGCATGCATGAATTCGGCGACCGCATCGGTGACGACGCCGGGCTGGTCGGAAATCTGGTCGACCGAAACGCCATAGGGCAGCGCCTCTTCGAAGCGCTTGTAGGTCGCCTCGACCTCCTTGCCGACATCTGTGACCTTGAAGCCCTTGGCCATGACGACGCCAAGCTGCACGCTGTCATGACCGTTGAAGCGGTATTTGCGCTGGAACGGATCTTCCAGCCCCGACGTCACCGTGGCGATGTCGCCGAGCCGGGTGACCTGGCCGCCGGCGCGCAGGCGCAGGTTACGGATATCCTCGACCTTGCTGACGTCGCCCTCGACCGAAATGCGCACCGAGTTGGTGCCGGTGTCGACGGAGCCGGCCGGGTCGACATTGTTCTGTCCCTTGATCGCGTTCTGCAGATCGGTCAGCGTCAGGCCGCGTTCGGCGAGCGCCTTGGACGAGACGTCGATGTAGAGCTTTTCTGGCTGGTCGCCAATGATGACGGCCTTCTCGACGCCAGGCGCGGTCAAAAGCATGTCGCGCGCCTGGATGGCGAACTTCTTCAGCTCTGGATAGCTGAAGCCGTCGCCGCTGATCGAATGCAGCGTGATGAAGGTGTCGCCGAATTCATCGTTGAAATAGGGGCCGAGCAGGCCTTGCGGCAGGTCGCCAGCGATATCGCCGACCTTCTTGCGCACCTGATAGAAGGCGTCCGCCACCTCGGCGGCGTTGGTGTCGCCCTTGATCTGGACCGTGATGATGGCGCTGCCGGCGCGGGTGAACGAGCGCACGAAATCGAGGTGCGGCGTTTCTTGCAGCTTGCGTTCGATCTTGTTGACGACCTGGTCTTCCATCTCCTTGATCGAGGAGCCCGGCCAGATCGCCTGGACGACCATCACCCGGAAGGTGAAATCGGGATCTTCCTTCTGGCCCATGCGCATCAGGCCGAGCGCGCCGGCAATGATGATCAGGCCGAACAGGAACCGGGCAATGGAGGGATGGCCGATTGCCCAGCGCGACAGGTTGAAGGGCCGCTTCTCGTCCGTGGAATTGGTCATCGATGCAGGTCCATCTATTTAGCGCAACAAGATCGTTCGGTAGCGGCTTCCGGGCGGCAAGGCTCTCCGAGCGGAGAAACACTCATCGCGGTTGGGGACGCGAAAATTGATGCGCGGGGGGTCACATCAATCGAGCGCCTCGGTTCGAGCATTTGCCGCCCGGAAACCAGCGGCTGCGGGAACGCGCAGCCGGTGTCTGTCGTCAGCGCACCTGCCTGGTGTCGCTGTCTCCCGCAGATGCGGATTGCACGGTATCGCCGGTGAGTTTCACTTTCAGGTTCTCGGTCATGAACTGCGTGCCGGCAGCGACCACGACATCGCCGGGCTGCAATCCTTCGGCGACCCGCACGCCATCGGCGGCGAACTCGGCGACCTTGACCGGGCGGGCGTGGACGGTGTCGGCGCCGCGATCGAGGGTCCAGACGATGGACTGGCTGTCTTGCTTGGCCAACGCGCTCAGCGGGATCGAAACGAGCTGCCGTTCATTGGCCGCCGATGCTTCGATGCTGGCGGTCATGCCGAGCAGCACGCGCGGATCGTTGGGCAGGCTGACGCGAACGGCAAAGGTGCGCGACTGCGGATCGGCGCTGCCGGCGACTTCGCGGACCTTGCCCTCGAGCGTGAGTGCATCGTCGGACCAGAAGCCCGCCTTGACGATCTTGCCCGGCTTGAACTCGGCGATTTCCATTTCCGGAACCGCGATCAGCACTTCCTTTTCGCCGTCGACCGCGACGGTGACAACCGGCGTGCCAGAGCCAACCACCTGGCCGACATCGGCGCTGACGGCGGTGACGATGCCGTCCCTGTCGGCCTTGAGGTCGGTGTAGCCGGCCTGGTTCTTGGCCTGGTCGAGCGACGAGCGAGCGGAATCGCGGGTGGCGACCGCCTGGTCATAGCTCAGCGTCGCCTGTTCGAGCTGCGATTTCGGTGCAAAATTCTTGGCAAAAAGCTGCTCGGCGCGCTTGCGGGCAAGCTCGACCGTCTCGACCTGCCGCTCGGCTGCATCGAGCGCTGCCTGAGCGCTTTTGACCGAAAGGTCGTAATCGATAGGATCGATGCGGGCGAGCACATCGCCCGAGGCCACATGCTGACCAATGTCGACAAGGCGCTCCGTGATCTTGCCGTTGACCCGGAATGCAAGGGCGCTCTCGGTGCGGGCCCGGACCGAACCGGAATAGGAGAGCGTGCGGGTGTCATGCGCCTGGGCGATCTCGACGACCTTGACCGGGCGGATGATGTCCTTGACCTCGGCTTTCTCCTGCGAGCAGCCGGCAAGCCCGAGCGCCGCGACGATCAGGCCGGCGACCGGCAGCTTGCGAAGGATGGAACGGGACAAAGACATCTTGCTACTCCGACTGGAGATGATTGGTCGACACCGGCACCTGCGTGCGGCGCTATTTCAAGGCCTTGATTGCATAATCGATGAGGTCGTCGGGCATCGCCCGATTGGTCTTGGCAAGACACTGCGCGACCATCTGCGGATGGCACAGGATGACGGTGGCGGCGCCGAAGCAGCGCGACGCGATCACCGGATCCTGTTCCCTGAACTCACCGGCCTCGATGCCATCGCGGATGACTTCCGCGAACAGATCGTGGATGCTGTCGACGTGCTTGTCGATGACGCCCCAATCCCGTTCGAGCGCGACGATCACCATTTCATGGACCTTCTGCTCGTCGAGCATGACTTCCATCGTCATCTTGTATTGCGCATGCACGTAGCGCCGAAGCCGCTCCTCCGCGCTGATCGGCAGGTGGCAAATCTCATAGGCCATCTTGTAACTGGCACCGAGCATCCGGCCGCAGACGGCCTGGTGGATTTCGACCTTGGTGGCGAAGAAACGGTAGATGTTGGCCGGCGACATGCCGAGTTCACGGGCGATGTCGGCGACATTGGTCTTGCCGTAGCCGTAGTGCCGGAACAGGCGCTCGGCGCAGTCGAGAATGCGCGTCACATTTTCCTGCCGGGCGACCTCCTGTCGGGCGACGTCGGCGACTATGTTGGCGGCTTCGGACATGGCTCTCGTTGTTTATGACTGACGAATTTCAATTTTCGTCAGTCGTAAATCGAAATGGCCGACCTGTCAACGCGAAATCGATGTACGCGTACGATTGGTGACAGCTGGTGACATCCAACAGACGTCACCGGGCGGCACGAGGATGCGGGCCGCTGAAAATATTTTCGCGAGAGGCTGCCGGAGACGTCAGGCGACCTTGGCCATCTCCCGCAGCCGGAACTTCTGGATCTTGCCGGTCGAGGTCTTCGGGATTTCGGCGAAGATCACCGCCTTCGGCACCTTGAAGCGTGCAAGCAATGCCCGGCAGTGCTCGATGATCTCGGCCTCGGTCGCCGCCTTGCCGGGCTTCAACTCGACATAGGCGACCGGCACCTCGCCCCATTTGTCATCGGCCCTGGCGACGACGCCGCAAGAGGCAACCGAGGGGTGCTTGTAGAGCGCATCCTCGACCTCGATCGAGGAGATGTTCTCGCCGCCGGAAATGATGATGTCCTTGGAGCGGTCCTTGAGCTGGATATAGCCGTCGGGATGCATGACGCCGAGATCGCCCGAATGGAACCAGCCGCCGGCAAAGGCCTCTTCGCTCGCCTTGCGGTTCTTCAGATAGCCCTTCATGACAATGTTGCCGCGGAACATGACCTCGCCGATGGTCTCGCCATCCGCCGGCGTCGCCTGCATTGTCTCGGGATCCATGATGGTCAGGCCTTCGAGCGCTGCATAGCGCACGCCCTGCCGCGCCTTTTTGACACTGCGCTCGCCCTTTTCAAGATTGTCCCAGGCGCCATGCCATTCGTTGACGACCGCCGGGCCATAGGTCTCGGTCAATCCGTAGAGATGGGTGACGGCAAAGCCGGCATCGGCCATGCCCGACAACACGGCTTCTGGTGGCGGAGCAGCCGCGGTGTTGAAGGTGACGGTCTGCGCGAATTCGCGCTTGTCCTCGTGCTTCGCATTGATCAGCACCGACATGACGACAGGTGCGCCGCACAGATGGGTGACGCCGTGGTCGGCGATCGCATCGTAGATCGGCTTCGGCCGCACCCAGCGCAGGCAGACATGAGTGCCGGCCTGGACGGCGAGCGTCCATGGAAAGCACCAGCCATTGCAGTGGAACATCGGCAGCGTCCACAGATAGACGGCGTGCTTGGCCATGCCGGCATGGATGGTGTTGGTGTAGGCCATGAGGGCAGCACCCCGATGGTGGTAGACGACACCCTTCGGATTGCCTGTGGTGCCGGAGGTGTAGTTGAGCGAAATGGCGTCCCACTCATCGTCCGGCATCGACCAGGCGAAGTCCTCGTCGCCGCTTGCGATGAAATCCTCATAGTCTGATGTGCCTATGCGCTCGCCCTTCGGATAGGGCGCGTCGGCGGCGTAGTCGGGATCATCGTAGTCGATGACCAGGGGCTTGACCCTGGCCAGTTCCAGGGCCTGCTTGACGACGCTGGAGAATTCGCGGTCGACGATCAGTATCCTGGTCTCGGCATGGTCGAGCTGGAAGGCGATGACAGCGGCATCAAGGCGGGTGTTGAGCGAGTGCAGCACCGCCTTGGTCATCGGCACGCCGAAATGCGCTTCCAGCATCGGCGGCGTGTTGGACAGCATGACGGTGACGGTGTCGCCCTTGCCGACGCCACGTTTGTCGAGCGCCGAGGCAAGCTTCAGCGACCGCCGCCAGAAGGTGCGATAGTCGATGCGCTGGCGGCCATGGATGATGGCGACATGGTCGGGATAGGTCTTTGCCGCGCGCTCGAGATAGGTGAGTGGCGTCAGCGGCTGGTGGTTGGCCATGTTCTTGTCGAGATCCTGCTCGTAAGGATTGCCCATCCCGTCCTCCCATTCCATCGAAGACTTCTAACCACAGGCTCGCGCCGGCGTCATCCCCCGTCAAACAGCAAAGGCTACGATCTGCGCCCGGAGACATTCAGCAAGTTTGACTTTTGTCGAAGGCCGTGAATAATGTCAGCCAAGGAGACGGCATGGCGATCCGACCGGCAGAACAGCTCATCCACAAGGCCGCCTGGCTCTACTACGCCCATGGCCTGCGCCAGGACCAGGTGGCGAGCCAGCTTAACATTTCCCGTGCCTCGGTCGCCATGTATCTGCGCAAGGCGCGCGAGACCGGCATCGTCAACATCTCGACCTCGACCCAGCTTTTCACCGACGATGTGCTCGCGCGCAAGCTTGAGGATGCGCTGAGCCTCGACGCCGTCTGGATCGCGCCGGAAAACGACCATATCGCCGACCCGTCGACGGAAATCGCAGTGCTGGCGGCGAGCGTTTTTCTCGAACTGGTCAAGAAGGGCGACCGCATCGGCGTCGCCTGGGGCCGCACCGTCTACATGATCGCCGACATCATGTCCTATGCCGACCTGCAGGACGTCACCGTGGTGCAGCTTTGCGGCAATCTCGGCGCGCCCTATTCCTACCGGCCCGACCAATGCACGATGGAAATCGCGCGGCGGCTCAACGCCAAGGGGCTCAACTTCTACGCGCCGCTGGTGTTGTCGACGGAAGATCTGGCGCGGGCGTTGCGTGCCGAACCAGTGATCCGCGAGCAATTGTCGGGCGTCGGTGAATGCGATCTGGCACTGTACTCGGTCGGCGCGGTCGACGCCGACAGCCATCTGGTCAAATGCGGCGCGCTGACATCAGGCGAAATGGCGGAGCTGCGCAGCCGAGGTGCCGCCGGCGTCATTGCCGGGCAGATCATCGACGCTGACGGCAAGGTGCTCGACTGCAGCTACAACCGCCGGGTGATCTCGGCCGAGCTTGCCTCGCTGCGCGCCATCGCCAGGCGCCTGATGGTCGTGCAGGAGGACAGCAAGTTCGAACCGCTGCTCGCGGCGATCGCCGGCGGACTTTGCACGCATCTGGTGGTTGGCGCACGCATGGCGCAGAGGCTGCTGGATCACGCGGCTGCCACGACAGAGAAGGCCTCCTAGGAAAATACATATTTCCGCCGCCGGCGCATTGTCATCAAAGCGTCGCGGCATTCCTGTTTCACCATCAAAGACAACAACCGGACGAAGCGAACATGAAGAACCTGTGGAACGACGACGCAGCCGAAAAACTCGTTGCCGACTATGCAAAAAAGGGTGTCGGCCGCGACCTGGCGCTTCGCGTCTACACGACGCGGCTGCTGGGCGGCGAGCCGCGGCTGGTCCTGCATGGCGGCGGCAACACGTCGTGCAAGACGACGGCCACCGATCTCGTCGGCGACCAGTGGGACGTGCTGTGCGTCAAGGGCAGCGGCTGGGACATGGGTGTCATCGAGCCGCAGGGCCTGCCGGCGGTCAAGCTGAAGCCGCTGCTCAAAGCCCGCGCACTGAACAGATTGGCCGACGAAGACATGGTTGCCCTGCAACGCGCCAACCTCATCGACCCGTCCTCGCCCAACCCTTCGGTGGAGACGCTGCTGCATGCCTTCCTGCCGCACAAATTCGTCGACCACACGCATTCGACCGCCATCCTGGCGATCGTCGACCAGGAGGACAGCAAACGGCTGGTGGAGACGGTGTTCGGCGCGAATATGGGTTATGTGCCCTACATCATGCCCGGCTTCGACCTCGCCAAAGCGGCGGCCGACATTTTCGACGCCGATCCGACAGTCGAGGGCCTGATCCTCGACAAGCACGGCATCTTCACCTTCGGCGACGACGCCAGGCAGGCCTACGATCGGATGATCCACTATGTGAACGTCGCCGAGGACTACGTCGCTGGGAGTGCCAAGCCGACAGCGGCAAAGGCAGCATTGCCGGCAAAGCTCGCGACACCGGCGGCTATCGCACCGACGCTGCGCGGGGCTGTGGCGGTGGCACGCGGCGAAGGCCGTTTCGACCGCATGATCAGCGACTTCCGCACCTCGGAGGCGATCGTCGATTTCATCAATTCGGCTGAGATCGCCGACTATGCCGGGCGCGGCGTGTCGACCCCTGACCTGTCGATCCGCATCAAGACCGGACCAATGGCATTGCCGGCGCCCGATGCAGACAAGGTCGGCGACTACAAGGCCGTGATCAGGGATCACGTCGAGGCCTTCGCCAAGGACTACCGCGCCTATTTCGAGACCAATGATGCGCTCGATGACGTCAAGCGCACCATGCTCGACCAGATGCCGCGGCTGACGCTGGTGCCGGGCCTCGGCATGTTCGGCCACGGCCGCACGCTGAAGGACGCGAAGATCGCCTCGGATGTCGGCGAGATGTGGATCGAGGCGGTGCGCGGCGCCGAGGCGGTAGGCCGGTTTCATCCGCTCTCCAAGGCCGACCTGTTCCCTCTCGAATACTGGTCGCTGGAACAGGCCAAGCTCGCTTCCAACAAGCCGAAGCCGCTGACCGGCCAGGTGGTGCTGATCACCGGCGGCGCCGGAGCGATCGGTGCGGCGACGGCCAAGCTGTTCGCCGATAATGGCGCCCATGCCGTCGTTGTCGATCTCGATGCCGAAAAGGCCGCCGAGGCGGCGAAGAAGGCCGGCAACAACTCGATCGGTGTTGCCGCCGACATCACCGATCCGCGCCAAGTGCGTGCCGCCTTCGACAGGGCGGTTGCGGTGTTCGGCGGTGTCGACATCCTGGTCTCCAATGCCGGTGCCGCCTGGGAAGGCCGGATCGGCGAACTCGACGATGCGCTTTTGCGCAGGAGTTTCGAGCTCAATTTCTTCGCCCACCAGTCGGTGGCGCAGAATGCCGTGCGCATCATGCTCGAACAGGGCACCGGCGGCGTGCTTCTGTTCAACACCTCCAAGCAGGCGGTCAATCCGGGTCCGAAATTCGGCGCCTATGGCGTGCCGAAGGCAGCGACGCTGTTCCTGTCCAGGCAGTACGCGCTCGACTATGGCGCGCACGGCATCCGCTCGAACGCCGTCAACGCCGACCGCATCCGCTCGGGCCTTTTGACCGACGCCATGATCGCCAGCCGCTCCGGCGCGCGCGGCGTGTCGGAGAAGGACTACATGTCCGGCAATCTGCTCGGCCAGGAAGTGACGGCGCTGGACGTGGCGCAGGCCTTCCTGCACCACGCGCTGGCCGATCGCACCACCGCCGATGTGACGACGGTCGACGGCGGCAACATCGCGGCGGCGATGCGGTAGGCGGAACCGATCGAAACAGGCACGCAGACATTCGTGAACTGCTACTACAGCAGCTCGCGGATGCCTTCCCAAGCCTTTCTGCCCAGCCTTGAATCGGCCTCGTCGTCGCCGCCGTGTGCATGCAATGCGGAGCGTGGTGTATTTTCGCCTGGCAAGAGGATGCGGTGACCCGCATCCGGCGACGAAATGAGATGCGTCACCTTACCGGCTTCGCTACACCGCCGAACAATATCCGTCGCGAACGACAGGGAGGGCCACAGCGCATCGCCGCCACCCGCGACAAGCAGAATCTCGGCCGATGCCGTCTCAACGGGGATGGTCGCCGCATCTGCTTCCCGCTTGGACGTTCTCAAACACCGTTGGAACAGCCCCGTGTAAGCCACGAGGCCTTCCACATACTCTGGTGTCCAGCCCGGATCTGTCGGCACTAACGGCAGGGGAATGCCGTTGAGCGACCATGAGGATCGTTCAGGCCAGCTGACACCGTCTCGGCCCGCACCGATATTTCCCCAAACCACGGATGATGGGCTGATTGCGACCACAGCGTTGATCCGCCGGTCATGGACCGCCGCAAGCAGGGCGGCCTCCGCACCCTTGGATGTGCCGACATAGACGATGCGACGGCATCCTGTTTCGAGGAGACAGTCGGTTGCGGCAAAGAACGTTTCGAGGGGAACCTCGCAGATTCCGGGCACCTGCCCCTCACCGCCGAACCACTGCAGCGCCAAGGCTGACGAACCCTCGTTTGCAAAGAGCCTCGCGCGCCCAACGTCCACACGGCCACTCGATCCACCCAACACCACCACGCCCGTGTTGGCCTGCACGCATCGAAACAATCTTCCGGCAACAGAGCCGGACAGGTTTTCCTCGATTACCGCCTGCGCTTCCATCCTGAACCGACACTTTCGCGGCTGATTTTTCCAGCATCGCAAAACTGGAGTTTTCGGCAAGCCGGTCGTGCCAGGACCTTCGACAAAAAAGCCGCCTGCAACAAGCTGCTGCAGGCGGCTATCGGTTCCAAGTTTGCGAAAGCTACTTGGCGTTCGGGTTCGGCATCCAGGCCGGCATCGCGACATCGGCATGGGCGAACTGCGGCAACTTGGCCGACAGGTCTTCCATGTTCTTGATGTCCTTGTCGACGAGGTCTTTCTGGGTGATCAGCGTCGGCGGCACGACGACGTTGTGGCCGGGGTCTTCACCGGCCAGCAGCTGTGCCAGCGCACGCACCGAGACCTGGCCGACGACGGCCGGATTGGTCGCGGCGGTCGCCGCCCAGGCGCTGTCGGGCTCACGCATCGCGGCGATATCGGACGTCGAGATGTCGGCCGAGTAGATCTTGATGCCCTTGTTCAAACCCGCCTCGTCGACGGCGATCTTCACGCCCTTGGCGAATTCGTCATAGGGGGCGAACATCACCTTGATGTCGGGGTGGGCCGACAGCACCGAACGCGCCTGGTTGGCGACGGAGTTGGCGATCGGGTTGTCGAGCGTGCCGAACATCGCGACTTCGCTGATGCCGGCATGCTTCTTCTTGACGTCGACCCAAGTCTCGTTGCGGCGGTCGAGCGGGGCGATGCCGGCGACATAGACATAGCCGGCCTTCCAGCTCTCGCCATTGTCCTTGACCGCCTGCTCGAGAGCGAGGCGCGCCAGGTCGCGGTCGGACTGTTCGACCTGCGGGATCTTGGGGTTTTCGACATTGACGTCGAAGGCCACCACCTTGATGCCGGCGTCGACGGCGCGCTGGGCGGCGTCCTTCATCGATTCCGTCAGGCCGTGCTGGATGATGATGCCTTGCACGCCGAGCGCTATGGCCTGGTCGACCATATCGGATTGAAGGGCGGCGTCCTGGCGGCTGTCGAGCACACGCAGGTCGATGCCGAGCGCCTTCGACTGCGCCTCGACGCCCGAGAGATAGGCCTGGAAGAAGTCGCCGGTCGAGAGATAGCGCACCAGCGCGATCTTGACGCCGGGCTTGTCGAAAGGCGCCGGCTTGTCCGCGGCCAGCGCCGGGAATTGCATCAGCATGGTTGCCCCGGCCAGCCCGAGTGCCACCTTCCCCAGAAGTCTTCTCGTAATGTTCACCTTGTTTCCTCCACTCTTGTTGAACCCAAAAACCTATCCGGTCGAAAGCTATCTCCTGCCCCTGCCCGAAAGGGCAAAGGTGAAGACAAGGGCGACGACCAGAACCACGCCCTTGACGAAATCCTGCGTGTAGTAAGGCGCGTTCATCATCGTCAGGCCTTGCAGCAGGATGCCGACGAACAGCGCGCCGACAGCGGTGCCGAAGGCATTCGGCTTGGCGGCGCCGAGCACCGCGTAGCCGATGAGCGCCGCGGCGACAGCGTCGAGCAGCAGATTATTACCCGAGGCGATGTCGCCTCGTCCAAGTCGGGCAGCGAGCAAAATGCCGCCGATCGAGGCAAAAACTCCTGAAATAACGTAGGCCCAGATCTTGTATGCCTTGACAGGCGCGCCTGCGAGTTCGGCGGCGCGTTCGTTGCTGCCGACCGCATACATCATGCGCCCGAAACGCGTGTATTCGAGGAAGAACCAGATCAGCAAAGCGAGCACGAGCAGCACGACGACCGACACCGGAATGAGGTTCGGGATGAAGAAATCGAAGCGGTGGCGACCGAGCGCCAGGAAGGCGTCGCTGAACTTGCCATTGGCGACCGAACCGTCCGGCATGGTCATGCCGGTGGCGATCGAGCGGCCCTCGGTCGGGATGCGTTGCAGGCCGACCAGCAGGAACATCATACCGAGCGTCGCCAGGAGATCGGGCACGCGCATGTAAACGATCAGCCAGCCATTGATGAGGCCGACAATGGCGCCGATGAGCAGGCAGACGACGACCGCGACGAGAGCGTTCTGCTCCAGCACCACCATGACATAGGCCGCCGCCATCATCGCTGATGTGGCGACTGAGCCGATCGACAGGTCAAAGCCGCCGACGACGAGCGTGGCGGTGACGCCAAGCGCCAGCACGCCGGTGATAGCGACCGACTGGAAGATGAAGACGGCACTTTGCGGCGAAACGAAACCGTCGGCGGCGATCGCGAAATAGGCGATCAAACCGAACAGGAGCACGATGAAACCGTAGCGAATGGCATGGTCTCGCAACGTCATTCAGCGCCCCCGCGCGCCGCTGCGATTTTTACCCAACTCGAACCCATGGCCTCTTCATTCCAATTCCTTTGCGCCACCCTCAGGCGGCACTGTGCAGCGGTCCGCCGGCGACCTCGGCCAGCAGGCGATCGAGATCGACATCGGCATTGCGATGCTCGCCGACGATGGTTTGTTCAGACATCACCAGGATGCGGTCGGCGGTCTCCAGCGCCTCGTCGAGCTCGGTGACGAACAGCAGTGTGGCGCGGCCATTGGCGCTTGCCCTGAGCTTGGCGGCAATGTCGCGCCGGGCCGAAATGTCGACGCCCTGGAACGGCTCGTCGAGAATGAACAGTCCGGCGTCCTGCGTCATCCAGCGGGCGACCATCACCTTCTGCTGGTTGCCGCCGGAAAGCTCCGACATCTCGTCCTTCTCGGAGCGGCAGACGATGCCCAGTTCCTCGATCTGCCGGCGCGCCGTGCTGCGTTCCAGGCGGCGCCTGAGAACACTGAGGCGCGACATGCGCTTGTGAAACGGCAGGCTGATATTTTCCTGGATATTGAAGCCGCTGACGATGCCGTTCTCGCCGCGATCCTTGGCGACGAGGAACACGCCGGCGGCGATCGCCTCGCCGGTTGTTTCAGGCGCGTAGGGCTTGCCGTTCAGCACCATGCTGCCAGCGAGCGGCTTGAGCACGCCAAACAGAGTCTCCGCCAGCGCCGTCTTGCCGACGCCGACGAGGCCGGTGATGGCAACGACCTCGCCATCGCCCAGCGTCAGCGAGATCGGCCTGGCGCCTTGCGCTATGCGTAGACCTTCGATCGTCAGGATCGCCTTGGCCGAATGCCTGACGACGATCTGGTCGAGGTGGATCTTGCGCCCGAGCATGGCGTTGACCGCGCCCTCATAGTCGAGTGGTTTCTTGTCGAAGACCCCAGAGATGATGCCGTCGCGCATCGAGACGATCCGATCGGCAAGCCGCCTGATGTCAGACATGCGGTGCGAGATGTAGAGGATCGCGACGCCCTGCTCACGCAGCCTGTCGATCAGCGCAAACAGCCGATCGGCTTCGGCGCTGGACAGCGAGGAGGTCGGCTCGTCGAGGATCAGCACTTTCGGCTGATGCGCCAAAGCGCGGGCGATCGCCACCATCTGGCGATCGGCCAGCGAAAGATCGCTGACGCGCGCTTTGAGATCGATGGCCAACCCCATGCGGTCGGCAACGGCCTTGGCCTGGCGACGCACGCGCGCCGGATTGAACAGGAACGGAGCGCCGCTGCCGCTCAAGCGGTCGAGGGTCAAATTGGTGGCGACATCAAGATCGGCGACGACACCGTCATTGATGTTCTGGTGCACGGTGACGACGCCGGCGCGGATCGCATCCGCCGGCGTGTTCGGCGCGAAGGCCTGTCCGGCGAGGCCCATCGTGCCGTCGCCGTGCTCATAGACGCCGCTGATGATCTTGACGAGGGTGGATTTGCCGGCGCCGTTGGCGCCCATCAGCACCGTCACTTCGCCGGCATGCAGCTCCAGCGAGACGCCGCCAAGCACCTCGTTATGGCCAAAGGATTTCCTCAGCCCCTCTGCGCGGAACACGGCATTGCCGACCATGCGTTCCTCCCTGACATGACGCTATGGGCTACATCGGCAATTGTCAACACGATTGACAATTGCCAGATCGCTTCCTAGCTTGGCCCGGCCGCCATGCCTCCGTTATGTTCGGAGCGCATAAGCGGGAGGATGACGATGACTGGAAAATTGCAGGTCGAAGCACTGTCGGCCGAGACGCTCCCGAGCCGTCTTGGCGACAACGAGGCGTTGCGCGCGCGGATCGGCAAGGACACGAGCGCGTGGAAGGTCCGCGAGGTCGGCGACGGCAATCTGAACCTGGTGTTCATCGTCGAAGGCGCCAGCGGTGCAGCGGTGGTCAAGCAGGCCCTGCCCTATGTCCGCCTGGTCGGGGACAGCTGGCCGCTGCCGCTGAAGCGCTCGTTCTTCGAATACCACGCGCTGACCCGGCAAGAGGCGCGCGCGCCGGGCTCGGTGCCGGCGATCTACCATTTCGATGAAGGCCAGGCGCTGATCATCATGGAATATCTGTCGCCACACATCATCCTGCGGCGGGCGCTGATCGAAGGCCGGCAACTGCCTGGTATTGCCAGGGATATCGGCCTGTTCATGGCCCGCACCCTGTTTCGCGGCTCCGACCTGCATATGGCAGCCAAGGACCGCAAGGCCGACCTGGCGCTGTTTGCCGACAATGTCGAACTCTGTGACATCACCGAGAACCTGGTGTTCTCCGACCCCTATTTCGACGCCAGGATGAACCGACACACCAGCCCGCAATTGGACGGTATCGTCGCAGAACTGCGCGCCGATCGCGACCTCAAGGTCGAGGCGCAGCGGCTGAAGCATATCTTCGCCGCCAATGCCGAAACGCTGCTGCATGGCGACCTGCATTCCGGCTCGATCATGGTCACCGACAGCCAGACGCGGATGATCGATCCCGAATTCGCCTTCTATGGCCCGATGGCCTTCGATGTCGGCATGCTGCTCGCCAATTTCTGGATGTCCTTCTTCTCGCAACGGGGACACGAGCAGAGCGGCAAGCGCGACGCCATGCGCGCCTACCTGCTCAGGGTGACCGTCGAGACTTGGGGTGTATTCCGCGCCGAGTTCTCGCATCTTTGGCGCACCGAGCGCACCGGCATGCTCTACCAGAAGAGCCTGTTCGAGGATCAGGGCGACAGGCTCGGCGCCGAACAGGCGCTCGACCATGTGCTGCACCAGATCTGGACCGACCTGCTCGGCTTCGCCGGCATCGAGGTCCACCGGCGCATCCTCGGCCTCGCCCACAATGCCGATTTCGAGACCATTGCCGACGAGGATTTGCGCGCCAGTTGTGAGGCGAAGGCGCTGAAATTCGGCCGCCACCTCGCCGTCAACCGGCGTCATATCCACAGCATCGACGAGGTCAATCATCTGGCCACGCTGATCGAACAGGAGAGCAGCATTTGAACGTCGGCGACCGCCACTATCGCACCATCTGGCTGAGCAACGACGGGCGTTCGGTGGAGATCATCGACCAGCGCTGGCTGCCGCATGATTTCCGCATCGAGACGATCGGTAGCGTCACCGGCATCGCCACCGCGATCCGCGACATGTGGGTGCGCGGCGCGCCGCTGATCGGTGTCACCGCCGCCTATGGCGTCGCCATGCAGATGACCGACGACCCGTCGGATGCAGCACTTGACGCCGCCTGGGAGACCTTGCACGAGACGCGCCCGACGGCGATCAATCTGCGCTGGGCGCTCGACGAGATGCGGCGCTTCCTCAAGCCGCTGCCAACAGAACAACGGGCCGAAGCCGCCTATCGGCGGGCCAGGGAAATCGCCGATGAGGATGTCGGCCTCAATCGCGCCATCGGCGAGAACGGCCTCGCCATCATCAAGGCCATCGCGGCGCGCAAGCCGCCGGGCGAACCGGTCAACATCCTGACCCATTGCAATGCCGGCTGGCTGGCGACCGTCGACTACGGCACCGCCACCGCGCCGATCTACCTGGCAACCGAGGCCGGCATTCCGGTCCACGTCTATGTCGACGAGACGCGGCCGCGCAACCAGGGCGCCCAGCTGACTGCATGGGAGATGGCCGGCCACGGCGTGCCGCATACGCTGATCGTCGACAATGCCGGCGGCCACCTGATGCAGCGCGGCACGATCGACATGGTCATCGTCGGCACCGACCGCACCACCGCCGACGGCGATGTCTGCAACAAGATCGGCACCTACCTCAAGGCACTTGCCGCCGCCGACAATGACGTGCCGTTCTATGTCGCCTTGCCGTCGCCGACCATCGACTGGACGGTGCATGACGGGCTGGCCGAGATCCCGATCGAGCAGCGCTCGGCCGACGAGGTGTCGCTGGTCTGGGGCAAGACCGCTGCCGGCGAGATCGCCCAGGTGCGCATCTCGCCCGAGGCGACGCCCGCGGCGAACCCGGCCTTCGACGTGACGCCGGCGCGGCTGGTCACCGGCCTGATCACCGAACGCGGTGTCGCCAAGGCGTCGCGCGAGAGCCTGAAGGCGATGTTTCCAGAGCGTGGCTGAGACCGGGCTTCGAACCCAACGCTAGAGCCGGATGATTTCAGGTCGAATCGATTTGAAATCTGAATCCGCTTCTAAATCAAATGGATAGAGCATGATGTCGCCCGAAAACCGCTTCACACTTTTCGGCATCAAGCTCTAATAAAGCGGCTTGCTCATATGCTTGGGCGTCGGCCACGTCGCGGTCACGCCCGGCTGCACCGGCCGCTCGAGATAGGTCGACAGGACCACGTAGCTTCGCGTCGAGGTGACGCCCGGCGTTTCGTAGAGGCGTGACAGCAACCCTTCGAGTGCTCTGGTGTCTTCGGTGCGGACCTTGAGCAGCATGCAGGTGTCGCCGGCGACGGTGTGGATTTCCTCGACTTCCGGATACTGCGAAACCGCCATCAGTTCCGGGGTCTTTCCCCAACCCTTGGTGTCGATATGCACGAAAGCCAGCAGCGGCTTCTTCACCGCGTTGGGATCGATGATTGCGGCGGTGTTGCGGATGGCGCCGCTGCGCCGCAGCCGCTTGACGCGTTCGTGCGCCGCCGGCGGTGAAAGCCCCACGCGATCACCGAGCTCGGCATAACTGACCGTCGCGTCATCGACCAGGACGCCTAATATTTTTCGGTCTGTCGCGTCGAGCTCACGGCCCGCAGACCTGTTCTGCGGAATGCCATCTGTTTCTTCGTCCATGTTGAAATCTCCGGTTGCCGCAGAATTTAATGCGGTCATTATGGTCTTATGTCGAACGCTGATCAAGTTGCACCATTGGCCGCAAGCGCCCGGGAGCCGATCCCGGCTCTCGCCTATCTTTTGACCGGCTGCATCGCCGTGATCGGCTCGAATTCGCTTGTGCTGGGCCCGATCGCACCGGCCGTGGCCTTGTCGTTTGCGACAAGCGTGCCGGTCGTCATGATCGCGGCGGCCGTGTTCGGCCTCGGCACCTCCGCAAGCGCCCTGTTCCTGGCGCGCTACATCGACCGGGTCGGCGCCCGCCGGATGCTGCAAGGCGCGTTGCTGTTGCTGACGATAGCGCTCGTTGCCAGTGCAGCGTCACCAACGGTGATGATGCTGGTTGCGGCACAATTGCTGGCCGGCATTGCTGCCGGTATCGCCATGCCGGCCATCTATGCCAGTTCCGCGGCCATCGCGCCGCCTGGCCGGGAAAGCGGCACGATCGGCGTCGTGCTGACCGGCTGGACCTTGAGCATGGTCGCCGGCGTTTCGCTGTCGGCCGTGCTTGCCGATCTCGTGCATTGGCGCGCCGTTTTCGCAGCGGTCGCGCTGCTGGCAACGCTTGCCTTGACCGGTCTTACACTGTCGTCGCTGAGTGACGCCAGGAAGAGTGGCCCGGCGCCGACGCCGCTGGAGGCGCTCGGCATTCCCGGTATCGTGCCACTGCTCGTCGCCTGCGCCGCCTTCATGACCGCTTTCTACGGGGTCTATGGCTATCTCGGCGATCACCTTCACAGCGGCTTGGGGAAGCCGGTGAGCGCCAACGGATGGGCAGCACTTGCCTATGGCATCGGCTTCGGCACGGCTGCTCTCCTCGACGGGGTCATCGATCGCCTGGGCGCGCGCCGCGTCATGCCATTTGCCTATCTTCTTGTCGCCGTCGTCTATGTCGCCATGGCCGCGACGAGCGGCAGCTTCGGCCTGACCATCGCCATGGTGGCGGTATGGGGGCTTGCCAATCATTTCGGACTGAACGTCCTGGTGATGCGCCTGTCGGCGCTCGATCCTTCGCGGCGCGGCACGATCATGGGCTTGAACAGCGCGGTGACCTATCTGGCGGTGTTTATCGGCACCACCGGCTTCGGCCCGCTCTATTCCAGCTTCGGTTTCGCCACCTGCGCGGCGGTTGCGGCATTGCTCATGCTAGTTGCCGCTTCGGCGGCGGCGTGGCGCACGCGATAAAGCGGTTCATCGTTTCGCGGAAACGCCGCTCTATCTCTTCCCTTTTTTGACGCATTCCCAAGGGAAAACGCTATGCGCTTTTCCCGGGAAAACCGCTTCACGCTTTTCCTGGAATTGCTCCAGTTGACAGACTGTATTGGCCATCCGTCTTTCACACGATTGACAGCGGCGCCCTGCCCTTTCATACAAACGGCGTTAATGTTCTCAGGGCGGGGTGAAAGTCCCCACCGGCGGTAAGGGTTTCGACCCAAGCCCGCGAGCGCTTTCCGGCAAAATCGGAGAGGTCAGCAGATCCGGTGTGATTCCGGAGCCGACGGTTAGAGTCCGGATGGAAGAGAACGAACGGAACACGGACCGTCTCGGCGGGCCGGATTTCGTATCGTGCGTCCTGATTCTGGTTCGAAACGGAAGGATGGACCCATGAATCAGCATTCCCACAAAGACTATGAAACGACCCGCATCGCCGTCATTCGCGCGCGCTGGCATGCCGATATCGTCGACCAGTGCGTGCAGGCCTTCGAAGCGGAACTGGCCGACATCGGCGGCGAGCGCTTCGCGGTCGATGTCTTCGACGTGCCCGGCGCCTACGAGATTCCGCTGCACGCCAAGACCCTGGCCGGGACCGGCCGCTATGCCGCGATCCTCGGCACGGCGTTCGTCGTCAACGGCGGCATCTACCGGCATGAGTTCGTCGCCAGCGCCGTCATCGACGGCATGATGAACGTGCAGCTGTCGACCGGCGTGCCGGTGCTGTCGGCGGTGCTCACCCCGCACAACTACCATGACAGCGCCGAGCATCACCGCTTCTTCTTCGAGCACTTCACCGTCAAGGGCAAGGAAGCGGCCAATGCCTGCGTGCAGATCCTGGCGGCGCGGGAATTGATCGCGGCCTGAGATCGCCAAAACGGCCGGATTTCAGCCCTGCAACAAGAATTGCGACCGACAGGACCGCAGAAGGTTGCGGTTGGCCTGAAATCCGGCCAGAAGCATCAGGGGCCGACCGGCGACCGGCCGGCCCGCGACGTTGCGCTTGAAACCAGATACGGGAGACTATTGGGTGGCTCGCATAACACTGAGACAATTGCTCGACCACGCCGCCGAATACGGCTACGGCGTGCCCGCTTTCAACATGAACAATATGGAACAGGGCCTCGCCATCATGGAGGCCGCGGAGGAGACCAAGTCTCCGGTCATCCTGCAGGCGAGCCGAGGTGCTCGCGCCTACGCCAATGACGTGGTGCTGGCCAAGCTGATCGACGCGCTGGTTGAAATCCACCCCGACATCCCTGTCTGCATGCATCTCGACCATGGCAACAACGAAGCCACTTGCGTCACCGCGATCCAATACGGCTTCACCTCCGTGATGATGGACGGATCGCTGAAGGAGGACGGCAAGACCCCGGCCGACTACGCCTACAATTCCGGCATCACCCGCCGCGTCGTCGACATGGCGCATTGGGGTGGCGTTTCGGTGGAAGGCGAGATCGGAGTGCTTGGCTCACTGGAGAGCGGTGGGGGCGAGCAGGAAGACGGCCACGGCGTCGAAGGCGAGATCAGCCACGACCAGCTTCTGACCGACCCAGAACAGGCGGTGGAGTTCGTCAAACACACCCATGTCGATGCGCTGGCGGTTGCCATGGGCACCAGCCATGGCGCCTACAAATTTTCGCGCAAGCCCGACGGCGCGGTGCTGGCCATGAACGTCATCGAAGAGATACACCGCAGGCTGCCCAACATGCATCTGGTCATGCACGGCTCGTCCTCGGTGCCCGAGGATCTGCAGGAGATCATCAACAAATATGGCGGCCAGATGAAGCCGACCTGGGGCGTGCCGGTCGAGGAGATCCAGCGCGGCATCAAGCACGGCGTGCGCAAGATCAACATCGACACCGACAACCGCATGGCGCTGACCGGCGCCATCCGCAAGGTGCTGACCGAGAATCCGAGCGAGTTCGATCCGCGCAAGTACCTGACGCCGGCCATGGCGGCGATGAGGAAGCTCTGCAAGGAGCGCTTCGAGCAGTTCGGCACCGCCGGCAATGCGCAGAAGATCAAGCCGCTGCCTGTCGCCGAAATGGCCAAGCGCTACAAGTCGGGCAGCCTCGACCCGAAGTTCGGCTGAGCTCGATCAACCTATCCCAGAGCTGCCAAGGACATCCCGGCAGCTCTGGTCTCTATCGTCTTGTGTTTCACTCCGGCGTCTCGGTCTCGGCGCGAACCAGCTTGATGTCGGCTCCGGCTGCCCATGCGCCGATATCCTCGCGGCGCAATGCCGCCGCCATCATGTCTGGAAACAGATCAGGCGTGCAGGCAAAGACCGGTAAGCCGAGCGCTGCAACCGACCCGGCCATCTTGGGATCGTAACCGGGCCTGCCCTGGTCGGTCAGCGCCAGCAGCACCACGACATTGACGCCGGACCGAACCAGTGCTGCCAGCCGCAGCAGCAATTCCTGACCGTTGCCGCCTTCATAAAGGTCGGTGATCAGCACCATATGCGACTTGGTCGGCCGTTCGATGCGATCCGCGCAATATGCGACGGCCTGGTTGATGTCGGTGCCGCCGCCAAGCTGCACGCCGAACAGGACTTCGACGGGATCGCTGAGCTCCTCGGTGAGATCAACAATGGCCGTGTCGAAGCAGACAAGCTTGGTCCGCACCACGGGTAACGAGGCCATCACCGCGGCGAATATCGAGGCGTAGATCACCGAGCTTGCCATCGAGCCGGATTGGTCGACGCACAGCACGACCTCGTCCAGGTCGACCAGACGACGCTGTTTGCGCATGAAGCCGACCAGCTTCTCAGGCACGATGGTTTTGTGCTCGGGCTGGTAGTGGCGAAGGTTGGCCGAGATGGTCCGCGGCCAGTCGATGTCGCGCTGGCGTGGCCGGTTGGTGCGCTGCGACCGGTCGACCGCGCCGCGTATCGCCTCGGCCGTCTTCTGCTCCAGCCGCTGCATCAGCTTGGCGACGATATCGGCGATGATCGTTCGGGCAATGTCCTTGGTCTTGGCCGGCATCACCGACCGCAGCGAAATCAGGTCGGCAACGAGGTTGACGTCCGCCTCGATCGCCTTGAGGAACTCCGGCTCCATCAGCATCTGCTTCAGGTTGAGGCGCTCGAAGGCGTCCTTCTGGACGATCTGCACGACCTGCGCCGGAAAGAACGACCTGATATCGCCCATCCATTGCGCCACCCGCGGCGCCGAGCGGCCGAGCCCGCCGCGCCGCCTGCGCGGATCGGCAGCCGCATCGCCGGCGCCGTCGCCATAGAGTGCATCGAGCGCCGCCGAAAGCCGCTTGTCGGTGTCGGAAAGCGCCGACGCGCCTTCGTCATCGGCCCCAATCGCCAGGCGCCAGCGGCGCTCGCGTCCGTCATCGGTGGCGGGTTCGTTCATTTCGGGCGCGTCATCCATTGCCGTCACCGCCCGTCAGCAAGGGTCCAAGGCGTTCCAGGTGCCGGCGCCATGCGGCGTCGCCATCGGGCGTCGGTGTCAGTCCGGCCGGCAGGCGCGCGGCGCGGCCGAGGACGGCCTCGATCAACCGCCGCCGCTCCATCGAGTCCAGATGCGAAAAGACCCGGCGCAGCAGCGGCAAATGCGCAATGAAGGCGTCTTCGTCGAGGGACTGGAGCCAGGCATCGACCGCTCCGCGCAGTGCCTCGTCATAGATGAGCCGTTGACTGGCGGTGCTGAAGAAGCCTTCGAAGAACCCTGCGGCCTCCATGACCGGCGCTCCCGGCGACAGGCGCCGTGCGATCAGGCCCGCCGCGGCCTCTGCGGACAGATGGCCGGCTTCGTAGAGCAGATGCGCGGCGCAGCCTGCCACCAGCGCCGTCGATCGCGATCCATCGAGTACCGCAGCCAGTCCGTTGCGCCAGCCGTCCAGCACGTCCTGTCCCGGCTCGACCAGCCTGATCGCTTCATCGGCCTTGCGCATCGCGCCAACCAGCGTCGTCGAAGCCTGGTCATCGAGGTCGCGGGCAGCATAGGCAAGCGCAATCGCGCCTTCGATGATCAGCCGTTCCAGCAGACCGGACAAGCGGGCCGTTTCCGTCTTGCGCGCCTCGCCATAGCGGATGATGTCAGCGAGCGGCGGCACCGATGCCAAGATCTCCAGGCATTCGCTGCTGTGCGCCGCGCGTTCCTCCAATGCCACGAGACCGGCGGTCGACGCCTCGGACAGGTTTGCCGTGATGGCGCCCTGAACCAGTCCCGCCAGCGCGTCGAGAGAGGTCGCCGCGCCGATCATCTGGATCAGCCGGCCATTGGCGGCCTTCTCGATGGTCGGCCCATAGATCAGGTTCTCGACCAGGCGGACAGCAAATTCCGGCTCCCACGAGAGCGCCCATCGCTCTCGGAAGGTGCCGCGGCTGCGTCCGCTGTCGGTCAACTTGCCCCAATGCACGCCAAGCACGTTCAACCGGTGTAGCAATGTCGAACGAAACAGCCCGCTTTCGCTGCGCAGATCGACCGACAATTCGCGCTCCAGCGCCTCGGGCTTCAGCCGCGCCGCTTTCTGGTTGCGTTGCAGATCCTCGATCAGCGGCGCCAGTGGCGTGTCGGGCGGAATTTCACCGACATCCGCGCCCAGCAGCAGTTCGGCTTCGACCAGCGCCCAAAGCAGCGCTTCGCCGTTGAACAGGGCGGCGATCGCGGCATCGCGCAATTCCTCGAACCCCGGCTTTGGCCGCTCACGGATCACGGCCAGCGTGCGGGCCAGCCGTTCGGCTTCGATCAGCGAGGCGGTCGAGACCATATGCCCCTTGCCTCTCAGCACCGCCGCGATCATTGCAAGCCACAAGGTTGCCGCGTCGTGGCGGCCGCGCGTGCGCCACAGATGCTTGCACCAGCCGGGCGCGACGACACCAGCGCCATAGCCGAAGCCCAGGGCCAGGCGTGGCCCCGTCCATGGCGCCCATGTCATCGTGCTCTTGCGCCGGGCGAGCCCCTTGAGAAGCGCCTGGTCCTCTTTCTGCGGTCGCGTCGCTTGCAATGCAGGCACATGCCAGGCGCCGCAAACGACAGCGATCGGCCCCTCGACCTCCTTGCGCGCCGCGGTGATTTCAAGCCGCATATGCGCTTCACGCCTGGCCTCGAATTCGGCTAGCGGGCCTTCGCCGTCGCGTAGCGTCGTCATGGCATCGGAAATCGCGGCAAAGATGGGACCTGGCTGCGGATTCTGCTCGATGATATCGGACCACCAGCTCTCGCCATCTTCATAGCCGGCGGCTTGCGCCAGTGTCCCGATCGGGTCACGCACATGCTGAGCCGTCTCGTTGTCGGCACCGGATTCCGCTTCGCCGGCATCGGCATCCTCACCATCATCAACCACAACCCGAGCCGATGACGGCAGGTCGATGAACCGCAAGGCCGCATCGTTGGCGACAGCCCACAGGGCCGCCTGGTATTCCGGCGAGAACTCGGCGAAGGGCCAGAAGCTGGTCGAAGCCGGATCGTCTTCCGGATAGCAGAGCAGCGCCACCGGCGGCTGCATTTCGGGCCGGGCAAGCAGCGGCAGCAGCGCGGAGGCATCGGCCGGCCCTTCGATCAGCACGGCGACCGGTTTCAAGTCCTGCAACGCCTGCACCAGGCTGTCGGCGGAGCCGGGCCCGTGATGGCGTATGCCGAAATAGGAAACGTCGCTCGGCGCCATGGCGTCAGATCGCCGCGTTCAAGGCCGCATAATAGCCGGCATAGTCCGGCCGCTTCTTGAGTACAGTTTCCAGATATTCTTCCAGCACCAGTTTGTCCTGGACGGGATCCTTTATGATCGCGCCGACAAGGCTGGCGGCGAGGCCTTCGGCGCCGAGCTTGCCGCTGTCGAACCAGGCCGCCTGGCTAAGGCCACCAACCATGGTGGCGATGGCCTCCGCCGTGGACAGCGAACCGGACGGCGTCTTCAACGTCACCTTGCCATCGGCGGTCGCACCGGAGCGCAATTCGCGGAAGATGGTCAGCACGCGAGCGATCTCCTCGCCGACATTCTTCGGCACCGGCAGGTCGAGACCGCCAGCCATTTCGCCGACCCGTTTCGAGACAATCGCCACTTCTTCCGCCATGTCCTCGGGCAACGGCAACACGACGACATTGAAGCGGCGCTTCAGTGCCGATGACAGCTCGTTGACGCCCTTGTCGCGGTTGTTGGCCGTGGCGATGATATTGAAACCGCGCTGCGCGTAGATCGACGTGTTCAGTTCCGGGATCGGCATCATCTTTTCGGACAACACGGTGATCAGCGTGTCCTGCACGTCAGAGCCCATGCGCGTCAGCTCCTCGAGGCGGCACAGCTTGCCGTCCTGCATGGCGCGGTAAAGTGGTGTCGGCACCAAAGCCTCCTGGCTCGGGCCCTTGGCCAGAAGCTGCGCGTAGTTCCAGCCATAGCGGATCTGGTTCTCGTCGGTGCCGGCCGTGCACTGCACGATCAATGTCGAGTCGCCCATGATGGCGGCGGCGAGATGCTCCGACACCCAGGATTTGGCAGTGCCCGGAACGCCGAGCAGCAACAGCGCGCGGTCGGTGGCGAGCGTCGCCACGGCGGTCTCCATCAGCCGGCGGCGGCCGACATATTTGGGCGTTATCAGCGTCCCGTCGTCGGCTTTTCCGCCGAGCAGATAGGTGAGAACCGCCTTGGGCGAAAGGCTCCATCCGGCGGGCCTTTGCCGGTCGTCGTTGCGTGCGAGTGCCTGCAACTCGGCGGCGTAGGCCTGCTCGACCGGAAGACGGATGGCTGCGTTCATTTGCTGTTCTCCCGAGTGATCATGTGTCGATTCCAGGCCCGGCCAGCGATGCGTTGAGGCGCAGAAGACCGAGCGAAGGTGCCGCCGGCGCCATGCCGGCCGCAACGACATCCCCGATCAATTTTTCTGCCGTCGCCGCTGTCGCCAGAAAGCCCAAATTTTCCAGTGTCTGGTCGGCGCTTCGCTTCACCGGCTCGTCGTTTCCCGCAACAGCGGAACGCAATGCCGGGAGCGTCTGGCCGTTTGTCAGGTCGGCCCATTCCAGCCAGCCTGCTTCGATGCCTTCGACCTGGTTGAGCGCGTGAAGATTCTGCGTGTCTTTCAGGATTTGCCTGGTCAACACACGCTTCCTGCCGCTGTCCAAACGCGCCATGAGATGGAGGACGAGAAGCGCCGGCTTGCCGCCTTCGGCGACAAGCGTATCGGCCAAATGCGCCACCGCTGCTTCACCGCCGGACACCGAGACCATTCGAACGAGAAAGAGATCGGCATTGTCGTCGACGCCGAACTGCCATGCCCCAAGGAAATCGGACTCTATCTTGCCGAAGTGGGCAGCAAGATCGCGGAGGTAACAGGTGGCAAACAAGTCGCCGCGGCGTGCTTCCTGCGCGGGCGCCTTGAGTCTTATCGGCGTATAGGTGGTGCGGCGGCGGATGAAGCCGGATTTGCCTTCCGCGATGAAGGCGGCGAGCTCGGCTGTCGGATCTTCCGTCCCGCCATCGCCTGGGTTGCCATGCTCTCCCAACCTTGCCAGCAGCCGGCCAGCCAGTTCGCGCACCCTGCCGGAGCGGTCGGCAGAGAGGCTCTTCAGGAATGGCACGTCATCGGCGCCCAAGCCGAAGCGCATGAGTTCGACGAGTGCAGATCTGATCTCCGCCGGCTCACTTGATCCCTTGGCCTCGATCAGTTGCCTGGCCAGCGCCGGAGCGGTGCGGCGCATATCGGCCAGCGCCGTACGGCGCGCGGCGGGATAGAAGTCATCCCAAGTTTCCACGGTCAGTTGCTCCCGGCGGGATTGTTTTTCGCCATCCACACCGGCCTGCCAATCGACCCAGGGGGCATAAACGTCCGGAATTTCCTGATACGACGCGGCGGGCATCCAATCCATTGGATGCAGCACGAAGCCTCGGCTGGCGACGAGCGTGGCCACACGTGTCTTGGTCCTTGCGTCGGCTGCATGCTTCAGCGCGGCTCGCAAAAGCGGCCGCAGCCGCTCCGGCAGCATGGGCAAGGCAAGTTCAGGCAGTGGCGGGCGTCGTTTCAGCGCCTTCGGCGCGGCTGGCCGCAAGGCAATGTCGAGGGCCTGCGCGGCGATTGCCAGCAGCCGGCGTTCGCGCTCGTCGGGGTTTGCACTGCCGGCGATCTCCTGCCACGCGGCCGGAGCCATGTCGAAGGTGGCGCCGCCGGTTATCCAGCAATCGCGCATGGTCGCCAGGCCGGTCTGCTCGATCTCATTCATGACAGGTCAAGCCTCCCAAACCCGCTTTGCGCCGCCAGCAGTTCAAGCCGGCTGCCGTTCCAAAGTGCGGCCGTTGCCTTGAGGTCCAACCCAAGCAGCGTTGGATTGACGGTGTCGGCGATTGGCAAGGCGATGCCGTGCGGATCGCCGGCCGCCTGCCACCAGGCGGCACCGCGATCGTCCAGCAGGATCGCTCCGGGCGGCAGCATGACGGGGCAATCGGTAACCCAGGGCGCTGCGTCCTGGCGAGCAATGTGGGCCGCGAGCGGATCCGACGCGACAAAGCTGAAATCGGGCCACTCGCCGGACGAGACGTCACCCCTGCGATCCGCCACCAATGCCCGCAACGGCTGGCGTGCCGGATAGAAGATCAGCCGGGCATCGAAACGGTCGCCTGGCGTGAAGGCGTTCGACCGGCGACCGGCCGACGCCGGAAAATAGTCGAGCAGCAGGGCAAATTGCGAGGTGGCGCTGTTCAGGTCGAGCAGCCAGGTCGAATGGCTGACAAGACCGTCACGGCGAGATTCGATCTTCTCGCCGAGCACTTCCCAAGCGCTTTCGACCTGGGTCGCATCGGGATTGGCCAGCACCTGTTCGCGGCTCTCGGAGGTCGAGACGAGCCGCCTCAGTTCCGGGTCATCGGGTGCCGACCGCCAGGCTTTGGCCAGCAGCACAAGCTTGCCGAGTTCGCGGATCGCCGCGTCCGGCCGTTCCTCGCTGCGCAACGCCATCAACCTTGACGGTATCTCGTCGATGCGGCCGGCAAGTGCCGTCGCCTTCATGTCGACCAGCCGCGCGGCGATCCGGCGGCAACGATCGCTGCTGTTGTCGACAAAGCCGGCAAGGCCTAGCCGCAACTGGTCGGCGATCCATTGATCGAGTTCATCCAGCGCCGCCGACACGGAGGATCGCGTGTCTTCCGCCCGCTTGCGCTGCGCTGCTTCGCGGCGTTCGACCGCGGCTGCGTCCTCGACAACAGAACTTTCGTCGTGCGCGGCTTCGCCGATGCTCTTGCCGCCCGCACCGAGCGTCGTCTCCACAGGCGGCGATGCGGCCTTCCTGCGGCGGCCCAGCCAATCGTTCACCCATTCCGGCGTCGAGCCGGCCGCGGCAAAGCTGGCCGGCGTGGTGGCGGCGATCCACATCAGCGCCAAGGTGTGCTTGCAGGGAAATTTCCGCGACGGGCAGGTGCATTTGTAACCATGGTCGCCGGTGTCGACGACCACACGGTAGGGATTGGAGCCGGAACCCTGGCATTCACCCCAGATGAGAGCCAGCTGTTCGTTCTTTTCGAGCCGGGGCCAGTTCGATTGCTTGGTCAATTTGGAAGCGGCGCTCAACGACGCCTGGTCGGGCGCAAGCGCCTCGATGGTTTTCAAGTCAAATTCCAAGCCGCGCCTCTCGTCGCTCGAACGAATGCCGGTTGCCAGTATAGATGGCCGTCTGTGAAGGATTCTTGTAGCAGCAGAGGGATAGAGACCGATACAGCGGGCGGCAAGTTAAAGTGCGCTGAGCAAAGCCGATACGCAGGCGACAGGGTTGTCAGGCAACCTGACCCTTTGCCCGGGATGTGCGCCGAAGATGGCTATTGAAGCGTCCGCGCCGGCGGCTGGCCGACATGGCCCCGGGCGATGCCGGCATCGGCGTCCTCTGCCCCAAAGGCGCGATCGAGTCCGGTCGCCACCACAGAAACCCTGAAGCGGCCTTCCATGCTCTTGTCGAAGATGGCGCCGACGATGATGTCGGCGTCCTCATACACCTCTTCGCGGATGCGGGTGGCGGCCTCGTCGACCTCGAACAGGGTCATGTCCCTGCCGCCCGATATCGAGACCAGGACACCCTTGGCGCCCTTCATCGACACTTCGTCCAGCAACGGGTTGGCGATCGCGGCTTCCGCCGCCTTCATCGCCCGGCCGTCGCCGGAGGCCTCGCCGGTTCCCATCATGGCGCGGCCCATGTCGCGCATCACCGATTTGACATCGGCGAAGTCGAGATTGATCAGCCCTTCCTTGACGATCAGGTCGGTGATGCAGCTGACGCCGGAATAAAGCACGCGGTCGGCAATGACGAATGCATCGGCGAAGGTGGTCTTGGCATCAGCGATCCGGAACAGGTTCTGGTTCGGGATGACGATCACCGTGTCGGCGCTTTCGCGCAGCCGCTCGATGCCCTCTTCGGCCATCTGCATGCGGCGCCTGCCCTCGAAAGCGAAAGGCTTGGTGACGACGCCCACCGTCAGGATGCCGGCCTTGCGCGCCGCCTGGGCAATGATCGGAGCAGCGCCGGTTCCCGTGCCGCCGCCCATCCCGGCGGTGACGAAACACATATGCGTGCCGGCCAGATGATCCATGATCTCGTCGAGCGATTCCTCGGCCGCGGCGCGGCCGATCTCGGGAAGCGATCCGGCGCCCAACCCTTCGGTGACATGCGCGCCAAGCTGGATCAGCCGCGTTGCCTTCGACATGGTCAGCGCCTGCGCGTCGGTGTTGGCGGCGATGAATTCGGTCCCCTGAAGCTGCTCCGCGATCATGTTGTTGACGGCGTTGCCGCCGCCACCGCCGACGCCGATAACGGTGATCTTGGGTCTCATCTCGGAGATTTCGGGCTTCTTGAACTCGGCCATGCCTGTTTCTCCTTCGCCAATTGCGCGCGCTTCACGACCCATCCGCAGACTGCCTTGGGGAGATTGCAATCGAGCGGCATGACGCGAATCAGTCCGTCCGGATGGGTACCTCAAAAAGCCAGAGAGCGGCCAGAGGTGCAAGTGCGTGCAAGGTCAAGATTTGTGATGATGGTTTTGCACACCGTGGCATGGACGCCGGCAGCCAGGGTCCCGGCTGTGCCGACACGGCTTGCGGCGCTGCGATCGGTGCGTCTATCATGCCGCCTAGAAGTCGCTGACTTCGGCGTTCTCGCCGCGTTCGGCCAACCAAGACTATCTGCGGCTGATGTCGTCAGGGTCAATTTCAGAACGAATGAAGTAGCGCCCCCCGCTAATGGCCGACAAAACACAATTCGGGTTGACCGCCGTCGACACCGTCCCCTTGCATGAGAAGGTCTATCTCGAGCTCGTCAGAGCCTTGATGTCCGGCCAGTTCTTGCCTGGCCAGAAACTGACCTCGCGCAAGCTCGCCAAGGAACTCGGTACCAGCGACATGCCGGTGCGCAGCGCCTTCATGCGGCTGCAGGCGCTGCGGGCGCTCAGCCCGATGCCGAACGGCAGCGTGGAAGTACCGGTGATTTCGGCTGAGCGGTTCTCACAGCTGACCGCCGTGCGGACGATCCTCGAAGGCTCGGCGACCGAATTTGCGACAAAGCTCATCAACGGCAACAACCTGCGGACGATCCGACGCCACTCCACCGACCTGACTTTGGCGGCCCGCAAGGGCGACATCGATGACTATCTGCGGAAGAACTACGACTTCAAATTCTCGATCTATCGCCATTGCGGCAACGAGCAGATGATCTTCCTGATCGAAACCGTCTGGATGCAGGTCGGCCCTTTTTTGAGGAACCTGGCCATGGGTTTCGAGGACGATCTCGCCTCTATTCTCGACATCGACTATCACGACGAAGTTGTCGCGGCGATCGAGGCCCAGGACGGGGTGCGCGCGCGCACGGCCATCGTTCGCGACATCGACGAGGGCGCCACGCACATCCTTCAGCAGGCACGATTTCCGCAACCGAGAGCCTAGAGCGGTTCACCGTTTCACGGAAACGCCGAACCGCTCTATCTCTTCGTTTTGACGCAATTCCGGACGGAAAACCGTTTCACACTTTTCCTGGAATTGCTCTAGGGCGCTAGACCACGGCCATGATCACGTGGGCCTGAATTTTGGCGGCAACCTCGCCGCCGCCATGTCTGTCGGCAATCGCGGAGGCGGCGTAGTCGGTTGCAGCTTCCAGTTCTCCCGCGCCCCTGGCCTCGATTTCGTTGCGAAGAGGAGTTCCCTGGCAATAAGCAACGGCCGCAAGGCGCGGCGAGGATGCACGGCTTTGTTCGGCTCTCGTCTCGATCACCACATGGGAGAAGCCCGCGTCCTCCAGTTCGCTACGGATCAGGGCCGTGTCGTGGTAGCCGTGTGGCGTGCGTGCCATAAAGCGCGGCGGATCGTTCGGAAACATCCTTGCGAGAGCATTCGTCACATCATTGGCAAATACATTCTCCTCGAGGCGATCCCATACGTTGAACAGAAAATGACCTCCGGGCTTCAGGACCCGCTTTGCTTCGCGGTAGCCAGAGGGGCGATCGGGAAAGAACATCGCGCCGAACTGACAACAAACGAGGTCGAAGGCCGCATCTTCGAACGGTAGCGCCAAAGCGTCCGCCTGGCGCCATTCGATGCGACTGTCGGGACCTTGTTGCGAAGCGGCGTAGTCGAGCATCGGCTGGTTGAGGTCGGTGACGACATAGCTTGCGCTCGTGGACAGTTTTGGCGCCAATGCGCGGGTGACGACCCCGGTGCCCGCGGCGATCTCCAAGACGGCACTTGGCGACAGGGACGCCGCTCGTCGTGCAAGATCCGCGGCGAACGGCTCGAAAATCAACGGCACCATATAGCGGTCGTAGTTTTCCGGAATCGAGCCCGCGAACATCTTGTCCGTTTCTGACATCACCACCACCGCCATCATTCAAAAGCGCGCGAGACTAGCACATAATTGTCGGCCTGGTCGCTTTTGACCGAGAGGCTCCAGCAGCATATGCGGCTATGTCGGCGGTGAGCCGCGGCAGTTCAAATGCCCCCTTGGCTTTCCGCCCTCTTGCCTCTATGTTGCGATCGCAGATCGCGTAATTGGTTTTGAAATGCCTCCCGACATCCCGGCTAGTGACTTGAAAAAATAAGAAAAACGCCTGGCAATGGTCAGGTTTCGTTTTCGAAAACTCACGAGCTATTTTTACCAGGGACAGTGTAGCCGATCAGGCTGCGGCACCTTCAAAAACCAGAGGTTACAAATTGAGCGATGCAATTGCGGACGTTTTGAACTGGCTTGAAAGCCGAAACGACATCCAGAGCCTGAGGGCGGCTGTGTGCGACCTCAACGGTGTCATGCGCGGCAAGCGCATCCCGGTCGAGCAGGCGCGCAAGGCGCTCGAAGGCAAGCTGCGCATGCCCTATTCGCTGATCGGGCTCGACATCTGGGGCGAAGACATCGAAGGCAACACGCTCGTTTTCTCGACAGGCGACGCCGACGGGCTTTGCCAATGGACGGGACGCGGCATTCTCCCGGTGGCCTGGACGGCGCATCCGACGGCGCTTGTCCCGCTCTGGCTCGCCGACGAAACCGGCGCGCCGTATCTTGGCGATCCACGGCGGGCGCTGGCCCGCATTCTCGATCGCTACAAGGCCTTGGGGTTGACCCCGGTCGCGGCGACGGAACTCGAATTCTACCTGGTCGATCCGCAGTCGCAGCGGCCGGTCGGACCCGTCTCGCCGGTCACCGGGCGCCGTCTCGATTCCGATGCGGCGCTGTCGATCGACGAGATCGACGACTTCGAATCTTTTATCCACGACGTCTACGAGGCCTGCAGAACGCAAGGCATTCCAGTCGACACAGCCATTGCCGAAAACGGTGTCGGCCAGTTCGAGATCAATCTGAACCATGTCGCCGACGCCCTGCGGGCGGCTGACGATGCGGTGTTGTTCAAGCGCACGGTGAAGGGCATTGCGCGCAAGCACGGCTTTGCCGCCTGTTTCATGGCCAAGCCCTATGGCGACCGCGCCGGCAACGGCTTTCACGTCCACTTCAGCCTGACCGACGCCGAGGGGCGCAACGTCTTCGACGACGGGACGGACCAGGGCTCGGAAATCATGCGCCATGCGGTCGGCGGCCTGCTGGCAGCGATGGCCGAGAGCACGCTGGTGTTCGCGCCGCACTTCAATTCATACCGAAGGCTGCGTCCGAGATCCTATGCACCGACCGCCGTGGCCTGGGGCTACGAGAACCGCATGGTCGCGATCCGCATTCCCGGCGGCCCGACCGGCGCGCGTCGCATCGAGCATCGCGTTTCGGGAGCGGATGCCAATCCCTATCTCGTGCTTGCCGCCATATTGGGCGCCGCACTCATCGGCATCGAACGACAGATGTCGCCTGGCGATCCGACCGGGAGCGACGGGCAAGGGCTTGTGCCGGCCAAGCTGCCGCCGGACTGGGCATCGGCGATCGCCAGTTTTGAGAGCGGAACACATGTGGCCGAGATCTTTCCGGCGATCCTGCGCGACTCCTTTGTCGCCTGCAAACGCCAGGAGTTGAATACGTTCGCCCTCAATGTCAGCGACTTCGAGATCGAGACCTATCTGGAAAGCGTTTGAAGCATTTTACGAGGACAGCTCGGCCTTCAGCACCGAGACCGCCACCTCACTGTTGTGGACATACTCGTTGGCGTCCGGCTGCCTCTGCAGCAGCAGGATGAACAGAAGGTCGGTCAGCGCCAGCTGCGCGTCGCGCGCGGTGATGGAGGACGAGCGCGCACGCTCCTCGTCGGCGATGGTGTAAAGGCAGATGTCGGCCACCCGGCTCAGCGGATTGTCGTGGACGCCGGTGACGGCGATCACCACCGTGCCGCGCTTGCGGGCAAGCTCTGCGATGCGCAAGGTTTCGATGCTGGCGCCTGAATAGGAAAGCGCGAACAGCACATCGCCTGGCCCGAGCGTCGAGACATTGGCCATCTGGATGTGGCTGTCGCTGTCATGCAGGACATTACGGCCGAGCTTCATCAGCTTGTAGGAGAAATCGCGCGCCACCAGCGAGGAGGCGCCGACGCCGACCAGATGGATGCGGCGCGCGCCATCCAGCAGTTCCAGCGCCCTGGAGATGACCCGCTCCGTGTTGGCGGCGACGGTCCGCTGCATGGACAGAAGCTTGCTGCCAATCAGCTTCTTGAGGATGACCTGGTAGCTGTCGCCGACCTCGATCGAACCGTGGATGACGCCGGCCGGTACGTGCCATTCCTGCGCCTTGGCCTCGCTGACCGCGAGCTTGAGCTCCTGATAGCTGGCATAGCCGAGCTTCTGGCTGAACTTGACGACGCTCGACTGGCTTCGTCCGATCTCGGCCGCAAGTGCGGCCGTCGACAGGCGCAGCATCTGGTCGGGATTGTCGACGATGTACCGGCCGATCTCACGATCGCCAGGCGCCATGCCGTCGAGCTTCGCATTGATCCTGTTCAGAACGGACACGGGATCCCCTCTATGCCTTTCAGGCCGGCAAGCCGCACAGCGTGCCACGATAGGAATAAAATATTCCAATTCTGATTGACAGCCAAGAACGCACAATTAATTCTCGAACCTCATCACACAAGGTTTCGGCGCATGGACAGACTGCGGATCGTCGGCGGACAGAGACTGGAAGGCGCGGTCACCATATCCGGTGCCAAGAACGCCGCCCTGCCGCAGATCGCGGCCGCCCTGCTCAGCCCCTACCCGCTCGAACTGACCAACCTGCCTGATGTGACCGATGTCGAAAACATGCTGGGCGTGGTGCGGCTGCACGGCGCCGAAGTGACGAGGTCGGCCCATGCCGCGACGATCGACACCAGCGCCGCCGTTTCCAAGGAGACGTCCTACGACACGGTGCGAAAGATGCGGGCGACGGTGCTCGTGCTGGCGCCGCTGCTGGCTCGGTTCGGCCATGCGCGGGTTTCGCTGCCAGGCGGCTGCGCGATCGGCGCGCGGCCGGTCGACATGCATGTCGCCGCGCTCGCGGCCCTCGGCGCCAGGATCGCCATCGAGAATGGTTCGATCGTCGCATCAGTGCCGAACGGGCTGACCGGCACGCGCATCGTCTTGAGTTCGCCATCGGTAGGAGCGACGGAAACCGCTATGATGGCGGCGGCCACGGCAAGGGGCGAAACTGAGATCCTCAACGCGGCGCGCGAACCCGAAGTGGCGGACCTCGCCGCTTGCCTCAACGCCATGGGCGCGCGCATCGAGGGCGCCGGCACCCACCGCATCCTGATCGCCGGCGACACGAACTGGCATGCCGCCAGACACGACATCATCCCGGACCGGATCGAGGCCGGCACCTATGCCATCGCCGCTGCCATCACCGGCGGCCAGCTGGAACTGACGCATGCCCGGCTCGAGCATATGGCCTCGGTTGTGCAATTGCTGGAAGCAACGGGCGTCAGCGTCTGGCCGGGCGACCGTGGCCTCATCGTGTCACGCGACCGGCCGTTGAAGGCTGTCGACGTCACGACGGAACCCTATCCGGGTTTTCCGACCGACCTGCAGGCGCAGTTCATGGCGTTGATGTGTTGCGCCGAGGGTGCATCGCTGCTGCGTGAAACCATCTTCGAGAACCGCTTCATGCATGTTCCCGAACTGATGCGGCTCGGCGCCAACATCAAGCTGCAGGGCACCACGGCGCTGGTGCGCGGTGGCGCCAAGCTGCATGGCGCGCCGGTGATGGCCACGGACCTGCGCGCTTCGGTTTCGCTGGTGCTGGCGGCGCTGGTCTGCGAGGGCGAGACGACCATCAACCGCGTCTATCACCTCGACCGCGGCTATGAGCAACTGGACCGCAAGCTGCGCCTGTGCGGTGCCGACATCGAGCGGCTGAGCGCATGAGCAGCGGTGCGGATTATTTTCTCGGCGTCGATGGCGGCGGGACCGGGTGCCGCGGCCGCATCGAGGACGCCCAGGGAAACGTGCTGGGACAGGGCCTGTCGGGCCCGGCGACCACGCGGCTCGGCATCGACGCGGCCTGGGCCTCCATCGCGAAAGCCTTTGGCGCGGCGATCGAAGAGGCAGGCTTCGGACCGGCCGACACAGCCAGGATCCGCGCCGGCATCGGCCTTGCCGGCATCGGCCGCAAGGGTGCGCTGGAGGCGTTGCGGGCGATCGCGCATCCGTTTGCCAGCATCGATTTCGTCAGCGACGGCGTCGGCGCCTGCCTTGGCGCGCATTCCGGCCAGGACGGCGCCATCGTCATTGCCGGCACCGGCTCGATCGGCCTCGGTTTTGTCGACGGGCGCGACCTGCGTGTCGGCGGCTACGGCTTTCCGATCTCCGACGAAGGCAGCGGCGCCGATCTTGGACTGAAGGCCGTGCAGCTGGCGTTGCGCGCCCATGATGGCCGGCACGAGCGGACGGCGCTGTTGGCCGAGGTGATGCAGCGCTTCGAGGGCGACCCGATGGCAGCGGTCGCCTGGATGGATCGCGCCAGCGCCACGGACTACGCAGCCCTGGCGCCGATGGTGATGCGCCATGCCGACCAGGGCGATCCGGCCGGGCGGCGCATCGTACAAGGTGCCGCCGAGCAGATCGACACGCTGGTACGGGTGCTGTTCGAACAAGGCGCGCCGCGCGTGACCTTGCTGGGCGGTCTCTCCAGCCCGCTCGAGCCCTGGCTTTCTCCCGATGTCCGTCGTCGCCTGAAGCCCGCTGATGGCGATGCGGTTTCGGGCGCAATCATCCTCGCCAAGCGGTCCTGTGGCGGGCGATAGTGCCTTGTCCAGTTAGGAATATTCTATTCCATATTCCTGTTGACGGTACGAATATTCAATTCTAAAAAGTTAACAAGCGAAAACAGGGTAGCTGCAAACGGACTCTGGATCCGTGTGCGCTGGCGCCGGTCGGGAGCTCTGCTCAACGCCGGCCGTGCAGCATGATTTGAAAGCACTGGGATGACCGAACAAGGGTTGATGTCCGAGCTGGACCGGCTGGTTTCCGAGGGCCGCAACCCAAGGACGATGGACATCGACCTGCTGCCGACCATCGACGTCCTGCGCAAGATCAATGACGAAGACGAGGCTGTCCCGGCGGCGGTCGAAAGGGTCGTGCCGGAAATCGCGGCCGCGGTGGACCGTATCGTGCTTGCCTTCCAGAAGGGCGCGCGGCTCATCTATATGGGCGCCGGCACCAGCGGCCGGCTCGGCGTTCTCGACGCTTCGGAATGCCCGCCGACCTTCGGCGTGCCCGAAGGCATGGTCGTCGGCCTGATCGCTGGCGGTCCCGACGCCCTGGTGCGGTCGACGGAAGGCGCCGAGGACGATCCGAAAATGGGCGCGAGGGCGCTGCAGGAGATCGGGCTCACATCAGACGACGTGGTGGTCGGCATCGCGGTCAGCGGGCGCACGCCCTATGTCATCGGCGGGTTGACCTATGCGAAGCAGGTTGGCGCGACGACGGTCGCCTTGTCCTGCAATCCGGCCTCGACCATTGCCGGTATCGCCGACATCGCCATCTCGCCGGTTGTCGGGCCGGAAGTGCTGACAGGGTCGACCCGGCTGAAGTCGGGAACCGCGCAGAAGCTGGTGCTCAACATGCTGACCACCGCCAGCATGATCCGCATCGGCAAGAGCTACCAGAACCTGATGGTCGACCTCAACCCGTCCAACAAGAAGCTGGTCGCCAGGGCGACCAGGATCGTCATGCAGACGACCGGTTGCGCGGCGCACCAAGCCAAACAAGCGCTCACCCAGACCGGCAATGATGTGAAGCTGGCGATCCTGGTGACGATCACCGGCTTGGGCGTCGAGGAGGCGCGCGTGGCTCTCGGCAAGGCCGGGGGCTTCCTGCGAAAGGCAATCAGCGACACGACAGCATGAAGGTACATCAGACACGACGGCAAAGCCGCATGAGACATGACGGCAAAGCCGCATGAGACAAGACGGCGTGAAGCCGCATAGACTGGGCCGATAACTCCAAAGCATGTGTGTCTTGGAAGCGGTCCGCAGAAACTGCAAGGCATCAAGTTCAATCATAATGGGAGACGAGAATGGTTCACCTCACAAGAAAGCTGCTGTCGGGCATCACGCTGGCGGCGATGCTCGGCGTGGCTGTGGTTTCAACGCAGGCGAATGCCGCGACGCTGCATATGGCCTGGTCGCAGGACGCCACCGGGCTTGATCCGCACAAGCAGACGGCCTTTTCGTCGCTGCGGCTGCTGGAGCTGATCTATGAGCCGCTGGTGCGGGTCGACGCCAGCCTGCAGATCATTCCCGCCATCGCCACCTCCTGGGAATTCTCCAAGGACGGCAAGGAACTGACCTTCAAGCTCGATCCCAAGGCGAAATTCCAGGACGGCACGGCGGTGACCTCGGCCGACGTCAAGGCATCGTTCGAGCGCATCCTCGACGAGAAGACGGGAGCGGCCGCCCGCGCCAACTTCCTGTCGATCGCCGGCATCGACACGCCCGATCCGACGACCGTCGTGTTCCATCTGTCGCAGCCCGACGTGCCGATCCTGACGGCGATGAGCGACGTCAACGCGGCCATCGTTCCGGCAAGCCAAATCAAGGCCGGCTCGATCGGCACCAAGGCGGTCGGCTCCGGCCCCTTCAAGCTCGACAAATGGGACCCCAACGCCAAGGAAGTTCTGAGCGCCAACAAGGATTGGGCCGGCGGCCCGACCGGCGTCGACGGCATCGAGATCAGCGTGCTTCCCGACGAAGCCGCGATCCTGGCCGCCATGCGCACCAAGCAGATCGATTTCGCGCTGCTCAACGACCCGCTTGTCGCCACGCTGGTGCCGAAGGAAGCCAGCCTGCAGCTGAACCGCGTGCCGGTGCTCGCCTATCACGTGCTGCAGCTCAATCCCTCACGCAAGCCGATGACCGAGCTCAAGGTGCGCCAGGCCATCTCCTGCGCCATCGACCGGCAGGAGGTGCTGGACACCGCTTCGCTCGGCGAAGGCAAGGTCACCGGACCGTTGACCATCCCGGCTCTGGCGACCGATCCGAGCCAGCTGTTCTGCTACAAGCGCGACGTCGAAAAGGCCAAGAAGCTGATGTCCGAGGCCGGTTATGCCGACGGCTTTTCGGCGACCGTGATCGGCGCCACCGGCGAGCCGCCGACGGCGGCCGCGGAAGCCCAGGTCATCCAGTCGCAGCTGGCCGAGATCGGCGTCAAGCTCGACATCAAGATGATGGAGCTCAACGTCTATGTCGACGCCTGGCTGAAAGGCGATTTCGACATGGCGATCGCGCTCAACGGCGGCCGTGCCGACCCTTACACCATGTACAACCGCTACTGGACCAAGGCAGGCAATTTGCAGAAGGTGGCCAACTACATCGACGACACGCTCGACAGCCAGATGCAGAAGGGCCGCGCCGAGACCGACCCGGCGGCGCGCAAGGCGATCTTCGCCGAGTTCGAGAAGCACCTCGCCGAGGTGTCGCCGTGGATCTGGCTCTACACCTCGTACAGCTATACGGCGCAGCAGAAGAACATCGCCGGGTTCGTACCGACGCCGACGGGCACGCTGTTCAGCCTGAGCAAGGTGACCATCCAGCAGTAGCCGCCGGAATTGGACGAGAGGACTTCTTCGCGTGAATTATCTGATGCGACGACTGGCGACGTTTCCTCTCGTCCTGCTTGGCGTGTCCATCCTGGTCTTCGTTGCGATCCGGATGGTGCCGGGCGATTCGATCACGGCGATGCTGGGCACCGAGGCCGGCCTGCTGACGCCGGCGCAGCGTGACTCGCTAGCCGTCTATTTCGGCATCGACCAGCCCTGGTTCGTCCAGTACTGGCGCTGGATAGGCGGCATCCTGCACGGCAATCTCGGCATCTCGGTCACCTATGGCAGGCCGGTGCTCGACGTCATCCTCGAGCGCTTCCCGCTGACGCTCGAACTGGCTGTGCTCTCAATGATCATCGCGCTTGCGGTTGGCATGCCTGCCGGGATCTTTGCCGCCACGCACAATGAGAAACTGTCCGATCTCGGGGTGCGCATCGTTGCCATGATCGGCCAGTCCACACCGAGCTTCGTGCTCGGCGTGCTGATCATCTACACGCTGTCGGCCGGCTTCGGCGTGCTGCCGGCGATGGGCGAATTCGCGCCGCTCTGGCAGGATCCCCTGCGCAATCTCAGCCAGCTGATCCTGCCTGCCATCACGCTCGGTTTCGCCTTCGCAGCCTCGGTCACCCGCATATCGCGCTCGGCCATGCTCGACGTGTTGAGCGACGACTATGTCCGGACCGCGCGCAGCAAAGGCGCCTCGGCGCGCAGCGTCATCTGGCGGCACGCGCTGCCCAATGCGCTGATCCCCGTCGTCACGCTGAGCGGCATCGAGTTCGGCTATCTCCTGGGCGGCGCCGTCATCGTCGAGCAGATCTATGCGCTGCCCGGTCTCGGACGCATGGTGCTGGACGCGATCCAGCAGCGCGACTACGCGCTGGTGCAAGGCGCCGTGCTGTTCATCGCCTTCAACTTCATGATCGTCAATCTCCTGGTCGACCTCGCCTATGTCGCGCTCGATCCGCGCATCCGGCTGGGAGAGCCGTGATGCGCATGCTGCGCGCCATCTTCGGACACGGCAGCGGCCGCATCGGCGGCATCATCGTCGGCGTATATCTGCTGGTCGCCATCCTCGGCATGCTGGGGCTGACGCCGCACAATCCCATCACGCAGTACGGTGTCGACCGGCTGCATGCACCCAACGGCGCCTACTGGATGGGCACCGACCTGTTCGGCCGCGACGTCGCCAGCCGGCTGATGGCGGGCGTCGGGCAGTCGTTCACGGTCGCCTTCTTCTCGGTCGCCTTCGCGACGCTTGCCGGCACCGTTCTGGGGCTGGCCGCAGCCTGGCTCGGGCGCCGCTGGGACGGCGTGTTGATGCGCATCATGGATGTGCTGCTGGCCTTTCCGGCAATCCTTCTGGCGCTGCTCATCGTCACGGTCGCCGGGCCGGGCACATGGACCAGCGTCGTTGCCATCGGCATCGTCTACACGCCGATCTTCACCCGCGTGGTGCGCGGCCCTGCTCTGTCGCTCAAGGCGCGCGAATTCGTCGACGCCGCGCGCACCTTCGGCAGCAGTTCGAGCTACATCGTGACGCGTCATTTGCTGCTGAACCTGGTGGCGCCATTGACCGTCCAGGTGACGCTGGCGCTGGCCTGGGCGCTGCTGACGGAAGCCGGCCTGAGTTTTCTGGGGCTCGGCACGCAGCCGCCCGCCGCCTCGCTCGGCCTGATGTTGAGCGACAGCCGCAATCTGATGGAGACCGCACCGTGGCTGATGATCTTTCCGGGCCTGGCGATCATGATCAGCATCCTCGGCTTCAACCTGCTTGGTGATGCCTTGCGCGACATTCTCGACCCGAAGATGCGCAGGGCGCCGGCATGACCCCGCTGCTGTCCGTATCGGATCTGCGCGTCGGCTTCGGCCGCAATCCGCAAGCCAATGAGGTGGTGCGCGGCGTCAGTTTCGACCTGACCGACGGCGAGACACTGGCCATTGTCGGCGAGAGCGGCTCGGGCAAATCCGTCACCGCCTTGTCGATCAACCGTCTGATCGATTTCGGCGGCGGCCGCATCACTGGCGGTGCGATGAAGCTGAAGCGGGCCGATGGCAGCGTCTTCGACCTGATGACCGCTACCGAACCGCAACTGACCGGCATTCGCGGCGCCGAGATCGGCATGATCTTCCAGGAGCCGATGACCTCGCTCAATCCAGTGCTGACCATCGGCAGGCAGATCGAGGAATCGTTTCGGCTGCACCGTGGGCTGACCGGCAGGCAAGCCACGGCGGCGGCCAAGGATGCGCTCGACCGCGTGCGCATTCCCGACGCCGCGCGGCGGCTGAAATACACGCCGAACCAGTTGTCCGGGGGAATGCTGCAGCGGGTGATGATCGCCATTGCGCTGGCCTGCAATCCGCGCCTGCTCATCGCCGACGAGCCGACGACGGCACTCGACGTCACGGTGCAGGCCCAGATCATGGCGCTGCTGGCCGAGTTGAAGCGGGAAACCGGCATGTCGATGATCTTCATCACCCACGACATCGGGCTGGTCGCCGGCATCGCCGACAGGGTGATGGTGATGCAGAACGGGCAGGCCGTGGAGCAAGGCGAGCTGAACCAGATCCTCGACAATGCACGACATCCCTATACGCAGCACCTGCTGCAGGACGTGCCGCATTTCGCCAATGGCAGCGCGACGCGCGCCGACGGGCAGCGCGACACGGGTGCAAGCAAGGAACCGGCCTTGAAGGTGGATAACCTGGTTGTACGATTTCCCCTCAAGAGCAGCTTCTTCAGCCGCGCCACAGGCGCGGTGCATGCCGTCGACGGCGTCGATTTCGACCTGATGCCCGGCGAGACGCTGGCCATTGTCGGCGAGAGCGGTTCGGGCAAATCGACCACCGCGCGCGCCGTCCTGGGGCTGGTGCGCTCGACACGCGGCAGCTTCTCGGTCGGCGTCCGAAAGGCTTCGGCCGAGCAGAGCGCCCTGCCCGTGCAGATGGTGTTCCAGAACCCCTATGCCTCGCTCAATCCAAGGCTCAGCATCGAGAGTATTCTGGCCGAGCCGGTGATCGCCACCGGCGGCCGGGTGAAGGCTGAAACGCGGGCCAGGATGGCAAGCCTGCTGGAGCGCGTCGGCCTGCCAAAGAACAGTCTGGAGCGCTATCCCCACGAATTCTCCGGCGGCCAGCGGCAAAGGCTGTGCATCGCCCGCGCGTTGATGCTCAACCCTTCTGTGGTCGTTCTCGATGAAGCGGTGTCGGCGCTCGATGTTTCGGTGCAGGCCAAGGTGCTGGAGTTGCTGGTCGACCTGCAGCGCGAGTTCGGGCTGGCCTATCTGTTCATCTCGCACGACATGGCCGTCGTCGAGCGGATCGCCCACCGGATCGCCGTCATCTATGCCGGCCAGATCGTCGAGATCGGCGACGCGACCTCGGTGCTGTCGAAGCCACAGCATTCCTATACGAAGAAGCTCATCGCCGCCGTTCCGACCATCGACCGGCGCCACGAACATTTCGAACTCGACACGCGTCAGGTCCCCTCGCTGGTGCGCCCGCAAGGGTTCGAGCCGGCGCCGGCGAGATGGGAGCAGTTTGGGCCGGACCATCGAGCGAGGGCGGAGGCGTGATGGCTGGCGTCCGGACATTTCCAGACTTGGCGGGACAGCACCCCCCTCTGTCCGGCAGGACAGAGGGGGGTGGGACGGAACGCTGCCTTTCGAATGGAGCCTGGCAATGAGCGCCCTCGCCCAACTCTTCGATCGCGCGTTCCAGCCGCTGAAAGCCGCAGTGGTCGCCAAGCGCATTCCCGGCGGCGTGCTCGGTATTGTCGACAAAGATGGCGCACGCGTCGTCAGATCGGTCGGCTCCGCGCAGTTGGTGCCGAATCCAAGACCCATGCAAGACCAGACATGGTTCGATCTGGCGTCCCTGACCAAGGTCATCTTCACGACTCCGCGCATCCTGGCGCTGGCGGAAGACGGCGGTATCGATCTCGATGCGCCGCTGATCTCCGCTTTGCCGGACCTGCGCCAGTATGATCAAGAGGCCTGGGAGCGGAAGGTGACGTTTCGCCAGTGTCTTGGCCACCAGACGCCGTTTCCCGCCGTCGAGCCCATCTACACCTATGGGCGCGATCCCGAGCTGCTGCGTGCCTTCATCCTGCAGCGCGAATGGCGAGCCCGCGACCGGGTCTATTCCGACATCAACTTCATCCTGCTCGGTTTTGCGCTGGAGCGGCTGTCGGGAAAAACGATCCGGGACATGGACCCCGGCCCCGGCTTCGCTTTTTCCGCCGAGCCGGACGCTGCCGCTGCGACCGAGGACTGCACCTGGCGCCATCGCGTGCTGTCGGGCGAGGTCCACGACGACAATTGCTCGGCGTTGCAAGGCGCGGGGCACGCCGGCCTGTTTGGAACAGCCGCTTCCGTCCTCGATTTCGCGCAGGGGCTGTTGGATGGCACCGGTGCGTCCGAGCGTTCGATCGCGCTGATGCGCACGCCCTTGTCCGCCACCCGCACCCATGGCTGGGAGCGCCCCTATGAGGGCTGGTCAGGCGGGGCGCTGTGCAGCCCGGGAACCATCGGCCACACCGGCTTCACAGGCACGGGACTGTGGATCGACTTCGACAGAGGCAAGGCCTGGACCTTGCTCACCAACCGGATCCATCCGACACGTCATTTCGACAGCGGCATCGCCGCGCTTCGGCATGCCGTCGGCGATCTTGTCAACGAGGATTGTTAGGGAAGTGACCATGGAACCAATCTGGGCCGTCGGCCTGATGACCGGCACCGTGCTTGACGGCAACATCGACGTCGCGCTGATCAAAACCGATGGCGAGCGCATCGACGATTTCGGCACCTATCGGCTGATGCCCTATCCCCCGTCGATCCGCTCCCTGCTCGAAGAGACGCTGACCGAGGCAAGAGCCTGGAATTTCACCGGGCCGGAGCCGGCGATCTTTCGCAAGGCGGAAGAAGCCCTGACTCGCGCCCAATCGGCGGCGGTCAAGGAACTGGTGGAAGGCTACGGGATGAAGATGGCCGATATCGGCGTCGTCGGCTTTCACGGCCAGACCGTGTTGCATCGCGCGCCGCAGGTGGGCTGGCTCGGCCAGACCCGGCAGCTCGGCGACGGCGAACTCATGCACGCAATCCTCGGCACCAAGGTCGCCTATGATTTCCGCTCGGCCGACATGCGCGCCGGCGGGCAAGGCGCGCCATTGGCCGCGGCCTATCACACCGCGTTGATGCGCAGCGCCGGCGCCAGTGGCGAGGTGGCGGTGCTCAACCTCGGCGGCGTCGCCAACATCACCTGGTGGGATGGTGCCGACAACGTCGTCGCCTTCGATACCGGACCGGCCAATGCGCCATTGAACGATTTCATCAAATCGAAAGGGCTCGGCGACATGGACCGCGACGGTGCGCTCGGCCGTGCGGGAACGGTCGACGAGGCACGGCTCGCCAAGCTGCTGCAGCATCCTTATCTGACCAAGCCCTATCCCAAATCGCTCGACCGTTTCGACTTCGGCGCCGCCATGGCGGACGGCATGAATGCCGAGGATGGCACCGCCCTGCTCACGGCCTTCACCGCCGCCGCCGTTGGCAAGGCACTCGACTTGTTACCAAGTCGGCCGAAAAAACTCGTGGTCAGCGGCGGTGGCCGCCACAACCCGACAATGATGGCGATGCTCGCCAGCCGCGCTGGCGTCGAGGTGGTGCAGGCCGAAAGCCTTGGCTGGAGCGGCGACGCGGTGGAGGCGGAGTGCTTTGCCTTCCTCGCGGTCCGCGTGCTGAGGGGCCTGCCGATCAGCTTCCCCAGCACGACCGGCGCGCCGCAGCCGATGCGCGGCGGAAAACTGGCTGGCTGATCAGGCAACCAGCGTCTTCCGCAGGAAGATGCGGCTGCGGCCGACAGGGAAATCGGCAAGCGTTCCGAAGGGCTGATAACCCTGGCGCTGATAGACCTTGGCGGCGTGCGGATTGAAGGTGTCGATCCAGGCATTCCGACAGCCGCGCGCCACCGCTTCCTGCTCGGCCGCATCCAGCATGTTGCCGGCCATCTGCTGGCCGCGCAGCCTTTCATCGACCCACAGCCACTGCACGTAGAGCCAGCCCCAGGCGGTGTAGCCCGAGATGCCGGCGACGACCGTGTCGTCCTCGTCGCGCACGAACACGGCCAGGGCCTTCCTTTCGGAAGCGCCGACGTCGCCGTCGTTGAACGCCGTCAGCCGTTCGGCGAGAAAGGTGAGTTCTTCCGGCGAGGGATTTGCCGTCGTTTCAAGTGTCGTCTTCATGGCTCTTTTCCAAGATGCGCAGCATGGCGCTCATGCAATGTCTATATCGGGTCCCGAACAGGGTGCGGATCGGCATCGCCGCCATTGCGAAACTCGGAGGCGGCAATGCCGTAGCGCTTGAGCTTGTCGTAGAATGTCTTGCGCGGCACGCCGAGTGCGTCGATGGCGCTGCGCACATCGCCACCGTGATCGCGCAGCGCGTCGCGGATGAGTTGCGCCTCGTAGTGGCCGACACGTTCGGGCAGTGTGGTCGCGGGCTCCGGCAAGTGCACTGGAATTGCTTTCGTCTCGTCGTCCGGGCCGAGGCCGAGCGCGACGCGATCGGCAAAATGCGCAAGCTCGCGCACATTGCCCGGCCATGCATGCGACTGGAGATGATCGCTGACCGCCACGTTGACCCCGGCGACCGGCCGGCCGAACCGCTCCGCGGCCTTGCCGAGGAAATGGCCGAACAGCATCGGGATGTCGCCGCGACGCTCGCGCAGCGGCGGAATGCGCAGCGTCACCACGTTGAGGCGGAAATAGAGATCCTCGCGAAAATCGCCGCGCTGGTCCTGCCGTCCGAGATCCACCTTGGTCGCCGCGACGACCCGGAGGTCGACGCGCCGGGTCTCGTTCGAGCCAAGCGGGGTGACGCTGCGCGTTTCGAGCACACGCAGCAGCTTGACCTGGAGGGCCGGCGGCATGGATTCGATCTCGTCGAGGAACAGCGTGCCGCCGCTGGAATGCTCGATGCGGCCGATCCGCCGCCGCTGCGCGCCGGTGAACGCGCCCGCCTCGTGGCCGAACAGCTCGCTTTCTATGACGGTCTCCGGCAGGGCGCCGCAATTCAGCGCCACGAAGGGTTTCGCGCGCCGTCGCCCCCATCTGTGCAGGAGGTCGGCCACCACCTCCTTGCCGGTTCCGGTCTCCCCTTCCACCAGCACGTCGACGTCCATGTCGGCGATCTGCCGCAAAGTCTCGCGCAACCGCCGGATGGCCGGTGCTTCGCCGATCAGCGGCAGGCCGTCGGCAGCCTGCGCCGCGGCTTCGCGCAGCCGCCGGTTCTCCATCACCAGCCGCCGCTTCTCCGATGCCCGTCTGAGTGCCTCGACGAGGCGATCTCCGGCATAGGGTTTCGGGATGAAATCGTAGACGCCATCCTTGAGCGCGGCGACCGCAAGATCGACGTCGCCATGCCCGGTGACCAGGATCACCGGTATGTCCGGGTCGATCGCCTTGATGCGATCGAACAGCTGCAGCCCGTTCATGCCCGGCATGCGGATGTCGCTGACGACCACGCCCTCGAAATTCCTGTCGACGATGGCAAGCGCCGCCTCGGCGGCGTCGAGCGCGACCACCGCGAAGCCGCCAAGTTCGAGCAATTGCGTGGTGGCGTGAAGCAGGTCCGCATCGTCGTCGACGAGCGCCACCAACCCTGATGCGTCTGTCATTCAATTCGCCTCAAGTCGATGGTGAAGGATGCGCCGCCGGCGCTACTGGGATCGAGCCGGAGCGTACCGCCCAATTCCTGGGCGATCTCCTGCGAGATCACCAGTCCGAGGCCAAGCCCCTTCTCCTTGGTGGTCTGGAACGGCATGAACAGATTGCCGGCCGCTTCCGGTCCGAGGCCAGGGCCGTTGTCGCGCACCGAAATCAGCACCCTGTCGTCGCGCTCGGCGATGTCGATCTGGATGCGGGGATTGGGCTGGTCCTTCATGGCGTCCAGCGCATTCTGCAACAGGTTGACGAGGATCTGCTCGAGCCGGATTCGGCTGGCCATGACCACCGGCGACGCACTGCCGCGCGGCTTGACGATGGTCACGCCGGAATCACGGATGCGGCCGGACAGAAGCGACAGTGCGCCATCGATCGCCTCGCGAACCGGCAATGGCGAGGCGGCGACGCCTGGCCGCCGGGCAAAGGTGCGCAAGGTGCTGGTGATCGCGCCGATGCGCTCGGTCATCGAAACGATCGATGTCAGATTGCCGCTGACCGGCTCGCTCTTGCCGGTGTCGAGAAAGCGGCCGGCGTTCTCGGCATAGGTGCGGATGGCGGCGACAGGCTGATTGATCTCGTGCGCCACGCCGGCGGCGATCTGGCCGAGGATGGAAAGCCGGTTGGCCTGGGCGAGATCGTCACGCAATCGGCGGACCTTGGCTTCCGCGTTCTCACGCTCGGCGATTTCGCCGGCAAGCGCGGTGTTGGAGCGCGTCAGTTCGGCCGTTCGCGTGCTGACCCGGCTCTCCAGTTCTGCATTCATGCGCGCCAGGGCTTCCTGTCGCAGCCGGCGGGCGCGCCGGCGCCGGGTCAGCACGAAGGCAAGCAGGCCCATGAGCAGCAACCCGAGCAGCGTGGTCAGGCGCGCCGTGTTGGCGGCGGACGACAAAGCCGCGTCGGCGGGCGTCAGCAGCCACAGACGCCAGCCGGGCACCGCACCGGGCAGGTCCTGTACCACTTCGACGAACTGGCGCGGCTTTCCGGAGCTGTCGATTGTCGCCAGGCCGTCACCGGCACCGCGTTGCAACGGCAGCGGTTCGAAGCCGGCATCGGACAGCTGAAGCTGCTCGCGGGCAGCAGCAGCATCCGCGGCCGAGAGTGGCGCCAGGGCATGAAACCGCCATTCGGGCTGGCTGGTGGCCAGCACCACGCCGCGTTCGTCGGTGACGAAAACAAGAAAGCCGCTGGAGCGCCAATTGGCTTCGACGCGGTCGAGTTCGACCTTCAGCACCGCAACGCCAAGCGGCTTGCCGCCATCGTCGACGCGGCTGGCGAGGTAAAGACCCGGCCGGCCGCTGATCGTGCCGAGGCCATATTGGCTGGCGGCCCCCTTGGCCATCGCCTCCTGGAAATAATGCCGAAAATTATAGTCGATGCCGACAAAGCTCGTCGGCTCGCCGGCATTGCTGGCTGATATCGCGATGCCGGCCGTGTCTATGACATAGATGGCTGACGCCGATGCATCGCCGGCAATCGCTCTGAGCTTGTCGTTGAGGGCCGCTTCTTGCATCTTTCCGGCCCGGCGCAGCGCCCCGCGCACGGCATCGTCGCGTGACAGCACCAATGGAACCAGGCGCTGCTTTTCGATTTCGCCGGTCAGGGTTCCCGCCGCCAGTGGCAGGGCGGCAAGTGCTCCGTCGCGCAGATTGTCGGCCGCCTGGCCGGTGGCGATGCGACCGGCGATGGCGATCGCGCCTGCCAGAACCGCAAGAGCGACGACCACGACACGCCAGCGGCCATCGCGCAGCCAGGCCACCGCTTCGCGCAGCAATTCACGGACGGCCGCGTATCCCCTTTCGATGCCTGCTTGTGACGTCTGCCCTCTCCCTTTTCCTCGCGGCCCGTTTTTCCCCGCAGCCTTGCGGTCCAGTGTAATGCGAAATTCCGCCCAGGCAAACGCTGCCTGTGCGGAAATCCGCACAGGCATTCGCGGCAAAGCGCCTGACAACCGCCGAAATCCAGGGATTCCGGCCTTTCACCGATCTGGCACAGCGCTTGCAAAAGTCCTTGCAGCGGCGCGCGACCGGAGCGCCGCGATGGGAGAAGTCACGCAGGGCGGTGCATTTCCGCCCATCCGGCAAGGGAGAGTTCGATGCACATCGCAGACCAATCAGGCGCGGCTTCCGCGCAGCGCAAGCCTTTCTACGCCCAACTCTACGTGCAGGTGCTCGTCGCGATCACCGTCGGCATCCTGCTCGGTCACTTCTATCCGTCGATCGGCGAGAGCATGAAGCCGCTCGGCGACGCCTTCATCAAGTTGGTCAAGATGATCATCGCCCCGGTCATCTTCCTGACCGTGGCGACCGGCATCGCCGGCATGAGCGACCTGCAGAAAGTCGGGCGTGTCGCCGGCAAGGCGATGCTCTACTTCCTCACCTTCTCGACGCTAGCGCTCATCATCGGCCTTGTCGTGGCCAATGTCGTCCAGCCGGGTGCCGGCTTCAACATCGACCCGGCGACGCTCGACGCCTCGACCGTCAACACCTATGCCGCCAAGGCTCATGACCAGTCGGTCACCGGGTTCCTGATGAACATCATCCCGACGACGATCGTCGGCGCCTTCGCCGACGGCGACATCCTGCAGGTGCTGTTCTTCTCGGTGCTGTTCGGCATTTCGCTGGCGCTGGTCGGCGAAAAGGGCACGCCAGTCCTCAATTTCCTGCAGGCCCTGACGACGCCGATCTTCAAGCTGGTCAGCGTGCTGATGAAGGCCGCACCCATCGGTGCCTTCGGCGCCATGGCGTTCACCATCGGCAAATACGGCATCGGCGCGGTCATCAACCTCGCCATGCTGGTCGGCACCTTCTACGTCACGTCGCTGCTGTTCGTTTTCGTCGTGCTGGGTGCTGTCTGCCGCTACAATGGGTTCTCCATCCTGTCCTTGATCCGCTACATCAAGGAAGAGCTGCTGCTGGTGCTGGGCACGTCCTCGTCGGAAGCCGCCCTGCCCTCGCTGATGGAAAAGATGGAGAAGGCCGGCGCCAAGCGCTCGGTGGTCGGTTTGGTCATCCCGACCGGCTATTCCTTCAACCTCGACGGCACCAACATCTACATGACGCTGGCGGCGCTGTTCATCGCGCAGGCGACCAACATCCACCTGTCGATGGGCGACCAGATCCTGCTGCTGCTGGTTGCGATGCTTTCCTCCAAGGGCGCCGCCGGCATCACCGGAGCCGGGTTCATCACCCTTGCCGCCACGCTGTCGGTCGTTCCGGCGGTGCCGGTCGCCGGCATGGCGCTGATCCTCGGCGTCGACCGCTTCATGTCGGAGTGCCGGGCGCTGACCAACTTCGTCGGCAATGCCGTCGCCACGCTGGTGGTGGCCCGCTGGGAAGGCGAACTCGACGAAGCCAAGCTCGCCAGGGCATTGGCGGGCACGGCCGACGACAGCCTGGCGGCTGATCTCGTTCCCGCCGAGTAATCCGAGCGCTTCAACACCAATCAGCGGCCGGAACCCCCAGGCTTACCGCCAGCTCGCTGTCTCGTGCAAGCGCGCCCGCCTCGACCGGAACGACCAGGCTGGATCCGCCCGGCAGGGCGACGGCAACGCCATCCGCGTTGGCGGAGAGAACCCGCACGGGCAGCATATTCATCTTCGGCGAGCCGATGAAGCCGGCGACGAAGACATTGGCTGGCCTGGCATAGAGGTCGAGCGGCGAGCCGACCTGCTCGATCGTGCCGCCGCTGAGGACGACAATCTTGTCGGCCATGGTCATCGCCTCCGTCTGGTCGTGCGTGACATAGACGATGGTGGCGGCGAGCCGCTCGTGCAGTTGCATCAGCTCAAGCCGCATGTTGACGCGAAGTGCTGCATCGAGGTTCGACAGCGGTTCGTCGAACAGGAACACCTTCGGCTGGCGCACGATCGCGCGGCCGATGGCGACACGTTGGCGCTGGCCGCCGGACAGCTCCTTCGGCCGCCGCTCGAGCAGATGCGACAATTGCAGCACCTCTGCCGCCGCCTTGACCTTGGCGTCACGCTCGACGACCGGCAGCCCGGCGATCTTCAGCGCAAAACCCATATTCTCGGCGACCGTCATATGCGGATAGAGCGCATAGGACTGAAACACCATGGCGAGGCCGCGCTCGGAGGGATCGACCTCATTGATGCGCGCGCCATCGAGCATCAGCTCGCCGGCGGTGATCTTCTCAAGACCGGCGATCATGCGCAGCAGCGTCGACTTTCCGCAGCCCGACGGGCCGACGAAGACGACGAACTCGCGGTCGCCGACATCGAGGTCGACGCCCTTGATCACCTCGGCATTGCCATAGGATTTGCGCACGCCGCGCAGCTTGAGCTCAGCCATTGAAGTCCCTCCTCGCATCCGGATATGTGCTTGGACCGACAGGCATGCGTGCCGCCAGCGTACCTCCGTCATCGAACAGGACAAGGCTGGCAGCACCAACCAGCCCGGCGTGACGGCCAAGCTGGGCCTGAACGACCGGCACGTCGCGATAGGCACGCATGGCCCGCTGGCTGATGGTCGCCTCGATGGCAGGTGCCATAAGGTCGAGGCCATTGGCAATGCCGCCGCCGACGACCAGCACGTCAGGCGAATAGAGATGCAAAAGATTGGTGAAGCCGATGCCCAGCCATCGGGCCTCCTCCTCGAGCAGGGCCAAGGCAAGCTCGTCCTGTAGCCGCGCCGCCTCAACCACGTGACGGCCGGTCACCTCACCGTTGCCCGAGAGGCGCCGCAGCGCCGAGCCATCAAAGGGTGCTGTCGCGGCGTTGGCGCGGCGGCCGAGCGCGGTGCCCGAGGCGATGGCCTCGAAGCAGCCGACGACACCGCACATGCAACGCTCGCCTTCGTTGGTGATGGTCATGTGGCCGATCTCGGCGGCAAGGCCACGGCGGCCATGCAGGATGCGCCCGTCGACGACGACGCCGCCGCCGATGCCGGTGGAAACCGTGACGAAGACCAGCGAGCGGGCGCCGTGACCGGCGCCGAAGCGCCATTCGCCGAGTGCGGCGGCATTGGCGTCGTTCTCCAGCCGCACCGGCAGGCCGAGCCGCCGTTCGAGGATATCGGCAAGCGGCACGTCGAGCCAACCGGCGAGTGTCGGCGGTCCGACGGCGATGCCGGCCAGCGGATCGAGCGGGCCCGGCGCGCCGACGCCGACGCCGACGATGGCGAGCGTCGGGGCCTCGGCGTGGATGGTCGCGGCCAGCGCCTCGATCTGGCCGATCACCACGTCGGGACCGGCTTGCGCCTGTGTCGGCACTGCGGAGAACGCCAGGATCTTGCCGTCACGGTCGACCAGGGCGGCACGAAGCTCGGTGCCACCAAGATCGATCGCAAGGGCCGCTTCGTTGTTCATGCCGCGACCTTCAGGCCATGCAGCCAGCCGATGCGGCCGGCCAGGTCCTTGTCACCAAAGGCGAGCGAACCGAGAACCACGGTCTCGGCGCCGGCGGCACGCAGCAACGGCACCGTCTCGTGGCGGATACCGCCGTCGGCGGCAAGAACCATGGCCGCCTCGCGGCCGGCCTGTCTCAGGATGGCGCGGGCAGCGCCCAGCCTGTCGCAGGCCTTGTCCGACAGGCTCTGGCCCTTGACGCCGATGGCAGTGCCAAGCAGCGTGACGAAGGCGACTTCGGAGACGAAGGGCGTCACCATCTCGACCGGTGTCTCCAGCCTGAGCACGACGCCGGCTTCGGCACCGAGTTCCCGCGCCAGCCGGACGGCGCGCAGTCCCGCCTCGCCGTTCTCGGCATGGACGCTGATCATGTCGGCGCCGGCCTCGATGAACTGGCGCGTCTGCGACACGACAACCGCCGCATCGACCATCAGATGGACATGGATTGGTTTGGCCGTCAGCCGAGCGATGCGGGCGACAAGATCAGGAAAGAACAGGAAGGACGGTGCGAAATGACCGTCCGCCACATCGATGTGGTGAAGGTCGACATAGGGCTCGATGCGCTTCAGATCGCGCTCGAAATTGACGAGGTCGGCGGACCACAGCGAGAATTCAGCGATCATGCGATCGCGCGGCAATGCGGCGATGGCGGCCTGGCCTGAGAGAGGTTTCGAGATCATGGCTGGTCCTGGTTGTTGAAACGATCCTCAAGGAAGCCCGCGATAGCGGCGCGGACCTCGGCGAAATGGCGATCCTTGTCGGTGGCCTTCGGCGTCACCTCGGCGAAGGCGGCGTTTGGGATGACGTCAGCGAGGAAGCGCGCGGTCGCCAGCGGATGGATGAGATCGACGTCGCTGCCGATGACGAGCGCGGGGATAGCGAGGTTGCCGGCAGCCGCCGGCGTGACGCCGGGCCCATCGTTTGCGATCGCCCGCATCACCTCGGCGAAGACAGCCGCATTTTCGCGCTCGAAGAAACCAAGCAGGGAAGCAAGATTGTCAGGCGCTTCGCTGCGAAAACGGGCCGCTGTCGCGGAGGCCGCGAAGGCGTTGCGCGCGTCCTCCAGCGGACGGTCGCGGATGAGCTTCGCCACCTCCGAGAAGGGCCGCATGTTCTGCGGCGCGGGATCGAAGCTCCAGGCTGGGCGCACCAGCACCAAACCCAGGACACGGTCCGCGTGATGGCTTGCAAGCCTGAGCGCGATCGCCGCGCCCATCGAGACGCCGCCGGCGACGAAGCGGTCGAGCCCGGCCGCGTCGGCGGCGGCCAGCACGTCATCGGCAAACATGGCGATCGAAAAGGGCCGTCTGGAGCCGGCGCCGGAGCCGCCCTGTGCGCAGCATTCGACGGTCAGCCGGCGGTACGACGGACTGTCGGGAAAATTCTGCGCCACCTGCGCCGCATCACCGCCGAGACCATGCTGGAAGATGACCGGAAACCCCTGCCCTGTATCGAAGACACAAAGCGCCGCATCGTCGCGAAGCATGACCGTCGGCGCGGTGTCCATCACAGGAGCCTCCGCAGGAAGGCGGCGACGCCGGGGGCCTCGTCGGCGGACAGCCCATGGGTGACGAGCGCCCCGTCGAAGCCCACCGCCTTCAGCCGAGCGACGAAATCCGGGAAGTCGACGATGCCTTGGCCGGCGCTGGCAAAACGGCCGTCACCATAGCGGTCCTTGGCGTGCGCCATGACGACGTGGCCGGCCGCTTCGCCGATCGCGGCGGCGACAATGGTGCGCGCCTCGCCGGGTGTCGCATGTTCGAACAGGTTTGCCGGATCAAGCACGATCTTCAGGCGCTTCGATCCCATCTCGGCGATCAGCCTGGTGGCATCCTTCGCCGAGGTGACGATGTTGGCCTGCTCGGGTTCGATGCCGAGATCGACACCGGCGGCTTCTGCCAGCACCAGTGCTTTCGCCATCTCGGTGGCCATGTCGGACCAGGCCGCCGGATCGGCATTGTCGGGATGGTACGCCCATTGGTCGGCGGCGTTGCGTGAGCCGGTGCAGAGCGTGACCAGGGGAATGCCCAGGGCGGCAGCTGCCTCGATGACGATGGCCAGGCGCCCGAGGCCGTCGTCGCGAACGGCCTTGTCGGGATGCGCCATGTTGTAGGTGCCCGAAAGTGCTGCAAGCGAAAGACCGGTCGACTGCGCGGCGGCACGGATCGCCGCGAGGGCTTCCGCCGGCACGGCATCCGGCATCGACGGCACGCCGGCGCAGGCGAGATTGAACTGCGTGGTCTCATAGCCAGCGTGCCGCACGGCGGCCAGCACGGCGGCCGGCTCGGCGCCGGGAAAGGTCTTGGCGAAAATGCCGAGACGCATCAGACCGCCCCCGAAACCGAGGCGAGTTCAACCCGCTCGCCTGATACCACCGAGCGCGCGATGGCGACCATGGCGCGGATCGAGGCGATACCGTCCTCGACATTGGCGCCGCGCATCGGCGCGCCTTCCAGCACCGTTCGGGCAAGACCTTCCAGCTGACGGCGGAAGAAATGGCCGTCGGCGCCGAGCGGCTTGTGGGCCGTGGCGGTCTTCTCGTGAAAGATCTCGACCTCGCTGGCGCGGAAGTACCAGGGGTTGAAGGTCTTGGCGATGACAGAGCCGTTCTCGCCATAGAGCTGGAAACCTTCGTGCCAGTCCATCCGCACGGCGACGGTGAGATCGAGATGGCCGAGCGCGCCGCTGGCGAATTCGGTCTCGACAAACCAGCAATAGGCGCCGAAACGCTCGTTGAGGCGGGCGCGCACGGCGACGATATCGCCGCACAGGAAGCGCGCAGTGTCGACGAGGTGCGAGCCATGCGCCAGCATGAAATACTGCCTGAGATCAGCCTTCGGATTGCCGCTCGGTTTCCTCGCCAGCCTGCTGGTGACCGGCAGCGGCTGGATGGCATCGGTGTTGGTGTAGCGGTGGGTGGAATCGCAGTACCATGCCTTCAGCGCCAGCACCTCGCCGATCTCGTCGCGGACGAAATCGCGCGCCGCCTCCAGCGCGGGATCGAAGCGCTTCATGTGGCCGACCTGCAGGACCTTGCCGGAGCGTCTGACCGCCTCGGCCAGCGCCTCGCCCTCCTCCACCGAGGTGCCTATCGGCTTTTCGCACAGCACATGCTTGCCGGCATCGAGCGCCTTGATCGACATCGGCACGTGATAGGCGTCCGAGGTGGCGACGATGACCGCTTCCAGTTCGGGATCGGCGAGCATCGCGTCATAGTCGGCATACATTTTCCGCGGTTCGTAGGTGGCACCCATGCGGGCGAGGAGGTCGGGTGCCGCGTCGCAGATGGCGTAGAGATCGGCATTGCTGGCCTTGGCGCAGGATTGCAGATGCGCAAACTGCGCAATGGGGCCGCAACCGAGCACGCCGACCCTGAGGCGTCTGTCCTGTTTCTTGATCATCGTCTCGTTCTTCAGGCGCCGTAGGCGCGCATTGTCTGGCGGTTGGTCTTGACCGCGCCGGCGGGGTCGGCGGCGGCGGTGTCGGATTCCTCTTCGAGCACCAGCCAGCCGGTGAAGTGCGGCGCGGTGCCGGCGATCTCGATGACCGCCGGGGTGTCGCAGACGCCTTGACCGAGCATGGCCCAAGTGCCCTTGGCGTCGACGTCCTTGAGATGGATGTAACGGATGCGGTCGCGGTGGGTGCGCAGCGTGTCGAGCATGTCCCTGTGGCCGCGCAGGATGTGGCCGGTATCCGGCACCCAGCCGACCAGATCGGGGTCGAGCAAGGCAAAGATCTTGTTGTAGTCGGCGCGGTCGAACAGCAGCGTGTTGTGGTGCGAACTCGGATGCACCGCGACATCCACCCCGGCCTTGCGGCCGATCTCGGCGGCGCGATTGTAGAACTCGGCCGATATGGCGAACTTGTCTCCACGCGGGCCGTCGGAGACAACCGTCGCCGAGCCGATCGATACCAGCGCGCCGGGAAAGTTCGCGGCAAAGCCTGTCCAGCGCCGGGCGGCTTCGAGGTCGCTTTCCAGCGCCTCTTTCAACGTGAAACCGCTCTTCGAGCCAAAAGCAAAGGAAACGAGGGTAAGGGCTCGGGCGTCGAGCGCGGCAGCGAATTCGGTCGGCCTCTCGGCATAGCGGCCGATCATGGTGTCGGTGATCTCGATGCCGGCATAGCCGCCATCTTCTATCGCCTTCAACAGATCGTCGGGACCGCCGATCCAGCCCTTGCCCAGCATTTCCCAGGTGAAGGTCTGGCAGCCGACCTTGAGCTTCGTCTTCGTCATGTCGTTCATTCCTTGACGCCGCCCTGGGTCAGTCCTTCGATGATGTGGCGCTGGAAGAACAGCACCAGGAGGATCAAGGGCACGGTCACCACGGCGGAGGCCGCGGCGATGTCACCCCAGGGGACGTAGTAGAGGTTGGTGAAGTTGGCGATGCCGACCGGTATCGTCTGCCGGTCGATGTTGGAGGTGAAGGCGAGCGCGAACAGGAATTCGTTCCACGCGGTGATGAAGGCGAGCAGGCCGGTGGTCACCAGGCTCGGCAGCGACATCGGCAGGATGATGCGCCAGAGCAGGCCGGGCACGCTGACGCCGTCCATGCGCGCCGCCTCGTCGATCTCGCGCGGCAGCGTCTCGAAATAGCCGAACAACACCCAGGTCACCAGCGGCAGGCCGAGCGCCAGGTAGGTGATGATCAGCGCCGTGTAGGTGTCGAGCAGGCCGAGATTGGTGGCGACCAGATAGAGCGGCCCGACCAGCGCAATCTGTGGGAACATCGAAACAGAAAGGATGACCATGAGAATGCCGAAGCGGCCCTTGATGTTGAGCCGCGACAGCGCGAAGGCGGCCAGCGAGCCGACGAACAGGCAGAGGAACGTCGTCGCCAGCGAGACCACCAGCGAGTTCCAGACATAGCGGTGAAGCTGCTTCTCGACGAAGGCGTTGTAGTAGTGCTCCAGCGTGAAGGGATGCGGGATCAGCGACGGCGACCCCGAGGTCAGCGCCTTGTCTAGCTGGAACGAGGTCGAGAACTGCCAGATGAACGGACCGCCCGACCAGATGAGGATCAGCAAAGCGCCGAGATAGATGGCGAAGGTCTGCAGCGGCGAGCGCGTGTCGTTCATTGCGCTCTCCTGATCTGGCGGACGAGGTACAGGCAGAACACCAGCGCGATGATGCCCTCGGTGACGAACATCGCCGTCGAGACGGCCGAGCCGTAGCCGAACTGCAGCGTCGAGAAGAGCACCTTGTAGGACAGCGTCGACAGCGTTTCGGTCGAATCGGCCGGGCCGCCGCCGGTCAGCACATAAACGAGATCGAAGACGCGGAACGCGTCGAGCGCGCGGAATAGGCCGGCGATCAGCAAGGTCGGCATCAACAGCGGCAGGCGGATATACCAGAAGGTGATCCAGCCCTTGGCGCCATCCATGCGCGCCGCCTCGATCAGCGAATTGGGCACGGTCTGCAACCCGGTCAAAAGCAGCAGCGCCATGAACGGCGTCGTCTTCCAGACATCGGCGATGATGATGGTGATCATCGCCGTGTCGGTGGAGCCGTACCAGTTGATGTTCTGGTCGATCAGCCCGGCATGCAGGAGGATGTAGTTGATGATGCCGTTCTGGCCATCGAACAGCCAGCCGAACATCTTGGAGGTGACGACGGTTGGCATCGCCCACGGCACCAGCATGGCCGCGCGGACGAGCCCCCGTCCCTTGAAGGCTTCGCACAGGATGAGCGCCATGCCGAGCCCGATCACTGTCTCCAGCACGGTCGAAGCTGTGGTGAACCAGATCGTGTGCCACCACGCATTCCAGAACTGCGGGTCGCCCCACAGCTCGACGTAGTTGGAGAAGCCGGTGAAATCCTGTTCCTGCGTGATCAGCGAGGTGTTGGTGAGCGAGAGGTAGAGCCCGTTGACGATCGGGTAAAAGGAAACCGACGCCAGCGACACAAATGCCGGCGTCAGCAGGAGCAAGGCCCACAAGGCGCCCGGGAGCGCCTTGCCTAGACGCCGCGGCCGGCCAACACTGGGAATGGTGGCCGCCGCGGACATTGGTTCAGCCTACGATCTTGTCGATTTGCGCCGCCGTCGCGTCCATCTCGGCCTGGACGTTGCCGGAGACCAGCGCCTTGGAGATGCCGGACTGCAGGGCAAGCGTCACTTTCGCGTATTCGGGCGTGATCGGCCGCGCCGTGGCGCCGGTGAAGACTTTCTCGAGGCTGGCCATGAACGGCTGTTCCTTCTTGATCTGCGCGTCCTGGAACAACGCCGGCCGCGTCGGTGCGAGGCCGAAGTTCAGCGCGATGCGGTGCTGGACTTCTGTCGACGACAGCCAGGTCAAGAGCTCGATCGCGGCTTCGCGCTGCTTCGAGTTGGCATTGACGCCGAGCTGGTAGCCGCCGAGGCAGGCCGAGCTCTTGCCGCCGGGGAACGACGGCAGCGGCGCTACGCCGACCTTGTCGACGACCTGGGAAGCCTTGGCGTCCTGGGCGATCGGGTAGACATAGGACCAGTTGCGCATGAACATCGCCTTGCCCGAGGTAAAGGGCTGACGCGACGGCTCCTCGTCCCAGGACAGCACGTCCTTCGGGCTGATCTTGTTGGTGGCGAGGGTGTCGTGCAGGAACTGGATCGCCTCCACCGCGCCCTTCTGGTTGATCAGCGACGACTTGCCGTCGGGCGCCAGGATGGCGCCGTTGTTGGAGGTGATGATCTCGACCGCATCGCAGACCAGAACCTCGGCCTGCTTGCCTTGCCAGAGATAGCCGTAATCGATGTCGCCGGCCTTCTGCGCGGCGGCGGCAATGGTCGCCATGTCGGCCCAGCTTTCCGGCACCTTGCCGCCATGCTTTTCCAGCACGTCCTTGCGGTAATAGAACATGCCCGAATCCATGAACCAGGGAAGGGCGGTGAGCTTGCCGCCATAGGTACAGGCATCGAGGGTCCCGGTGAAGTAGGCGCTGCGCTTGTCGGCCGGGAAGTACTCGTCCAGCGGCAGCGCCCATCCGGCGGCGGCAAAGCCGGCGATCCAGATCACGTCCTGGCTGAAGACGTCGGGCGTGCCGGTGCGGCGGGCGAGCTGCTGCACCAGGCCCTGGTAGACCTCGGTCGAGGAGCTCGGCGGCGGCAGCTCGATGTTCTTGACCAGGATGCGGTCCTGCGATTCGTTGAAGGCCTTGATCAGGTCGCCAAAGGTCTCCTTGCCGAAGAAGGCAGCGCTGGCGAAGCTGATCTCGGCCCGGCTCTGGGCACGAGCCTGGCCAATGCCGAGCGACGTCCCTGCCCCGAAAGCCGCCGCGCCAAGAAGGCCGGCGGAACCGATGAGAAATTGCCGGCGATCGGCGATGGTGACATGCCCAATCGACTTGGAACCGCTGCGCGGCCCCTTCCTTGACTCGTCCATTTGTAGTCCTCCCAGAGTTGACGGCAGCCACTCCCGCCCGTCCAACTTCGCACATGATTCATAAAAAATTGTCGCGCGTCAAGATTTAAACTGCATAATGGTGCATCAATATGCTTATGACGTGGGCGAAGGATGGCCACGTGAACAAAGAATCGCCGATCCTGACGGACGGGCGCCGACTGGAGGAATGATGGAAAAGCTTGGTGTAGGGGTCATAGGTTGCGGCAACATCGCCATGACCTACATGCGCAACGCAGCACTTTTTGCAGGCGTGGAGTTGAAGGCCTGCGCCGACATCTCCGCGGACGCGGCCGCCCTGCGGGCCCGCGAATACGGCATCAGGGCAATGGGCGTCGATGCCCTGCTTGCCGATCCCGAAATCGGCCTGGTTCTCAACCTCACCATTCCCGCCGTGCATTTCGACGTCACCATGTCGGCGCTTTCTGCCGGCAAGCACGTCTTCACCGAAAAGCCGCTTGCCACCTCGGCCGCCGACGGACAACGACTGGTCAGCGAGGCGAAGTCGCGCGGCCTGCTGCTTGGCTCGGCGCCCGACACCTTCCTCGGCGCTGCCGGACGCCGTGCGCGCCGGCTGATGGACGCAGGTGCCATTGGCCGTCCGGTCACCGGCACCGCCTTCATGATGGGCCGCGGCATGGAGCACTGGCACCCCAACCCGCAATTCTACTACCAGCCTGGCGGCGGCCCGGTGTTCGACATGGGGCCCTATTATCTGACCATGCTGGTCAACCTGCTTGGCCCGGTCGAGCGTGTCATGGCGATGGCGACGCGCGGCCAGGAGGAAAGGCTGATCACCGCCGACGGACCGTTCAAGAACACCACATTCAAGGTCGGCACGCCGACCAACGTGCTGTCGCTGCTTGAATTCCGCTCCGGCGCGACGGTCACCTTCGGCGCCTCGTGGGACGTCTTTCGCCACTCGAACCACCCGATCGAGCTGCACGGCACGGAAGGCTCGCTGCGCCTGCCCGATCCCGACACGTTCGGCGGCACGGTGTCGCTGTCGGAGCGCGGCGCCGACTGGAAGGACTTTCCCAGCGAAGGCGACCTCTACGGCGCCCGCAACTGGCCCTATGCGGCGCCCGACCGCGCCAATTACCGCATGCTCGGCGTCGCCGATCTGGCGCGTTCGCTTCAAACCGGCAACACGCCACGCGCCTCCGGCAACCTTGCGCTGCATGTGCTTGAGATCATGGAGGCGATCCTGCGTTCCGGCGAGGGCCAGGGCTCGGTCGCAGTAGCGGGCGACGTCACTCAGCCGTCTCTGCTGACCGAAGAAGAGGCAGGCGACCTGCTTGCCTGAGGATATGACGATGACACTCGACCCGGATGCGCTGTACGTCCTCGAAATCGGCCGCGCGGCTGGCGGAGAGCCGTTCGAGAATGGGGACGTGGCGGCGGCGCGGGCCGCTTACAACGCTTCGTTCCCGACGCTGCAGGGCGAGCGCGAAACGGTCGCTGCGACCTTGGAACAGCGGATCGAAGGGCCGAACGGCCCCATCTCGGTCCGCATCCATCGCGGCCTCGGCGCACCACAAAGCGGGGCGCCGGCGCTGCTCTACCTGCATGGCGGCGGCTGGGTCGTCGGCAACCTCAATTCGCATGACGAGATCTGCCGCTGGCTGGCCAATCTCGGCGGCGCCGTCATTGTCTGTCCCGACTATCGCCTGGCACCGGACCACAAATTTCCCGCCGGGCTGGAGGATTGCCTGGCAACACTGCGTTTCACAACGCGGAACGCCGCCGCTCTCGGCATCGACCCATCCCGCATCGGCGTTGCCGGCGACAGCGCCGGCGGCAATCTCGCCACCGTGCTGGCGCTGCTTTCTCGCGACGGGCTGGCGCCATCCCTCGCCGCACAGATCCTGATCTATCCCAACACCGATGCGCGGCAGACGGCCGACAGTTACCGGCGTTTCGGCGACGGCTTCGGGCTGACGGCAACCACCATGGCATGGTTCCGCGACCACTATGTGCGAACGCCTGACGACATCGTGGACTGGCGCGTCTCGCCCCTGCTGGCGCCCGATCTCACAGGCGTCGCGCCGGCTTTCGTCGCACTTGCCGGCTGCGACATCCTTGCCGACGAAGGCGAAGCCTATGCCGAACGCCTGCAAGCCGCGGGCGTGCCACTGGTCCTGCGGCAATGGCCGGGTAAGATCCACGGCTTCGTCTCGATGGGACGCCATATCCCCGCCGCGCGGCAGGCGGTGGCCGAGGCGGTGGCGGCCTGGCGCCAGTTCGAGAAGGATCGCTGAAGCTGGACGCTCAGGCCGACTGACGCATCACCAGGGTCGCGCCGAGCTTGACCCTTTGCGCCATGCCCTGCCTTGGCGGTTCGGCCTCGTCCAGCAGGGCCAGCAGGATCTCGACGCTGCGGCCGGCCATGGCGGCGAAATCCTGCGCCATGGTGGTCAGTGCCGGACAGGTGTAGCGGCTCAGCGGATGATCGTCATGCGCGGCAACGCGCAGATCGCAGTCGGGTCTGCGGCCGATCTTCAGTCCGCGCGAGAACGCGGCCGCCATCACGCCGAAGGCGAGACGATCATTGGCACACAGTATCGTGCGGCCGGGCAGGCCGCCGACGTCGAGTGTCCTTTCCATCCATTCATGGCCGATGCGCTCGAAGTCCCAGGTATAATCGCGCGCCGCATCGATGACGACGGGTTCAAAACCGGCGACTTTCATCGTCGCGATGTAGCTTTGCAGCCGCTCCCCCGAATTGTGGTTCACATGCGGAATGTCGACATAGACAGGCGGTTCTCCGGACCGGTTGAGGTAATCGACCATGGTCGACGTGCTCTGGTGGTTGTCGTTGCCGACGAAAGGCGTGTCGCCCTCGATATAGGTGTCGAAGTACACGATCGGAATGTCCTGCCCCAACTTGTCGAAAACGCTGCGGTCAGAGGCCAGGCCGAGCGGCGCGATGATCGCGCCGGCGACCTTCAGCGACAGTAGCGTCCTGACCGATTCCGCCTCCAGCTTCTGCGAGCCATGCGAAGAAATGACGATCGGCCAGTAACCCTCGTCGCGGCAGCGAAATTCGATGCGGCTGACCATCTCGGCATAGAACGGATCGGTGATCGTCGGCACGACGATGCCGATGTTGCGGGTGCGCTTGCGGTTGAGATTGCGGGCGAAAAGGTTCGGCTGATAGTCCGAGGAACGCAATGCGGCTTCGATGCGCGCGCGCGTTGCCGGCTTCACGCTCGCAGGATCGTCAAAATATTTCGACAGCGTCGGCCGGGACACGCCACATGCCCGGGCGAAGTCATCCATGGTGCGGTGCGTCTTCTCCGCCATCGAACGTCAGGTCCTCTTGCCTACACCCGCCGATCGGGATGATACGCCCCTCACCAGTCATGCGGCCGTTGTCCGAGAGCGGCAATGCTTGGCCGAACTTATTCAGTCAATTTTCACAGTTTCCAGTACAGCGCAAAAACATTACGGGCGTCAATTTATTTGTTGACGATCTGAAAAATGATGACTCCACGATCAGAGTTGCGGCAGCAGGACCAAGGCGGCCGTCGTGCGGCGGGATTCCAGATCGCGGTGTGCGTCGGCGGCGTTGGCAAGGTCGTAGCGGGTCGGCACGTCGACCTTGGCGATGCCTTGAAAGGATAGGTTCCGACGAGATGCTTGCCGCGCGGGCCACGGTCCGGCTTGCCAAATGCCGCCATGCCGCCCATACACGGCTGATCAAACGCCCCCGCCCCGTTCACGCCCCACCTGCCAGGATGCTGTCCGATGTCTGCGACGCCGTACCCCCGGGCAAAGCCGTGACGGATCCCTCCTTGCCAACTCTCGCCAGCCTGGGTTGGACGGATTTTTTCGGCGACCAGCTCGAGCCCGGCGAAACCAATCTCGTGCCTGCGCGGATCGCCACGGTCCATCGCGACCGCCTGACCGGCCTGTCCCAGGCAGGGCCAATCGATCTGACGCTGCCGGCGCAGGCGAACACCGGCGACTATGCGGTCGGCGACTGGGTGCTCGTCGACGCGCATGACCGGCTTGTGCAGCGCCGCCTGACCCGCAAGACGGTGCTGGAACGCCGCACCCAGGGCGGCAGGGTACCACAGCTGGCAGCGGCCAATGTCGACACGCTGTTCATCGTCACCTCATGCAATGCCGACTTCAATCCGGCCCGGCTCGAACGCTATCTGGCGCTGGCCAATGAGGCCGGAACGACGCCGGTGATCCTATTGACCAAGGCCGATACCGCGGCCGACGCCGAGGCGTATCAGCGGCAGGCTGCCGCGCTGCAGCGCGGCCTGGCGGTGGTGACGCTGAACCCCCGCACATCGGATGCGGCAACCGCGCTCGCTGCCTGGTGCAGTGCTGGCCAGACGGTCGCGCTGGTCGGCTCTTCCGGGGTCGGCAAGTCGACGCTGGTCAACACGCTGGCCGGATCGACACAGCGCTTGCCGCAACAGACCGGAGACATTCGCGAACACGACGCCAAGGGGCGCCACACCACCACGTCGCGGTCGCTGCACGCGATTGCCGGTGGCGGCTGGGTGATCGACACACCGGGAATGCGAACGCTGCAGGTCAGCGACGTCGCCTACGGCATCGACACGCTGTTTGCCGAAATCACCGAGCTCGCGCCGCTCTGCAAGTTCCGCGACTGCACCCACGTGCATGAACCGGGTTGCGCGGTGCAGGCTGCGCTGAAGGCCGGCACGCTCGATCCGGAGCGTCTTGCCCGCTGGCGAAAACTGTCCGACGAAAACCAGAACAACACGCCGGTTCAGAGCGGACCTCGCGGAGCCAAATCTCCCGGTGGTCGCGGAAAAAGGCGCTGAGGCACGCCCCCTGGCTTCAGAGCCGCGCCGTGCCGAAAACACGGTCCCAGAATATGGACGTGACACCGAAGTTGACCGTTTCGTCGACATGATGATGCACGGCGTGACGGCGCTTGAGTGTGTAGAGATAACTCGGATGGGAGGGGTGCCAATGATGGATCATGTGATGGACGCTGATGTACCAGAGGTAGCCCATCATCAGTCCGCAACTTACCGCGCATGCGGCGGCGAAACCTGAAATCATCCAGACCGGGAAAAACGCGACCAGCGCATGCACTCCCAGACTGAGCCAGGTCGGCGTGCCCACCGAACTGCGCTCTTCGACATGGTGACGATCATGCAGGTCTTTGATGTAGGGAATGTGGTGCAGGACGAACCTGTGCAGGACGTATTCGGTCAGCGTCCAGAGCAAGAGGCAGGCGACGACAGTGACGATCCAGCCCGGCGCATTGTCTTCGCCGGCCTCGATCAACCCGGCCACTGCCAGCACGGCGATCACCAAGGGATACGCCACGAAGTCGCTGTAGTAGCCAATAAGACCGAGTTGCATCGTCACGCCTCATCTAGCCTTCGAGCCGCCAAATAAGCCATGGTCAGATTGCCGGACTCGCGGGAGAGGAGCAATGCAGTCGCACCTGACATAGCGTCGCAATCATTCGGCGCAAGGTCGGCGCCCATGATCCAGGGGAATCGGTGGACCGCCGCCTTCGCAATCAGCTTTACAAACGGACATTAAAAAATGGCAAAACGTAGTGCGGGGTTGCTGATCTACCGCCAAGACGACAGCGGCCTTCGGGTGCTGCTGGTTCATCCGGGCGGACCGTTCTGGGCGAAGAAGGACGATGGTGCGTGGTCGATACCGAAGGGCCTCGTCGATGAGAACGAGGACGAGTTGTCCGCGGCGCGACGCGAGACCGAGGAAGAGCTCGGCATCAAGGTCGATGGTCCCTTCTCGCGGCTCGGCGACTACAGGCAGCCGGGTGGAAAGATCGTCGTGGCGTGGTCCGTCGAGGCGCGTATCGACATCAATGTGGCAGCCATCAGGAGCAACACCTTCACCATGGAGTGGCCGCCAAGGTCGGGATCGATGAAGGAATTCCCGGAAGTCGACAGAGCCGGCTGGTTCGCCTTGCCCGAGGCCGAGGTCAAGATCCTCAGGGGGCAGCGACCGATGCTGTCGGATCTTGCCAGGCAAAAAGACGCTGAACGATGATCGCCGGCGGTGCGGCCCTTAAAGCGCGCCGCGCTTCAAGGCTTTGTTTTATGCATGTCGTTGTCCCAAAACCGGGACCACTTTTGGACGACATGCATCAGGCTGCGGACCCATAAAAGCGAACGACAATCTGATGGCCGCCAAGGCCATGCTCGACAAGAAGGCGCCGGTTGGCACTGAATGCAGCTTGAAAGCAACTCCTCGCGCACGCGAGAACAGTCGCTGGCGCCGAGTGTCGCAAATGAGTGCCAGCTCGGGGCATCTCATGGCGACTCTCTCACTACGCCCGGTACAAAGTATTGGTCAGGGTCAGTTGACTCAAGGAGAATTTGCATGCGTGGTCATTGCTTATGTGGCGCTATTGCTTTTGAAGTCGATGGCCCGGCACAAGCATGCGTGAGCTGTCATTGCGAAAGTTGTCGGCGGCAATGTTCTGCGCCAATGACCACCTACATTGGCGTCTTGGACAGCCAATGGCGATGGCTGGGCAAGTCGCCGAAGGTATTCAACTCTTCTCCCGGTGTGGAAAGAACATTTTGCGATAGATGTGGCTCGCCGCTGTCCTTCCGCTCAAAGAACATGTCCGGTGTCATGCATTTTTTTGCCGCGGCCATGGAGGAGCCGGAAAAATTTGCACCCACGCTGCATGTCGCTTTTGAGGAGAAGCTCCCTTGGTTGAAACTCGCCGACGGCCTGCCGACACGGTTTGGGCCTGACTATACGAAAAACTAGTAAGGCAGGCCGACATAGTTCTCGGCGAGCGCAGTCGACGCTGCACGCGAGTGTACGAGGTAGTCGAGTTCGGCCTCCTGGATGCGCTGACCGAAATCGCCGGTGTCGGGAAAGCGGTGCAGCATCGTCGTCATCCACCAGGAAAAGCGCACCGCCTTCCAGACCCGTGCCAGCGCCTTGCCTGAATAGGCATCGATGCCGGCCATCGATTTGTCACGGTAGAAGTCGCGCAAACCGGCAAACAAATAACGCACGTCGCTGGCGGCGAGGTTGAGGCCCTTGGCGCCAGTCGGCGGCACGATGTGGGCGGCGTCCCCAACCAGGAACAGCCTGCCGAAACGCAGGGGCTCGGCAACGAAGGAGCGCAGCGGCGCGATCGACTTCTCGAAGGAAGGCCCGGTGACCACGCTTGCCGCTGTCTGCTCCGGCAGACGGCGACGCAACTCGTCCCAGAAGCGGTCGTCCGACCACGCCTCGACGCGGTCGCCCTCGGGGCATTGCACATAGTAGCGGCTTCGGTGTGTCGAGCGCATCGAGCACAGCGCGAAGCCCCGCTCATGGTTGGCGTAGACCAGTTCGTGATCGGCCGGCGGAACTTCGGCCAGCACGCCGAGCCAACCGAACGGATAGTGGCGCTCGAAGGTTTTCAGCGCGTGCTCAGGCACCGATTTGCGGCTGATGCCGTGATAGCCGTCACAGCCTGCAATAAAATCGCAGTCGATGCGACGGGTGACGCCGTCCTTGTCATAGGTGGCAAAAGGCGTCTCACCATCGAAATCACGCAGCGTCACGTTTGCCGCCTCGTAGATCGTGGTCAGTCCTGCCGCATCGCGCTTGTCCATCAAATCATGCGTCACTTCGGTCTGGCCGTAGACGGTGACATGCCTGCCGCCGGTCAGCCCCTCGAGGTCGATGCGGTGCAGGCGTCCGTCGAAAGCAAGCGAGATGCCGGAATGCGGCAGCCCCTCGGCGTGCAGCCGTGCCGCGGCACCCGCTTCCTCCAGCAGTTCGACGGTGCCCTGTTCGAGCACGCCGGCGCGCACGCGGCCGAGCACATGCTCGCGGCTGGCGCGCTCCAGAATGACCGTCTCGACGCCGATCGTGCTGAGAAGCTGGCCAAGCAGCAGGCCGGACGGTCCAGACCCGACAATGAGGATTTGCGTGCGCATCAGCGTCCCAGGCTTTCGATCTGCCCGGCCAGTCCGGCGGCAAGCCGCAGCGAAGCGGCTGTCGCCACCACCATCTGCGGCAGCAGCAGCCATTCCAGCGTCCAGGCGGCGCCCGAGCGCTCCTGCTCATGCACCACGGCCTGATGCATGCCGGAAAGCTGCGTGGCGTTGAAACGGGCAAGCGCCACCAGCGCCTCGGCCTTTACCGGATTCTGCTTGTGCGGCATGGCCGACGAGCCGCCACCGCCAGAGAGTTCGATGTCGGCGCCGCCTTGCGCCATCAAGGCAATGTCCTGGCCAAACTTGCCGAGGCTGCCCGTCACCAGCGACAACCAGCCGGCGAAATCGGCGAGCGCGTCGCGCTGGCTATGCCATTGCGGCGCATCGGCAAGGCCGAGCTTTGCCGCGAGGGCGGCCCGCACCGCCGGCCCCTTGCCATCCAACTTTTCCAGAGTGCCGGCCGCGCCGCCGAACTGCACCACCAGCAGGCGCCTCGACTGTTCCGATAATCTCTGCTGATGCCGTTGCAGCGGTGCGCGCCACGCCATGATGCGATCCGCCACCTTGATTGGAACCGCCGGTTGCATGCGCGTCATCCCGGTCAGCGCCCTGCCCCCAAAACGCTCTTCGAGCGAGGCGAGGCGCATGCCGGTTTCGGTCAACAGCAGGCCGAGATGTTCGACGACGGATTTGAGCCGAAGCATCAGGCCTGTGTCGACGACATCCTGGCTGGTCGCGCCGAAATGAACGGAGGCACCATGCGGTTCGCCGACCGCCGCCCGGATCTGGCGCACCAGTTCCGGCACCATGACGCCGTCCCTGGCGACACCGGCGCGCAGCAAGGCGGTATCGGGCCGGAATGTGCTGAGCCCAGCCACGATGGCTGCTGCCGCCTCTCCGGTGATCAGTCCGTTTTCCGCCTCCACTTCCGCCAGCGCGCGCTCGAGGGCCAGCATCGCCTCGATTTCCGCCTCGACGGAAAAATGCCGGCTCGCCTCTTCGTCGCCGAGAAGAGCGGAGAGCAATGGATGGTCGAAGGGCGAAACGGTCATGGCGCGGGCCTCCTAGCTGTCGAAGAAGACCGTTTCCTTCTCCCCCTGGAGATGGACGTCGAAGAGATAGATATCGCCCTTGCGCTCGGCGATCAGCGTCCGCACACGAATGCGGTGCTCGATGCGCGCCAGGATCGGATCCTGCGCATTGGCCTCTTCCTCGTCGGAAAGGTACAGCCGGGTGTGCAGGCCGAGATTGATGCCGCGGGCGACGATCCAGAGCGTGATGTGCGGCGCCATCAGGCGGCCATCCCTCGAAGGCACGCGGCCCGGCTTGATGGTGTCGAACGTGCACAGGCCGGTGTCCATGTCGGTCGGGCAACGGCCCCAGCCGACGAAATTCGGATCGGCCGTGCCGCGCAGTTCCGCCGGCGAATTGTAGAGCCCGTCCGCATCCGCCTGCCAGATCTCGACCAGCGCGTCCTTGAGCGGCGTGCCGGTGCCGTCGAGCACCCGGATGCGCAGGCCGATGCGCTCGCCCTTGGTCTTGTCGTTGACCATGGTCGCACCAAGGTCGCTCGCATAGACGCCGCCGATGCCGCAGAAATTGGGCGTCAGCCCGATATGGACGTAGGGTCCCGCGGTTTGCGAGGGGCTTTCCCTGAGCCGGTCGAGCGACTGGGCCATCAATTGCCCTCCAGCCTGTTTTCGAACAGCGAGGAGCGGCGCCCGCGCAGCACGATGTCGAACTTGTAGGCGCGCGCGTCGAAGGGGATCGTCGCCTGAATGTCGAGCGCAGCGATCAGCGTTTCGATGGCTGCCTTGTCGGGAATGCCGCGCGCGATTGGGCAGTGCCAGATCAACGGGTCGCCCTCGAAATACATTTGCGTGATCAGCCGCTGCGCGAAGCCATGGCCGAAGACCGAAAAGTGGATGTGCGAGGGCCGCCAGTCGTTCGGCCCGTTCGGCCAGGGATAGGGACCGGGCTTGACGGTGCGAAAGGCATAGCCGCCGTCCTCACCAGTGATAGCGCGGCCGCAGCCGCCGAAATTCGGGTCGAGCGGCGCCAGATAGCCGTCCTTCTTGTGGCGGTAGCGGCCACCGGCATTGGCTTGCCAGAATTCGAGCAGCGCGCCGGGTACGCCAACACCACGTTCGTCGAGCACCCGCCCATGGACGATGATGCGCTCGCCGATGGCGCTCTCGCCGGGTCTGGCGAAATTGTGGATCAGGTCGGCGTCCAGTTCGCCGAGCATGGCGTGACCGAAGACCGGGCCTGCAATCTCCGACAGCGTGTTGTCGAAGGCGAGCAGCGCCTTCTGTGGCGAACGCAGCACGGAAGTCTTGTAGTGCGGCGTCAGCGCCGGCGGATGCCATGTCCGGTCGCGCTGAAAGAAGGCGCCGGTCTCGGGCCTCCGGTTCGATCCGGACTCAGCGGGCATCCTTGGCTCCGTCCATTTCCGAAAACACGTCCTTGGCGATCTTGAAGGCTCGGTTGGCAGCCGGCACGCCGGCATAGATGGCGACATGCAGGAACGCTTCGCAGATATCGTCGCGCGAGGCACCGGTGTTGGCGGTGGCGCGCACATGCATGGCGACCTCCTCATCATGGCCGAGTGCTGCCAGCAGCGCCAGCGTGACGATCGAGCGCTCGCGCTTGGTGAAGCCCGGCCGTGCCCACACCGTTCCCCAGGCGGCCTCGGTGATCAGTTCCTGGAAAGGCTGGTCGAAATCGGTGGCGGCGACCTCGGCCCGATCGACATGACGGTCGCCGAGCACGGACCGCCGTACGCCAAGGCCCGTGCGATATCTGGCGGCGTTGCCGGGGACTTCATCCATGGGTTTCGGCTCCAAGGGCAAGCGATGCGATAAAATGGCGGATCAGGGCGACAAGTGCTTCGGGCTGTTCGACACAGGGAATATGTCCGGCGTCGCGGATGATCTCGAAGCGCGCGCCGGGAATGAGAGCGGCCAGCGAACGGACAAGGTCGGGAGGCGTCGAGCCGTCCTGGTCGCCGGCGATGCAAAGCGTCGGTACGGAGATACGGCGCGCGGCCTCGGTGAAATCGGCGTCGCGAACGGCCACGCATGTCCCGAGATAGCCTGCGAGCGCCTGCCTGGTCAGCATGTTCCAGTAGCCGTCGAGCTCGGCTGAACGCGTTGCGTGGAAGCCGGGTGTGAACCACACTTTGAGCACCCCATCGGCAATCTCCTGGATCCCCTTGCTTTCGACCGTTGCGATGCGCGTGTTCCAGCTGTCCATGGTGCCAATCTTGTGGGCCGTGTCGCAGAGGATCAGACCTTCGACGCCTTCGGGGCGCCTGGCATGAAATCCCTGCGCAATCAGACCGCCGACCGACAGGCCGCACAACACCACCTTGCCAAGGCCGAAGTGATCGATGAGGCCGCAGAGATCATCGACATGGTCGTCGATCGACCTGATGTCGCCGATATCGGAGAGCCCGTGGCCTCGCTTGTCGTAGGCCAGCAGCGGCATTTCCCCGCCCAGGATCGACAGGACCTGGTCCCATATCCGGAAGTCGGTGCCGAGCGAATTGATGAACACGATCGGGCGCGCATTGCCGTTCGCCTCGACGTGACGGTGATGCAGCGTGATGCCGCCGATGGTGACGAATGGCACGATTTCGATCCTCCGTCTCCACATTGCACAAGGCATTTGGTTCGGTAAAATGATATTTTGCGCCGTTTCATTAACTCAGGGGTTATCAAATCCATGTCCGAGAGCCGCATCCGGTTCCGTCACCTGCAGGCATTCCTGGAAGTTGCACGGCAGGGCAGCGTGGCGAGGGCGGCGGATTTTCTGCATGTCAGCCCACCGGCGGTGACCAAGACGTTGCGCGAACTGGAAGAGGCGCTCGGGGTGGCGGTGGTCGAACGCGACGGTCGCGGCATCAGGCTGACGCGCATCGGCGAGATCTTCCTTCGCCATGCCGGCACGGCGATCACGGCGCTCAAACAAGGCGTCGATTCCGTCCGGCAGGATGGGGCGATCAACCGGCACCCCATCCGCATCGGCGCGCTGCCGACGGTGTCGGCGCGGGTGATGCCGCTTGCCATGACCCTGTTCCTCAAGGAGGGCACCGGGGCGGCGATCAAGATCGTCACCGGCGAGAACGCGGTGCTGCTCGAACAATTGCGCACCGGCGCGCTCGACCTGGTTGTCGGGCGACTGGCAGCGCCGGAGAACATGACCGGCTTCTTCTTCGAGCACCTCTACTCCGAACAGGTGCTGTTCGTGGTGCGAGCGGGACATCCGCTGCTTGATCCCGAGCAGGACGTGTTCGCGCGCCTCGACGAATTCCCGATGCTGATGCCGACACGGGAATCGGTCATCCGTCCTTTCGTCGACCGGCTGTTCATCACCAACGGCATGACCGCGCCGGCAACCGAGATCGAAACCGTCTCGGACTCCTTCGGCCGCGCCTTCCTGCGGCAGAGCAATGCCGTCTGGATCATTTCGGCCGGCGTTGTCGCCAACGAACTGGGCAGCGGCGCCTTTGTCGCCTTGCCGGTCAACACCGAGGAAACGAAGGGCCCGGTCGGCCTGACGATGCGGACGGACACCGCGCCCTCGCCGGCCTTCTCCATCCTGCTGCAGACCATCCGCGAAGCGGCAAGGCAAGGCAGCTGAAGCCTCGGAACATTCCAACCGGACATCGTCCCGGCCGCAGAATTCCCTAACCCAGAGGTTAATGAAACACCGCAAAATATCATTTTACCGAACCAAACCGGTGGTGCACTGTGACGATGGAGGAGCCACAGAGGGAGGAAAACATGACCCACGCCATTGGCAGCAGATCCACCATTACGGGCCTATCGCGACGCCAGTTCATCGCCACATCGATTGCCGGCGGCGCTGCGCTTGCGCTTGGCGGCCGCAGCGCCTTTGCCCAGGCAGGCGACACGCTTAAGGTCGGCTTCGTCAGTCCGCGCACCGGGCCGCTCGCCGGTTTCGGCCAGACCGACGGCTACGTGCTCGATCTGGCCCGCAAGGCGCTGGCTGGCGGGCTCGACTTGGGCGGCAAGAAGTACAGCGTCGAAATCCTCGATCAGGACACGCAGTCCGACCCGTCACGCGCCGGCCAGTTGGCCAAGGACCTGATCAACAACCAGGCCATCGACCTGATGCTCGCGGTGTCGACGCCCGAGGTGATCAACCCGGTGGCCGACGCCTGCGAAGCCGCCGGCGTGCCGTGCCTGTCGACAGTCATGCCGTGGGAGGCCTGGTACTTCGGCCGCGGCGCCAAGCCCGGCGCGCCCTCGCCGTTCAAATGGACCTATCATTTCGGCTTCGGCGTCGGTGAGTTCTTCAAGACCTACATCTCGCAGTGGAACCTGATCGAGACCAACAAGAAGGTCGGCGTCATGTATCCGAACGACGCCGACGGCAACGCCATCCGCGCCAATCTGGCGCCACTGCTGGCCAAGCAGGGGTTCACGATCGTCGATCCCGGCGCCTATGAAACCGGCACCACCGACTATTCCTCGCAGATCGCGCTGTTCAAGCAGGAAGGCGTCGAGATCTTCAATTCCTTCCCGATCCCGCCAGATTTCGCGGCGTTCTGGCGCCAGGCGGCACAGCAGGGGTTGATCAAGCAGATCAAGATCTGCCAGGTCGCCAAGACCGGGCTGTTCCCCTCCGATATCGAGGCACTCGGCGATCTCGGCATGAAGATTTCGAGCGCCGCCTACTGGCACAAGGCCTTTCCCTACAAGTCGCCGCTGACCGGCGTTTCGGGAACCGAACTGGCCGACGGCTACGAGGCGGCGAGCGGCAAGCAGTGGACGCAGCAGCTTGGCGCCTCGATGTCGCTGCTCGACGCCGGCTTCGAAGCGCTGAAGGCAAGCAGCGACGCCAAGGACAAGGCGGCGGTGGCCAAGGCGCTGAGCCAGCTCAAGACCGAGACGATGATCGGCAAGGTCGACTTCACCAGCGGCCCGGTGGCCAATGTCTCGCCCGGCCCGATCATCGGCACGCAATGGGTGGCCGCCAAGGAAGGAGCCAAGTTCCCGCTCGACTATGTCGTGACCGAGAATGCCACGGACCCGAAAGTGCCCGTCGAAGCCAAGCTTCTGCCTTACAACGGCTGATGGACCGCTGACGAGGATCGCCTGGTGACCCATCCGCAACAACAGGCGATCCTCGCCGCCGCCGCTATCCATAAGCGCTTCGGCGCACTCGTGGTGCTGGATGCCGTCGACTTCACCATGGCCGCCGACGAGGCGGTCGGCATTGTCGGCCCGAACGGGGCTGGCAAGACCACGCTGCTCAGCGTGCTGGCCGGGGCTTTTCCACCAAGCTCAGGCACGGTCAGCTTCAGGGGCGGCGACGTGACACCGCTGTCGGCGACGCAGCGCTGCCGGCTCGGCCTGGTGCGCACGCACCAGGTGCCAAAACCGTTCAGCGGCATGACCACCTTCGAGAATGTCTTCGTCGCTGCCTCGCATGGCGCCGGCCTCGGCCGCGACGAGGCTTATGAGGAGGCGCTCGGCTCGCTGAAACTGTGCGGCATGCTGGGCGTCGCCAACCGGCGCGCCGAAACGCTCGGGCTGCTCGACCGCAAGCGGCTGGAACTGGCAAGGGCGCTCGCCGCAAGACCGACGCTGCTGCTGCTCGACGAGATCGGCGGCGGACTGACCGATGGCGAAGCGGGCGAACTTGTCGACACGATCAAGGAATTGCGCCGGCGTAAGATCGGCATCGTCTGGATCGAGCACATCGTGCATATCCTGCTGCAGGTGGCCGAGCGCCTGATCTGCATGGATGCCGGCAAGATCATCGCCGATGGCGAGCCGCAAGCGGTGATGGCCGACCCCGAGGTCGTGCGCGCCTATCTCGGCGGAGGCCCGAAATGAGCCTGCTGTCGGTCGAGAACCTGGTTGTCCGGCACGGCCTGCTGCAGGCGGTGCGCGGCGTGAGCTTCACGATCGAACGCGGCGAGACGCTGGCACTGGTGGGTGCCAATGGCGCCGGCAAGACGACGCTGCTGCGGGCCGTCGCCGGCGCCCATCAGCCGGCGGCCGGTCGCGTGCTGCTCGACGGCGCCGATCTCACCAGCGTGCCGTCGCACAGGCGCGTCGGCATGGGTGTCGCGTTGGTGCCAGAGGGGCGAAAACTGTTCGTGCAGATGACGGTCGAGGAGAACCTCCTGCTCGGCAGGACCGCCGGCCGGCCGGGCGACTGGAGCGTCGACAAGGTGCTCGAGATGTTCCCCAACCTGAAGCCGCGCCGCCATGCCAGGACGGGCCACCTCTCGGGTGGTGAGCAGCAGGCGACGGCCATCGGCCGGGCATTGATGAGCAACCCGGAACTGCTGCTGCTCGATGAGGTTTCGCTCGGGCTGTCACCACTGATCGTCGACCGCGTCTATGCCGCGCTGCAAGGGTTGATCGCTTCGGGCACGACAATCATCCTTGTCGAACAGGACCTCAACCGGGCGCTCGCGGTATCCGACAGGGTCATTTGTATGCTCGAGGGGCGTGTCGCGCTCGAAGGGGCGAGCAAGGCGATTTCGCGCGACGAGGTGACTAAGGCCTATTTCGGCCTGCACCGGAAAACCACCGGGAGCGTTCCCGCATGAGCAACCAGATCATCCAGGGCATCCTTCTCGGCGGCTATTACGCGCTGATCGCCTGCGGCCTGTCGTTCATGTTTTCGGTGATGCGCATCATCAACCTCGCGCATGGCAGCCTTGCCGTGTTTTCTGCCTACGCGCTGTGGTGGCTCGCCTCGCGATTCCACGTCTCGCCCTTTGTCGGGCTGCTCATCGTCCTGCCGTTGATGGCGGCGATCGGCTGGGCGTTGCAGCGCTTCCTGCTCGAACGCAGCGCGCGGGGCGGAGCCCTGCTGCCGATCCTGACGACGTTCGGCCTGGCCATCGTCATCGACAATCTGCTGTTCGAGCAGTTCGGCGCCGACACGCGGTCGCTGGCTCCCTATATCGGCAGTCTGTCCTATGATTCCTGGGAGTGGCCGGGGAGCATTTATGTCGGCAAGCTCGCGGTGATGATGTTTGCCACCGCAATAGTCCTGCTCGGCGGGCTGCAATTGTTCCTCACGCACACCAAGCTTGGCCGCTCGATCCGCGCCACCTCGGAAGACCCCGATACGGCCGGCCTGGTCGGTGTCGATGCCCGCCTCGCCAACGCCATTGCCGCGGCCATCGCGATGGTCACGGTCGGCCTTGCCGGCGCATTCCTGGGCATGCGCGCCACCTTCGATCCCTATGCCGGGGCGCCGCAATTGCTGTTCGCCTTCGAGGCGGCGGTGATCGGCGGCGCCGGTTCGCTGTGGGGAACGCTGATCGGCGGTATCGTGCTGGCGCTTGCCCAGACGCTCGGCGCGCAGGTGCATCCGCAGGGGTTTCTGATCGGCGGCCACGCTGTCTTTCTCGTCGTGCTTTTCGTGCGGCTGTCCGCGTCCGGCCTCGGCCTGCGCGGCCTGCTGCGCCTCGGGAAGACGTCATGAGTGCTCCCGCCACCATGCCTGTCATCGAGCGCGGCACGGCGACGTCGCGGATCGCCGCGATGGCCGTCGCCGTCATCATCGCGTTGCTGGCGATCGCACCGCAGTTCCTCTCCGCCGGTGCGGTCGACCGCATGACCGCACTGTTCATCTATGTGATCCTGGCAGCGATGTGGAATGCGCTGGCCGGCTTCGGCGGCCTGGTCTCGGTCGGCCAGCAGGTGTTCTTCGGGCTCAGCGCCTATTTCGCCATCCGGCTGGCCGATGCGGGCCTCAACCCGTTCCTGGCGCTGTTCGCCTCGGGACTTGTCGTTGGCGTGGTGTCTATCCCGCTCTCGCTGTTCATGCTGCGGCTGAGAAACGGCGAGTTCGCCATCGGCATGTGGGTGATCGCGGCACTGACGCATCTGCTGGTCAATCTCGACCGGCTGGTGCAGGGCGAAACCGGCACCTCGCTGATCTCGCTCAATGTCTATGATGCCGGCACAAGGCGAGCGACGATCTACTGGCTGGCGCTGGCCTCGATGACCGCGCTGCTTGCCATCCTATTTGGTCTGCTGCGCGGCAGCACCGGTGCCGCGATCCGGGCGATCCGGGACAATGAGGACGCCGCCGCCTCGGTCGGCGTGCGCGTCACCGGCACCAAGCGGCTGCTGTTCGTGCTCGCCGCCTTCGGCATCGGCATTGCCGGCGCGCTGTGGCTGGCGACCTCCATCACCTTCCAGCCGAAGACTTACTTCAACGTGCAATGGACCGCCTACATGATCTTCATGGTGCTGGTCGGCGGCATCGGCACGTTCGAGGGTGCTATTCTCGGCGCGCTGGTGTTCTTCCTCATCGAGACCTGGTTCGGCGGCACCGGCGTCTGGTACCTGGTCGGGCTTGGCGCCACGGCGGTGCTGTTCTCGCTCTTCCTGCCGCGCGGCCTGTGGGGGACGATAGAGGAGCGCTTCGGTCTTCGCCTGCTGCCGGTCGGTTATCGCGTCAGGCTCGCGGCAGCTGATGGCGACGTGACGGCTTCACCACAACAAACCACGATGCATCAGGAGAAGGCATGACCATGCTCTTCGGCAAGACCGTCCTTGTCACCGGTGTCGCTTCAGGCATCGGCGCGCGCACCGCGGAACTCGCTGGCCAGCTCGGCGCCGATGTGATCGGCGTCGATGTGCGTGAGCCGGCTGCAGCGGTTGGCAGTTTCGTCAAGGCCGACATCTCGTCGAAGGCCGGTGTCGACGATCTCATCGCGCGTCTGCCGTATCCTATCGACGCCCTCTGCAATATCGCCGGCCTTTCCGGCAGCACCGGCGCGGCGGCGACGCTGGCCGTCAATTTCTTCGGGCTGCGGGCGCTTTCGGAAGGTCTCGTGCCAAAACTTCGCGAAGGCGGTGCCATCGTCAACGTCGCCTCGATCGCCGGTTATGGCTGGCGCGCCAATCTCAATCGCGCCGCCTCGATTGTCGGGATCGAAGGTTTTCCCGATGTCGCCGAGGTGGTCTGCGACCACGCGGTCAGGAACGAGGAAGGCTATCCTGTCTCCAAGGAACTGCTGCTCTTGTGGACGTTCCGCGCCGCACATCAGGATCTGTTCAAACGCCGCGGCATCCGCGTCAATGCGGTGAGCCCCGGCCCTGTCGAGACACCAATCCTCAAACAATTCCGCACGGTGCTCGGAGACGCCCGCGTCGACAGCGACATTGCCAGGGTCGGACGCGCCGGCACAGCGGGCGACATCGCGCCAGTGGTGCTGTTCCTGTGCTCGGACGGCGCGCGCTGGATCAACGGCGCCAACGTGCCGGTCGATGGTGGCCTCGAGGCATCGATCAACGCCGAAATGTTCGGATTCTAGACCATGATCCCGAAAAGTGGGAACCGGTTTTCGGAAACGACCATGGTCAAACAAGAATAGAGGGATGGAGACAGTGATGGACATCGGACTTCTGATCGACGGCGACGAACGGGCTGCCTTGGGTGCGGCGTCCTTCGAGCGCATGGACCCGTTTACCGGCAGGCTGGCGACACGCGCCGCGGCAGCCAGCGTCGCCGACGCCAATGCCGCGGTCGAGGCCGCAGCGGCCGCCTTTCCGGCCTGGTCGAAGACCGGGCCCGGTGAGCGCCGCGCCTTGCTGGGCAAGGCGGCCGACGTCATGGCCTCGAAGGTCGGCGAGTTCACCAAGCTGATGATGGAAGAGACCGGCGCGACCGCCCCGTGGGCCGGCTTCAACGTCAGGCTGGCGGCGAACATGCTGCGCGAGGCGGCGGCGATGACGACGCAGATATCGGGCGAGATCATCCCATCCGACAAGCCGGGCACGCTGGCCATGGCGATCCGCCAAGCGGCGGGTGTCTGCCTCGGTATCGCGCCATGGAATGCGCCGGTCATTCTCGGCACCCGCGCCATCGCCATGCCGATCGCCTGCGGCAACACGGTGGTGCTGAAAGCATCCGAAATGTGCCCCGGCACGCACCGGCTGATCGGCCAGGTGCTGGTCGAGGCCGGCCTGCCGAAGGGCGTCATCAATGTCGTCACCAACGACCCAAAGGACGCCGCCGGCATTGTCGAGGCGCTGGTCGCGCATACCTCGGTCAAGCGCGTCAACTTTACCGGCTCGACCAAGGTGGGCAGGATCATCGCCGAACTCGCCGGACGGCACCTGAAGCCGGCGCTGCTCGAACTCGGCGGCAAGGCGCCGTTGCTGGTGCTGGACGATGCCGACATCGACGCGGCCGTCAACGCCGCCATCTTCGGCGCCTTCATGCATCAGGGCCAGATCTGCATGTCGACCGAGCGACTGATCGTCGACGAGAAGGTCGCCGATGAATTCGTTTCCAAGCTCGCGGCGCGCGCGTCGCAACTGCCGGCGGGCGATCCGCGCGGCCATGTCGTGCTGGGCTCGCTGATCAGCAGCCAGGCGGCCGACAAGATGGAGGAACTGATCACCGATGCCGTCGTCAAGGGCGCCAGGTTGGTGGCCGGCGGCAAGCGTACCGGTACCGTGGTGGAAGCGACGTTGCTCGACCACGTCACGCCGGCCATGCGCGTCTATGCCGAAGAATCCTTCGGGCCGGTCAAGCCGGTGATCCGGGTCAAGGGCGAGGACGAGGCTGTGCGTGTCGCCAACGACACCGACTACGGCCTGTCGTCAGCCGTCTTCAGCCGCGACATCAAGCGCGCCATGGCGGTCGCCGCGCGCATCGAAGCCGGCATCTGCCATATCAATGGCCCGACTGTCGGCGACGAGGCACAAATGCCGTTCGGCGGCGTCAAGGGCTCGGGCTATGGCCGTTTCGGCGGCAAGGCATCGATCGCCGAGTTCACCGATTTGCGCTGGGTGACGATCGAGGATCCGGGCCAGCATTATCCGTTCTGACTGCCTTCATTCGGACGGTCAGACCGCCTGTGAGGGCGTGAAGCGAACACTGGCGGATCGCATCTGGCCGGGCGCCAGCACGATGCGGCCGGTGTCGATGCCCGCGTCGCGGTTAAAGGCATCGGTGATGTTGGTGACCGGCTCGGCGCAAAAGAACGGCTCGCCGGGCGGCGTGTAGAGAACGAGGAAATCGAGCGGCACCTCGGCCTCGATCTCCAGTTGCCGTCCATGCTCCGGCCAGCAAATGCGGGCCCGGCGCGTCCATCCGGTGAAGACGGTATCGAAGTCCGTCTCGGACACATCGAAGCCCGTGGTCGGGTTGGCACCGGCCGGCGGCAGGACATGGCGGGTTGGCAAGATGTCCATATCGGTCTCCCACATGCCGGACACCGGCGCCTGGACATGCGTCCACGGCGTCGACGGAAAATAGGGATGCAGGCCGAAGCCGGCCGGCATCGGCGTGTCCGAGAGATTGCGCAGCGAGATGGTGATGCCCAGACTGCCATCGGCCAGCGAGATGACTTGCTCGGCCTCGTAGCTCCATGGCCAGGAATCGGCGGCGTGGCGATAGCGCAAGACGACAGCGCTGGGTTCGTGCCGCTCGACTGTCCAAGGCCGACGCCAGCCGTGGCCGTGCTCATGATGCGGGTCATCGGGGCTTGTCGGCAGCTCAATGGTACGGTCGGCGAAGGCGAAGCGACCACCCCTTATGCGGTTGGAATAGGGAACCAGCGGGAAGCAGGCCATGGCGCCGGCATCGCGGCGGCTGATTGCCGCCGGATCGGCCGGGCGCAGCCAGTCGACGACAGAGCCGTCTTGCCGCCAGCGATACGACGCTACCGCACCGCCGGCGGCCGGAGCAATCTCGGCCGTCGCAATGCCGTCGCTGATCGAAAGCAGCTCCTGTGTGCTGCTCGGCAACGGCTGCTGAATTCTTTGTCATCGGCATGTCCCCATCCCTTGACTCCAATCGCCATGGCTATAAAACATATCATATGAATAGTATGAAGAATAAGAAATCTTTTAGCACAGCGCGGACTTCGCGCGTCGCCGTCGCGGTTTCCAGCGGCTCAACGGCACTGCATGCAACTGTTGTCGAGCAGATCGGGCTGCGCATCGTGCAGGGCGATTTCCTGCCGGGCGAGGCTCTGCCCAATGCGGACGATTCCAGCGAAATGCTGGGGGTCAGCCGCACCGTGCTGCGCGAGGCCATCAAGGTGCTGGCCGGCAAGGGGCTTGTCGAATCGCGGCCGAAGACCGGCACAAGGGTGCGTCCCCGCTCCGACTGGAATTTCCTCGACCCGGACGTCCTGTCGTGGCGTTACGCCAGCGGCGTCAGCGCCGACGATGTGCGGGCGCTGTTCGAACTGCGCCGGGCCATCGAGCCGATGTCGGCCGCACTTGCCGCGCAGCGCGCCACACCGGCGCAGATCGCCGAGATCAACGCCGCGCTCGCCGAAATGGAAGCCGTTGTCGATGACGGCGACCGCTTCGCCAAGCCTGACCTGCTGTTCCACCAGACCATTCTGCGCATGACCGGCAACGAGCTGATCGGCTCTCTCGCGGCACTGGTCGAAACCGCGCTGGTGATGAGCTTCCGCCTCTCCAACGACAATCCGGAAGGACAGCGCCACTCTTTGCCGCTGCACCGGGAAGTGGCTGAGAAGATCGCCGCGCGCGATGCCGCCGGCGCGCAAAAGGCGCTGCTGGTGCTCATCGACGATGCCGAGGAAGACGTGCGCCGAAGTGTCGAGAACCGCAACAGGCGCCGCACCAATCGGGAGCTGGCATCGTGACCGAGACCAAACGCAAGCTGCGGTCCGAGGCCTGGTTCGGCGGCGAAGGCAAGAATGCCTTCATGCACCGCAGCTGGATGAAGAACCAGGGCATTCCCGCCGACGCTTTCGACGGCCGCCCCGTGATCGGCATCTGCAACACCTGGTCGGAATTGACGCCATGCAACGCGCATCTGCGCGCCCTGGCCGACCACGTCAAACGCGGCGTCTATGAAGCCGGCGGCCTGCCGCTGGAATTCCCGGTCATGTCATTGGGCGAGAGCAACATGCGCCCCACCGCCATGCTGTTTCGCAATCTGGTCAGCATGGATGTCGAGGAATCCATCCGCGGCAATCCTATCGACGGCGTCATCCTGCTGGTCGGCTGCGACAAGACCACGCCTGCGCTGCTGATGGGTGCTGCGTCATGCAATCTGCCGACCATCGCCGTTTCGGGCGGGCCGATGCTCAACGGCAAGTTCCGCGGACAAGATATCGGCTCGGGCACGCATGTCTGGAAATTCGCCGAAGAGGTGAAGGCCGGCCGCATGCCGGTCGCCGATTTCCTTGCCGCCGAACAGGGCCAGAGCCGGTCGGCGGGCAGCTGCATGACGATGGGCACGGCTTCGACCATGGCCAGCATGGTGGAGGCGCTCGGCATCGGCATGCCGGACAATGCCGCGATCCCGGCGGTGGATTCACGCCGTGGCGTGCTCTCCCAGATGGCCGGACGCCAGATCGTCGAGCTGGTCCGCAAGGATGTGACTATTGCGCAGATCCTCACCAGGCAAGCGTTCGAGAACGCCATTCGCGTCAATGGCGCGATCGGCGGCTCGACCAATGCAGTGCTGCACCTTATCGCTATCGCCAACCGGATCGGTGTCGATCTCAGCCTCGATGACTGGGACCGCCTTGGCCGCGACGTTCCGACCATTGTCGATCTGATGCCATCGGGGCGCTTCCTGATGGAAGATTTCTACTATGCCGGGGGGCTGGCTGCGGTCATGGCGTCGCTTGATGAAGTGGGGCTTCTTCATCGCGACGCCATGACCGTCAGCAACAAGACCATTGGCGAGTTGATCGACGGCGCGCCCAACTACAACAGCGAGGTCATCCGCCCGCTGAGCGACCCGCTGACCACAGAGGGCGGCATCTCGATCCTACGCGGCAATCTGGCGCCCAACGGGGCGGTCATCAAACCATCGGCGGCAACGCCCGAGCTGATGCAGCATCGCGGTAAGGCGATCGTCTTCGAAAACATCGAGCACTACTACGCCCGCATCGACGATCCAGGGCTGGATATCGACGCCTCTTCAGTGATGGTGCTGAAGAATTGCGGACCGCGCGGCTACCCCGGCATGGCCGAGGTCGGCAACATGCCGCTGCCGGCCAAGCTGCTGAAGCAAGGCATCTCAGACATGGTGCGCATCTCGGACGCGCGCATGAGCGGCACCGCCTACGGCACCGTGGTGCTGCATGTGGCGCCGGAAGCAGCGGCCGGCGGGGCGCTGGCACTGGTGCGCGATGGCGATCTCATCGAGCTGGATGTGGCCGGCCGGCGCCTGGAGCTTTTGGTGTCGGACGAGGAACTGGCTATCCGCCGGCACAACTGGCAGCCGCCGACGCCGCCCGAAGGCGGCTACCAGAGCCTCTATGTCGAGCGCGTTCTGCAGGCCGACAAGGGCTGCGATTTCGACTTTCTCGTCGGTCGGCGCGATGCCGGCATCCCCCGGCATTCCCACTAGAGAGGCGCGCGCGCGATGGATGAAATCGGCGGCTACGCCACCTACCCCAGCCTCAAAGGCCGCAGCGTCTTCATAACCGGCGGTGGCAGCGGCATCGGCGAAAGCCTGGTGCGCCATTTCTGCGCGCAAGGCAGTCGCGTTGCCTTTGTCGATCGGGCCGAGGAGCCGTCCCGGCGCCTGGTCGACGCGATCGCAGCGGATGGACATCGTGCGCCGCTGTTCATTGCCTGCGACCTGCGCAACGTCGAGCAACTGCAGGCGGCAACGGTGCAAGCGATGCAGCACAACGGCCCGATCCAGGTCCTGTGCAACAATGCCGGCAACGATGATCGCCATCAAACCAGTGACGTGACGGTCGCCTATTGGGACGACCGCATGGCGGTCAATCTGCGCCACCAGTTCTTTGCGGCGCAAGCGGTGCGCCCGCAGATGGGCTCGTTGGGCGGCGGCTCGATCATCAATTTCGGTTCGATCACCTGGATGGTCGGCGATCCCGATTGCCCCGCTTATGTAACGGCCAAGGCGGCGGTTTACGGCATGACGCGGGCGCTGGCCCGCGAGCTTGGTCCCGAGCGCATCCGCGTCAACTGCATGGTGCCTGGCTGGGTGATGACCGAGCGCCAGATGCGCCTGTGGCTGAATCCGGCCGGAGAGCGGCAGATCGAGGAGAGGCAGTGCCTGCCCGACCGGCTGCAGCCCTCCGACATAGCGCGCATGGCGCTGTTCCTCGCCGCCGACGACAGCCGCATGTGCACAAGCCAGCAATTCATCGTCGATGCGGGCTGGGTGTGACCCGCACGGCCTCAAGGGAAGAAGGGTACCTCATGCGTCTTGTTCAGTTCAGAATGTCCGATGGCAACAGGCGGGTAGGCCGTGTCTCCGACGACGGCAATCACCTGCACCCGCTCGAAAAGACCAGCACCGTGCTGGAACTTGCTGAAGCGGCAATTTCTGAGGGCGTTTCCATCGCCGCACTTGTCGAGAAGCGGACGGGCACTGCGACGGTCGACTATGACGAGCTGTTGCGCGATGGCCGCGTACTGGCCCCGGTCGATCATCCAGAACCGGCGCGCTTCCTGGTCACCGGCACGGGCCTGACCCATACCGGCAGCGCCGCGGCACGCGACAAGATGCATGTGCTTACGCATGGCGAGGACGCCGAGGAATCCGATTCACTGAAGATCTTCCGCATGGGTCTGGAGGGCGGCAAACCCGCCGCCGGGCAGATCGGAATCCAGCCCGAATGGTTCTTCAAGGGAGTCGGCACCTGTGTCGTGCCGCCCGGCGCGGCGCTGCCGATGCCGGCCTTCGCGCGCGCCGGCGCGGAAGAGGCCGAAATCGTCGGGCTCTATCTCAATGGGCCGGATGGCCGCCCCTATCGCATCGGCTATGCGCTCGGCAACGAATACTCCGACCATGTCACGGAAGCCGAGAACTACCTCTATCTTGCCCATTCAAAACTTCGCTCCTGCTCGATCGGCCCGGAGCTTTTGATCGGCGACCTGCCCGATGAAGTACGCGGCCATTCCCGCATCCTGCGCGACGGCACAGTCATCTGGGAGCAGGAATTCCTGTCGGGCGAGGCGCACATGTCGCACTCGATCGCCAATCTCGAACATTTCCATTTCCGCTACCCGATGCACCGCAGAGCGGGCGACCTGCATGCCTACTTCTTCGGCGCGGCGGTGATGAGCTACGCCTCCGGCATCAAGACGGCTTCCGGCGACGAGTATGAAATCCAGGCACAGACATTCGGAAAGCCACTGCGCAACCGGATGGAGTCGGTGCCGGACGAGGGACTGGTCGCCGTCACCCAGCTGTGACGGCAAAGGTCCGGAAACTGCGGTCCATCAGAACGACAATGGGAGATTAAAAATGGGACTGAAAAAACTGTTTCTAAGAATGGCGGCAATCGGGCTCGGCATCGGCCTGATGACTTCGGCAGCCTTGGCCGCGAACCTTCGAGTTCTGGCCTGGGACGGCTACGCCGACCCGGACTGGGTCAAGGATTTCACCGCGGCAACCGGCGTCGGCGTCGATGTCGTGTTCATCGGCAGTGACGACGAGATCTGGGCCAAGATCAAGGGCAGCGAAGGGCAGGACTTCGACGTCTTCGCCGTCAACACCGCCCAGTTGCAGCGCTACATCAAGGCCGATCTGGTGTCGCCGATCGACGTGACGAAACTGGCCAACCAGAAAGAGGTGCTGCCGCGCTTCCGCGATCTGACGGCGGTGAGTGGCGTCACCAAGGACGGCAAGGTCTACGGCATTCCGTTCTGCTTCGACTCGATCGGCCTGATCTACGACACCGACAAGGTCAAGCCGGCACCGACATCGATGTCGGTGCTGTGGGATCCGGCCTACAAGGGCAAAGTCCTGGCCTATGACAATGGCGAGCACAATTTCTCGTTCACCGCACTGACGCTCGGCTACAAGGATCCGTTCAATCTGAATGAAGAACAGATGGCGGCGGTCAAGGCCAAGTTGGTCGAACTCAAGCGCAACGTGCTGAGCTTCTACACCACCGCCGACGAGGCGCAGCAGATCTATCAGAACAATGACGTGGCACTGATCTGGGCCAATTACGGCCAGCAGCAGGTCAAGGCGCTGCAGAAGATCGGCGCCCATGTCGCCTACGTCAATCCAAGCGAGGGCGCGCTTGCCTGGCTCGACAACTGGGTCATCTCCAAGGGCGTCCGCGACAATGCGGCGGCCGAGAAATGGATCGACTTCATGCTGAGCAAGAAGGTCAGCGGCGAGCTTTCCGAGCGCACCGGTTTCGGCAACACGGTGACGGAGACCGGTAGCGCCGGCGGCAATGACAAGCTGGTCTGGCTCAACAATGTCGAGGACCCGCTGAAGCGGTCGGACATGTGGAACGAGATCAAAGCCACGCCCTGATCTTTCCGCACGAAGACTTCGAAGGACCCGGCGGTCCGGACGTTCCGGACCGCCGAAGCGTATGCGAGAATATCTTATGAACCAGAACACCGACCTGCTGACGCTGCGGTCCGTCTCGAAATCCTACGGCACCGTTCCGGTGCTGCACGACATCGACCTGTCGATCAAGGACGGTGAGTTCCTGACCGTTCTTGGACCGTCGGGCTCGGGCAAGACCACGGTGCTGCGGCTGATCGGCGGGCTGGAGCCACTGACGTCGGGCGAGATCCGGCTCGACGGCCAGGACATCAGCCGCATGCCGATCAACCGGCGGCCATTCAACACCGTGTTCCAGGACTATGCGCTGTTCCCGCATCTGACCGTTTCCGGCAATGTCGGCTACGGGCTCTCGGTTCGGCACGTGCCGCGCAAGGAGATTGCGCGCCGCGTCGCGGAGGCGCTGGAGCTTGTCCAGCTCGGGCGTTTCACCGACCGCTTTCCAGCCCAGCTCTCCGGTGGCCAGCGCCAGCGCGTCGCCTTGGCCCGCGCGCTGATCTGCCAGCCACGCCTGATCCTGCTCGACGAGCCGCTGGCGGCGCTCGACCTGGAGCTGCGCCGGCAAATGCAGGAGTTCCTGAAATCCATCCAGCGCGAAATCAAAACCACCTTCCTGTTCGTCACCCACGACCAGGAGGAAGCGATCGGCATGGCCGATCGGATCTGCGTCATGCAGGCCGGCCATATCCGCCAGCTCGGCACGCCGCACGAGCTTTACTACAAGCCGAATTGCGAGTTCGTGGCGCGCTTCTTCGGCGAAAACAATCTGGTGGCCGGAAAGCTTGGATCCGTCCAGGGCGAACTGCGATCGATCGAGACGACGCTCGGACGCCTGGTCTGTTCGATCCGTGACCAGCCGCATTTGAAGTCCGCGGCGGATGGCGCCAGTGCCTTCGCTGCCTTCCGTCCCGAGGCCTTGCACCTTGCCGACGCAAAGGACACCGACAACCGCCTTTCCGGCACGATCGCCGACATGGCCTTCGCCGGCTCGTCGACCGTAGCCACCATCACGGCCGGCGCCGACCATGCTGCGCAACGCTTGCGGCTGCGCATGCCGAGCCGGGTCGACGGCAGCACGCTGAAATCCGGCGCGACGATCCCCCTGGCGTTTGCGCCGCATGAAGGCCACCTGGTGCTGGCATGAGCGGAGCCGGCACGATACCGCTGGCGGAACGGCGATGGTCGCTGCTGGTGACGATGCTGGCTTTCGCCTTGCCGGTGGTCTTCGTCCTCGTGCCGCTGGCGATCTTCCTCGGCTATAGCTTCTTCAGCGTCGACCAGGGCACGATCGTTCATACGCTGTCACTGGGCAACTATGTCCGCTTTTTCACCGATCCGATCTTCCTTCCGGTGTTCTGGAACACCATCGTTTTGTGTCTTTCGGTGGCGGCAATCTGCATTCTGCTCGCCTATCCCGCCGCCTACTTCCTGACGACCCTGAAGGGGCGCTGGCGCTATGCCTTGCTGATGCTGCTGCTGGTGCCGCTGCTGATGAGCTACGTCATCAAGATCTATGCGATCCGCAGCATCCTCGGCCTTAACGGCTTTCTCAACAAGGCGCTGGTCAGCCTCGGCATCTTGCAGGAGCCATCGACGCTTTTCGTGTTCAACATCAACGCCATCCTGCTGACACTGACGCTGCTGCTGATCCCGTTCGCCATCCTGCCGATCTTCCTGTCGCTGGAGCGGATCCCGCAGGTGCTGCTGCGCGCCTCCGACGACCTGGGCGCAAGCGGCTGGCAGACATTCCTGCGCATCACCTTGCCGCTCAGCCTGCCCGGCGTCGCCTCGGCGGCAAGCTTCGTGTTCGTGCTGGCGATCGGCGATTTCCTGACGCCGCAGATGGTTGGCGGGATCAGCGGCTTCACCTTCGGCCGCATCCTCTACAGCCAGTTCGGCACGGCCTACAATTGGCCGTTCGGTGCGGCGCTGTCAGTGGCGCTGGCTGTCGTGGTGATCGCGGCAATTCTTATCGGCGAGCGCTTCGGCCGCAACCGGGGGACAGCGATATGACCGCCCTGCCCCGGCTATCCACTGTCTTTCTGGCTGCGATCACGACATTGGTCGCGGTGCTGCTCTACAGCCCGCTGGCCGTGCCGATCGTGTCGTCGTTCTTCACCATTGCGCATGGCAATGTCGACTGGTCTTCGCCGACGCTTGCGACCTATGTCGCTCTGGCCGAAAACCACGACATTCTGGCCGCCCTGCGCACCACGCTGATCGTCGGTGTCTGCACCGTCATCCTGTCGGTGGTCAGCGGAACGCTGCTGGCGCTCTACTATCACAGCCGCCGTTCCGGGCGTACGCTGCTGCAGTTCATCATCTTCCTGCCGTTCCTGATGCCGCCGATCATCAGCGGTCTGGCGTTGCTGATCTTCTTCCGCGAGATCGGCCTTGAACGCTCGCTGCTGACGGTGGTCATCGGGCATACGGTTTTCGTGCTGGCAATCGTCTATCGCACAGTGCTGATGCGGCTGCAGTCGATGAGCCGCACACTGGTCGAAGCGTCCTACGATCTCGGCGCCACGGGCTGGCAAACGTTCTGGCGCATCGTCCTGCCGAACCTCTCGAGCGCCATGGTCGGCGGCGCCATCCTGGCTTTCGCGCTGTCGTTCGACGAGACCATGATCACCATCCTGGTCACCGGCACCCAAAGCACGCTGCCGGTGAGGCTGTGGGCGATGATGCGGCTTGGCTTTTCACCCGACATCAATGCGCTGGTGGCGCTGATCCTGATGTTCACCGTCCTGCTCTGCGTGCTCGCCGCACGTTTTCTTATCCCCAGGCAAGTCGCGACGGAACGAACCTGAGTGCGCGGCAACCACGGCCGACGGATGTCGCGGTATCGCGTGGATTAAAGGCTGGCCGCTATAATTCTGCGAAGGCAGGCGGGACCAGGTCGAAGACCCGGCCCGGATTGAGGATGTTTCTGGGGTCAAGGGCTGCCTTCAGCCGCCGCATCGTGGCGATCTCGGCATCGCTGCGGACCAGATGCAGCCACCTCTTCTTGTCGAGGCCGATGCCATGTTCGGCCGAAACGCCGCCGCCGGCTGCCGCCACGCCGCGATAGACGATATCGTATGCCGCCGCCGGATCCACCGTGCGGACCTGGTAGTGCAGATTGCCGTCACCGAGATGGCCGAAGACATAGATGTCGGCGCCGGGATCCATGGCATGGATGGCAGCGTCCGCTTCCCGCAGGAAAATACCCATCCGCGCCAGCGGGATGCTGATGTCGACGCCGACCAGACCCTTGATCGAAAACAGGACGCGATTAGCGTCCTCGCGCACCGCCCACAGCGCCCTGACTTCGCGCGGCGACTGCGAGACGACCACATCGTCGACCACGCCATCCTCGACCGCTTGCATCAAGACCTCGGCGAAGCGCTCGCCGTCACGGTCGGGTTCGCTGCCCTGGATCTCGGCCAGCACATAGACAGGCGAACCCGCCGGCAGCGGCGCCGGCATGTCCATGCTGGCGACCATCGCGTCATAGAGCGGCGCGAAGTTGACCTCATAGGCGGACAAAAGTGGGCCGAGCTTTTGCCGCAGCAGTCCGAGCAAGGCGATCGCCGCATCGAGCGAAGACAGCGCGCAGAAGGCGTTCACCTCGGACACCGGTTTCGGATACAGCCTGAGCGACGCGCGTGTGACGACGCCAAGCGTCCCTTCCGTGCCGATGAAGAGCTGGCCGAGGTCGTAGCCGGAATTGTCCTTGGGCAGGCCCTTCAGCGAGGTCAGCACGCTGCCATCGGCAAGCACCGCCTCCAGCCCCAGAACCTGTGCCCGGTACATGCCGTAGCGCAGCACCCGGATGCCACCGGCATTGGTGGCGACATTGCCGCCGATAGTGGCCGAACCGCGTGCGCCGATATCGACCCCGAACATCAGACCGGCACCGTCGGCTGCCTCCTGCACCGCCTGCAGCGTTGCGCCGGCCTCGGCGACGATGCTGGCAGCTTGACGATCCGGTGCATCGAGACCTGTCATGCGTTCCAGCGACAGCACGATTTCGCCCGGCTGCACGCGCGCGGCGCCGGTCAGCCCGGTGCGTCCGCCCTGCACGACAACTGGCTGGCCGAGATCGTTGCATGCGGCCAGCGCGGCAGCGACACCCTGGGTGTCGCGCGGGCGCAGCACTGCTTCGGGCAGAGCGCCGAGCTTGCCATCGGGATCGTCGCGATAGCGCTGGTCCACGTCGGAGCCGGCGAGCACACCGCCCGCACCCAGCCGGTCGCCGAGAGCAGATAGAAGTTTTTCAGTTTCAGGCGACATTGGCCAATCCTGTTGATTGGCCAATCCTATTAGTGATCGCCTGCCGATCAAACCCTTGTCCGTGCAAACGATATGGTTCTCACGGCCATCCATGTGCGAGTCAAACTGACCGGCCGGCGTCGATCGCGATGAGATCGGATCGACGCCGGGCGAGAAGTTGTCCTACTGAAGTTTGGCCTGCAGCGCGTTGACGTCGTCGGTGGTCATTTCGCCGTCGGTCGTCACCTTGCCGTCGACGATCTTCCAGAGCCGGAAGGGGCCGGTGATGTCGCCATATTTGTCGAAGGCGACGGGACCGATGACGCCTTCGTAGCGGATCGGCTTGCCATCCTTGATCAGGCCGAGCGCCTTGGCGAACTCGTCCTTGCCGGCAAAGATCGGCGTGCCGGCCGGGTCGACCGCCTTGTACATCGCGTCCTTGATCTTGGCCGGATCCTCGGAGCCGGCAATGGCGATAGCGAGGCCGACGATGGCGCCCGCATCATAGGAACGGTCGGCCGCCGGATTGGACGGCTCGATGCCGGAAAATTCCTTGTAGTTCTTCGTGAAATAGTCGGTGGAGGCCGTCGGGCTGGTGCCGGACGACGTACCATAGGCGTCCTTCAGATAATCGGCGCCGACGGACTCGATGAAGTCCGGGCTGTTCATGCCGTCATTGAGCAGAAATTTCTGCACACCGCCCTGCGAAATCCAGGTGCGGGCAACCGTCGCGCCGTCGACCGGCGTGCTGACGAGATAGAGCCCGTCCGGCTCGCCGACCATCGCCGCGGTGACTTCCGAGGCATAGCTCGACTGCTTTTCGTTGTAGGGCGTGTCGGAAACGATGGTGCCGCCGAGCGCTTTGTAGGCACGCGAGAATTCGGCCACCATGTTGACGCCGAAGTCGTTGTTGACATGGATGATCGACAGTTTCTTGAAGCCCTTGTCGATGGCGTATTTGGCTGCAGCGACGCCCTGCAGCGCATCCGAGGTGATGGTACGGAAGAAGATGCCATTGGTCTTGCCGTCGCGGCCGAGCGCCGTCAGCGTCGGCGACGACGAAGCCGGCGACACCTGGACGATCTTGGCCGGTGCCGTGACCGAGGTCAGGATCGGGATCGACACCGACGAGATGATCCCGCCGATGATGACCGGCACCTTCTTGACCTGAACCAGCTGGGTGGCGGCGTCGACAGCGATGTTGCCCTGGCTCTGGCTGTCGCGCGTGTCGGTCGCCAGGTCGCACCCGCGCACGCCGCCGGCGGCGTTGATGTCGCGGAAGGCCATCTCGACCGACTTGGCGCCGGCCTGGCCGTATTCGCCGGCCGGGCCAGTCAGTTCCATGACGAGGCCGACGGTGATCTTGCAATCGGCCGCTTGCGCCGCACCGGCCATCGTTACGAGGGCGAGCGCCGTGGTGAGTTGGAGTATCGTCTTTCTCATTGTTGTTCCCCTTTGAGCTACACGAACTGGATTACATGTCTCTTTGTCTGCGCATCGGACTAACTCAAAAACCGCTTCGCACTCTTTTTCCGATGCTCCTGTTCAGCGTTCCGGCACCTGCAGCCAGGTTTCATGCAGATGTCGCCATAGGACGCCGTTGGGCGCCGATGAACTGGTGGTGAAGACGGCGCTCGACTGGCGGCGGCTGTGCTTGCCACCGCGCAGTTGCGCCTCGACGTAGAAAACGACGATCGTCTCGGCATCCTGCCAGCCGGGCCGGATGCCCTCGATGGAGATGGCGAAGCCGTCGTCACAAGTGGCGCGGCTGGTGCGGACATGGCCGACGACTGCGTCGCGATCGAGAATCTGGCCGTCCGGTGCGACCATGGCGAAGCCGTCGCCCATGACGCGCTCGAAGCGGCTGAAGTCGGCTCTATTGGCGCGCGCCGCAACGAACCAGTCGACGAAAAAGCGATGCAGGTCGACGATCTCGGCGCTGGCGCGTGAAAACAGGGAGGGCTCGCCGCTCATTGTTTCCCCGCATTGAGGTTGTAGTGCATGATCGAACCGTGGCGGCCGTGGCGGTCGCGCTCCAGCGTGTAGACATCGCCCTCGAGGCCGGTGCCCTGCGCGATGACGGCGRCAATCCGCGCCCGGTCCTCGGCATCGAGCGTGACGTCCATGATGCCGGCGTTGGCAAGCGCATGTGCCTGGTTGCGAGCACCGACGATGACGGCCGCCACGTGCGGCTGCTCCAGCACCCAGGCGCTGGCGATGGTGGCGATGTCGACGCCGTGGCGGTCGCCGACTGCCTTCAGCGCCTGAAGCAACTGCTGGAACAGGTCCCAGCCGCCGAAGTCGTCGATGATCAGCTTGTATTTGACCAGCGAGCGGTTTTCGAGCGGCGTGGCCGGCTCGGCCACGCCTAGCCATTTGTCGCTAAGGAAACCGCCGGCGACGGATCCGTAGCAAAGGAAGCTAACGCCGTTTTTCGCGGCGAGTGCCGCAAGGCTGTTGCCCGGCCTCTGGTCGAGCACGGAATATTGCAGCTGCTGACTGACCAGCGGGATGCCGGCGGCGAGGATTTCTGCCAGCCGCGGCGTGTCGAAATTGGTGGTGCCGAGATTGCGCACCTTGCCCTCAACGCGAAGCTCGTTGAGCCAACCCATCGCCTCGACATAGCGCGGCTGCGCATAGTCCCACCAGTGGAACTGCACGAGATCGAGCCGCTCGGTCTTCAGCCGCCGCAGCGACTGGTCGACAATACTCCTGATGTAGTCGCGGCTGATGCCGGCCAGCCGTTCGAGGTCGGGCACCAGTTTGGTGTGCACCTTCATCCTGGCGGCGGCGTCGAGGCCGCGCTCGCTGGCCAGCCGCAGACGCGCCGCGCCGATCAGCTCCTCGACGCCGGTGTAGATGTCGGCGCAATCATAGGTCCAGATGCCGGCATCGAAGGTGGCGATCAGATCGGTCACCGCCTGCTGGCGGTCGATGGCGCCGTGGCCGCCGGCCAGTTGCCAGCCGCCGCGGATGACGCGCGAGATGGTGTAGCCGGAGCCGAGTTCGAAAGTTTGAGTACTCATTTGTCGTCTCCCCGCTTCCGCAGCGGCACGGCCGTGGTCTCGGCATGGCTGAACCGCCGCTTGGCCACCCTGACGATCCTCAGCCGACTGGCGCAATTGGGATCGGGACAGGCGATCTCAGCGTCCGAGGTCATCCAGTCGTTCGGGTGGGTCGGGCGCTGCTTGGCTGCCAGCAACGGCAACACGGCCGATATCGAATAGATCGAAAAGCCCTGGCCAGCCGGCATCGACAGCATCTCGCCCTTGAGCTCGAAATAGTCGCCGGCCTTGGCGCCGCAATAGATCGGTTTGCCCTCCGGGATGACCGCCTCGACGCGAAGATCAAAGAGCTCGAAACTGTCGTCCGCCATTTAGCCCTCCACCAGGCTGAAGGTGACGTCGCAGGCGCCGTTGCGGCGGATGACGCCACAGGCGGCGGCGAACCGATCGCGCTCTTCGGCGCGCACTTGCGCCACCACGCTGCCGGCGAGCCAGCCGATCGGGAACAGCAGGCGCGCGCCCTGCCCGTAGTAGAGCCCGATGTCGAAGATCGGATTGGGATTGCCGCCCCACATGCGCGGCGGCACATAGGACAGCACGATGTCACCCGGCTGCGGCGTCAGCGTCGCGTTCTCGGCCGGCAAGGGCCTGGCATAGGCCTGGCCCTCGAGATCGGCAGCGGGAACCGGACAGGAGATTTCCGGCCCCGTCCACATCGCATGGATGCCCGGGACGACGCGTGGCGTGCCGAGATATGCCTTGAGGAAAGCAGCGTTTTCCGGCGCTTTCTGCGGCAGCAACAGCGCCGTCACGGAAAGCTGCGAGCGTGGCTCGGTGATCCTGATGGCGGTCATGTCTGGTCTTTCGCGGCGGCGGATTGCAGCTTGCTGCGCAGGAAGGTGAAGGGCCGGCTGATGTCGGCGGCCAGCGACTCGCGCGCGGCTTGTGCATCCTGGGTTGCCAGTGCCGTGACGATGCGGCGGTGATACTGGGCGGTGTCGACCTCACCGGCTTCCGAGAAGGCGTAGATGGCGACACGAATGCAGGGGCCCGATTGCAGCCACAGGCTTTCGATCATCGGGATCAGCACGGCCGAGCCGCATGAGCGGTAGATCTCGAAATGAAAGCTCTGGTTGAGCGTCACTTCGCGATCGACATCTTTCTTGTGTTTCAGAGCCCGCATCTCGTCCCATTCGCCGAGAATGGTCTCGATGGTGGCGATCTGGCGCGGCCCCATGCGGTCGGCGGCCAGTGCGATGGCCTCGCCCTCGATCAGGATGCGGGCACGCAAGAGATCGTCAAGGCGCTCCAACGTGATCGGCGGCACCCGCACCGAACGGTTGGGCAGCGCCTCCAGAGCCTTTTCGGTGATCAGCCGGCCGAGCGCCTCGCGCACCGGCATGGTCGAGGTGACCAGCGCGTCGGCCAGACCGCGGATGGTCAGCACCTGGCTTGGCTCGAACAGGCCGCCGATCAGGGCACGGCGTAATTCCGAATAGACGCGATCCTGCACGGTCTCGCGGCCGACCGGCGCAAGCTGGGCCGCGATGGCCTCATTGTTCTTTTCGATGGCAGCCTTTTGCATGGAATTCCGTTCTCGGCCGGTTTTCGGCTTGCGGACGAAATTAAAGCCGAATAGCGTGATCAAAGCAAGTGTGATCACAAATCAAAAATCAGCGGTGGCAGCGATCGTCTTCGGCCAGAGGGTTTGATGAGCGAGGCAGTGGAACAGCAGGGGCAAGAGACCCATGCGCCGGTTCTGACGGCAAGGAACGTCGTCAGGCGGTTCGGCGGCCTCGTCGCCGTCAACGATGTCTCGTTCGACGTCAGGGCAGGAGAAATCCTCGGCCTGATCGGGCCGAACGGCGCCGGCAAGACAACGATGTTCGATCTGCTGGCCGGCAGCATCCTGCCGACCAGCGGCGATATCCTGCTCAATGGCACGCGCGTTTCGGGCGAAGCCGCGCATCTGCGCATCGGTCGCGGCCTTGGCCGCACCTTCCAGATCCCACGCCCGCTGCCCAACCTGACGCTGATCGAAAACATCATGCTCGCGGCGCAAGGCCAGGCCGGCGAAAAGCTGCTTGCCAATTTCGTGACGCCATGGCGGGTGGCGGCGCAGGAGAAAGCTGCCAGGACCAAGGCGCTCGAACTGCTGGAGCTGGTCACCCTCACCCATCTCGCGCATGAACCGGCGCGCGTGCTTTCCGGCGGCCAGCGCAAGCTGCTCGAACTCGCCCGCGTCATGATGGCCGATCCGGCGATCATCCTGCTCGACGAACCGGCGGCCGGCGTCAACGCAACGCTGCTCGAAGTCATCATCGACCGTATCCGCGATATCAACGCGCGCGGCATCACCTTCCTGCTGATCGAGCACAACATCGACATGGTGACGCGGCTCTGCCATCGCGTCCTTGTCATGGCGAGCGGCCAGTTGCTGAGCGAAGGCACGGCGGAAGAGGTCGCCAGCGACCCGCGCGTCATCGAGGCTTATCTCGGAGGCGCGGCATGAGCGAGACGGTCCTAGATGTCCGCAATCTCGAGGCCGGCTACGAGCCCGGCGTGCCGATAGTGCGCGGCACCTCGATCACCGTTAGCAAAGGCGAGATTGTCGTCGTGCTCGGCCCCAATGGCGCCGGCAAGTCGAGCTTCATCAAGGCGATCGCCGGCCTCGTCCCGATCACCGGTGGTACTGTGTTTCTGGACGGCAAGGACATCACCGCCGCACCGGCGCACACCATGGTGCGGCTCGGCCTGGCCTTCGTGCCGCAGACCGAGAACATCTTCCCGCTGATGTCGGTCGAGGACAATCTGAAGGTCGCCTGCGGCATTCTCGAGCGGCGCGAAATCCCTGCCCGCATCGACGAAATGTATGCCGCCTTCCCCGACCTTGTCCGCCAGCGACGGACCGCCGCCGGCAATCTCTCGGGTGGGCAACGGCAGATGCTCGCCGTCGCGCGGGCGCTGATCGTCCATCCCAAGGTGCTGGTGCTAGACGAGCCGTCGGCCGGCCTGTCGCCGAAATTCGTGTCGATGGTGTTCGAGATGCTAGCCGGTATCCGCAAATCCGGTGTCACCATCCTTTTGGTCGAACAGAACGCCAAGGCAGCACTCGCCATCGGCGACCGCGCCTATGTGCTGGTCGAAGGCAAAGACCGGCACGAAGGCATTGCTTCCGAACTGTGGAACGACCCGGTCGTGGCCGAACTCTATCTTGGCCGGCGCCCCCTCAAGGCAGAAAAAGCGCTGCACGCCGATAGGGGAGGCGCGGCATGAGCCTGCAATTCATTGTCGACGGGCTTTTGACCGGCTCGATGATCGGCCTCGGCGCCATCGGCGTGACGCTCACCTATTCGATCCTGCGCTTTTCGAACTTCGCCCATGGCGACTTCATGGCCTGGGGCACCTATGCGACGCTGGCCGTCGTCAGCGCCATCGGCGCGACATTCGGCAAGGTAGCACCGATCGGGCCGCTGTCCTTCGGCTGGCCGCTGATCGTCGCACTGATCGTCGGCATGGCCTTCACCGCTTTGCTGGCGCTGCTGCTCGACAAGGTTCTGTTTGCGCGGCTGCGCTCGCAGGGCCAGGCAATCATCGTGGTGATGGCGAGCTTCGGCGCCTCGATGGCCCTCAGAAGCCTGCTCGAATTCACCTTCACCTCTCGGCCGACCTATTTCAGCCGGGCGATCCAGATCGCCATGCCGGTCGGCTTCGGCATCCGCATCACGCCCGACCAGATCGCGCTGCTACTGCTGACCGCCGTGCTGGTGCTCGGCGTGCATCTGTTGATGACGCGCACGCAGACCGGCCGCTCAATGCAGGCGCTCAGCCAGAATGCGGCACTGGCCCGCATCGTCGGCATTGACGTCGCCAGCGTGGTGCGCGTGACCTGGATCATCGGCGGCGCGCTGGCCTGTGTCGCCGGCGTGATGATCGGCATTCTGGTGCAAATTCGCCCGTTCATGGGCTTCGACATGCTGCTGCCGATGTTCGCCGCCGCCATTCTCGGGGGCATCGGCAGCATTCCCGGCGCCGTGCTCGGCGGCCTGATCATCGGGCTCGCCGAAGCTGGCGCGGTGCAGCTGATCGGCGCCGAATGGCGCGCCGCCGTCTCCTTCATCATCCTGATGGCGGTGCTGTTCGTGCGACCAATCGGCCTGTTCGGTGTGAGGGAACGCTGATGGATCTGCTCGGCTACGGCGCCTTCTTCCTGACCACCGCGCTGATCTTTTCGCTGGTCACGCTGGGGCTCAACCTGCAATGGGGGCTGACAGGGCTGTTCAATGTCGGCCTCGCCGGCTTCGTCGCCATCGGTGCCTACACCTCGGCGCTGCTGACCACACCTGACGATGCCGCGCGACTGGGTGGCTTCGGCCTGCCGATCCTTGTCGGCTGGCTCGGCGCCATGGCCGTCGGCGGCATCGCCGCGGCACTTACCGGCATGGCCACGCTGCGGCTGAGATCCGACTATCTGGCGATCACCACATTCGGCGTCGCCGTCGTCGTGCAGTTGGTCGCGCTCAATGCGCAGAGATTGACCGGCGGCCCGTTCGGCATCGGCTTCATCCCGCGCCCGTTCGGCAGCCTTGCCGAGACGCCGCTGCTGTTCAACCTGTCCAACCTTGCCGTCGTCTTGGCCGTGACGCTGGTCGCTTATCTCGCCCTGGAGCACCTGTCACGCAGCCCGTGGGGCCGCGTCTTGAAGGCGCTGCGCGAGGACGAACGGGCGGCGATCTCGCTGGGCAAGAGCGCGCGCTTCTATCGCGTCCAGGCCTTTGCCGTCGGTGGTGCCATCATGGCGCTGGCCGGCGCACTGCAGGCGCATTTCACCGGCTTCATCGCGCCGGACAATTACCTGCCGATCCTGACCTTCCAGGTTTGGGTGATGCTGATCGTCGGCGGCTCGGGCAGCAATCTCGGCGCCGTCATCGGCAGCATCCTGATCTGGGCGATATGGGCCGGATCGGGCACGTTGACCAGCGTACTTTTCCCGCCGGAACAGCAGGCCCGCGCCGCCGCGCTGCAGATCGCCGCCATCGGCGTCATGCTCTGCGTCATCCTGCTGATCCGGCCGAACGGCCTGTTCGGCGACCGGCCGCGGCGGCCATGGTTCGGCAAGCGGGCGAAGATGGTCGCGGGCAAGAGCAGTTCCGGGTCGTGAAGGCCGTGGTCCGGCAGGAAGCGCATGACGCTTCGCTCTGGCATGCCGTCAGCCGCGATCGTCGCGACCGGCCGGTGCTGCAAGGCGGGCTCGATGTCGATCTCGCCATCGTCGGCGGTGGCTTTTCCGGCCTCTCAACCGCGCTGCACGCCGCCGGGAAAGGTCTGTCGGTCGCCGTTCTCGAAGCCGAAATCATCGCCTGGGGCGCGACCGGCAGGAATGCCGGCTTCGTCGTGCCGAACTTCGCCAAGATGGACCCGGACAACATCATCGGCCATCTCGGCCCCGAGCGTGGTGAACGGCTGATCGATTTTGCCGCCGGCAGCGCCGACCTGGTCTTTGGCCTGATCCGCCGGCACGGCATCGACTGCGACGCCTTGCAGAGCGGATGGATCCAGCCTGCGCATTCGCCCGCCGCGTTCGAGAGGGTCAAATCACGCGCCGGGCAATGGGCGCAGCGCGGCCGGCCCGCCATTGCATTGGACCGTCAAAAAGTCGAAGCGCTGACCGGCGCGCGCGGCTATGTCGGCGGCTGGATGGATCGTTCGGGCGGCGTGCTCAATCCGGTGGACTATGCGCGTGGGCTGGCCGATGCGGCCGAGAAGACCGGCGCGCGCATCTTCGAGCATACGCGCGTCACCGCGCTCGATCGCACGACGGATTGCTGGGTGCTGAAAACGCCAGCGGGCTCGGTACGCGCCGGCAAGGTGCTGATCGCCACCAACGCCTATGGTGGAGCGCTCAATCCGCTGCTGCAACGAACCTATGTTCCGCTCAAGGTTTTCCAGATCGCCACCGCGCCGCTGCCCCGCGAAATCCGCACCCGTCTCCTGCCCGGCGGGCAAGGCGTCGGCGACACCAGGCGCAATCTCTTCACCTTCCGCTTCGACCCCGAGAACCGGCTGATCAGCGGCGGCATGCATATCCTTGGCGCCGGAGCCGATGCGCGCGTGCCGCAGACGATCTGGCGACGGCTCGCCAGGCATCTTGAATTGCCTGACCTGCCGCCGCTTGCCTATAGCTGGTCGGGAATGGCCGCGGTCGAGCCGGACTTCCTGCCGCACCTCCTGGACCTCGGGCCGGGGCTCATTGCCGGTCGCGCCTGCAACGGGCGGGGCATTGCCATGACGACGGCGATGGGCAAGGTGCTGGCCGACTGGGCGACTGGAACCGATGCCCGTGATCTGCCGCTGCCGTGTGCGCTGCCGGCGCCGATCCCGTTCCACGGCTTGTTGCGGCACGCACCCAACATGCTGCTCGGCTGGAGCATGCTGCGCGACCGGTTGGACGAAACGAGATAGGCGGACCTTCACCTGGCCGCGTCAAGGTTTGACGACAGAACAGCGGCTGCCATGGCGATGTCTTGTTCGATAAAGGTCCGGACGGCGGGACCGCTGCGCTGCTCCAGCGCGGCGACGATCTTGCGGTGCGCGTCGTTCGACTGTGGAACGTAACGATCAGCCTGCATCAGCAGCTTGAGATACGGCCCGACCCGACCCCAGAGGTCACGGATCATATTCAGCAGGATCGGCGCGCCGGCATGCTGGTAGATGGCGAAGTGGAAGGCCTCGTTCAACGTGAGATAGCCCCTGGCGTCGCCCGCCTCGATGGCGTGCTGCATGCCTGTGAGCGTAGCGTGGATATCGACCAGCCCGCTTTCGGTCATCCGCGATGCGGCCATCTCGCCCGCCAGACCCTCAACGGCGATGCGGATGCGCGTCAGTTCCTCGAAGGCGGGTGCGGACAGCAAGGGCACGATGACCGAGCGGTTGTTCTGCATCTCGAGCAGCCGCTCGGCGACCAGCCTTTGCAGCGCCTCGCGGATCGGCGTGGTCGATATGCCGAACGTCTCGGCGAGCTTGCGGATGACCAGTGTCTGGCCCGGGCTGAAGCCACCGGAAATCAATTCCTGCTTGAGCGCGCCATAGGCGCGGTCGTTCAAGGTTTGATGTTCAAGCTTCAGCATGCGCGGCCCGCTCCGGTCACCAGTTCGACAGTGCGCGGTCGAGGGTCTCGGCCAGTTGCTCGGCATTGTCCCTGGCAAAGGGCAGCGGCGGTCTGATCTTGAGCACATTGCCGCGCGGACCGCAGGAGGAGATCAGCACGCCGTCCTCGCGCATGGCCTCGACGACTGCCGATGTCTTGCTGGCGGCCAAGGCCTCGTCGCCCTCAGCCGTCAACTCGACACCGAAATAAAGGCCGTTGTGCCTGACGTTGGCGACCATGCCGTGCCGGCCCTTCAGTGAGCCCAGCAGATCAGCCGTATAGGCGCCGACCATGCGTGCATTCTCGATCAGCCCCTCGCCCTCAATCACCTCGAGAACGGCAACGCCGACGGCGGCCGCGACCGGGTTGCCGCCGAAGGTGTTGAAGTAACCGGTGTTCGAGCCGAAGGAGGCAACAAGCTGCGGCCGTACCATCACCGCGCCCATCGGATGCCCGTCGCCGATCGGCTTGCCCATCGTAACGATATCTGGCTCGATGCCATAATTGGCGAAGCCCCACATGCCCTGGCCGAGCCGGCCGAAGCCGGACTGGACCTCATCGGCAATGACGATGCCGCCGGCTTTTTTGACGAGACTTGCCGCCTCGCGCATCACGGCCGCATCGGGAAAGAAGATGCCGTCGCTGGAAAACGCCGAGTCGAGAAGCATTGCCGCGGGACGGACATTGCGTGCGCGCATGTCCTCGATGGCCGCGGCGACGTTTTTCGCGAAATCGCGCGCGGCGCGGCCATGATCGCGGAACGTGTCCGGCGCCGCGACAGTGCGGTGCTGCGCGGGCACCGCTGTCACCCCGACCGCGGCCGGCGACAATTGTGCGGTCGCGATCGTCGCGCCATGGTAGGCGAAGTCGGTGATGATCACCCCGGTGCCGCCGCTGGAATGCTGGGCGATGCGGATGGCAAGGTCGTTGGCCTCGCTGCCGGTGCAGGTGAACATGGCATGGCCGAGATGGGGCGGACAGGTGCCGAGCAACTTCTCGGCGTAGTCGAGGATAATCTCGCTGAGATAGCGTGTGTGCGTGTTGAGCGTCGCTGCCTGCCCCGAAAGTGCCTCGACGACACGCGGGTGGCAGTGGCCGACCGAAGCGACATTGTTGTAGGCATCGAGGAATTTTCGGCCCTGCGCGTCATAGAGCCAGACGCCGCTGCCGCGCACCAGGTGGATCGGGTTGCGGTAGAAGGCGCGGTAGGTCGGGCCAAGCAGCCTCGCCCGGCGCTCGAGCAACGCGCGCTCTTGCGCCGAGGCGCCGGCATCGGCAAGGGCATTTGTAGGCGAGGACTGGGACACGGGCATCTACTCCGGATTGGAATGGTCGAGAAAATAGCGGCGGGCATCGGCGGGCGACAGGCCGTCCAGCCGTTCGAGTGAAGCCCAGACCTCGGTGGCGAGGCGCAGGACATAGTCGCGCTTGGCCGGGAAGCGTTCGGCCTGCCAACTGGCGATGTTGGCGATGAGCGTAAGCCGGGCACGGATCAGGTCGAAAAGGATGCCTAGCTCCTCGGCTTCGAGCGGCTGCACCGATTGATAACCGGCGACGAAGCGCGCCGCCGGCGCCAGTGGATGGCCTTGCGACGGCCAGCGATAGACGGCGCCGATGGCGAGATCGCAGATCAGCGGCGAGTGGATCATGTCGCCAAAGTCGAGAATGCCGCTCACGACCTCCGGCCGCGACGCATCCATCACCACATTGTAGGAGTTCATGTCGTTGTGGACGATCTGGGCGCGCAGTTTCGGGATGACCGGCGCCGCATGTTCCTCGAAAGCGTCGATCGCACGCTCGACCATGGCCCGCCGACCCACGTCGGTGATATGCGACAGCATCGGCCGCGTCTTGGCCACCTTGCGGATATCCCAAAGCAGGTCGCTGCCGGCGGCCGGGTGGAAGAAGCCGCGCAGCGCGCGGCCAAGGCGGGCGAGGAAGATGCCGAGATTGCGATCTTGTGCCGGTGATGCAGGCGACCGCGACAGCAACCGGCCGGGCAGATAGGTGACCAGCCGGACGATGCGTGGCGCCGATCCACCGACGCTGACCGTGAATTGCGCCTCTCCTTGCAGGCTTTTGCACACCGAGGGAACCGGCAAGGTCGGGTCGACCGCAAGGATGTGATCGAGTGCCTTGTTCTGGAAGTCGGTGAAGCCCGCTTCTTCCGCCGGATGGGAGATTTTCAGGACGAACTTGCCCTCGACGTCCGTCTGGATGTGGAAATTGTGGTCGCGTTCCCCAGGCAACGGACGCGCGGTGCCGGCAAGGCCGTAGTGCTGGCGCAGGATGACGAGCGCGTCGGCCGTCGAGACGTCCGGAGCGTCCTCAGTAAGTGTCTCTCCGAAAGCATCGGGCACTGACGCGTTCATGGCCTGGCCTCTGGGTCGATAGGCTCAAGGCCGCACCAGTCGGCGATGAACAGCGCGATCGTCTGGGTGACCTTGCGCACCGAGTCCAGGTCGACGGCCTCGTCATAGCCGTGCGGCATGCGGCAGATCGGGCCGTAGACGATCGCCGGCGTGTCGGCATAGAGGCCAAAGAAACGTGCATCGGTGGTCGCCGAGGTGACGTGTTCCGTAAGCGGCTCGCCCCAGACAGCGGTATGGCTGTGGCGCAGCACGGCTTCCATCTCGTCGGCGCCCTCCAGCACATAGCCCTCGGCCATGAAGCCATTGTAGCTCATCTTGGGCGGCCGATTGGCCAGGAACGGATCGGAGCGGGCCGCATCGGCGATGCACGCCTCAAGCTCTGCTCTGGCATCCTCGAGCTTCTGGCCGGGATAGGTCGCGACCCGCATCTCGAAAACACAGCGCGCCGGAACGCTCGACGTCCATTCGCCGCCTTCGATCTTGCCGAGATTGAAGCGGATCGGGTGCGGATGGTCGCAAAAATGCGGGTCATCGACCTTGCGGGCGTTCCAGACGATTTCGAGCTGCTTCAGCGCCTGGATGATCACGAATGCCTTTTCGATGGCATTGGCGCCGGCCGAAAAAGCGCCCGACGCGTGCTGCGGATCGCCGTCGACCTCGACCCTGAACCAGATCGGCCCGACCTGCGCCCGCATCAGCCTCGGCTCCAACGGCTCGGGGATGAAGGCGGCATCGGCGCGGTATCCGCGCTGCAGGCAGGCGAGAGCGCCATTGCCGGTGCACTCTTCCTCGACGACCGACTGCAGGAACAATTTCGCGGCCGGCTGATAGCCGAGGCTGCGCAACGCGGTCAGCGCGTAAAGACAGGCGGACAGGCCAGCCTTCATGTCGCCGACGCCGCGGCCATGCATCCAGCCGTCCTCGATCACCGGATCGTAGGGATCGCGCGCCCAGCGGTCGAGCGGTCCCGTCGGCACGACATCGATATGGCCGTTGAGGATCAGCGAACGGCCGGTCGCGTTTCTTGGCGCATGGGTGGCAACGACATTGAAGGCATCGTCATAGGACACCGCCACGGGTGAAAAACCCGGCAGGTCGCGAATCGCGGCGACATCGACGCGCCACATGTCGACCGCATAGCCGTCGGCCTCATAGGCAGCCGCCATGAACGACTGCGCGGCATGCTCCTCGCCGCGTTGGGAGGGAAAGCGTACGAGATCGGCCAGGAACGCGACCTGTCGCGCGAAGCCGTCGTCGACCGCGCTGAGAATGGCCTCGTCCGCAATCCGCTCAGGCATCATATTTCACTTTCATCCGGATGGTGTATCATATCTCATATGCCATTCTCATGAAATGCAAGAGGCAGTGCCGCCAAAAAATCCGATCCGGGCCCAGGCGATCTTGTCAGACCATTCGCGGGTGTTGGCATCAGCGGTCGTAAGCCGATACTGCTATCGGGCAGCGATGAAGAGGAATGCGTTGATCCCCGAAGACACGATGCCGGCCGAAATCACCGACCTCGCCATTGGCTACCGGCGCCTGCCGGCGGGCAAGCTCGCCAATGCGGTGACATGGATGGAGGCGCGCGCGCCGCAGCCCGACCTCGCGCAACCCCTGGTCATGACCCGGATCACGACGCTCGACTGCGCGTCCTATCGGGCGATCTTCCTTGAGATCGGCGCCCCCTGGCTGTGGGACCGCGTGTCTGAAATGTCCGACGCCGAGATAACGGATCACTTCGCCGATCCGCGTCAGCATCTCTACTACGGCCATGATGAAGGCGGCGTGCATCTCGGCATGGTCGAATTCTTCGTCGCCGACACCAACGAGATCGAGATCACCTATTTCGGCCTGTTCCCGTCCTTGACCGGCCGCGGTTTCGGCAAGCGACTGATGGCCGGTGCGTTCGAGCAGGCATGGCGCCTGAAACCAGGCCGCATTTGGCTGCACACAAGCAGCTTCGATCATCACAGCGTGACAGGCTTCTACGGCGCCTGTGGATTTGTGCCGTTCGCGTCCGGTTTTGAGATCGTCGACGATCCCCGGATAAAGGGCACCTTGCCGCGCAATGCCGCGCCGCAAATTCCGCTGATCGAAACGGAGTGGAACAGCTGCAGTCCGGAGAACCGACAGGTTGCGCGAGCCTAGATGAGAACAGCTCCGCAACCCACCCCGCACGCGTCGCCGCATCACCGCCGATGGGTCCGTCGCGAGACCATCCTGTCGACGCTGAAGCGCCACATCGACACGCGCATCGTGCTGTTCGCCGCGCCGGCTGGCTTCGGTAAGTCGACGACGATGGCGCAATGGGCTGCGGAGGCGGCGCGACTCGGCCGGCTGACTGCGTGGCTATCCTGCGAGGCATCAGACAATGATGAGGGTGCCTTCCTGTCGCATCTGGTGGGTGGGCTGCGCCACCTCGTACAGAGCCCGGCGGAGCTCGACCTTGCCTTCCAGTCGAGCCCGATCCCGCAGCTTGACGTCGTGCTTGCAGCGCTGGTGGCGGGATTGGCGGCGCGCGAGGCCGACATCACCGTGTTCTTCGACGACTATCACGCCATCGAGGCGCCGGCGGTCAAGCGGTTCATGGAGCGCTTGACCCGGCAGGCGCCGGCCAATGTCGCCTTCGTCATTGGCTCGCGCAGCCTGCCCGACCTGCAGCTCGGCAAGCTCAGGGTGCTGGGCGATGTCTGCGAAATCGGCCCCGACGATTTGCGCTTCGCCTCCTCCGAAGCCGAGGCCTTCTTCAACGAGAAGCTCGGTTTGAGCGTCAGCAGCGGCACCGTGGAGACCTTGTGTTCGCGCACCGAAGGATGGGCCGCCGGCCTGCAGCTCGCCTCGCTATCGCTCAGTGCCGCGCATGCGCCCGAAACCGTCATCGGCAATTTCACCGGCGCCAACCGCAACGTCGCTGATTTCCTGATGGGGGAAGTGTTTCTCGAACTGCCGCCTTCTATCGCGAAGTTCCTGCTCTACAGCTCGATCTTCGAACGCTTCAGCGCCGAGGCCTGCCGGGCGGTGATGCGGGCGGCGGATGCCGAGGCGGCGATCACCGAGATCGAGACGCGCAACCTGTTCCTGGTGCCGCTCGACGAGGAGCGGCGCTGGTTCCGCTATCATCATCTGTTCCGCGACTTCCTCAGCCGCGAGATGGAACGACGCGAACCGGAGATGATCGCGCCGCTGCACGTAGCGGCCGCCGAATGGTTCGGCGAACGCAAGATGCTAACTGAGGCGATCGGCCACGCGCTCGCCGCCGGCGACCGGGCCCGCGCGGCGGTGTTCGTCGAGAACAACGCGCTCGACCTCATCGCCCAGTGCCAGCTTCTCTATGTGCGCCAATTGCTGGCGCTGTTGCCCAAAAAGCTGATCGACCAGCGCATCCGGCTGCAGCTTGTCGTGCTGTGGCTGGCGGTGCACAGCAGCCAACCCGAGCTTGCCCAGCAGACGCTGAGCAATGCGCGCAAGCTGGTCGAGACCGGGCCGGCCGACGGCAAGGATCCCGGCACGTTGACCGGCACCACGATCGATGCGGAACTGGTGGTGCTCGCCGCCGCCGTCCACAGCACGCTGGAGCAGTTCGAGCAGGCGCGCGACACCGCACTTGCGGCCCTGCGCGTCATTGCGCCCGACGCCTGGTTCATGGAAGGCGCGACGGCCAATGTCATCGGCTACAATCTCTATGCGCTGGGCGACCTCGACGGTGCGCGCGCGGCGGTGGACGCGGCGCGCAAGGCGCATGAGCGAAGCGGCAGCCTGCTCGGCGTCACCATCGCCAATTGCTACATGGCCGTCATCGAACGCTCGGCCGGCCGCCTGCCCGCAGCCGAACGGCTGCTGCGCGATGCAATCGCCGAAGCCAGGGCGCGGATCGGTCCGAATTCCTATGCCGAAGCGCTGGCGGGCACGCTGCTTGCCGAACTTGCCTATGAGACCAATGCGTCGAGCGAAGCGCTGACCCTGGTCGAGAATCTCGGGCCGCTGATCGAGGGAGCGGCGGTCATCGTCTATCCGCTCGCCAGCGTTCCGACCTATGCCCGCGTGCTGCAGCTGACCGGTCGCACGGAGGCCGCACTCGATATGCTGGAGCGGGTCTACCAGCGCGTGCGCGGTTCCGTATATCGTCGTCTCGCTTCGGTGCTCGTGCATGATCGCGTCAGGCTGCTGCTCGACCAGAACCGCGGCGCCGAGGCGCGCGCCCTGCTGAACGAGCATCGCCGTGGACGGGCCGAAACCACTCCCACCGTCGCCAACGAATTCGAATTCTTGGCCGAGGGCCGCCTGCTGACGGCGGAGAAATCCTATGCCGATGCGGCGCGGGTCTTCGACATGCTTCTGGAGCGCACGAAAAACGGCTGGCGCATGCGCCGCCATATCCTGGCGCTGATCCAGCGCGCCAAGTGTACCGTGCATGACCCACGCGAAGCCGATCGCTATCTGCTCGAAGCGCTGCGCCTTGCCCACCCCTCTGGTTTCATCCGCTCCTTCGTCGATGAGGGAACGCCCGTCGTCGAAGGGTTGATGCGGCTGCGTGCTACCCAGGCAACGACCGATCCGGCACTCTCAGCCTATGCCACGTGCATCATCGATGCCGCGCAGACGATGCCTGTGGCGACGCGCAGGCCGGCCCCGCCAGCCGCAGAGAAGGAACACCTCACCCAGCGCGAGGCCGAGCTGCTGCGCTGCCTGACGGAAGGCATGTCCAACCGCGATATCGCGCTTGCGCTGTCGGTTAGCGAAACCACGGTGAAGTGGCATCTGAAGAACATTTTCGGCAAGCTGGCGGTGAGCAACCGGGTCCAGGCCGTGCGCGCCGCGCAAGGGTCGGCAAACCTCCAAACCCCTCCGAAAGGAGGGGCATAGATAACAGGCACAACCCCTCTTTCGGGTCGGGCCACACCGATGCAAGCCTGTTAGCGTCACCAGGTTTTTAGAGGACGCTGCGGATGGCGACAGGTTACGTTTTTCACGAACAGCTGATGTGGCATGACACCGGCTCCAGCGCCGACATGATGCCTCCCGGCCGTTTCGTGGAACCCGGCCGGCATCTGGAATCGCCCGGCTCGAAACGTCGGCTGAACAATTTGATCCAGGTCAGCGGCCTGTCGCGCCACCTCGTGCCGATCATTCCCGAGCCGGTTTCGGTCGAGGACCTGCTGCGCGTGCATACCCAACGCCACGTCGACGATATCCGCATGCTCAGCGAACGCGGTTCCGGCTTCGCCGGGCCGCAGGCGCCGATCGGCCTCAACAGTTTCGACATCGCCCTGCTGTCGGCCGGCACCACCTATGCCGCCATGCGCGCCGTGCTGACCGGCCGGGTCGACAACGCCTATGCGCTGGCGCGGCCGCCCGGGCACCATGCCGAGCCAGACCAGGCGTTGGGCAATTGCCTGTTCTCCAACATCGGCGTGTCCGTGCGCCGGCTGCAGCATGAATGCCTGCTTGGCCGCGCGGCGGTGGTCGACTGGGATGTGCATCACGGCAATGGCACCGAGACGGTGTTTTATTCCGACCCGTCGGTGCTGACCATTTCCGTGCACCAGGACAATCTCTATCCGACCGGACGCGGTGCACTGGCCGACAACGGCAAGGACGCCGGCGAAGGCTATAACATCAACATCCCGTTGCCGGCCGGCAGCGGTACCGGCGCTTATGAATCGACCTTCGATCGCGTCATCGCCCCTGCCCTGCGCGCCTACAAGCCGGACCTCGTCATCGTCGCTTCCGGCTTCGACGCATCGGGCTTCGACCCGCTCGGTCGCATGATGCTCAACAGCGAATGCTTCCGGCGCCTTGCCGCACGCATGGTGGCGCTGGCCGCCGAGACATCGAACGGACGCCTGATCATGAGCCATGAAGGCGGCTATTCCGAAGGTTATGTGCCGTTCTGCGGCCATGCCGTCATCGAGACGCTGGCCAACCATCGCACCGAAGTGGTCGACCCGCTGTCGGACCATATCGACGAATGGGCAGGGCAGGAATTGCAACCGCATCAGGCTGAAGTGATCGATGCCGCCGAAGGCCTGCTTGCCGGCCTGCGCCAACGCCTCGCCAGTGCGGCCTGACGCGATGGATTTTGTCGTCACCACGCTCCTCAATGCGCTGACGCTGATCAGCATCCTGATGCTTGTGGGGCTCGGCCTGGCGATCAGCTTCGGCCTGATGAACGTGACCAACCTCGCGCATGGCGAGTTCGTCACCGTCGGGGCCTTCGCGGTCTATTTCGTCCAGAGCATCGGCGGTTCGTTCTGGCTGGGGCTGGCCGCAGCACCGATCGCCGGCGCGGTTGTCGGCTGCATCCTCGAGTTCGCCATCATCCGCCATCTCTATTCGCGGCCGGTCTCGACCGTGCTCGCCACCTGGGGCGTCAGCCTGATCCTGCAGCAAGGGCTGGAACTGACCTTCGGTCTCGGCGCCAAGCCGGTGTCGCCGCCAATCGAAGGCACGCTCGACCTCTTCTTCACCGTCTATCCGGCCTACCGGCTGATCCTGATCGCTATTGCCGCGCTGACCCTGCTCGGCGTCGTGCTGCTGATCAGCCGAACATCGTTCGGCCTCGACATCCGCACCGTTATCCAGAACCGCGAGATGGCCGAGGGCGTCGGCATCAACACGCGGCGCACCTATGCCATCGCCTTCACCTTTGGCGCGGCAATCGCGGGGCTCGCCGGCGGGCTGGTCGCGCCGCTGGCGATCGTGCTGCCGCAGATGGGAGTGAACTATCTCGCCAACGCCTTCTTCGTCGTCATCGTCGGCGGCGTCGGTTCGATCGGCGGCCTAGTCGCCGGCAGCGTCTTCGTCGGCGGCCTGACGAGTGTCCTGAACTACCAGATATCGCCATCGCTGGCACAAGCGATCGTGCTGCTGGCGGCCATCGTCGCCGTGCGGCTGCGGCCCAACGGCCTGTTCAACGGGGCATCGCGATGATCGCCCGGGACCGCAACTGGCTGCTGATCTTCGCCGTCTGCGTGGCGCTCGCCGTGTTCTATCCATTCATTGCCGATGGCTATCAGCTGACGGTGATCCGCGACGCACTGATCTTCGGCCTGTTCGCGGCGAGCCTCGACTTCTTCTGGGGCCGCACCGGCATTCTGTGTTTCGGCCACGCCGCCTTTTTCGGCATTGGCGGCTACATCATGGCGCTGGTCACGCTCAATGACGCCATCCCCTTCGCCAGCCTGCTTGGTATCATCGGCGCTGTGACCGGCGCGGCCTTGGTCGCCGCCATCATCGGGTACTTCCTGTTCTTCGGCGGCATCCGTGGCAGCTATTTCACCATCGTCACGCTGGCCATGGGCGTCATCTGCCAGCAGGCCGCGGTCTCCTGGAGTTCGGTCACCGGCGGTGACAGCGGTTTGATCGGCATCCCGCCGATCGAGTTCGATGTTGGCGGGCTGCATGTCGATCTCAGCCAGGACCTGCCCTCCTACATCTTCGTCACAGCCATCGTCGCGGTGGCCGTGCTCACCCTGTGGTCGATCAGCCGCGGGCGCTGGGGCACGGTGCTCACCGCCATCCAGGACAATGAAGTCCGGGCGGCTGCGCTGGGCCACAACGCGCCCTTGCGGCTGCTCGTCACCTTCGTTCTGTCCGCGGCCATCGCCGGTCTTGCCGGCGCCCTCTATGTCTGCATGGCCGGGCTGGTGGCGCCGGACCTTTCCGGGCTGCTTCTGTCGACGGAAGTCATCGTCTGGGTGGCGGTCGGCGGGCGCGGCACGTTGCTTGGTCCGGTGCTCGGCGCCATCTTCATCCAGCGGGCACAACAGACGATCAGCAGCTTCAACCCGAGCCTGTGGCCGCTGCTGCTCGGCTGCGTCTTCGTCATCATCGTCTTCATCTTGCCGGACGGCATCCTGTCGATCTACGCGCGGCTAAAGGTCCTGTTCAAAGGCCGGAGGCGCGCGCAATGAGCGACGTCCTGCTCCAGGCCGAAAATGTCGGCATCCGCTTTGGCGGCCTGCAGGCGCTGGAAGCGCTTGATCTCACGGTGCGCGACAAGGAGCTTTGCTGCATCATCGGACCGAACGGCGCCGGCAAGAGCACCTTCCTCAACGTGCTGACCGGCACACTGCGCCCGACCAGCGGCAGCGTGCGCTTCCTTGGCCGCGACATCGCCGGCCTGCCGCTGCACCGCATCGCCCGGCTCGGCATCGCCCGCAAGTTCCAGATCCCGTCGGTTTTCCCCAGCCTATCGGTTGAGGACAATCTGAAGGTGGCACGGTGGGGGGCGCCGGCGCCGGTCCGCCCGGTCGCCGAGTTGCTGGAACTGGTCGCGCTCGGCAATCGTGCCGCCACACTGGCCGGCGAACTCGCGCACGGCCAGAAGCAATGGCTGGAGATCGGCATGGCGCTGGCGATCGAGCCAAGGCTGCTGCTGCTCGACGAGCCGACCGCCGGCATGACGCCGCAGGAGACGCTGGCGACGGCCGAGATGCTGCTGCGGCTCAAGGGCGAGTTCTCAATCGTCGCGGTCGAACATGACATCCGCTTCGTGCGGGCGCTGAACTGCGAAACGCTGGTGCTGCATCAAGGGCGCCGGCTGCGCAGCGGTCCTTTCCATGACATCGAGACCGACGAAATCGTCCGCGACGTCTATCTGGGGAGGCGCTGACGATGCTGCGGACAATGGCGATCTCGGCTGGCTACGGCCTGCTCCCGGTTTTGAACGGCATCGACCTCAGCGTCGCGCCGGGCCAAGTCGTCGGCCTGCTCGGCCGCAACGGCGCCGGCAAGACGACGCTGCTGCGTGTCATCGCCGGTGCCTTGCGGGCGAGCGGCGGCGCCATGCTTCTCGGCGACCAGGACCTCACCAATGCGCCGGCCTTCCGGCGCGCGCGGGCAGGCATTGCGCACGTGCCGCAGGGACGAGGCATCTTCAACCAGCTGACCGTGCGGCAAAACCTGGACGTCGGCACACGCGCCGCCAAGGGGCGTGGCGACGGCGACATTCCGGCTGACATCTTCGGCTATTTCCCGATCCTGCGTGAGCGCGAAGGGCAGGTTGCCGGAACGCTCTCGGGTGGCCAGCAGCAGATGCTGGCGATCGGCCGCGCGCTGTGCGGCCTACCATCAGTGCTGCTGCTCGACGAACCCTCGGAAGGCATCCAGCCGAACATTGTGCAGTCGATCGCCGAGCTGGTGCCGCGCATCGCGCGCGAGCGCGGCATCGCGATCATTCTCGTCGAGCAGAATCTCGATCTCGTTCTCAAGGCGGCGGACCGCTGCCTGGTGATGGAGAAGGGCAGGATCGTGCATGAGGGCGCGCCGGACGCGTTCGCCGATGAAACGCTGCTGAAGGATTTGTTGGCTTTGTAAGGCGTGCATGGGGCGCGCCTGGACTGGAAGGGAACACAAAAATGATAAGCAGAAGAACTGTTCTGAAATCGGGCGGCGCCGCGGCCGCCTTCGCCATGGTTGGCGCGCCGTCGATCCTGCGCGCCGCCGACACCGTCAAGGTCGGCCTTTCGATCCCGGTCACCGGATTGCAGGCGATCCTCGGCGAGACGCTGCTCAATTGCTACAAGCTGGCGGCTGCCGAACTCAACGCCGCCAATGGCATTGGCGGCCGCCAGGTCGAATTGTTCATCGAGGACAACCAGACCACGACCAAGGGCGCGATCGACAAGGCACGCAAGCTCCTCAACGAAGACAAGGTCGACGTGATCATGGGCACGATCATCTCGCCCGAGCGCAGCGCGACGCTGTCCGTCACCTCGAAGGCCAAGAAGCTGTTCTTCTACCCGACCAATTTCGAAGGCGGCGAATGCAACCGCTACTTCGTCGCCACCGGCCCGATCCCGATGCAGCAGGTCGACCCGATGATGCCCTGGGTAGCCGAGAACCTCGGCAAGACGATCTATGTCATGGCCTCCGACTATGCCTGGCCGCAGAAGATGACCGAGGCGATCACCGCGGCCTACGAGAAGGCCGGCGGCAAGATCATCGGCGCAGACTACTATCCGTTCGGCACCACGGATTTCGGCCCGGCATTCCAGAAGATCAAGTCGCTGAAGCCCGATGTCGTCTGGTCGATGGTGGTCGGCAACGACGCCGTCACCCAGCTCAAGCAGTATCGCAGCTTCGATATCAAGCAGCCGCTGATCGCGCCGCTCGACGAGGTCTTCAACAAGGACGCGCTGCCAGCCGGCGTGGCGGCCGGCACTTACGCGCCGCAGCCCTACTGGATGGCGCTCGACAATCCGGTCAACAAGAAGTTCATCTCGAGCTTCCGCGAAAAGTTCGGCCAGGAGAAGATGGTCAACGGCATCGGCGAGGCCGGCTACAATGGGCTGCATCTCTACGCGCTGGCCGCCGAGAAGGCCGGATCGCTGAAGGACGACGATGTGCTGGCGGCATTGCCATCGATCGAGTTCGACGCACCGCAAGGCAAGATCCGCGTCGACGCCACCAACAACCACACGCTCTGCCATTCCTATGTCGGCAAGGCGGCGGCAGACGGCATCGGTTACGAGATCGCTAAGGATTTCGGCGTCATCGCGCCGGTGACGCCTTACTGCAAATTGTAGTGAAAAGCTGCCCGGCTCAGGCACCGCAAGGTAGCCTGAGCCGCGCAGACGTCCGACGGCGACGCTTGCGATCAGGCCATCGATTTCGGCAAAGCGGCGGCCAGTGCATCGACTGCCAGCCGTACCTTCAACGGCAGATGCGGCGTCTGCAGCCAAAGTGCGTGACAGTCGTAGAGATATCGCGGCTGATCCGGCAGCAGCGCCACCAGCGCGCCGGCCTGAATGCGCTCGCGCACCAGCCAATAGGGCAACCAGGCAAGGCCCATGCCTTCGGCAGCGGCATCGGCGATGGCATCGAGATCGTCGAGCCTCAGCCGGCCGGTCGGTATGAACTCCTGCGCGGCTTGCCCGTCGCGCACGAACAGCCACGGCTGAACGACCTGGCCGAGCCGGCGGTAGACAATGGCCTGATGGTCGGCGAGATCCTCGATCCGCCGCGGTTCGCCGTGGCGTTGGAGATAGGAGGGTGCTGCGCAGACGACCATGCCCTGGCGCGCGACACGACGCGCGATCACCCCTGCCTTGTCGTCCAGAGCGCCGGTGCGGATGGCAAGATCATAGCCGTCCTCGGCAAGGTCGGCGAAGCGGTCGCTGAGCGACAGGTCGAGTTCCAGCATCGGATATTGCCGCGCCAGCCGCAGCAGTGTGGGTGTCACGCAGTGGCGACCGAAATGTGCCGGCATGGTGACGCGCAGTTTGCCCCGCGGTTCGGAAAACTGGTCGGCGGCGAGCGCATCGGCGGCTTCGGCCTCGGCCAGCACCACCCGGCAGCGCTCATAATAGGCGCGTCCGAAGTCGGTCAGGCTCTGCCGGCGCGTGGTCCGATTGAGCAGCCGCACCCCCAGCCGCTCCTCGAGAAACCGGACATGCTTGCCGACCATCGGTCCGGATAGATCGAGCGCGACCGCCGCGGCCGCGAACGAGCCAAGGTCGACCGCCCTGACAAACACGGCCATGCTCTCAAGCCGATCCATATTCGGAACTCCTGGTTTCTACTGTTCTGCCTGCATAGCCATTTATCGCCGATAATCTTGTATGCATAGCTCATTCGGTTCAGATAATTTGGAGTAACCCGAATGGCACGTCTTGTTCGCTTCCACCAGCATGGTGGCCCCGAGGTCCTGCGCATCGAGGATGTCGAGCTTCCCGGACCGGGGCCGGGCGAAGTTCAAATCCGCGTCAAAGCATTCGGCCTCAATCGCGCCGAGGCATTGCTGCGCGCGGGTGCCTATATCGAGACGCCGACGCTGCCCTCGGGGCTTGGCCTAGAGGCTGCGGGCATCATCGAGGCGGTGGGCGAAGGTGTGACGGATTTTGTGCCAGGCGACAGCGTCAGCGTCATCCCGCCGCAATCGATGACCCGCTGGCCCGCCTATGGCGAGCTCGTCACCTATCCCGCCGGGCTCGTCGTCAAGCACCCGCCCTCGCTCGACTGGCCAATGGCGGCGGCGGTCTGGATGCAATATCTCACCGCCTATGGCGCGCTGATCGATATCGCCGGGCTGCACAGCGGAGATTTGGTCGTCATCACCGCGGCATCGAGCAGTGTCGGGCTTGCCGCGATCCAGATCGCCAACAGGACTGGCGCCACCGCGATTGCGGTGACGCGGACATCGGCCAAGAAGCAGGCCCTGCTCGATGCCGGTGCGGCTTACGTCGTGGCGGCGACAGAGGAGGATCTGGCCGCACGGCTCGATGAAATCGCCGGGCCGCAAGGCGTGCGCGTCGTGTTCGATGCGACCGGCGGCCCGATCTTCGAGCCGCTGACGGCGGCGATGTCGCGGGGTGGCATTCTCATCGAGTATGGAGGCCTCAGCCCGGAGCCGACGCCGTTCCCGTTGTTCGCCGTGCTGGCCAAGACGCTGACGCTGCGCGGTTATCTCGTCCATGAGATCACCGGCAACCCGGCGAAGCTGGAAGCGGCCAAAGCGTTCATCCTCGAAGGTCTGGGGACCGGCGCGCTGAGGCCGATCATCGACAGAACTTTCCCGTTCGAGCAAATCGTCGAGGCGCATCGCTTCCTGGAATCGAACCGGCAGTTCGGAAAGATTGTGGTGACGGTTTGAGCAACAATCCCTTGAAGGCGCGCCTCTGCATTCCTAATTGCCTTGTGCGGGCCGGGCCCCTCTGACTGTCGCTTCTTTGGCGATCGTGATGTCGGACCGCTGTAACGGGCCCGTTTCCATTCTTTGCGGTCAAGCGGGCTCATTCTTTTTTGGTTTGGAGCCCCTCATGACATCTTCCCTCCTTGGTTTGGTTTGCCCTTCCTGCCGCGTCGCGCTCGTGATGAGCGAACGCCAGGGGATCGAGATCGATTATTGTCCGCAGTGCCGCGGCGTCTGGCTTGATCGCGGCGAACTGGACAAGATCATCGAGCGTTCCGGCAGGGACGCTGCGCCTGTGCAACAGCCACAGCCGGGAGCATTCTCCCAGCCGCAACATGGCCAAGGGCGCGATGACGATTATTCCCGCTCGCAGGGCCACCGCTATCCGAAGCGGAAGAAATCATTCTTCGAAGAGTTGTTCGATTGACCGCATGACGCCCGGTACCCTGGCGGGTTTGCTGAAGATTTCCGAAAACCACATCGATAAAGGCCAATCCCGATGACTTCTCGCACAAGTCGATTTGCCGCCCTCTTTGCAGGGCTGTTGCTTGCATTCTCCATGGTCGCGATGGATCACGCCGAGGCTCGTCGCGGCGGCAGTTTCGGCAGTCGTGGCACGCGTACGTTCCAATCGGCATCGCCGACCAGAACGGCACCAGCGCCGATCGCTCCGGTCGAGCGTTCGATGACGCCCAACACCGGCGTGAACACTTCGGCACGGCAACCGCAGGCCGGGTTGGAGAGGCCCGGCTTCATGAGCGGTTTCGGTGGAACGATGATGCGCGGCCTGCTGCTCGGTGGCCTGATCGGCCTGCTCGTCGGCCAAGGCTTCGGCGGCCTGGCCGGCATGTTCGGTTTCCTGCTTCAGGCCCTGCTGATAGGTGGCGCAATCATGCTGGCCATTCGCTTTTTCCGCTCGCAATCCGCGGGCGGCCCTGCCTCGGCACTGGCCGGTGCAGGCAATGCCCAGGCTTCCAATGCCCAGGGTTCGAGATTTGAGAACCGCGCGACGCCACAGCAGCAGGCGGACACTCAACGCTCCTTCACCATTCCCGGCTTTGGCGGCGGTTCCGGCGGAGGCTCTCCAGCCACCGGTTCCGAGGAGATTACGCTAGCTCAGACCGACCTCGACGCATTCCAGCAGCTGTTGACTGACGTCCAGGAAGCATTCGGGCGTGAAGACCATGCCGCCCTGCGCCGGGCGACGACCCCCGAGATGGTGTCCTATCTGTCCGAAGAGCTGGCCGACAATGCCCAGAAAGGTCTCAGGAACGACGTATCGGACATCACTTTGCTGCAGGCCGACATCGCGGAAAGCTGGCGCGAGGATGACCGCGATTACGCCACCGCCGCACTGCGCTACGAGTCTCGTGACGTGATGCGCGAACGGGCCAGCGGCAAGGTCGTCGAGGGCGACGGTGAGCATCCGACAGAGACGACCGAGTTGTGGACATTCATGCGTGAGAATGGCTCGAGTTGGAAGCTCTCGGCAATCCAACAGGCTTGAGCCCCGGCCAGTTTTGTTCCGGGGCTTCGACAGTAGTTGCGGGCGTTCAGCGCACGTTCTTGACGCACACCGGCGTGCCGATCTCGATGGCCCGTCCGGTGCCGGTCAGCATGCCGCCGTCGGCATCGCGCCCTGAAAATACGGCACCTCACGATTCAAGCGGCCGATAAATACCAGACAGGCATTGGGCATTGTTTGCTCCCCTGCCCGCCGGCGCTTCGGCGCGCGGGAACGGCCAAGATTTCGCCTGTTCATGCTTGCAACGCAGCCCCATATGTGAAAATACTATTTACAAAAGAAGATTGACCGGAGGAAACGTCGTGCTTTCAGGCGCTTTGATGCGTGCTCCAGCACCTCTGCGGTGCCCGCCACAGGGCCGGCGGAGCCGGCCATGAACGATTTCGCGCCCACCGTCGGCGTCGCCTCGACGCACCCCGCCAACATGCCCGAGGAGCACGCCGCCCTGCCGGTGTGGAATGCCGAAAACTGGTTTTACGAGGACTGGCCGGTCGGCCAGAAAATCCGCTCATTGCGGCGCACCATGGCAGAAGGCGACAGCCACCTTTTCAACACGCTGGTGCTCGACATCCACCCCTATGTGCAGGATCAGATGTTTGCCGAGACGGAAGGCATTTTCGGCAAGCGGCTGATCGCCGGTGCTTTCGTTTTTTCGGCTGGCCTGGGACTGGTCGCCACCAATTGTATCAACGCCTTTTCCTATGGTTACGACAGGCTGCGTTTCATAAAGCCCGTGTTCATTGGTGACACGATCTATTCGATCCGCTCCAACCTCGACAAGCAGCCGCGCTACAAGGAGATGGGGCTGATCCGCGCCAGCTACGAGGTGTTCAAGGGCGAAGGTGAGCTCGTTCTCTACTGCGAGCATCTGCAGACGGTGAAGTACCGTAACCCGGCCGACTTCGTCGGCAAGACGGAGAAATAGCGATGCCGGCAGCAGCCGAATTGCCGCTAGCCGGTCTCGTCGTCGTCGACATGAGCCAATTCCTGTCCGGGCCCTACTGCTCGCTCAGGCTGCTCGACCTCGGCGCCCGCGTCATCAAGATCGAGCGTCCGGATGGCGGCGACCTGTCGCGCCGGCTTTATCTCAGCGACACCGAGATCGGCGGCGATTCGACGATCTTCCACGCCATCAATCGGGCCAAGGAAAGTTTTGCCATCGACCTCAAGAACGAGGCCGATCTCAAGGTGCTGCGCGGCCTCCTGGCCAAGGCCGATGTACTGATCCAGAATTTCCGGCCGGGCGTCATCGAGCGGCTGGGTCTCGACTACGAGGCCGTCCGCAAGATCAACCCGCGGCTGGTCTATGCCTCGATCAGCGGCTATGGCGAGGACGGCCCATGGGTCAAGCGACCCGGCCAGGATCTGTTGGCGCAGTCGCGCTCCGGTGTGATGTGGCTCAACGGCGACGAGGACCAGGGCCCGGTGCCGTTTGGCCTCGCCATCGGCGACATGCTCGCGGGTGCCGCCTGCGCGCAAGGCATCCTGGCAGCGCTTGTGCGGCGCGGCATCACCGGCCAGGGAAGCCATATCGAAACCAGCCTGCTGGAAGCGCTGGTCGATTTCCAGTTCGAGGTGCTGACCACGCATCTCAATGACGGCCGCCGCTTGCCGCGGCGCTCCAGCTTCCGCAGCGCGCATGCCTATCTCTCGGCGCCTTACGGCGTTTACGCGGCCAAGGATGGTTACCTCGCCATCGCCATGACGCCGATCCCCAAGCTGGGCGACCTGCTGTCGCTCGGCGAACTGGCGCCCTATCGCGACAAGCCGGCATCGTGGTTCACGGCGCGCGACGACATCAAGACGATCATCGCACAAAGGATCGCCACCAAGACCATCGACGAGTGGCTTGATATCCTGGAGCCGGCGGACATCTGGTGCGCCAAGGTGCTGACCTGGCCGGAAATGCTGGCAAGCGAAGGGTTCCAGTCGCTCGACATGCTGCAGACGGTGACGCGCGAGGACGACGTCTCGATCCTCACCACCAGTTCGCCACTGAGGGTCGATGGTATCAGAGCCAAGGTCGACCGGGCGGCACCGCGCATCGGCGAGCACAGTGCTGCAATCCGCGAGGAGTTCGGCCTGTGAGCCTGCCCACGCCCGTGCCCGCCCTCAGGGGCATGACCTGGAGCCATCCGCGCGGCTACGATCCGATGGTCGCCTGCTCGTCGCTGTGGAAACAGAAGTCCGGCGTTGCCATAGAATGGGACAAGCGTTCGCTGCAGGATTTCGAGTCCTTCCCGGTCGAGGAACTGGCGCGGGCCTATGACCTCATCGTCGTCGATCATCCGCATGTCGGCCAGATCACGGCGGAGCGCTGCCTCGAGCCGCTCGACGTCGCCGGCCGCGAGGCGGAGCGCGCAGCCCTTGCCTCGGGCAGCGTCGGAAAATCCTATCCGAGCTACAGCTGGCAGGGGCGGCAGTGGGCGTTCCCAATCGATGCGGCCAGCCAGGTCCAGGCATGGCGTCCGGATGCGCTCGATGCGCCGCCATCGCGTTGGAGCGAGGTGCTCGACCTCGCTCGGCAAGGCCGCGTGCTGTTGCCGCTGCGGCCGCCCCACGCGCTGATGGTCTTCTACACGCTTGCCAGCAATCTCGGTCATGCCTGCGCGACCGATCCCTCCCACGATCTCATCGACATTGAGACCGGCAGCGACGTCTTCGAGGCTATGCGCGAGATCGCGGCACTGGTCGACCCGGCCTGCTTTGACATGGATCCGATCGCCGTCTCGGAGCGCATGGCAGAGACGGATTCCAGAATCGTCTGCGCGCCGCTGATCTATGGTTACGTCTCCTATGCGACGGCTGGGTTCCGCCCGCACCGCTTGGCCTTCGCCGATATCCCGGTCATCGGCGCCGGCGGTCCCATCGGTTCGGCGCTTGGAGGCACCGGCATAGCGGTTTCAGCCTTTTCCAAGGCAAAGGATGCAGCGATCGACTTCGCCTACTGGGTCGCCAGTGGCGATGTCCAGCGCGGTGCCTATGCCGCCGCCGGCGGCCAGCCCGGCCACGCCGCCGCGTGGGAAGATCAGACGGTCAACGCCGCGACCGGCAACTTTTATCGCGGCACGCGCGTGACGCTGGAAGGCGCATGGGTGCGGCCGCGCCATGATGGTTACATGGCATTCCAGCAGGCGGCGTCCGACCGCATCGTCGCCGGCCTGACATCCAGGCACCGGGCTGGCCAGGTCGTTGCCGATGTTAATCGCCTGTTCCGGGAGAGTGCTCCGGCGCAGGTGTCCGGAGCGTGAACGAACCCGGCTAGAGCAATTCACAGTTTCACGGAAACGGCGAGCCACTCTAACACTTTGTTTTGACGCAATTCCGGACGGAAAACCGTTTCACACTTTTCCTGGACTTGCTCTAATCGAGCCGCCACAGCTTGCGGGCATTCGCGAACAAGAGCCTGTCGCGTTCATCGACGCTGCAGCCTGACAGCAGCGCATGGGTCGCCGCCGCCCAGGTCGAGAGGCCGCCGCCAAGCGTGCAGACCGGCCAGTCGCTGCCCCAGACGACGCGATCCCAGCCGAACGCATCGATGGTGTGTTCGACATAGGGCCGGAGCGTCCCGGCCGTCCAACTGCCGGGATCGGCATAGGCGACGACGCCGGAAATCTTGGCCATGACATTCGGGCGGCGCGCGATCTCGCTCATGTGTTCGCGCCATGGAGGTTCGCCATTGCCCTTGATATCGGGGACGCCGCAATGGTCGAGCACGAACTGGACATCGGGCGCCAGGTCGGCAAGCGCGATCGCCTTGGGAATCTGGTGCGGCAGCACGACCAGATCGAAGGTCAGGCCGGTGCCGGCAAGCCGCTTGATGTTGTCCCGAAACAGAGCGCCTTCCGAGAGTTCGTCGGGCACGACATGGAGGACGCGGCGGAAACCCTTGACGAAGGGATTTGCCCGTTGCCGGTCGAGATAGGCTGCAAAGTCTGCTTCTTCCGGCCGGCAGGACGCGATCGCACCGGCCAGCATGCTGCCAGGCTGCCGCGACAGCCCTTCGACGCGATCAGTCTCGGCTTCGATGTCCGCTGGATCGACGTCGACCTCCATATGCAGCACGCGCCCGACGCCGACGCGGTGGGCCTCCACGGCGTATTCTTCGTAGGAAAAATCACGGTTGAGCGCCGGCACGCCGGCAAGCCAGGGATAGCGCAGCACCGAACGATCGATGAGATGCAGATGGGTGTCGATGATCACTTTGGCTCCTCCTCTTTGGCTGCTCAAATCATCTCACGGAGGAATTCTTCATTCAAATAAGAATTCATGTCGACGAGCCGACCGCCGATCCTGCCAGGTGCGAGAGCTTTTCGGCCGTGACCAGCAACAGCTCGATGGTCCTGGTGATGTCTGGCGCGGAGGGCGCGTTGACGACGGTGATGTAGGGAATCGACAGTGCCGCGATCGCCTTGCCATCGGAACTGCGCACCGGGGCCGACAGGTTGAAGACACCGGCGGTCTGCATCGAAGCCATCATCTCGTAACCACGGTCGCGTATCTGGTCGAGCCTGGCGAAGAACTCGGCCGACTGCGCCGTCTTGTCGGTGCTGCGGACGTGCTCGGAAATCATCATCTGCCGCTCTTCCTGTGAGCGGAAGGCGAGCAACACATGTCCCGAACCGGTGTCGAACAGGCTAATGTGTGAGCCGACGCGGATCGAGATGCCCCAGTAATTCGGTGCCTCCTGCTGGGCGATCACAACGGCGGAACCACGATCAAAAACAACGAGTTGATTGGCCTGCTGCGATGTCTCTGCCAGCTCGCGCATCAGCGGCGTGGCGTAGGAAACCAGCCGCCGCACCGGCGCATGCAGTTGCGCCAGGCCAAACAGCTTCAGCGTCAGCGAATAACGGTCGCCATCCAACCGGGTGACGTAGCCGCGCCGCACCAGCCGGTCGAGCATGCGATAGAATTCGTTGGGGCTGCGGTCGAGTTTCTTGGCGATTTCGGCTTGTGTCAGGCCACCGTCGACGCCCGCCAGCAGTTCGAGGATGTCGAGCCCCTTGTCAAGCGCCGGCGCGCGATAGCGCTCGTCTTCGCTGTCATCCATGGCGCATCTCTCCAGTGAATTCGATTCTTCATATACGCAGGAACGCGGCCGACGGAAACAAATTTCGCCTTGACGTACCCGTGAATATTTTGTTTGTATATGAATGTGGCACTTCTTGTCATCAGACGAGTTGCAGTCGCCTCTGAGGCGCACCAAGGGAGGATACCAATGAACAGACTGCTTTCCGGCGTGTCCGCCGGCGCATTGTTGCTTGCATTCGGTGCAGGCACGGCCCTTGCCGGCGACCTGCCCGGCAAGTTCGAAGGCGTCACCATCGACGCCAAGCTGATCGGCGGCCAGCAATATGAAAAACTCTATGAGCGCATCCCCGAATGGGAGAAGCTGACCGGCGCCAAGGTAAACATCCTGACCAAGAAGAACGGCTTCGACATCGACAAGGAGCTCAAATCCGACATCGCCTCGGGCAGCACCAACTGGTGCGTCGGCTGGAACCATTCGTCGTTCGCGCCGCAGTATACGAGCCTCTACACCGACCTCAGCAAGCTCCTGCCCAAGGCAGAGATCGACGCTTTCGTGCCTTCGACGATCAAGTCGGCAACCATCGACGGCAAGCTGGAGATGTTGCCGCGCGCGCAGTTCGACGTTTCGGCGCTCTACTACCAGAAGAGCCTGTACGAGAACGCCGACAACAAGACCAAGTTCAAGGCCAAATACGGCTATGACCTCGTGCCGCCGGACACCTGGAAGGAAGTCACCGACCAGGCCGAGTTCTTCGCCAACCCGCCCAATTTCTATGGCACCCAGTTCGCCGGCAAGGAAGAGGCGATCAACGGCCGTTTCTACGAGATGGTGGTCGCCGAAGGCGGTGAATATCTCGACAAGGACGGCAAGCCCGTCTTCAACTCCGAGGCCGGCATCAGGGCGCTCGACTGGTTCGTCAACCTCTACAAGGCCAAGGCCGTGCCGGCCGGAACGACGAACTATTTGTGGGACGACCTCGGCCAGGGCTTTGCTTCCGGCACCGTCGCCATCAACCTCGACTGGCCTGGCTGGGCCGGCTTCTTCAACGACCCGAAGTCGTCGAAGGTCGCCGGCAATGTCGGCGTCAAGGTTGCGCCGAAGGGTTCCTCGGGCAAGCGCACCGGCTGGTCCGGCTTCCACGGCTTCTCGGTGACCGAGAACTGCCCCAACAAGGAGGCCGCGGCTTCCCTGGTGTGGTGGCTGACCAACGAGGACAGCCAGAAGCTCGAGGCCGCCGCAGGTCCGCTGCCGACCCGCACGGCGGTGTGGGACTGGGATCTCCAGCAAGCGGCAAACGATCCTTACAAGAAGGAGGTTCTTGCCGCCTTCCAGGAAGAAGCCAAGCACGCCTTTGCCGTGCCGCAGACGCCTGAGTGGATCGAGATCTCGAATGCCGTCTATCCCGAACTGCAGGCGGCGATCCTTGGCGACAAGACCTCCAAGCAGGCGTTGGATGAAGCAGCCGCCAAGGCGACGCAGATCCTCCAGGACGCCGGCAAGCTCTAGCAATCGCTCCCAAGACGGCCTCCCCCATCAGCGATGGGGGAGGCGATCGCGCCTTGCCGGGGCGCTAACCGATCCATGACAGTTCCCGGCCCGGGCCTCGACGAAGAAGAAGCACCGACAGTTGAATGCAACATCCCACAGGATCTTGATGAAGGGCTTCAAGCCATCCCCGCCATTCCTGCTGCTGCTTCCGGCTGTTATCGTGCTGGCGGCGGTTGTCGTGGTGCCGCTGCTTTTGTCGCTCTATTCCAGCTTCACGCCTTTCCGCCTGACGCGGCCCGAGACTTTCTTCGTCTTCATCGGCTTCAGGAACTATCTTTCGATCCTGTCCAACACCGATTTCTGGTGGGCGTTCGGTCGCACCGTGCTGCTGCTGACGATCGCGCTCAATCTCGAAATGCTGCTTGGCCTCGGCCTGGCGATGCTGGTCGAGAAGGCGACGCGCGGCCAGCGCATCCTGCGCACGCTGATGATGTTTCCGATGATGTTCTCGCCGATCCTGGTCGGCTTCCAATTCAAATTCATGTTCAACGACAATATCGGGCTGGTGAACAATGCCTTGCAGTCGCTTGGGCTCACGCAGGACGCCATACCGTGGCTGATCGAGAGCCATCTCGCCTTCATCGCCATTTCGATCGCCGAAATCTGGTCGTCGACCGCGATCTTCGCCATCCTGATCCTGGCCGGCCTGCTCGCCATGCCCAAGGAACCGATCGAGGCGGCGCGCGTCGACGGCTGCACGCCTTGGCAGACCTTCCGCTATGTGACGTGGCCGTTCGTCATGCCCTTCGCCTACATCGCCATGACCATTCGCTCGCTCGACGTCGCGCGCGCCTACGACATCGTCAAGATCATGACCGATGGCGGACCGGCGGGCCGCACTGAGCTTTTGTGGACGCTGGTGGCGCGCACCGCCTACAGCGACGGGCGCATGGGCATGGCCAACGCCATGGCCTATTTCTCGATCCTGCTGTCGATCGCCTTCACCGTCTATTTCTTCAACAAGCTCGCCGCGGCGCGCACGCAGATCGGTGCTGAGTGGTGAGAATGGACGAGAATTCCTCCGCCCGCCTGAAGCGCCGGCTCACGGGCATTGTCTATCGCATCGGCCTGTTCCTGGCGATGCTGACGATCTGCCTGCCTGGTCTGTGGATCGTGCTGTCGTCGCTGCGGCCGACCGTCGAGATCATGGCCAAGCCTCCGGTGTGGATCCCGCAGGAGATCTCGTTCGACGCCTATGTCGCGATGTTCAGCGGCATCGGCAAGGGCGGCATCCCGGTGATCGAATATTTCCGCAACTCGCTGATCATCTCGGTCACGTCGACGATCATTGCGGTGGCCATCGGCATGGCCGGCGGCTATGCATTTGCGCGCCACCGCTTCCGCGGGAAGTCGAGCGTCTTCCTCGGCCTGATGCTGACACGCACGGTGCCGGGCATCGCGCTGTCGCTGCCGCTGTTCTTCCTCTATGTGCGGCTTGGCATCATCGACACGCATTTCGGACTGATCCTTGCCTATGTCGCGCTCAACGTGCCGTTCACGATCTGGCTGATCGACGGCTTCTTCCGCCAGGTGCCGAAGGACCTTGCGGAAGCCGCGCAGATCGACGGCTGCACGCGCTGGCAGGCGTTCTGGCAGGTCGAGTTCCCGCTCGCCGGGCCGGGCATCGCGTCGGCCGCCATCTTCGCCTTCCTGACCTGCTGGAATGAATTCGCGCTGGCCTCGCAGCTGACCCGCTCGGTGAGCGCCAAGACGCTGCCGGTCGGCCTGCTCGACTACACGGCCGAGTTCACCATCGACTGGCGCGGCATGTGCGCGCTCGCCGTGGTGATGATCATTCCGGCGCTCACCCTCACCTATATCGTCCAGAAACACCTTGTCGGCGGCCTGACCTCCGGCGCGGTGAAAGGCTGACCCATGGCAACCGTTTCCCTCACCAAGCTGACCAAGCGCTACGGCAATGTCGGGATCGTGCACGGCATCGACCTCGACATCGCCGACCGCGAATTCATCGCACTGGTCGGCCCCTCCGGCTGCGGCAAGTCGACGACGCTGCGCATGATCGCCGGGCTGGAGGAGATCAGCGCGGGGTCGATCGAGATCGGCGGCCGCGTCGTCAATGACCTGCCGCCACGGTCGCGCAACATCTCGATGGTGTTCCAGTCCTACGCGCTCTATCCGCATATGACGGTGCGCGAGAATCTCGGCTTTTCTCTGAAGATCGCCGGTGCGGCCAGGGACGACATGGATCGCCGCGTCGCCGAGGCCTCGGCCATCCTCGGCCTCGACACGCTGCTGGACCGCCGCCCGTCGCAACTGTCCGGTGGCCAGCGGCAGCGCGTTGCCATGGGCCGCGCCATCGTGCGCGATCCCGACGTCTTCCTGTTCGACGAGCCGCTCTCCAACCTCGACGCCAAGCTGCGCACGCAGATGCGCACCGAAATCAAGAAACTGCATGCCAAGGTGCAGTCGACGGTGATCTATGTCACCCATGACCAGGTCGAGGCGATGACGCTTGCCGACCGCATCGTCATCATGCGCGACGGCCATATCGAACAGGTCGGCACGCCCGACGAGGTTTTCCGGCGGCCGGCGACGCGCTTCGTTGCCGGCTTCATCGGCTCGCCACCGATGAACCTGCACGAAGCCACGATCGATGACAGCCAGATGGTTTTCGCCAGCGGCGAAAAACTGCCGCTGCCCGGCCAGTTCAAGTTCAATGTCGCCACTGGCGACAAGGTGGTGTTCGGGCTGCGGCCTGACGACATCTATCCGACCGGCCATGGCATCAGTTCCGGCGGCGCCGCCGACGTCCACCAGATCGAGCTGCCGATCACGGTCACCGAGCCGCTCGGCAACGAGACGCTGGTGTTCGTCGAATTCAACGGCACCGACTGGGTGTCGCGCATGCTGAATCCGAGACCACTGAGGTCGGGCGAACGGGTCGCCATGAGCCTCGACATGTCGCAGGCGCATCTGTTTGCCGCCGACACCGGGAAGACATTGCGGAGCTGACTGATGGCCAAGATCGAAAAAATCGAACTGCGGATGGTGGACCTTGTGCCCAAGGTCAAGCGCACCGACGCGATCCAGAGCTTCGTCAGCCAGGAAACGCCGATCGTGACGGTCACCGATTCCGACGGCGCGGTCGGCACCGGCTACAGCTACACGATCGGCACCGGCGGCTCGTCGGTGATGAGGCTGCTGTCCGACCATCTCGCGACGCGGCTGCTCGGCCGCGACGCCGACATGATCGAGGCGATCTGGCACGATCTCGAATTTGCCACGCACGCCACCACGATCGGTGCGATCACGGCCATCGCGATCGCCGCGATCGACACGGCGCTGTGGGATCTGCGGGCGAAGAAGCAGAACCTGCCGCTGTGGAAGCTGGCCGGCGGTGCCAAGGACCGCTGCCCGCTCTACACGACCGAAGGCGGCTGGCTGCACATCGAAACGCAAGCGCTGGTGGACGATGCTCTGGCCGCCAAGGCCAAGGGCTTTCGCGGCTCAAAAGTGAAGATCGGCAGGCCGCACGGCTCGGAGGATCTCGCCCGCCTGTCGGCGGTGCGCAGGGCGGTGGGCGACGGCTACGAGATCATGACCGACGCCAATCAGGGGTTCTCTGTCGACGAAGCGATCCGGCGCGCGGCCAGGCTGCGCGAGCTCGATCTCGCCTGGATCGAAGAGCCGCTGCCGGCCGACGATATCGACGGGCACGTGCGGTTGTCGAACTCGACGCCGACGCCGATCGCCATCGGCGAGTCGCTCTATTCCATCCGCCATTTCCGCGAATACATGCAGAAAGGCGCCTGCTCGATCGTCCAGGTCGATGTCGGCCGCATCGGTGGCATCACGCCCTGGCTCAAGATCGCCCATGCGGCGGAAGCCTTCGACATTCCGGTCTGCCCGCATTTCCTGATGGAACTGCATGTCAGCCTTGCCTGCGCAGTTCAGAACGGCCGCTATGTCGAGTACATTCCGCAGCTCGACCAGTTGACCGGCAAGCATATGCGCATCGAGGATGGCCAGGCGCTGGCGCCCGACGAACCGGGCATCGGCATCGATTGGGACTGGGACGCGGTCAAGGCCATGAGCATCGCCGAATTCACCACGGCGATCACCAGATAGGAGACTGATATGCAGCGGATGGGGATGGTTCTGGGGCTGAAGCCGGAAAAGGTCGAGGAGTATGTCCGCCTTCATGCCGCCGTCTGGCCTGACGTGCTGACCATGATCTCGGCATGCAACATCAAGAACTATTCGATCTACCTGAAGCGGCCGGAGAACCTGCTGTTCAGTTATTTTGAATACCACGGCACCGACTATGCGGCCGACATGGCCAGGATGGCGGCCGACCCGAAGACGCAGGAATGGTGGTCGGTCTGCATGCCTTGCCAGGAACCGCTGGCGACGCGCGGGGAAGGCGAATGGTGGGCAGCGATCGACGAGGTCTTCCATCATGACTGAAAGCGGTTTCGACCCTGCCTCACTCGTCCAATCCTGGCCCAACCCCTCGAAGCCCCGGCCGATCGTCACTTTTGGCGCCGGGTCGATCGTCGGTGACGCGCATTTCCCCGCCTACCGGAAAGCCAGCTTCCCGATCGCCGGGCTTTACGATCCCGATCACGCCAAGGCGGAAAAGCTGGCCAGCCAATGGGGTGTGACAGCCTTCCGCACGCCCGAGGAAGCGGCCACTGTCGAGGGTGCGATCTTCGACCTAGCGACGCCGCCCTCCCGCCATGCCGATGTGCTTGACGCATTGCCTGACGGCGCGGTGGCGCTGATCCAGAAGCCGATGGGCAGCAGCCTTGCCGAGGCAACCGCAATCCTCGATATCTGCCGTTCCAAGAAACTGCAGGCAGCGGTGAATTTCCAGGCGCGCTTCGCACCGATGATGCTGGCGCTGAAGGACGCCATCGCCAAGGGCTGGCTCGGCGAGATCGTCGACTTCGACGTCTGGCTGGCGCTGGCGACACCGTGGCAGCTGTGGGAATTCCTGCTCAAGGCACCGCGCGTCGAGATCGCCATGCACTCGATCCATTATCTCGACCTGATCCGTCAACTGCTTGGCGACCCGCGAGGCGTGCACGCCAAGACGCTCGGCCATCCCAACCATACGGTGGCGCAAACGCGTACCAGCGCCATTCTCGACTATGGCGACACCGTGCGTTGCGCGCTGTCGATCAATCACGACCACAGGTTCGGCCGCCGGCACCAAGCCTCCGAGTTCCGCATCTGCGGCACCGAGGGCGCGGCCTATCTCAAACTCGGCCTCAACCTCGACTATCCGCGCGGCGAACCGGAGGTGCTGGAAATTTATCCGAAGGGCGGAACGGATTGGGTCGCGGTGCCCTTGGCCGGTGAGTGGTTTCCCGATGCCTTCGTCGGCCGCATGGCCAATGTCCAGCGTTTCGCAGTAGGCGAAGACGCAACGCTGGTCAGTCCGGTCGAGGATGCGTGGAGCACGATGGCGCTGGTCGAGGCCGCCTATCAGTCGAGTGCGGCACCGGCGACGCCGATCGCGGAAAGACCCTGATGGAACAGATCCAGTATTTCGAGGACTACGAGATCGGCGCCTCGCGCCTCACCAGCGGCCGCACCATCACCGAAACCGACTTTGTCGTCCATGCCGGCCATACCGGCGATTTCTTCCCGCATCACATGGACGCTGAGTTCATGAAGACGACGCCGTTCGGACAGCGCATCGCGCATGGCACGCTGGTGTTCACGATCGGCATTGGGCTGACGGCGACCATCGTCAATCCCGTCGCCTTTTCCTATGGCTACGACCGGCTGCGCTTCATCAAGCCGGTGTTCATCGGCGACACGATCCGCACACGCACCACCATCGCGGCCAAGGAAGACGATCCCAAGCGGCCAGCTTCGGGACGGGTCATCGAGCGCTGCGAAGTGATCAACCAGCGCGGCGAAGTGGTGCTGGCGGCCGACCACATCTACATCGTCGAACGCAAGCCGGCGGAGCGCTGAAGCTCAGGGCAACCGGCGTTGATCTGGCGCGCGCCGAAACCACGATCGAGGCGCGCGGCGCCGATCCTGTACTGGCGCGCCATCTCGACATCGACGCCGGCAAATCCACTCTGGTGATGCGTCAGCTCATCGTCGATGCGGCCGGCCGGCCGCTGTTGTCGTCGACGATCCGATATGCCGGCGACCGCTATCGCCTTCGCACGTCGTTTTCGCGGACAGGCAGGTCGGCAGGCCGCAATCCGGGCTAGCCCAGACTTTTATGTGACCATCACTGTCGACGCCGGCGCAGCTTACGCCAGCCACTGTTTCACCGCCGGGCGAGCAAGAACCGCACGCATCCGGTCCTCGGCATCGGCAACAGCCAGCGCCATCGGGGCGCGGGTCGGGCCGCAGTCGACGCCGATGACGCGGAACGCCGCTTTCATGCCCGGCAGCACGCCGGTTTCCAACAGCACCTCGACGAAGTCCTGCGACACCATCTGCAGCGCTTTCGCCCGTTCCAGGTCGCCGGCCCGGATCGCCTTGTCCACCGCCACATACAGCCTGCCGAGCAGATTGTAGGTGGTGCCGATGCCGCCATCGGTGCCGAGCATGCCGGCGGCGGCATAGATTTCGTCGAAGCCGTAATAGAACAGTTTCTGCGGCTGCCGCTTGCGCAGCATCGCGTATTTGAACAGGTCGGTGGAGGTGAATTTGATGCCGATGACATTGCGCAGATCGAGCAGCCGGACCAACAAGCCGAGCGGCAACGGCCGGCCGGTGCGCAAGGGGATCTCGTAGACGATCAGCGGCAATTCCGTCGCCGACGCCAGCGCCTGGTAGTAGCCAAAAACCTCTTCGTCGGAGAACGGATAGGAATGCGGCGGCAGCGCCGACAGCGCGTGGTAGCCAAGCCTTTGCGCCTGCCGCGCCAGGCGCATGGAATCGCGCAGGTTTGGCATGCCGACATGGGCGATCAGCCTGGTGCCGGTGCTTTCCGCGCCGGCGAAGACCACCTCTTGCTGAGCCAGCAGTTCGTCCACCGTCAGCAGACCGGATTCGCCGCTGCTGCCGCCGACATAGAGCCCGGCCAGACCCTGGCGCAGGACATAGTCGTTGATGTTGCGCTGGCGCTGCGGATCGAACTCGCCGGCATCGCTCAGTCCGGTCATCAGGGCGGCATACATGCCCGCCAATTCCTTGGTCATTCAGGGATCCTCGGTCTTTCCAGAAGTGTCATAGGGTGCCGGCATGGTGGCAGGCGACGAGATGCTGCCCGGAGACGGGCGACCCGAAATCGCGCACCTCGGGCGTCACCCGCGTGCAGATCTCGCTCGCCATCGGGCAGCGCGGATGAAAATGGCAGCCGGGCGGCGGCTTCGACGGATCGGGCACCGCGCCGCCCAGCACGATGCGCCGGCGTGTTCCGCCGGCCTTCGGATCGGGCACCGGGATCGCCGACAGAAGCGCGCCTGTATAGGGATGCAGCGGGCTGCCGAACACCGCCACGGTGGTGCCGATCTCGACGATCCGGCCCAGATACATCACCGCGACTCGGTCGCTGAGATAGCGGATCATCGACAGGTCATGGCCGATGAAAAGATAGGTGAGCCCGAGGCGCGCCTTGAGATCGTCGAGCAGGTTGACGATCTGTGCCTGGATGGAGACGTCGAGCGCCGAGATCGGCTCGTCCGCAATGATGAATTTCGGATTGGCGGCCAGCGCGCGGGCGATGCCGACGCGCTGGCGCTGGCCGCCGGAGAGCTCGAACGGGTAGCGGTTGCGCAGCGCTTCCCGCAATCCAACCAACGCCAGCAATTCGCTGACGCGGACGTCGCGCGAAGCACGCGTGCCGATCTTCTGGGCGCGCAGCCCCTCGCCGATGATGCGGCCGACGGTCATGCGCGGGTTGAGCGAGCCGAACGGGTTCTGGAACACCATCTGCATGTCGCGCTGGCGCTGCTTGAGCTGCTCGCCCGATGCACCGGCATAGTCCCTGCCCTCGAACAGGATGCCGCCGGCGCTCGGCCGCTCGAGGCCCAGCACAGCGCGGCCGGTCGTCGACTTGCCGCAGCCGCTTTCACCGACCAGCGCCAGCGTCTCGCCGCGCAGCACCTCGAAGCTGACCCCGTCGACAGCGTGGACGGCGCCGACCTGTCGCCTGAGCACACCGCGCCTGATGGGGAAATGCACCTTGAGGTTGGAAACGACGAGCAGCGGTTCCTGCTTTTGCGCCGCAGCCCGCGTGATAACTGGTGCTGCCGCCGAAGGCCGCGGCAAATGCTCGACCTGCCGCCAGCGCCAGCATGCGGTGGTGTGGCCGGCGCCGACCGTTTCCAGCGGCGGCTTTGCCTCGCGGCAGCGCGCCTCGGCATAATCGCAGCGAGGGGCGAAGGCGCAGAAGGTCGGCGGCAGGGTGACGTTGGGCGGCGCGCCCTTGATCGGCACCAGCCTGGTGTTTGCCGCCGTCAGCGACGGAATCGAGTTCAACAGGCCGATCGTATAGGGGTGCGTCGTCGCCGAAAACAGCTCATCGACCGGCGCGCATTCGACGATCGAGCCGGCATACATCACCGCGACGCGATCGACGAAGCCGGCGACCAGGCTGAGGTCATGGCTGATCCAGATGATCGCCATGCCGAGCTGTTTTTGCAGGCGCGCGACCAACTCGACGATCTGCGCCTGGATGGTGACGTCTAGCGCCGTCGTCGGCTCATCGGCGATCAGGATCGACGGCTTGCAGACCAGCGCCATGGCGATGCCGATGCGCTGCAATTGCCCGCCGGAGAACTGGTGTGGAAAGGCGCGCATGCGTTGCGGCGCATTGGCGATGCCGACCAGGTCGAGCATGTCGAGCGCCTGGCGCTCGGCTTGCGGCTGGCTCAGGCCTTGATGTTCGCGCAGCGCCTCGGTCAGCTGCAGGCCGACGGTCAGCACCGGGTTCAGCGACGACATCGGATCCTGGAAGATCATCGCGATGTCGCGGCCGCGGATATGGCGCAATTCGCTGTCGGGCATGGCCAGAAGATCGCGGCCGCGGTAGAGCGCGCGGCCTTGAGTGACGCGGCCGGGCGGCTTGCGGATCAGGCCCATCAATGTCTGCACGGTCACCGACTTGCCGGAGCCGCTCTCGCCGACAATGGCCAGCGACTCACCTTCGGCAAGCTGGAAGGAGACATCGTTGACGGCATAGACGGAGCGGCCTTTTGGACCGAACTCGACGCTCAGCCCTTGCACGTCGAGCACGGGTTGTTGTCCCGGCGCTGTCGTTGGCTTGCGAGCCGCGAGCATATCGAGGCCGGTCATTTCACGCCCCCGCCCATGATGTGCTGCGGGTCGAGCGCATCGCGCAGGCCGTCGCCGACGAAATTGATGCTGAGCACGGCCATCGCAATCATCGCGCCGGGCGGTATCCACATCCAGGGCTGGCTCTCCAGGATCGACAGCGTGCGCGCGTCGCGCAGCATGTTGCCCCAGCTGGCCGCCGGCGCCTGCGCGCCGAGGCCGAGGAAGGACAGCGACGCCTCGAGCAGGATAACAGTCGCCACGTCGAGCGTGATCGCCACGAGGATCGGGCTCAGCACATTGGGCAGGATGTGCTCGAGGATGATGACCGAGGGCGAGGTGCCGAGCGAGCGCGCGGCAAGCACGAATTCCTGGTTGCGCAGCGCTAGGATCTCGCCGCGCGTCAGCCGGGCGATGGACGGCCAGCTGAGCAGGCCGATCACCACCATGGTGTTGAAGATGCTGGGTCCGACCACGGCGACGAAAGCGATGATGATGACCAGGCGCGGAAAGGTCAGAACCGTGTCGATCAGGCCCATCAGCAGGAGATCGACCTTGCCGCCGAAGTAGCCCGCTACGCAGCCGATGAAGACACCTATCGCCGCCGAGATGGCCACGGCGACGAAGCCGACCGTCAGCGAGATGCGCCCGCCATAGAGGATGCGGGCAAAGATGTCGCGGCCGGTGCCGTCGGTGCCGAGCCAATGGACGTCGCCTGGCGGCTGGTTGCGGCCGCGCAGATCGATGTCGTTGGGGCCGTAATGCGCGATCAGCGGCGCCAGCACGCAGGCGAGCACGATGATGGCGAGCATGACCAGCCCAAGCGTCGCCAGACGGTGATTGAGGAAACGGCGCGCCGCCTCGCCCCACAGGCCGCGCGAGGCGCCGGCAGCAACAGTCACGTCGGCGGCGGTGATGTCACTCATAGTTCACCCGCGGGTCGAGCACGCTGTAGGCAAGGTCGGTGGCAAGGTTGGCCAGCATGACGATGATGGCGGTGATCAGCACATAGCCCATGATGACCGGGCTATCCCGGTTCACCACCGCGTCGATGAACATCAGGCCGATGCCCGGCCACTGGAAGATCGTCTCGATCACCACCGAGCCGCCGAACAGCGTCGGCAAAGCAAGGCCGAAGACGGTGGCCAGCGGGATCAGCGCGTTGCGCAGGCCGTGGCGCAGCGTGATCGTGCTCGGCCGCAGGCCTTTGGCCTTGGCGGTGCGCATATAGTCCTGGTTCAGAACTTCGAGCATGCCGGCGCGGGCATAGCGCATGAAGATCGCAGCGCGGAACAGGGCCAATGCAGCAGCCGGCAGGATCAGATGCCTGAGATTGTCGACGAGCGAGAAATTGTCGCCCGCCGTCGAAATGCCCGACGACGGCAGCCAACGCAATTCAAGTGCAAAGACGTAGACGAGCAGCAGCCCCATGAAGAAATCCGGGATCGACACGCCGACAAAGCCGCCAAGCGTCAGCGAATAGTCGGTCAGCCGGTATTGCCTGAGCGCCGAGATCACCCCCAGCGTGGTGCCGATGATGAAGGCTGCGAGCAATGCCACCCCCATCAGTTCCAGCGTCATCGGCAGGCGCTCGCCGATGATCTCGCCGACACTGCGGCCATTGACGAAGGAGCGGCCGAGATTGCCGTGCAGGATCTGGCCGATCCAGTCGAGGTACTGGATGTAGAGCGGCTGGTCGAGGCCGAGTTCGCCGCGCCGCATCGCGATCAGTGCTTCGCTCGACGGCGCCTCCGCCGTGATCATCGCCAGCACGGCATCGCCAGGCATGGCGTGCGCGATGGCGAAGACGATGACGGTGACGCCGAACAGCACCGGGATGCCGAGCAGCAGTTTTCGCAGGAGATAGCTTAGCACCGGCCTCTCCTATGGCTGAAGGCGCTTTTGAGGCCGCGGGTCATGGGGCCCAGACAGAGCCCCATGACCGGCAAGTGAAGACGTTTCCGCAGCGGTTTATTTGGCCACTTCCCACTTCTCGACTTCGTTGTAGACCGGGTGGTTGAAGATCACGAGCGGCTGCTCCTTGAAGTGCTGCGCCAGGCCGACGATGTGGTTGTTGAAGGCCAGCGGCCGCACCTCGTTCCACAGCCAGGCCTTGGGCAACTCCTTGTTGAGGATGCGCGAGGCTTCCTGGTAGCTCTCGGCGCGCACGGCGCGGTCGGCCGATTCCAGCCCCTTGTTGAAGAGTTCGTCGACCTTGGGATTGCAATAACCCATGCTGAGAGGCTTTGCGCCGCAGACGACGACCGGCGAGCCGAGCGAGGGATCGAGCCCCATGCCATTGGCGAAAAAGCCCATCTGAAAGCTGCCGTCGGCATAGGTCTGGTTGATTGCCGCAGGATCGAGCAGGCGCGGCTGGATGTTGACTCCGACAGCGGCCAGATAACTCTGGATGGCGGTGATGGTGTCGACGTTCATCTGGTCGGAATAGTAGTAGATGAAATCGACCGGCTGGCTGCCGTCCCAGCCCGCCTCGGAAAGCAATTGCTTGGCCTTGTCGGGATTGTAGTCGTAGGGCTCGAGGTCCTTGGCGCGCGCCCAGTCCTGCGGGAACAGCGTGTTCGACAATTCGCCGGCACCCTGCTTGACCGTCTCGATGATGGCCTTGCGATCGATGGCGTAGAGCATCGCCTGGCGCACCCGCATGTCGGCGAAGCGCTTGTTCTCCAGGTTGAACTGCAGGTAGGTCGGCAGGCCGGCGGAGAATTTCGGCAGCACCGTCAGATAATCGAGCTTCTGCAGGCGGGCGAGCTCGGAGATCGGCACGCCGCCGCCCTCATAGGACATGGCGTCAACCTCCTGCGTCTCGAGGGCCGCGATGATCGGCGGCACGTCCTTGTAGATCTGGTAGATGATGCGGTCGAGCTTTGGCGCGCCGAGGAAATAGTCGGGATTGCGGTCGACCTCGACATACTGGTCGCTCTCGTATTTCTTCCAGATGAACGGGCCGGTGCCGACGCGGTTGACCCAGAAGGCGTTGCCCTTGATGTCGGCGGGCGCGACCTTGCCCAGAAGGTGTTCAGGGAAGATGCTGATGGCGATAAGCTGCAACTGCACCCAGAGCGGCTTGGCGCTGTCGAGCTCGACCTGGACGGTCATGTCGTCAAGCGCCTTGACCCCGGCAAGCGAGGAGGCAGAGCCATCCTGGAACGCCTTGTATCCGGCCACGGCCGAGAGCTTCTGCGACCATGGCGAGTTGACCTTCGGGTTGGCGTAGAGGTTGAGGCTGAACACCACGTCCTTGGCGGTGAACGGGGTGCCGTCATGCCATTTGACGCCATGGCGCAGGCTGAAGACATAAGTCTTGCCGCCATCCGGCGTCTTCCAGCTTTCGGCCAGCATCGGCTGTACGTCGTCGCCCGTCCACTTAATGTGGACCAATCCCTGCAAAACGGTCTCATCGAGCCGGTGGCCGCACGTGGTGTGGAGCGTGCCCATCTCGATGCAGCCGGTGCGCATGGCCGAGCGGAACGTGCCGCCATCCGCGGCCTTGGCGAGGCCTGCTGCAAACATTAGCGCCAGCGCCGGCACAAGGCTCATCAACAGTCTTCTCATGGAATTCTCCTCCCGTTGCTTTCCGCCGGCCGAAATCGGGCGATGCCCTGCTCCAGGCCGATTTCCGCGCCAAGCCCTCGCCTGTCGCGCCGACCGCCGCGCATCAGCCGGCGGCGGCCTCCTCCAACCCTTCGGTCTCGCAAGTCCTCGCTTGCCGCGACTGGTCTAATAGCTTAAAAGGTAGACCATGCACAATATGCCGGTTCGAAAAAAATTGTCCGATGAAGTCCGCCTTCGCCTGGAGGAGATGATCCGGGACGAGGTCTATCCGGTCGGCGCCTCGCTGCCGTCCGAGCGCGACCTGATGTCGATGTTCGATGTCGGCCGCCCCTCGGTGCGCGAAGCGTTGTTTGCGCTGGAGAAGATGGGCCTGGTGCGCATCAACAGCGGCGAGCGGCCGAAGGTGACGCGGCCGACGCCGCGCAACATGCTGGAGCAACTGACGGGCACGGCGCATCTGTTGATGGACCAGCCCGACGGCATCGGCCATTTCGAGCAGTTGCGGCTGTTTCTCGAAGTCTCGATCGCGCGCCATGCCGCCGAGGTGGCAACGGCCGCGCAGGTCGACGCGCTTGCCGCGGCGCTGGCCGAGAACGAGCGCGCCATTCCCCGCGCCCGCGCCTTCGCCGTCACCGACGTCGCGTTTCACCGCGTGCTGACCGCAATCCCCGGCAACCCGATCTTCCTCGCCGCGCACGAAGCGCTGGTGGAGTGGCTGATCAACCAGCGCATCCACATGGCCAACACCGAGGTCGAAAACCGCAGGAGTTTTGCTGGCCACCAAAACGTGTTCGAAGCCATCGAGCGGCATGATCCGGAAGCGGCCGGGCGAGCGATGCGCGAGCATCTGGAAAACGCCCGCCGCAAGTTCAATGCGGGCCTGGCAAAACCCGACTAGGCACATCCGCCTGCACGGCTGGTCAATAACGGCGCGCCCGAGAACGCCGGGCCGCGTGAAATACTCTTTGCCGGGTGGAAATCCCGATAACACCCGGTACTATCTGCAAAAATATCGAAATCGGGAGGCTCCGGGTGCAAACCAAGAAGATCATCAATGACGGCAATCGCGCCGTCGACGAGATGCTGGAAGGCATCCTGGCTGCGCATCCCCGCCATCTCAAGAGCGTCGACGGCAGTTCACGCTCGATCATCGCCCGTGACGGACCGCGCCAAGGCAAGGTGGGCCTCGTCATCGGCGGCGGCTCGGGGCACGAGCCGAGCTTTCTTGGCTTCGTCGGCAAGGGGCTGGCCGATGCGGCAGCCATCGGCAACGTCTTCGCCTCGCCGCCGCCAGACCCGATCCTTGAATGCGCCAAGGCGGTCAGCGGCGGCGCCGGTGTCCTGTTCATGTACGGCAACTATGCCGGCGACGTGATGAATTTCGACATGGCGGCCGAGATGGCTGATATGGACGACATCGAGGTGCGCACGGTGCTGAGCACCGACGACGTCGCCTCGGCACCGCGCGACCAGCGGCACAAGAGGCGCGGCGTCGCCGGCAATTTCTTCATCTTCAAGGCGGCCGGTGCTGCCTGCGACCGGATGCTGTCCTTCGACGAATGCGAGCGCATCGCCGGGAAAGCCAACGACCACACCTTCACCATGGGCGTGGCGTTGTCGCCCTGTTCGCTGCCACAGACCCGCCGGCCGAATTTCGAGATCGGGCCGGACGAGATGGAGATCGGGATGGGCATCCACGGCGAGCCCGGCATCGCGCGCGGAAAGCTGAAAACGGCCGATGAGATCACCGACGAGATGCTGGACAGGATCCTCGACGAGATGGCGCCGGCGCGCGGCGACAAGGTCGCCGTGCTCGTCAATTCGCTCGGTTCGACGCCGCTGATGGAACTCTACATCATGAACCGGCGGGTGAAGCGCCGGCTTGATGACATTGGCGTATCCATTCACGCAACCTGGGTCGGCAATTACTGCACCTCACTCGAAATGGCCGGGGCCTCGATCACGTTACATCGGCTGGACGGCGAGTTGCAGACGATGTTGGACCACCCCTGCGACTGCGCCATGTTTCGCGCCGGCTAGACCATGATCCCGAAAAGTGGGGTTCCGGTTTTTGGAAAAGATCATGGTCAAACAATAGAGCTTCAGCGGCAAGGGACAAAGACATGACGACAATCGACAGCGCCCGCCTTGCCGGCATGTTCGCGGCCATCGCGGCCGCCGTATCGGCAGACAGGGACCGACTGTGCGCACTTGATGGCATCATCGGCGACGCCGACCACGGCATTGCGATGGATTTGGGATTTTCGGCGGCACGCGATGCGGTCGCTGCTTTGGATGCCGAGACGACCGATCCGACTACCTTGCTGAATACGGCGGCAAAGTCGTTCCTGAATGCCGTCGGCGCCTCCTCGGGTCCGCTCTATGCCACTGCGTTCATGCGCGGCGCGGCAGCCGTGAAGGGCAAGAAGACGCTTGACGACGCCGACACCATCGCAATGTTCCAGGCCATGGCCAAGGGCATTCAGGATCGCGGCAAGGCCGAGCCGGGCGAAAAGACGATGATGGATGCATGGGGTCCGGCAGCGCAGGCGGCGGGCGAGGCGCTGGCGTCCGGCAAGGGTCTCACGGACAGTCTCGAGGCTGCGGCCCAGGCGGCGAAGGCAGGCGCGGAAGCGACCAAGGCGATGATCGCCGCCAAGGGCCGGGCGTCGCGCCTCGGCGAACGCTCGCTTGGCCATATGGACCCAGGCGCCGCGTCCGCCGTAACCGTGATCGAGGCGATGCGGGTCGCCCTGACCGGCTAGGACCACATCTTTCAGCGCTTGCTGTCGAGCTTGTCGATGGCCTGCACGTTTGCGGCGGAGGGGCCGTTCGGATCGAACTCCGAGGCCAGCCATGCGTCGGCGATCGATTTCGCCAGTTCGGGACCGATGACGCGGGCGCCCATGGTGATGATCTGTGCGTTGTTGGACTTGGCGGCGCGCTCGGCGGAATACGTATCGTGGGTCAATGCGGCGCGAATGCCCGGGACTTTGTTGGCGGATATGCTGACGCCAATGCCGGTGCCGCAGAACAGGATGGCCCGGTCGTAGTTGCCGTCCAGAATTTCGTGACCGACCTTGGCGGCGATATCGGCGTAGTATCCGGCCTGGCTAAGATCGATCACCTGCAGCTCCGGCTTCGTGGCGAGATGCTTGGCAATGACGTCGAGCAGCGGCTTGCCGGCGCTGTCGGCTCCGAGTGCAATTTTCATGGCATGAACTCCTTTGCTTCTTATTGTAATGGTCAGCGCCCGATGGCGGCCGACGCCTTTTTTAGGATGTCGATATAGCCTTCCGCTTGCCACGCCGAACGGCCGATGAACAGGCCATCGACATGCGGCTGGCCGATCAGTTCGGCCGCGTTGCCGGGATTGACGCTGCCGCCGTAAAGCACGGGCGGCGCGTTCGCCATCCGGCTTGCGGCGACCTCTTTGATCAGCGCCTGTTGCTTGTCGGCATAATCGGCGCTGGCCGGGATGCCCTTCTCGCCGATCGCCCAGACAGGCTCGTAAGCAAAGAGGATTTCCGCCGACAGTTCAGCGTCCTTCAGACCTTGTAGCGCACCAAGAACCTGAGCAGTCAAAACGTCATCGGCGCGCCCGCCCTCGCGTTCGGTCAACGTCTCGCCGACGCAGATCAGCGGCACGAAGCCGTGCCTGACCGCCGCCGCCGTCTTCAATCCGACAGTCGCATCCGTTTCGCCAAAATGCTCGCGACGCTCGCTATGGCCGAGTTCGATCAGATCGAGCCCACAATCCCTGAGCATCACCGGCGAAACCTCTCCCGTCCAGGCGCCGGCGTCCGCCCAATGCATGTTCTGGGCGCCGACTTTCACGCGGGTCTTGGCCAGCGCCGCCTTGACCTCGCGCACGGCGGTGAACGGCGGAATGACGAACGGTTGTATCGCCGGATCGAAACCAGGCACGAACGCCGCCAGGGCATCGGCGAACTGCAGTGCCTCCGCCAGCGTCTTGTTCATCTTCCAGCTCGTGCCGACCCAATATGGGGCCATTCTTTTCTCCTTCGATCCTTTTGCGGCGGACATCGGCGCCGGCTGTCAGGCGACGTATTCGTTCAGGCTCGAGGCTTGAGACTATCGCGGCCGCTGTCGATGTAAGGCGCCCAGAAATCCACCGACTCGCGGATCATCTCGACAACCTGATGATCGACCGGTTCCCTCTCCCTGAAGGAAAGTTCGAGGCAAATTTCGTTGTCGGTTCCGCCACCCTGCCGCACGGTATCGAGCAGCTTCTGCGGAACTATGCGGCCGTCCTTGTTGTAGGCAGCCGTGAACGGCCAGTGCCCGCCCTTGTTCATCGAAGACTGCTTGATGTGGATGATCGGCGATTGCAATGGAAACGCTTTCGCCCAGGCATAGGGATCGGTGTCGTCGGGATTTGGCGAGGTGACGTCGCCATGGTCGATATCCACCATCATCTGCATCGGGATCGGCAGCTTGGCCGCGTCGATGGCGCTCTGCAGCGTGACGCAGCTTTCGATCGTGTGGCCAAATTCCCGGCCCACCGACATCGGCTCCCAGAACAGATATGTCAGGCCCGCCGCCTTGGCGTGTTCGGCCACCTCGTGCCAGCATTCGAGCGCGATGTCGAGAAGTGCAGCGCGCCGTTGCGGATCGTCAAAGTCCTTGTAAGTGAATATGGCGAATTGCGTGCCCATGCCTGGTGCACCGAGTTCGGCGGAAATGTCGGCGAAGGTCTTGAACCAGTCGACATAGTAGCGCCGGACATCCGGGTCCGGATGGCCGAAATGATTGAGCCGGCCATAGGGTCCGGTCATGCCGGAGGTGATCCTGACACCGGTCCGCGAAAGCGCCTTGTTGAACTGGCGCAGGAATTTGGCAATCGTCGCCGCCGGCCAGCCCGGATTGACGAATTCGTGGGTCAGCTGCACGTCGCGGATGCCGATGCCATAGGCAATGGCATCGATCAGGTCATCGGGATCGGCGAAGCGGTTGACCAGCGGATTGGTGTTGAGGGAAAGTGTGAAAGCCATCAGTCCGCCGCCGCCGCCGCCATGATGTTACCGAACCAGTCCTCGAATGTCTTCCGCTCGGCTTCATTGATGTGCAGTCCATGTTTGGTGCGACGCTCCAGTATGTCAGCTGATGTGCCGGCCCATTCGGTGTCGACCAGGAACTTTGCCTCCCGTTCATAAAAATCGGGTCCGAAGCGGCGGCCGAGATCCGCCTCTCTCTGCGTGCCGCCGAGCAATTGCCTGGCACGGCTGCCATAGTTTCGAGCGTAGTGCTTCACCAGCGACGGGCCGAGCCATGGAAACTCGGTGTGCAAGTCGCTCAGGAACTGTTCGAAGTCCGCATTCGGCAGGTCGCCCCCCGGCAAGGGAATTTTGGCCGTCCAGGGTCTCTTCATCGCCGGAAAGAACGGCTGGATTTTCTCAAGCGCATGTTCGGACAGCTTGCGGAAGGTGGTGATCTTGCCGCCAAACACCGACAGCAGCGGTGCGCCGCCGCTCGGGGCGTCGAGTTCGAAGATATAGTCGCGCGTCACCGCGCTTGGATTGTCGGCGTTGTCGTCATAGAGCGGGCGCACGCCGGAGAAGCTATAGACGACGTCCTGTGGTGTCAGCTGTCGCTTGAAATAGCGATTGACCACCTTGATCAGATAATCGACTTCGCTTAGCTCTGCGGCCACTTCCTCCGGCCTGCCTTCGTAGGGAATGTCGGTCGTGCCGATCAGCGCCAGATCGTTCTCATAGGGGTTGACGAAGATCACTCGCTTGTCGCTGTTCTGGATGAGATAGGCCTGCCGTCCCTCCCAGAATTTGGGCACGACGATATGGCTGCCCTTTACAAGCCGAACATTGCGGGTGGAATTCTGCCCGGCGACGCGGCTGACAATGTCGTTGACCCACGGCCCTGCCGCATTGACCAGCGCCCGCGCGCGGATTTTCGTCACCGCGCCCGTGCGGCCATCCTGCATGTCGATCGACCACAGTCCGTCTTCGCGGCGGGCGGCGACACAAGCGGTCCGCGTGAGCACGCTGGCGCCGCGCTGGCTGGCGTCCAGGGCGTTGAGCAGCACCAGGCGCGCATCGTCGACCCAGCAGTCGGAATATTCGAAACCGCGCTTGAATTCGTCCTTGATCGGCGCCCCTTCCGGCGCCGTTCCCAGATCAAGCGTCCTGGTTCCCGGCAGCCGCTTGCGGCCGCCAAGGTGGTCGTAGAGAAACAGTCCGAGCCGGACCAGCCATGCCGGCCTGTCTTCGGGGCTGTGCGGAAGAACGAAGCGCATGGGCCAGATGATGTGCGGCGCTGCCTCGAGCAGCACTTCGCGTTCGATCAGCGCTTCGCGAACCAGCCGGAATTCATAATATTCCAGATAGCGTAGGCCGCCATGCACCAGCTTGCCGGAGCGCGAGCTGGTGCCTTGCGCCAGATCGTCCTTTTCGCACAGGATAACGGACAGCCCACGACCTGCCGCATCACGCGCAATGCCGGCCCCGTTGACGCCGCCACCAATCACGAAGAGATCAACTGTATCACTCAAGACCTTACTCCTGTGCACCCGAGATGCGGGTGAGCGGCCTGTGCGCCATGGCTTTCCACACCGGCCGAAGCGCCTGGTGCGCCGCAACGAAGGAAGGGAAGAGCGCATCGTAGGTTTGCGAAAGCGCCTCGTCATAGGCATCGCAGTCGCCGAGAAGCGGCGTCACCCACTCGGCGGCGCAGTCGTCCATCGACCGATAGACGCCAAGGCCGACCGCGGCCATCATCGCCGCACCTGCAGCACCTGCTTCCTGGCGGCTGCTCGTTCGCACTTGCGCGCGTGTCGCCGCCGCGATGATCCGACGCAGGGACGGGCTGCGCGCGGCGCCGCCCGACAGCCGGATCTCACCCGGCACCGCGCCCATCGCCTGGTAGCAATCGCGGGCTGCGAAGGCCAATCCCTCGAGGACCGCGCGTGCCAGATCGCCGAAGCCGTGCTTGACCGAAAGGCCGATGAAGCCTGCGCGCGCATCAGGGTCGACGAACGGTCCGCGTTCGCCGGCGAGCGAAATATAGGGCTGGTAGACCAGCGATCCCGGCTCCGATCCCTCCACCCAGACGTCGAGCACCTTCAGCAAATCGTCGCGCGAGAGCTCGGCGCCGCCGGCGGTGAGCACGTCGCGCGCGAGGCCAAGCAGCCAGTCGATGTTGAGCGTCGCCGCCATGTTGGACTGCAACTGCGCAAAGCCACCCGGGATAGGCATGGCGATCGTGTAGCCAGAGCCATCGCCGTTGAGCACGACATCGCCGGGTGTGCGGGCGAAGCGCGTGTGTATGCCGGTCGAGCCGATGACCGTGCAGCCGACATTGCCTGAGGGATCATAGAGGCCGGCTCCGAGCGCTGTCATGACCATATCCACATAACCCAAAACAACCGGCGTACCTTCGAGCAGGCCGGTCTCTCCTGCCGCCGATCGCGAGAGCGGATGATGGTCGGTGGTGCCCTCAATCATGGGAGGCAACAGGCGGCGATGCGTCGTCAGATCCAGAATGTCGAAGACTTCGTCGGAATAGCTGCGCGAGCGAAAATCGCCGAAGGTGAAGGTTCCTTCGGATGGATCGGTGGCGCGCTCGCCCGTCATCCTGAAGTAGAGCCAATCCTTGCAATGCAGTGCGGTCGCCGCCTGCTTCAGCATGTCCGGATTGTTCTTTTTCATAAAGGCAAGCTGCGCGCCCTGCTGGCAGGAGTTGAGACCCGTGCCGGTCAGTTCAAATCGCGTGCGATCGCGGGGATCGGCGCGCATCTCGTCCACCAGATGTCCGGCGCGGGCGTCGAGCCACAGCCACGCGCGCCCGACCGGCAAGCCGTCGCCATCGATCAGCCAGGTTCCGTCGCCCTGCCCGGTGATGGCAACCGCCGCGGTTCGTTGCGCGAGGTCGGGAATTTTGGTCGCCAGGTCGCGAACGGTCCGCGCCATGTCACGCCAGGTCTGATCGAGGTCCTGCTCGGCGCCGCCACCTTCCAGCGTGACGAATCTGTTGTTCACCGACGTCATGGCGAGCTGCCGGCCGGACAGATCGAAAGCGACCGATTTGATCACCGACGTTCCCGCGTCGATCCCGATCAGCAGATCTTTCATGCCGTAAATTCCGGTTGGTTACGAAGGCGGTTCACAGGGACGTTGTTTCGAGCGGTAGAAGAGGCAGGGAGTGTCCGCAAGGACACCCCCTGTGCAGGTTTCATTCCGACAGCACGAAGGGTGCCGTGTACTTGTCGACATTGTCCTTGGTGATGAGAAGGCAATCGAACAGCTGCTTCTCGGTCGCAGCACCGGTGGCGCCCGACTTGATGAACGAGTCCGCCTGCTGCACGGCCTTGGCCGAGAAGATGGCGACTGGCTGAAGCACGGTGTACTGCAGTTCACCGGACTTGATTGCGGCAACCGCGTCCGGAGAGCCGTCGAAGCCGCCGACCTTGATGCCGGAAAGCTTGCCGGCTTCCTTCAGCGCCGCAACCGCGCCGAGCGCCATTTCGTCATTGCCGCTGATCACGGCGATGATGTCGGGGTTGGCCTGCAGCATGCTCTGCATCTTGTCGTGGCCCTTGGTACGATCCCAGTCGGCGACCTGCGAGGCGGCCTTTTCGAGGTCCGGATATTGGCTCAGCACGGTCGCGTAACCGTTCGAGCGGGTGGCGGCGTTGTTGTCCGAGGGGGCGCCGAGGAGTTCGACATATTTGCCCTTTTCGCCAACTGCCTGCACCCATTGCTGGGCGCCCAGAGCAGCACCCTGGGCATTGTTGGAAACGAGCTGCCCCTTGGCGAGACCTTCCTGATTGATCTCGGCGTTGACGAGGAAAACCGGGATGTTGGCGGCAATCGCCTTCTTCACCGCACCGACAGAGCCGTCGGCATTGGCCGGATCAAGGATGATCGCTACGGACTTGTTGGTGATGGCGGTGTCGATCAGGTTGCTTTCCGTGTTGGTGTCGCCCTTGTGGGCAGCGACGTTGGCCGTATAGCCGAGCTTCTCGGCTTCGGCCTTGGCGACATTGCCCTCGGTCAGCCAGTAGGGGTTGGCCGGGTCGTTGACGATGATCGAGATCAGGCCCGCGGCCGACGCGGCGGCCGTGAACCCGACAACCATCGCAGCGGCAAGCAGACTTTTCAGCATGGTTTTCATGTACATTCCTCCAAATGATTTACGCGGTGTTGCTGCCAGTCACCTGGCAGTCTTCCCTTGGGCAGGATTGGCCGGCTCGGCCTTCCCCCGTTGCTGAGAAGTCGGTTGGCCGCCCGTCGAAGCCGGGAGCTTGCTACGGCGGCGATACTGAACGGCATTGAGAAGCACGGCGAGCACGATGACGGCGCCAGTGAACACTGTCTGCCAGTAGGACGAGATACCGATGATCACCAGACCGTCGGAAAGGAAGCCGATGACGAAGGCGCCGAGCAGGGTTCCGCGGATGTTACCGCGCCCGCCGGTCAGCGCCGCGCCGCCGATGACGACGGCCGCAATGGCCGTCAATTCGTAGGTGGTGCCGGCGGTCGGACCCGCCGACGTCAGCTGCGAGGACAGGATCAGGCCGGCAATGGCTGCACAGATGCCTGACAGCACATAGACGGAAACCTGCACCGTCTTGACCGGAACACCCGACAATTCGGCCGCGCGCTCGTTGCCGCCTGATGCATAAAGCCAGCGCCCGAAAGCGGTGCGGTTCAAGACGATGCTGCCGATGAGCGCGATGACCACCAGAACCACCACGCCGGTCGGCACGCCGAACAGGCGGTTGAAGCCGAGCGCGTCGAAGCCGGTGTTTCCCAGCTCCGGCTTGCCTCCAAGGTTGTTGTAGGTCAGGCCGCTGGTCATCAGCAGCGCCAGGCCGCGCGCCATGTACATGACGCCCAGCGTGGCGACGAAGGCCGGAACCTTGAAGCGCGCGATGAGCACGCCGTTGATCAACCCGACACCGGCGCCCAGCATGCAGGCAATCACCGCGACCACCCAGACCGGCGGGTAGAGAACGATGCCCAGCCAGGTCAGCGTCACGCCTTGCATCAGGAATCCGGCAACGACGCCGGCAAGGCCCAGCGTCGACCCCACAGACAGGTCGATGCCGCCATTGAGGATGACGAGCAGCATGCCGACCGCCAGAATTCCGAAGATGGCGACATGCGAGGCCATGGTCAGGAAGTTCGCCACCGAGAGGTAGTAGGGCGACAGGATCGAGAAGACGACGATGATGACGATCAGGGCAAAGAACGCCCGGCCCTCGAGCAACAGCTTGGCGAGATCGAAGCCTTCGCCGCGCGCGCTTGAACTGGACTGTTTTCTGGCCTGGCTGACGTCGGTCATGATCGGGGCTCCGATATTCATGGTGATCAGGCGACCACGGCTTCGCCGGAGGCGGCCATGATCTGCTCTTTGGTGGCGCTGGCGCCGAATTCCGCTGAAATCCTGCCCCGGCGCATCACCACGATCCGGTGCGCGATGCTGAGGCACTCGTTGACCTCGGAGGTCGAGAAGACGACCGCCAGACCCTGCGCGGCGCGTTCGCTCAGCAAGCGGAAGACCTCCGCCTTGGCGCCGACATCAATGCCACGGCTCGGCTCGTCGAGGAGGATGACCTTGGGGTTGGTCGTCAGCATCTTGCCGATGACGACCTTCTGCTGATTGCCGCCCGACAGCGATCCGATCATGGCATTGCCGCCCGCGGTCTTGACGGTCACCTTGCGGATCGAGTCCTCGACCAGCTCCCGCTCCCTGGAGCGGGACAGAAACAGCCCTTTTGCAAACGCCTCGATGCTGGCAAGCGAGAGATTGCGGCCGACGGTCATGGTCTGCACCAGCCCGTCGCGCTGGCGGTCCTCGGGGACGAGCACAAGACCTTTGGCGATGCGCTGGGCAATGCTCAGTCTCGATACGTCCTCGCCTTCCAGCAGCGCCCGGCCACCCGCCATCGGCATGCGTCCGGCGACGGCTTCCAGCAATTCCGTGCGTCCGGCGCCCATCAGCCCATAGATGCAGACGATCTCGCCTGCCCTGACATCCAGCGACAGATGATCGACGACGGAATAGCCCGAGCCCGAAGCGTCTATGACGCTGACATCCTCGATCGACAGGGCGACCTCGCCGAACGCATGGCCTGTCGGCGGCGAGCCGAGATCGAAGTTCTCGCCCACCATGTTGCGGACGATCCACTCGAGATCGATGTCCCTGGCTTCGGCCGTAGCCGTTATCGCGCCGTCGCGCAGGACAACGGCGTAGTCGGTGATCTGCAGCGCCTCTTCGAGGTGATGTGAAATGTAGACGATGGAAACGCCGCGGCTGGTCAGGTCACGGATCACCTTGAACAGCACCTCCACCTCGGTCGCGCTGAGCGCCGAGGTCGGTTCGTCCATGATGAGGATGCGCGAGTCGACCGACAGCGCCCGCGCGATCTCGACGATCTGCTGCTGGCCGAGGCGCAAATCCTCGACCAGGGTCATCGGGTCGATGTCCTCTTCGAGATCGGCCATCAGCGCGCGCGCCTGGCGCGATTCCTCGGCGAAGTCGATGCCAGTCCTGGTGCGCAGTTCACGGCCCATGAAGATGTTGTCGCGAACGCTGAGGTTCGGCGCCAGGCTGAGTTCCTGGTGGATGATCGAGATGCCGCGATCGCGCGCGTCCGAGGACGAGGAGAAGCTGACGAGATTGCCGTCGAGCACGATGTCGCCCGATGTCGGCGTGACGACGCCGGACAGGATCTTCATCAGCGTCGACTTGCCGGCGCCGTTCTCGCCGAACAGTGTGGTGACCTTGCCGCGATGGATGTCGAAATTGACGCCCTTGAGCGCATGAACGCCACCATACGACATGACGATGTTGCGCGCCGAAAGCACGGCGTCGCCATTCCCGGGCGCGGTGTCGGCAGCCGGTTTCATTGCACCTCCAGCCTCACCGGAGTGACCAGCCAGCTCTTCGGATTGACCAGCTTGAACGCGCCGACCACCGATATGGTCTTGCCGGTCAGGGCGCTCGTATCGACCTTTGCCAGGACTTCCTTCTTCATCTCGTTGTTCAGCGCCGAGCCGGCGTCCTGGTATTCGATCTGATTGGTGAACTGGCCAAATGTGATCTTGCCGGTGGCGTCACGCAGCTCGGTGCCGTTGATCGCCGGCCCCGTCTGTACGCGAACCTGCAGCGTGTCCGGCACGCCCTCGACGGCGACCTTGTAGATGCCCGATTTTCCCTCGCCGAAGACGCCGGTGAACTTGACCGAGATGACCGGTCCGACGCCCGCCGGCACGCCGTATTCCTTCTCGGCGGTCGCCCTGTCCTTGGCGATCGCCGTTGCCACCGTCACCGCGTCGGCAGCTCGCGCTTCGACATCGGCCTGCACCTTGGGAAATTCCGACTTGCCATAGTCGGCCGCCGAAAAGACGGCGCTGCGAACGTCGCCTGCGGATCCGATCCTGACCACCTTTGTGTCGAGCGCCATGGCGCCGAGCAGGACGACAACCGCGGCGCCGGCAAGGATGCGGCGCAGGCCGGGCGAGACCTGCCGGGCCGATGCGGTGGTGGCCTTCGCGCTCATGATGCAAACACCGGCGATGCGGGTTTTCCGTTGTCACGCATTCGACGATCCTCCGTTCACATGGCGCTTCGCCGCGCCGGCCGCTCCATTGGATTGGTTCAGTTCCACAAGGGCACGGGCGGTGCATTCATCGGTGATCAGGCCGCTCAGGTAACGGCTTTCGAGCACTGCTTTGATCGCCCGCACTTTCACCTTGCCGCCGGCGACGGCGACAATCCTGCGACCTTTCAATTGGTCCCGCGGCAGAGCCAGGATTCTTTCCGACAGCGCCGTTTCCACAGGACGCCCCTTGTCGTCGAAGAAATGGGCGAGCAGCTCGCCGACGCCGCCATCGCGCTTGACCTCATCGATTTCGGAATGCTCGATCATGCCGGTTGCGACCAGCGAAGCTTCCCGCTCGGCGGTCCCTATGCCGACGAACATCAGGTCGGACCGGCCTGCCAGAGCGAAGACATCGCTGATGCCGCGCTGGCCGAGCAGCACCTCACGGTCCTCGGCGGTGTTGGCGACGAAAGGCACCGGCATCACATAGGCCTGCGCGCCGGTCCGTTCGGCCAGCCGATGCATGACGTCGTGCGGGTTGGCCGCAAATTTTCGCGTCACGCCGCCAAGCAGCGAGACGAAACGGATATGGGCGGCAGGGGTGCGCGTCAGATATTCGACGCTGGCCGCAAGGGTGCGGCCATGGCCGACGCCGATCAGCATGTCTTCGCCACGATCGATCTCGCGCTTCAGGAACTGCGCACCGGCGATGCCCAGTCCCCTGAGCGGCAGGTCTTCCTGATCCAGATCCGGAACCACCTCGCAATAATCGAGCCCGTATGCGGCGGTGAGGCGCTGCTCCAACTCCACACACTCGGCGACGTCGCCGTCGATAAAGACCCTGACCAGACCTTCCTGGTTGGCCTTGGTGATGAGCCGATGCGCCTTGAGGCTGGTGAGGCCAAGCCGCTTGGCGACCTGGGCCTGCGTGAGACCCCCGGCGAAGTGAAGCCACGCCGCGCGTGTGGCGAGGCTGGACTCGTGGTCGCGGTTAGCGGTTCCGCCAGATTTCAAGCCATCTCCTCCCCGAGATGATATTATTATCTTTGTGTGCAAAAATTTTCATACCTTTGCATCGCTGTCAATCCCTCCGCCAATTGGCCCCCAACCCGTTGCGGGGAATCCACGGGCCTCGCCCCTCGCCGATACGTCGCCCTCTCGGTCGGCGTCGGTCCATTAGGAGGTCGGCATGTTGGCCGATCATATGGCGATGTTAAATTAACGTCAATTGATGTTATTTAACGTCCTTGTTGGCGACAACATGAAGGCGATCGTCGCCTATTTGCTAATTAAGTGTATATTTTTATTATGAAATTATCATCGGGATAAAAATCCCAATTCATCTGTGAGCTGGGACCTTTTGGGTGCGCGGCGCAATCAGGAGCAAACCGATCGGATTTGCCCAGAAAAGGGTATCGGCATTGTCGATGACGCGCTCAGTCCAGCCGCATCAGATTCCTGCCTTCGAGCTCCACGACAGCGGCCTCGACTTCCTGCGCAATGCGCCTGGCGTTCCAGCCCAGCGCGCGCCCGGCGATCATGGCAATCTCCTGCAGATCACGGCTTGTCAAGGTACCGCCTATGGCGAGCGTGCTGCGACGCATGACGATGTCGGCCAGATGTTCGACGAACTCCTTGCGGACGATGTAGTCGATTTCCGACCTGCCGTAGCTGTTGGAGTCCGGCAGATCGCCCTCACCATCTGGCCCATACGTCGCAATCTCCAGGGCCTTGGTCCCGTAGCGCGACAGCAATTGGTCGAGACGTCGTTCCTCGACGTCAGTCTCCGTCCGGGCCTGGGCTAGCCAGCTTGCGCGCGCCGCCGCATTGGCCGGGAAGTCCTTGCCGCCGCCGATCGGCATGGATTGCGTCGTTACCTTACGGCTGCGCCGCAGACGGTCGAGTATCGCGTCCGCGACTTCCTCGGCAAAGCCGCGAAACGTCGTCCATTTGCCGCCGACCAGCGAAATGACCGCGAAGGGCCTGTCCCGGTCCGGCTCGGCGACCGGAGCGGAATGATCGCGACTGATCAGGCCCGGCAGCGATGCTTCCGAGGCCGGCAGCGGCCTGATGCCGCTATAGGCGTAGACGATCTGGGCGTGTTCGAAAATCATGCCCGGCAACAGCGTCCGCACGCTCTCGAGCAGATAGTCGACTTCGTCGGGTTCGCAGCGGACCTCGTCGGGGTTGTCGGCCTTGATGTCGGTCGAGCCGACCAGCGCCAAGCCGAGATAGTCGTAGACAAGGCAGATGCGGCCGTCATCGGCCTCGAAATAAAGCATCCGCCCGGCCAGGCTTTTTACCAGTTCGTCATGCTTCAGCAGGATGTGCGAGCCCTTGGTGCCGCCAATCATCTTCGACGGTGTGCCGAGCAAGGCGTTGACATCGTCGATCCAGGGACCGGCGGCATTGACCACCAGTTTGGGCCGCACCGAGAATTCGACGCCGCTTTCCGCCTGGAAGCTCAGCATGCCATTGGCCGAACTCACCAGCGCCGTGTAGTTCGCGCTGGCGGAGGCTGCATTGGCCTGCAGCCCGTCTAGGATCAACTCGAGCACCAACCTTTCGGGATGGCTTATCTTGGCATCGTAGTAGGTGCCGGTGGCGACGATCGAAGGGTTGAGCGCCGGCATCTCACCGAGAGCCTGCCGCCGCCCAATCATGCGGTGGCGCGGCATGACCTGGTTTCGCGAGCCATAGAAATCATAGATCATCAGGCCGATCTTGATCAGGAGGGCGCCGCGGCTGCGCGGCGCGCTGGTCGAGCCGAACAGCGTTCGCAGCGCCGCCAGCATGCCCTTGCTCCACGAAAAGATCGGGATGACCGTCGGCAGCGGGCTGACGTAGTGCGGCGCGTTCTGCAAAAGCAGGTTGCGTTCGAGCGTCGACTGCGCAACCAGCCCGAACTCGCCGGTTTCGAGATATTTCAACCCGCCATGGATGAGCCGCGAGGGCGCGGCACTGGTGCCGGAGCCGAAATCCGCCTTGTCGACGATCAGGCAGCTGACGCCTTGCGCACACAGGTCGCGAAACAGCCCTGCCCCGTTGATGCCGGCGCCAAGAATGACGACGTCAACCTCGCCGGCCGCGGCCATGGCGGCGAGACGCCCGGCAGCATTTTCCGAACCTGCTGCGTCGGCTGGGCTCATTGTGCCGTCGTCTTGACGATGCGCAGCTTCACGCCGGCCCGTTCAAGGTGCTGCGCCTGTGCATCGCCCAGCCCTTCGGTCGTCAGCACGGCATCGAAACTGGTCAGATCGTCAAAGACATGCAGTGCGATCCGGTCGAATTTTGCATGGTCGACCAGCAGGATGCGCTTCACCGATGCGGCCATCATCGCCTGCTTGACCCGCACGACGTTGGGATCCTGGATGAAGGCTGTGGTTCCGGTGATGGCCGAAGCCGAACAGATCAGGATATTGGCGCGAAGCTGCGCCACGGCATTCTCGCAGACGATGCCGATATAGGCATTGTAGGTGCCGTGATACTTGCCACCGAGACAGATGAAGTCGATGTCGTCGACATTGGTCAGCAGCGAAGCCGTCGCCACGCTGTTGGTGATGACGGTGAGCGGCTTGACGTCGAGCAGCAGCGTGGCGACGGCGTTTGCCGTCGATGAATCGTCCAGCATGACCACCTGTCCGGCTTCGACATAATCCAGTGCCGCCCGAGCCAGCATATCCTTCTCGACTCTGTTGACAGTCACCCGGTAGCGAAAGGCGCTTTCGTAGAGGCCGGAAGGCTGAACCGTCACCGCGCCGTGCAGTTTGCGCAGCACGCCCTGCTGCGCCAGCCGGTCGATGTGCCGGTGGATGGTCATGCGCGATACGCCGAAATGCTCGACCAGATCGTCGATGCGCACCTGGCCGAGCTTGATTACATATTCGGCGATCTCTTCGCGTCGTTCGTCGGCCTTGATCATGCGGTCCCCCTGGTGTCTGGCCGCGCCAGCCTTTCGATCTCAGGCCATTGCGACTTCAGCTGCTCGGCGATGCGGCAATAGAGGGAGAACCGCTCGCTGAACACAGCACTGGAGGCAGGCACAGGCTGATACTGGCGCGCCGTCATGCCGACCTGCCTGGCGCCCTGTTGCGGCGTCGCAAAGATGCCGACCGCGGCGCCGGCGCAAAGGGCGGCACCAAAGGCGGCAGCCTCATCGGTCGAGGTGATGGTGACCGGGGCGTTCAGCACGTCGGCAAACATCTGGACGAAAGCCGGATTGCGCGAACCGCCGCCGGTCAGGCGTATTTCGCGGACGGTGAAGCCCTCGCGCAAGGCTTCGACATGGGTGCGATGATTGAAGACAATGCCTTCCAGAACCGCCTTCAGCATGTCGCCGCGATCGTGCCAGCCGTGCAGGCCAACAAAACTGCCGCTGGCAACGTCGCCATAGGGGGAGCCGAACAGATAGGGATGAAACAGGATGGTCGAAGGCTTCTTCAGCGCAGCGTCGATCTCTGCTGCCAGCAATTCGTGGATGGAGCCGCCATCGGCGTTTGTCCTGTCCTGCTCCGAGCGGCAGAAGGTGTCGAGAAACCAGTCGTAGTTTGCAGTCGAGGCCGGCGAGATCGCCATGTTGTTCCAGCAGCCTGCGTCGATGGCGTTACGACAGAACCAGCGCCGGTCGACGCGCGGTTTCGAAGAGACGACTTCGTTGATGGAATAGGTGCCGGCGACGATGCTGAGCACGTCCTCCTCATGGCCGCCCATGCCAAGCGCCGAAGCGGTCACGTCGTGCAGGCCGCACGCGACCGGCGTTCCCTTGCGAAGGCCAGTCATTTCGGCGGCATCGGCGGTGACCTGGCCGACGATGTCGGCCGAATGCGCCACTGGCGGCAGCGCGTCGAAAAGGTCGCCCAATCCGAAGACCTGCATCGCTTCCGGCGCGTAGGCCTGCGTGCGGAAATCGGTGAACGACGTGCTGGCCTCCGTACGATCGGTGCCGATCGTGCCGGTCAGGCAAAAGCGAAGCCAGTCCTTGCAGGCCAGTATGTGACCGATGCGAGCATAGCGATCCGGATCGTTCTTCTTGAGCCATGCAAGCAGCGCTGAAGGCGCCGAAACATGCGGCGCCTGGCCGGTGCACGCAAGCGCTTCGTCGAAGACCTGATCCGCCGACCATTTTTCGACAATCTCGCCGGCGCGGCTGTCGAGCGACAGGATTCCGGGCCCTAGCGGCCGGCGATCCTTGTCGAGCAGATAGAGACCATCGCCATGCGCGGTCGCCGCCACCGCCCTGATGTCGTCCGCCGGCCGGCCACAGAGCGCGATCGCTTCCTTGATGGCGTCGGCGGTCGCTTGCCAGAGGCCTGCCATGTCGCGCTCCACCCAGCGCGCATGGGGCATCGACTGCGGCACCCGCCGGCGCGCCACCGACAACTGCGTGCCATCGGCGTCGAAGATCACCGCCTTGGTGACCGTGAGGCCGTTATCGATTCCGAGCAAACTGGGCATGATCACCGCCTCTTTCGGCAACTGGCGATGCGCACTGCGCGACAATCCTGCAGGCTGGGGCAAGGGCTACAGATATGGCGACAGTCAATGGACAACGGCGATACAATGCACTGACACCTTGCGGATTGAACGGACCATATAGCGATGTGAATTTAACGTCAATATGTGAGACAATGCCACTGGCATCGCTGAAATTGAGCGATATCGAAAATCAGAAACTTACTAACTTCCTGATTTTGTTTAAATTTTTTGCTACAAAAATATCCCATCGAGATCGTTCATTCCGTCAGATCGGCCATTCCATTCGAACTCGAAATCTCCGTGGACGCCATGGGATCAAGCCGACGGATTCAAGACCTCATGAATCGCTTCGACAACGAAGTCCTGCGTGGCTTCGTCCCAGTAGGGGTGTATGGCAGGCTGAAGACTTCATGTGCCAACCCTTCGGTGACAGGAAGCCGCCCTGCGCTACTCGAAAGAATAGGTGAAGCCCTCCTTGGAGGCGCCGACGGTCACCTTCGTCATCTTTTCGCCTCCGAGCGACCGGTTCAGCACGCCGCGGCTCAATTCCGGCAGAAGCGTGTTGGTCAGGATGGCATCGATCATCCGCCCGCCGGATTCGATCTCGGTGCAGCGAGCCTTGACCAGGTCCATGACGCCGTCGCCGATCACCAATTCGGCGTCGTTGGTTGCACGCAGCCGACGCGCGATCTTGGCGAACTGGTGGCGGGTGATCGCTTCGATCATCGAATCCGAGAGCGGATAGTAAGGAATGGTCACCACGCGGCCGAGAAAGGCCGCGGGGAAGACCTTCAGCAGCGGGCTGCGCAAGGCGGTGTCCAGATCGTCGAGCCCGGCGCGCAGCGTACCGTTCCTGGTCCGGTCCATGATGACCTCCGAGCCGACATTCGAGGTGAGCAGGATCAGCGTGTTCTTGAAATCGATGCGCCGGCCTTCGCTGTCGTCCATCATGCCCTTGTCAAAAACCTGGAAGAAGATTTCGTGCACGTCCGGATGGGCCTTCTCGACCTCGTCGAGCAGGATCACCGAATAGGGTTTGCGACGGACCGCCTCCGTCAGGATGCCACCCTTGCCGTAGCCGACATATCCGGGCGGAGCGCCCTTCAAGGTAGAGACGGTATGTGCCTCCTGGAACTCGGACATGTTGATCGAGATCAGGTTCTGCTCACCCCCATAGAGCGTTTCGGCCAGCGCCAATGCAGTTTCGGTCTTGCCGACGCCCGAGGGGCCGCAGAGCAGGAACACGCCCACTGGTTTTTCCGGCGCGCCGAGCCCGGCGCGACTGGTCTGCACACGCTTGGCGATCATCTCCATGGCGTGATCCTGGCCGACCACGCGTTCGGACAGGGTCGCGGCGAGCCGCAGCGCCTTTTCGGTCTGGCTCGACAGCATCCGCCCGGTCGGGATTCCCGTCCAATCCTGAACGACCGCCGCGATGGCGTTGCGGTCGACCGACGGCAGGATCAGCGGCGTCTCGCCTTGCGCCTCGGCGAGTTCGGCCATCAGCTCGCGCAGCCGGGCGAGATCGGCGGCCGGTTCCGGTGGAGGGGCTTTCGCCTCCGCTGGTGTCTCCACGCCGGCCTTGGCCGTTTTGGACTTGGCTGTTTTGGCTTTGGGCGCTTCAGTCTTTAGCGTTTCGGTTTGGGGCGTTTCGGTCTTGGGCGGCAGAGTCTTAGCGGCGTCCGAGCCTGCCGTCTCGGCATTGGCCCCAGGCGTCTCCACCGCATCGAGCGGCACACCTTCGCCGCGCAGCCGGGCACGCAATTCGAGTATCTCGCCAACCAGTGCCTTTTCCCGATCCCAACGTTGTTGCGCTGCGGCCAGCGTGACCTCGGTTTCGGCAAGGCCGGTGTCGACCCGCGCCTGCCGCTCGGCCACCTCGATGCCGATCGCGGCCTCGCGGCCGATGATGCCGTTCTCGACCTCCAGCGCCTGGCGGCGACGCATGATGTCTTCGACCTCGGCCGGCGTGGCATGCTGCGATATGGCGACACGGGCGCAAGCGGTGTCGAGAAGGCTCACCGCCTTGTCCGGCAATTGGCGTGCCGGGATGTAGCGATGCGACAGGCCGACCGCTGCCTCGATCGCCTCATCCAGTATCTGCACCTTGTGGTGCTGTTCCAAGACGCCGGCCACGCCGCGCAACATGAGAACCGCCACCGCCTCCGACGGCTCGTCGATCTTCACCACCTGGAAACGGCGGGTCAGCGCCGGGTCTTTCTCGATGTGCTGCTTGTATTCGGCCCAGGTCGTTGCCGCGATGGTGCGAAGTTCGCCACGCGCCAGCGCCGGTTTCAGGAGATTGGCGGCATCGCCCGTTCCTGCCGCGCCGCCGGCGCCGATCAAGGTGTGGGCTTCGTCGATGAACAGGATGACCGGCGTTTCGGACGATTGAACCTCGTCGATGACAGCCTTCAGCCGTTTTTCGAATTCACCCTTCACGCTCGCACCCGCCTGCATCAATCCGACATCGAGCATGCGGACACTGACATCCTGCAGTGTGGGCGGCACGTCGCCCTGGGCGATACGCAAGGCAAAGCCCTCGACGACCGCCGTCTTGCCGACCCCGGCCTCACCGGTGAGGATCGGGTTGTTTTGCCGGCGTCGCATCAGGATATCGACGATCTGCCTGATCTCCGGATCGCGGCCGACGACCGGATCGATCTTGCCGTCGCGGGCGCGCTGGGTCAGGTCGGTGGCGTATTTCGCCAGGGCAGAATCCCCGCCCGGAGCCCGCTTCGGCGTTTCGGCCGTGGGAACCGCGATCGCTGCACCGGCTTCGAGCGAACCTTCCACGACATCGGCGAACCGCGCGATGACCGCGTCGGCGTCGATCTTGTCGAACTCGCCGCTGATCTTCGACAGCAGGCCTTCCAGCACCGGCGTCTTCAGGCAAGCAAGGAGGATATGTGCGCTGCGGACTTCCTCCGTCTTGAATTGAAGCCCTGCTAGGCTCCAGGCTTCCTGGATGGCATGGAAGATGTGGTCGGAAAATTCCTCGATTGAGGTGGCGCCATAGGGCAGTTTGTCGACCGCGCGGCTCATGTCGCCGGCCAGTTGGCCCGCATCCACGCCGGCATCGGCAAGGATCATCTGAACGTCGCTGCGCTCCGAAAGCACCAGTTGCTCGATGAAGTGGACCAGTTCGACATAGGGGTTGCCACGAAGCTTAGCTGCAGCCGCGGCGGCGCCAAAGGCCCGCCTACCGGTCGGATTCAGTTTGTCGACCAGTTCACTGCGTTTGACGCTTTGCGACGATTTACGCCGCGGCGTGCTGGCTGGTTCCATCGAACGTGCTCCTGCAATCAGGGCTGCCGGTTACCAACCTGCCACAGAAGCCGCCGATTGACAAAGTGCGTGATGGACGGGGCTAGATGCGCAGTCAGCCGGCACTCAAGAACGTCGCGTTTAGCTTCTGTTAATTTTTGAGCAGTCGTTGAATTGTGGTAAAGTACAACGGTGTGATAACGTCGCGTCACGTACGGTTTGACGGCCGGTCGCTGGGGGTTGGTGTGATTGATCTCGCACTCTGGCTTACTCCGCTCGACGGTGAAAATCCGTCCGGGGAGGATTTGCGCAACGACCCGGCTTTTCATGAGCTGGAGCGCCTGACGGAAGCCCAGATCAAGGTCCTCCACGACGGCAACAACAAGGCCACTTCGCAAAGCACCATTCCGGCCGACTGGGCGGCGGTGCTCGCCAGTGCGGATAAATTGCGCGCGCATGGCCGGGACCTGCGCCTGCTCGTCATCGTCACGCGCGCGCTGGCCAATGAAGAGGGCCTGGCAGGGCTCGCGCAGGGCCTGACCCTCATTGCGCAGACTTTCGATCAGTATTGGGAAACCATGCATCCGGCACTGCGGCCCAGCGCTTCGCCACGCGATGCCGCCTTGCGCCGCATCAACGCGCTGCTCGACCTGCAGAATGGTCAGGACGGGTTGTTGGCGAACTTGCGGCAAATGACGTTCTTTGCGCCACGCGCAATCGGCCCGATTCAGGGCGTAGACTTGGAAAAGGGTGCGCTCGACGACCGCGTCATGCTCCAGGAAGCCGCCTCGGGGTTGAACGCGGCAGAAAAGGCGGCGCTGGTCAGTGCGCACGGACAACTCTTGAACCGGGTGCGTGCCGGATGCGCGGCACAGATGGATCAAGCCAACGCAGAGATGGTCTTGCTGATCGCCGACACCCGGGCAGCGATGGCGGCCCTCGATGCGGTCGAGACCGCCCTCAACGCTCGTCTCGATGGCGGCGGCGCTCCGGTTCCGGAATTAAAGCGGTTTCTGCAGCGTTTGCTGACGACCCTCGAACGGAATTCGGCCGCCGGCGCCGTGGCCAATGGCGCGGCCAAGCCATCCCCGCCGGCAGAACCGGCAACGCCTGCTCGAAACGGTCATGGAGCCGATACGATGGCAAGTATGGCAAGCTACGCGGACTCAAGCACGGGGCTTCCCGACCGGATTTCCTCGCGTGACGACGTGGTGAAATGCCTCGACCTCGTCGTCGCCTTCTATGACCGCACGGAGCCGTCGAGCCCGATCCCGCACCTGGCTCGGCGTGTGCGCCGGATGGTGCACATGGATTTCGTTGAACTTATGGAAGATCTCGCCCCGTCGGGGCTGAAGGAATTCCGGCTCCTCGCCGGCGTTCCCGATGCCAAGAAGGCGGCTCAGAAGGATGAAAGGTAACAACACATGCCAGCCGAAAGCAAAGCGAAGGTCATCGAACGAAATCGCGCGCCGCGGGTGCAGATCGCCTATGATGTGGAAACCTATGGCAGCCCGACAACGATCGAACTGCCGTTCGTGATGGGCGTGATGGCCGATCTTTCCGGAGCTTCGCAAACCAAGGAAGCGTCAAAGTCGGTGCTGGACCGCTCCTTTGTCGAGACCGACGCGAACCGCTTCCCCAAGTTCATGGAGGCGCTCGGGCCCCGCGTCAAAGCCCGGGTGAAGAACACGCTGCCGCAGGCCGAAGGCCAGGAGCGCGACGAGGAACTGGCGCTCGATCTCACCTTCACCAAAATGGGCGATTTCGCCCCGGACAAGATCGCCGCGCAAGTTCCGCAACTGGCCGAGATCCTCAAGATGCGTCGTCAGCTCGAGGAATTGCTAGGCTTCATGGATGGCCGCGTCGACGCCGAAAAGCGCATCGCGCAGCTTCTGAACAACGAGCCGCTTCTTGGCAAGATCGCCAGTCAGGCGCTGACCGACGACGACAAAGCAGGGGAGTAGATCATGGCCGAACAGCAAAAGACCGCTACCGTCGCCGCCGAGGCTGAAGCCATAGACCTTGGAGAATTCAGCGGGCTCCTCGAGAAGGATTTCAAGGTCAAGAAGGACGACAGCGAGAAGCTGCAGCAACTCGTGCGCAATCTCGCGCTGGCGGCACAGTCCCGTTCCGACACCACGACCATCTCGTCCAATGCAATCAAGTCGATCAAGTCGCTGATCGCGGGCATCGACAAGATGCTGACGACGCAGGTCAACGAGATCCTGCATGCGCCGGAAGTGCGCGAAATGGAAGGCACATGGCGCGGCCTCTGGTACCTCGTCAACAACACCGAGACGGATCAGAAGCTGAAGATCCGGGTGATGAACATTTCCAAGGAGCAACTGGCCGACACGCTCGAAGACTTCGAAGGCCAGATGTGGGACCAGAGCCCGATCTTCAAGAAAGTCTATACGGACGAGTATTCGATGCTTGGCGGCGAGCCGATCGGCTGCGTGATTGGCGCATACGAATTCTCCAACCACCCGCGCGACGTCGGTCTGCTGCGCAACATCTCCGGCATCTGCGCCTCGGCGCATACGCCGTTCATCGCAGCCGCCTCGCCGCGCCTGTTCCGTATGGACAGCTGGCAGGAATTGCCGAACCCGCAAGACCTACAGCAGATCGTCTCCAACCCGGCCTATGCCTCGTGGCAGTCGCTGCGCGAGAGCGAGGACGCTCGCTACATCGGCCTGACCATGCCCCGGGTCCTGGCCCGGCTGCCCTACGGCACCGATACCGTTCCGGTGAAGGGCTTCACCTTCGAGGAAGAGGTGCAGGGCGATCACAACAAATATGTCTGGATGAATGCCGCCTTCCCGATGGGCGTCAACATCAACCGCAGCCATAAGCTGTTTGGCTGGGGCACGCAGATCCGCGGCGTCGAGAATGGCGGCACGGTGCTGAACCTGCCGGTGCACAGCTTCCCGACCGACGATGGGTCGATCGCGATGAAATGCCCGACGGAAGTCGCCATCGACGACCGACGCGAGGCCGAACTTGCCAAGCTCGGCCTGATGCCGATCCTGCACCGGAAGAATACCGATCTCGCGGCCTTCATCGGCGCACACTCGCTGCAGGACGACGAGACGCGGGCGGGACGGCTGGTCGACCCGGACGCACAGTCGAACGAGCGGCTGAGTGCCAACCTGCCCTATCTCTTCCCGGTCTCGCGCTTTGCGCACTACCTCAAGGCCATTGCGCGCGACAAGGTCGGCTCGTTCAAGGAGCGCGCCGACATGCAGATCTGGTTGACCGAGTGGATCAACCGGTACGTGCTGGCCAACCCGGCCTTTGCCGACGACAAGGCCCGCGCCAAGCGCCCGCTTGCCGCCGCGGAGGTTCAGGTGGACAGCGTGGAGGGGCGTCCCGGCTATTACGCTGCCCGCTTCTATCTGCGCCCACATTACCAGCTGGAGGGCATCAATGCCTCGCTCCGACTGGTGTCGGAACTACCGTCCGTGAAGACTTGATTTGCAGCAACCAGACCTTGTTTTTGTTTGAAAGCGGTGGAGAAAGACAATGCCAGTGAAGATTGACGGTTTTCTGAAGGTTCCCGATATCAAAGGCCCGAGCACCCGCGACGGCCACGATGACGAGATCGAAATCCATGGCGTCGACTACAAGATGGTCGCACCGTATGATCCGAATTCGCTCTCACGCCGTGGCCGCGTGTCCATGGGCATGATCAAGTTCATAAAACATTACGACAAATCCTCGCCCTATCTGAAAAAGGCTTTGTTCGAGAACAAGGCCCTGGATGAGGTGGTGTTCTCGGCACGGCGGACCATCGATGGCGAGACCAAGGATTACCTGGTCGTTACCCTCACCGACGCCTCTATCATGGAATACGACATGTCGCAGGCACCGGATGAGGAAGACCTGATCCAGGAAGAGGTCAGCTTCGCCTACAAGAAGATCAAGTTCGTCTATGACGGCAATGATGAAGCCGAAATGGATGTCTATGTCGGCAAGTGAGGTTCGGCGACCCGGCGCGGGCAAGCAGCAGACTACCGGCAGCTTGCGGGCCAAAAGCGAGGCTGTCCAGCCTTCACTTTGGGATCGCCTCGTCAATGACCTGCCGGGCCTGACCTCGGAGATAGACGGGCTGCGCCATGTCTTGCTCGACGAGCTTGGCGCGGACCGTCTCGACACACTCGTCGCCGGCAGTGCGCGGACAATAGACGCCGATGCGGAACTGACACCCGATCAAAAACGGCGTCTGCATCGATTGGCTTTTCAGACCCAGCACCGCGTCGAGATCGAAAGCCGCGGCGTGGTGGTTTCGGCTCGCGTGCTCAGGGAAGCGGTCCGGCGTGACATCGAGGCGCTTTTCAACACCGAGCGCTTCGAGGCCACACCGCTTCTTTCCGATCTGGAATACGAACAGGTGTCGGACAATCCACCTTCGCTCGCCGATTTTCCGGAGGTGCGTCGAAGCGTGGTCAATTACGGCGTGCCTTCCTTCTCGGGCCGGTCGTCCCGCGACTTTGATCGCGACGTGCTGGCGCGTGAGATCCGCGCGGTGCTCGCCACCTTCGAGCCTCGCCTCAAGGAGAGCGAAACAAAGGTTACGGTCACCCTTGGCGACAAAACCGTTGGCCTGAAGATCGAGATAGACGCCGTGCTGATCATGACGCCGACGCCGGAACGCATGCGCCTGCGCACCACGATCAATCTCGACAACGGCTTGGCGCGGACCGAAATTAGGGACGCCTGAGATGGATCGGGTCTTCGTCGAATATTACGAGGAGGAACTGACCCATATCCGTGGCCTTGCGGCGGAATTTGCCGACATGCATCCGGCGGTGGCGCGTAACCTTTCCCTCGATACGGTCCCGTGTCCGGACCCGTATGTCGAGCGGCTGCTGGACGGCGTCGCCTTCCTCGCCGCGCGCACCCGGCTGAAGGTCGATGCCGAGCGCTCGCGATTTTCACGCAGCGTGCTCGAGGTTCTCTATCCCGATCTGGTCACGCCGGCGCCGGCAACGGCGATGGCCGTGCTGAAACCCGGCCAGCAGGTCCAGACCATGCTCGCCGGCCACGTCGTCAAGCGCAACACGCGGCTGGTTTCCAGCCTGCAGCCCGGCCTGTCGACGCGCTGCACGTTCTCCACCGCGCAAGAAATGACCCTGTGGCCGATAGCGATCACTTCGGTCAGCTATTTTCAGGATCGCAGTGCGCTGGCGATGGCCGGCATAGGGCCGATCGGCGGCGTTAGTGGCGCGGCGGCGCTCCGCATCGTGCTGGCCCGGACCGGAAAAGGCAGGCTCGACGAATTGGCCCTCGACCGGCTCGACCTCTATTTTGCTGGACGCACCAAGGCGCCGCTCCTGTTCGACGCGATTTTCGGCGCCTGCTCGGCCGTTGGCGCACGCGCGGAAAGCAAGGCCAACCCATTGTCGCCCCTGCCGGTCCCCGAAATGGTCGGCATAAGCGACGACGAGGCCCTGATGCCTCGTACCCGTCCGACGTTCGAGGGGTACCGCCTGCTGCGCGAATATTTCATGATGCCCGAGCGCTTTCACTATGCGCGGGTTTCCGGACTTCAGCCCGTCGTGCGCCGATGCGCCGCCGGTCTCGAGATCATCTTCTTGTTCAGACGCGCGGTGCCCGAGCTGGCCGACCTGACACCCGCGGACTTCGAGCTTTTCGCGACGCCGATCATCAATCTGTTCGAACGTGAGTGCAACGTCATCGAGGTCGATGCGCGCAGGACGCGGCAGGTGTTGCATGCAGACCGAACGCGGGCGCGCGACTTCGAGATCTATCGGGTCATCCGCGTCGAGGACGCCGACACAGAAGGCAATGACGCCGAAATCCCCGAACTCTTCAGCCTGGGGCAGAACCGCGGCAGTGGCTGGGTTTATTCGACCGAACGGCGCCCTCGCCGCGCGACGGAGGAGGAACGGCGCGACGGCCTGACCCGCACCTCATACACCGGGGACGACGTTTTCCTGGCCATATCCCGGCCGCTCGGAAGCCCGGCGAACCGGCCGCTGAAGCGTCTCGACGTCATGGCGCTTTGCACCAATCGTGATCTGCCGATCCTCGATGACAATCCGACATTGACGCTGGAGGCCGGCGACCCGGTCGAAACTGTCAGGCTGCTTGGTGCGCTGCGTCCGCCGCAGCCGGCCATCCCCGCGGCACTGCCGGCTGGGGCCGACGGTGAATCGCGGGCCGACGATCTTGCCTGGCGGCTGGTGGCGCAGCTCGCGCTCAACTTCCTCAGCCTTGCCAAGGAAGGCCGCGGCATCGACCCTCTGCATGCTCTGCTCGACCTCTATGCCGACCGCGGCGATCCGAGCCTCGCCCGCAATGTGCATTCTATCGTGCGTATTGACTCGCAGCCGGTCATCGAACGGCTGCAGATCGATGGGCCAATGTGCTTCGGACGCGGTACCGAAGTGACGTTGCACGTTGATCAATCGGTCCTGGCCGGCCAAAGCTCCTTGCTGCTTTCGGCCTTGCTGGCGCGGCTGTTTGCCCGTCACGCCGGAATAAACGGCTTCGTGCGAACCCGCACGCGGCTGCTGCAGAAGCAGGAGGATGTGCCATGGCCGATGACGCCCGGCAATCGCTACCTGATCTAGACAAGCCTGGCCCGAACCGGGCCCAAGGTCTGTCCGAGACGTTCGACTTCTTCGAACTGCTGCGTCGCCTCGAACAGCGGAGCGGTCTGTTCGGCCATTCCGGCCGCCCGGACCGTGAGCCGGCTCGGCTCGGCCAGCATGTGCGTCTCGCCTTTTCGGCGCGGGACCTGGTTCAATTCCGCGAAGCCGATGGCGAGGCGCCGGCCCGGGTCACGGTCGCAAATCTCGGCCTGCTGGGACCCGAGGGTCCCATGCCGCTGCACCTTACGCGCTGGGTGCTCGACCGCCTGTCGCAGCGCTGGTTCGCCGGCACCGACGCACAGCTGACCAGCGACACGACGTTCGTGGACTTCGTCAACATTCTGCAGCACCGCATGATTGCCCTCTACTACCGGGCGTGGGCGGACGCGCATCCGGCCGTACAGGTCGAACGCGCAGTCGGCGGGCGCGTTCGCGCCATGCTGGAAGCCATGGCTGGGATCGGACTTCCCGGCACCCAGGACGCCGATCTCGATACGGTGAAGCTTCGACAGGCGGCCTCGCTCGCCAGCCAGGTCGACGGCCCGGAACGGCTGACACTGTTCCTGGCGGAAGCATTCAAGGTGCCGGTCCAGATCAGGGAGTTCATCGCTGCCTGGATAACCGTGCCGACCGGCCTCCAGACCCGCCTTGCAAAGGCCTATGCGGGGCTCGGCCGGGGGGCGACGATCGGCCCGCGGGTCTTCAACCGCCAGAGCAGGATCGAACTGCGCGTCGGCCCGCTGGGGTACGAGGACTTCAAGGCCTTCCTGCCTGGCGGCCAGCGGCTCAAACTGTTCAAACAGGCCGTTCGCGACATGATCGGGGAATCGCTCGACGTCGACCTGCGCATCGTGCTTGCGCGCGAAGCAGTGCCGCCGCCGCGTATCGGATCGGCACAACTCGGCCGAACCACCTGGCTTGCGCGGCCCGCCGAAAGGGGCGATGCTGACGACATGCGGCTGCGGACAATCGTCGGATGGCGGCCGGAAATCGCGGGGGTCGCGGCATGAGTCTGCTGCTGACGCTGGAGCAAGGGCCACGCACCCAGGCGGTACGGCAGACCCGGCTGGACGAGGGTGAGCTGGTGATCGGCCGCAGCGCCGACGCGGGCTGGCAGATCGAAGATCCCGACATGTTCGTTTCGCGAGCTCACTGCAAGATTTCCGGCGGGCGAGACGGGTATTTTGTAACCGACACGTCGAGCAGCGGATTGTTCATAAACGGCTCTGACAGCCCGCTCGGCGCCGGCAAGTCGACGCGCCTGCAAAGCGGCATGCGGCTGAGGCTGGGCGACTACATCGTCTATGTCGACCTGCAAACACCAGTCGCTCAGGCACCCGCAGCCGGCCAGCCGCTTCCCGAACGCGTGCCGCAGCCATCTCGGGCGCCGGTGAGCATCGGCCGCGATGATTTTTTTTCCGCCAAGGTCGAGGAAGAGCCGCGACGGCCACGTCCGGCCGATCTGCCGAACCCGTTCGAGCAGCCGGTTCCGGGCGCGTTCGAGCGTGCCGCATCCCAGCGCAACTCGCCTGCTTTCGATGACCCGTTCAGCCTCGATCCGGTTTCAACGCCTGTGTCGACAAATGCCGCCCCTTATTTCGAACCGGGCGGCGTGGCGAGCCAGGCGGACCCATTCAGCCTCGACCCGGTGCCGTCACCCAGCCGCGGAGCCGAACCGGCTGCCGGAAAGCCGTCCGATTTCAATGATGATTTTGGTTTCGGACCGGCGGCAGTGCCCAGTTCGGCAAACGGCGGCGGCACGACCGAACAGCGCGAGCGCGCCGCCCAACGACCCCAATCCGCCAATCCCTGGGATTTGCCCGTGCAAGCTGCCGATGCCCCTCCCCCACCACGTGCGGTCGCTGCTGCCAAACCCGCACGCCCGCCGGCCGCGCCACAGCCGGGGGAGTCGGCGCTTCGCTCGGCATTCCTGCACGGCATGGGCGTCGAGGAAGCCGATTTCCCCGGACGCGACAGCATCGCGGAAATGGAGAAGTTTGGCCGCGAATATCGGCTGATGATGGAAGGCCTGATGCAGCTTCTGCGCAAGCGGGCCGAGGAAAAGGGAAACGCCCGCGTCGCGCAAACCATGGTCGGAGCCTCCGAGGTCAATCCGCTCAAGTTTCTGCCAACTGTCGATGATGCCATCGTCACGCTTATCGCCGAGCGCAGCCCCGGATTTCTCGCCGGCGAAGCGGCAATCGCCGACGCGGTTCGCGATCTCGCGCAACATCACGTGCGCGCCTGGCGCGGCATACAGGCGGCCTTGCGGCGGATGATCGACCGTTTTGACCCGGCCGAGATCGAGGAAGAGCTGAAATCGAATTCGGCGATCGGCACCCTGCTTTCAGGCGGGCGCGGCGCCAAGCTGTGGGAGCTTTACCAGAAACGCCATCGTGAAATCGCCGAGAGCGCGGAAAAAAGCTTCCTTGGCGAAATCGGCGCTGATTTTCGGGATGCTTACGAGGAGGAGTGAGAGATGATCGATCGACGTGAATTTGTCGTTGCCCTGGGCGCGACGGGGTTGCTTGCGGCCTGCCAGAGTGGTCCGCCAAAACCATCGGTGATCACCGTCAACGTGACCGGCGGGGCCGGCATGAACCCAGGACCAGGTGGCGGCGATCGGCCGGTGACGGTTCTCGTGATGCGGCTGAAAAGCGCCGGCAAATTCAATTCCGCCGACTATTTTGCACTGCAGGGGGATGCCGGCACGGCGCTGGCAGGCGATCTTATCGGGTCCGACCAGATTGCTGTCGGGCCGGGGAAATCCGCATCCAAAACCATCACCGTCGAGCCGGACGCGACGGCGCTGGGCTTCGTAGCACTGATCCGCGAGCCTGGCGGCAGGAACTGGCGGACAACCAAGTCAGTGTCGCCGGGATCGAAATTCACGATCAATGTCACGCTAGGCAGCGGCGGCATTTCCGCCTAGCGGCCAGGGCAAGGGGAGCTCAATGCAGAGAGCAGCGGCATGAGCGATGCAAACAGGGTGCTATGGTCCGAGGGGCTTTTCCTGCGGACCCAGCATTTCCAACAGCAGGATCGCTTCTTCGAGGCGACGGTGCGCGGCGCATTGCAGGCCGGGCAACTGCATACGTTCGGCTTTCAACAGCTGACGCTGGACCAGGCATTGCTGGACGCCGGCCAGATTTCGATCCTGTCCGCACGGGGCATCTTCCCGGACGGAACGCCTTTTTCCATTCCAGACATGATGGACGCGCCGCGACCGCTGCCGGTGACCCCGGACACTGGCGCCGGACCGGTGCTGGTCGCCTTGCCGCTGGAGCCTGCCGGCGGTGTCGGCTTCGATCCGGCGCACGCCGCCGCCTCGGGAGCCCGATATCATGGGCGGATCGTTTCGGTGCGTGATGCAGTCCAGGGCGGTTCAGACCCTGAAGAAATCGAAATCGCCCGCCCGCAGGCGCTGTTGCTTGCACCCGGCAAGTCGGTCGGTGGCTACACGGCCTTGCCGATAGCCGACCTCAAGGGCGTTCGAGCTGATGGCGGCGTCTCCCTGGACGAGACCTTCCTGCCGCCGACACTGATTACCGGCGCGGTGGCCTGGTATCGGCAATTGTTGCTGGAGGTTGTCACCGGTCTCGACCAGATCGCCGAGGCGCATGGCAAGATGGTCATGGGTGGGCCTGGGCGCAGCGTTGAAGATCTGCTGATGCTCAATCTCGCCAATGCGGCGCGCCCGCGGCTGGCCCACATACTGGCCCAGGATGTCTTCCATCCGGCCGAGCTTTACCTGGAGCTAGCCGGGCTTGCCGGTTCGATGGCTACCTACGGATCGAGCGCACGGCGGCTGGGCGAGTTGCCGGCCTACGATCACATGGCCCCCGGCCCCGCCTATTCGGCGCTAGCGGATGCGCTGCGCTCGCTCATCCTCAGCCTGCGTTACATCGAGCCGAAATCGCGTGCGCTGCCTGTCATGAGGCATTCGACCAATGTCTGGAAAATCCGAATCGACAACCCGAAGCTGCTGGTGGCCAGCCGGATCGTCATCCGGGTCGGTTCGGAGCTGTCGGAGGACGCGCTGCGCAAGATTTTCGTCAACCAGGCGACCGTCGGCTCGGCCGACCAGTTCGAGGGCCTGTGGAAATCGCGCTTGCCCGGCATTCCGCTGAAACCGCTTCATTCGCAGCCGCGCGAAATCCCTTACGATGGCGATCGGCTATGCCTCGAGCTGGACCAGAAAAGCGAGTACTGGGCGTCGCTGCTCGATGCTCCCGGCTTCGTCATCGGCGTTTCGGGCGTGTTGCCAAGCGAGCCGCAGGTGGACTGCTATTCGGTGAACAGGTGAGATGATGAGCCGCGATGATCCTTTCGGACTGTCGGAGGATCGCGAACGCACTCGCATTCGATTGACCGGCGCGCCGATGCCGCGGCCCATGGCGCCACTCTTGCCGGGCGCGGTTGTCAAGCGGTCCCGCACCCACCCGAACGCGCTCGTCAACGCATTCGCGCCGTTGCTCGAGTTCGCTCCCGAGCTTGAAAGCGCGCTGGCGCCGGACAATCCGGAAGCATTGCGTACCCGGTTGCTCGAAGAGCTGGTGCGGGCCCGCGACACGGCAATGACGGCGGGATCCTCAATGGAACGGGCCGACCAGGCAGCCTGGGCCGTGGCGGCGCTGCTCGACGACCTGGCCCTCAACACGCCATGGGGCGGGGCCAGCGCCTGGCCACGGCAGCCGCTCGTGGTCACGCTGCGCGGCGATGTCGATGCCGGAACGCAGTTCTTCACACGTCTCGACGAACTCGAGCGCCATCCGAACCGGGATCGCGAATTGCTGGAGTTGCAGTATCACTGCCTGGCGCTTGGCTTCCGTGGCAAATATCGTGTGGCAATCCGGTCAGGCGACCGCTCGATCAATGCCGTTCGCGTGGCGGCGGCACGCTTCCTGCGCGATGTCGACGCCGAAGGCGCGCCCTTGTCGCCAAACTGGAAGGGCGTGATCGCATCCGACGAGCCGCAGCGGTTCATCGTTCCGATCTGGGTCATGGCGCTCGGTGCGGCGGTCGTTGCCACGGCAATCCATGTCGGGCTCTCGACGGGACTGAGCAGCCAGGCGGTCGAGCTTTCCGCACTTGTTCGCGCGTTGCCGCCGCCCGCACGCGGCGACATCACCCGTGCATCGCCCAAGGTCGATGCCCCGCCGCCGGAGAAAGTGGATTTTGCGCTGTTGCCGGAATTTCAGGCCGGGGCGCCAGCCGAGCTGAAATCCGCCCTCAGCGGCACCGAGAGCGTTTCGGTGGCCAAGCTGATCATCCAGGCCTCCAACCCCGAACTGTTCCAGTCTTCGAGGCCACAGCTGACCGAGGGCTTCGAGCCCCTGATCGGATCGATCGCCAAGGTGATCCTCGCCAATCAGGAGCTCATCGGAAAGATCACGGTGATCGGTCATACGGACAGCGTTCCGCTGCAGAAGACCAATCCGCTGTCGACCAACCAGCGATTGTCCGAGGCTCGCGCCCGGACGATTGCCGACATGCTGGTCCAGAACGGAGTGCCCCAGGACCGCGTCCGCTCCGAAGGCCGCGCGGCCACCGATCCAGTAGCCAGCGACAGCACGCGCGAGGGGCGGGCCTTGAACCGCCGCGTCGAGGTGCTCGTCGAAAAGAGGCTGTGAGATGTTCATCCTGCGCTTCCTCTGGGCGGTCCTGACATCTCGCTGGCTGTGGACGCTGATCGGCATCACGCTGCTCTCCCTGGTCATCTGGGTGTTCGGTCCGATCGTCAGGGTCGGTCCCTACGAGCCGTTCGCCTCTGAAAATGTGCGCATCGTCATCATCGCGCTGCTGGTCATCTTCTGGCTGATCTGGCTGATCGTCGCCCAGCGCCGGGCGATCCGCGCCAACCGCATGTTCGTCGCCGAGATTGCCGCACCAGCAGTGGAAAAGCCGCTCAGCCCCGGCGAAGAGAATGTCGCAGCCGTGGGCGCCAAGTTCGCCGAGGTGATGGCCGAGCTGAAGCGCCGCAAGCTCGGCGGACGCAAGTTCCTGCGCGAGATGCCGTGGTATGTGATCGTCGGGCCGCCGGCCACCGGCAAGACCACCGCCTTGCGGCAGTCCGGACTGAATTTTCCGATCGACCTCACCGACGACCTGCAGGGGGTCGGCGGGACGCGCAACTGCGACTGGTTCTTTTCCGAAAACGCGGTTCTGATCGACACCGCCGGCCGCTATGTCCAGCAGGAGAGCCAGCCCGATGTGGACGCGGCGGAATGGCTGGGCTTCCTCGACCTTTTGAAGAAGCACCGGGGCCGCCGCGCGCTCAACGGCGTGATCGTCGCGCTTTCAATCGACGTGCTTTCGGAAGGCGACGAAGCCATCAAGGCGCACGGTCGCAAGATCCGCCGCCGGTTGGCCGAGCTCAACGACCGCCTCGAAATCCGCCTTCCAGTCTATCTGATGCTGACCAAGGCCGATCTGATCAAGGGGTTCGAAGCCTTCTTCGGCGGCTTGTCCACCGCCTCGCGCGAGCAGGTCTGGGGAACGACCTTCGCGCTGGATGCGCGCGTGGATGCCAAGACCATCGAACGAGAGATTTCGACGCTGGCGACGGAACTCGAGCGGCGGCTGGTGCCGCGCCTGGAGGATGAGGACAAACTCGCCGCCCGTGCCGAGATCTTCAGGTTTCCCGCCCAACTCGCAAGCCTGTCCGAACCGATCCAGGTGCTGGTCGAGGCGATGTTCGGCGAAAGCCGGTATGAAGAGGTCGCCTGGCTGCGTGGGCTCTATCTGACATCGGCGACGCAGGAAGGGGCACCCATCGACCGGCTGACCGCGGCGCTGTCTTCTTCCTTCGGCCTACCGCCGCGGCGGGCCCTGCCCGCACCACGGGTCGAGAAGCGCAGCTTCTTCCTGAAGAACCTGCTCACCGAAGTCATCTTCAAGGAAGCCGGCCTCGGTACGTTCGACCCGCTGGCGCAACGCCGCCGCGCCTGGATCTGGCGCGGTGCCGCGGCTGCATGTGCCGTGGCGGGCTTGCTGGCCAGTGCGGTGTTCACCTGGTCCTACTACGACAACCGCAATGCGATCTCGGCCCAGGCAGGCCAGTTCGAAGCGCTGCAATCGCCGCTGACCTCTGTTGCCGCAACCCCGGCATCGGTAGAGCAGCCTGCCATGGACGGCGCGCTCGGTGCGATGGACGCGGTCGCAACTGCCCGGACGGCACCGCCGGGCGCCGCCCATGACCTGCTGGGGCCATCGGCCTCGGCGGAAATGGTGCGGGCACAGACCGACACCTACGACCACGCCCTGCGCAACGTCCTCGAGCCGCGCATGGTCGCACTGCTCGAGGCGACCATGTGGCGGCAGATCCGCGATCCGGATTTCATGCTCGGGGCGCTGAAGACCTATCGCATGATGACGGGCCTGTCGCAGATGGATGCCGATTACGCCCAGAACTGGTGGGTCAACAGCTTACCCGAATTCGCCGCCGCGGCACCATTTCCGACCGCCGATGCCGAAGAGCACCAGCTTGCCGCCATCCGCCGGATGACGGTCGACGATAGCTATATCGCGCCCGACCAGGCCCTGGTTGCCGAAGCGCTGAAAACGGTGTGCACGATTTCACTGCCGGCGCGTGCCTATAAGCAGTTGCTGGCCGATCCGGCAGTGGCCGAGCTCAAGGAGTGGATCCCAGCCAATTTCGCCGGCCCCAACGGGGGCAAGGTGTTTGCGCGGCGTTCCGCCAAGACACTTCGCGTCGGCGTTTCCGGAGCCTTCACCTATTCCGGCTTCCACGACGTCATTCTCGACCGCATCGACGATGTCGCCGCCCAGGCGGCGCTCGATCGCGCCGTTTTCGCCGGCGGCTGCTCGGAAAACTCCGAAACCTCGGTCTCGGCGCTGTCCGAGGATATTCTGAAGCTCTACTACGACGACTATATCGCGCAATGGGACAGCTTCCTGCGCGACATGAGACTGGCGCCACTGACCGATCTCAATGTCGCCGGCGAGAATCTGAAGGACCTCTCGAGTGCAGACTCGGCGCTGAAGCGGCTGCTTACGGCGGTCGTTCAGGAGACCGAGTTGACGCGCTCCGACGAGGAGCCTGCAGACAACAAGGCGGCCACCAAGGGCGCCTCGAAACTGCTCGGCAAGCTTGGCAAGCTCGGCAAGCTGGCAACGAGCGGTGCGAAACTGCTTCCCCGCGCCGGGTCGGCCAGCGAGGTGGACCTGACCGGCAATCTGGTGGCCGAACATTTCAAACCACTCAAGAGCACCATCGCCGAGGTCGACGGCCAGCCGCCGGCACTGGATGCCGCCGTTGTCGCACTGACCGCGCTTTCCAATGTGCTGCAGACGGTCACCGCGAACCCCAATCCGCAGGATGCCATCAAGAAGCAGGGCGGCCTTGCCGAACTGACAGGTGCGGTCGCCAGGCAGGCGCAGATCCTGCCCGACCCCATCAACACCTGGCTGGGCGGGATTGCCGGTGACACCAGCAATTTGACCCAGAAGGCGGTCACGTCGGAGCTCAACGCCATCTGGCGGGCCGACATACTGCCTTTCTGCCAGGCGGCGCTGACCGACCGCTATCCGTTCAGCGCCGAGAGCGCGGTGGACGTCAATGTGCGTGATTTCGCCCGCCTGTTCGGACCGGCCGGGATGATCGACGGTTTCATCAACGACCACCTGATCAACTATGTCGACACGACCAGCCAACCATGGAAATGGCGCGCCGATTTCGGCCTCGATCCCGCAGCGCTGGCGGCGTTCGAGCAGGCCAGGCACATCCGCGACGATCTCTTTCCCGGTGGTACCGGACCGGTGATGAGCTTCACGCTCGAGCCGAAGGACCTGTCTCCCAACGTCACGCGTGTCACGCTCAATCTCGATGGCCAGAGCCTCGTCTACTACAACAACGCGACGCGGCCGCAACCCATGACATGGCCCGGCAAGGACGGCACCGGGGTCATTTCGCTGGCCTTCCAGCCGATCGACGGATCGCCCGAAATCCTGCTCAACGAGACCGGCAGCTGGGCGTGGCTGAGGATGCTGCGCAGCGGCCGCTTCGCCGGCACTTCGCTGACCGATGTCTACAGCCTGCGCCTGGGCACGAAAGGCATGTACGCCGATTTCGAGCTCAAGGCCGCCAGCGTCGAAAACCCCTACAATTTGGAAATGTTCAAGAAGTTCACATGTCCGCCGCAGATATGACCCTGCCCGGCTTTTACGGGAAGATGCCCGCCACCGGCGATTTCGTCACGCGGCGCCTGCCGGGGGATTTTGTGCGCGTCTGGGACCGCTGGCTGGCGCAGCATCTCGTCCCGCTGTTTGGTTCGGAATTTTGGCCAAGCACAACCGCGTTGCGCTTCCTGGCTGGCCCGGCTTCCTTCGGCGCGTCGGCAGGTATCATTTTGCAGAGTGCCGACAGAGTTGGCAGACAATTCCCTTTGACCATCGTTGCGCAGCTTGCTGAAGTGCCCGTTCAGTTGGCCGACGCCGAGGCCTGGTTTGCCAGCATCGAAGAGGCGGCCATCGCTGCCCAAGGCGGCGAGCTGACGCCCGACGAACTGGATGCCGCGCTGAGCGCCCTGCCCGTGCCGATTGTCGAGCCAAGCGAAGAGCTCATCAGCGACATGGTGATGTGGACCGCCCGTTCGGACATTTTCGACATCGATCCGCAATCGCCGCAAACGACGCTGGAGCGGATCTTTGCGGCTAGCTGGGAGATCAGCTGATGCAGATCTGGAACCAGACCGGCTTTGCGCATGAATTCACCATAGGCATGGACAAGGAAGCCCGTGAGTACATCGTCGTTGTCGTCAAGGGCACTTACGATTTCCCTACGGAGCCGGGCGCGCCTGTGCGCAAGTCGGCCGAGCAGGTGCCGCTGGTCATGGCTGATACCCAGACCGGCGTGCCCGGCTATTCGGCTACGCTGTGGGAAACAGACTTCGCCTTCCGCAAGCCGCGCTGCGACGTGATCGCCAATGGCTGTGCCTACGCGCCGGGCAGGCGTCCAGCCGAGCGCGTACCGGTCGGCATCAAGGTTGGCAATTGGTCAAAACTGTTCGAGGTCGTCGGCCACCGCGAATGGCGCTCCATCGGCCCGGTCTTTACCGCCACGTCGCCGCAACCCTTCCTGAAACTGCCCATCTCCTATGACGTCGCCTGGGGCGGAGTCGACAGGCTGGATCCGGAAGACCAGCTCCCCGCCAGCTACAAATACAATCCGGTCGGAACCGGCTGGTCGCGGACCAGGAACCAACGGCTCATTCCCGGCCTGCGGCTGCCGAATACGCAAGCTGTCGGCGAGGATATCCGCACGCCGTTCGGCGACTACAAGCCGCTGAGTCTTGGCCCGATGGGCCGAGGCTGGCCGGGACGCATCGAATATGGCGGCACCTACGACCAGAACTGGATCGACAATATTTTTCCGTTCCTGCCGCCGGATTTCGACGAGCGCTATTTCCAGATGGCGCCGCCAGACCAGCAAATCGACCATCCCAGAGGCGGCGAGGAGGTGCAGCTGGTGAACCTGACACCGGAAGGGCGGATGAGTTTTCGGCTGCCTTCGACGGCGTTGCCGATCACCCTCTTCAAGGGCAGACTCAAGGCCTACGAGGCCGACATCTATCCCGACACCGTTCTCTTCGACCCCGAGAAGCGCCGTTTCTCGCTGGTCTGGCGCGTCTCGCAGCCGATTCGCCGTACTGTCCTCGACTTTGCTGAATGCTGGGTTGGCTCCCCAACGCCCGGCATGTTGCACGCAAAGACCACTGGGAAGCGTTACATACGCAAGTTTGATTTGCCTCCGACTGATTAGAATGAGGAAGCCGCGTGAGCGCGAACCTGGATGTTATCTCGGTAGGTATGGTAACGGCCGTCGGTCTCGATGCACCTTCCAGCTGTGCAGCTATGCGAGCGAAACTCGACGGCTTTCAGGAGACCAAATTTCATCGGGTCGGCGACGAGTTCGTCATAGGCGCGCCCGTGCCGTTGCCGCGGGAGTGGATCGGCGAGAAGAAGATGGCGCACCTCGCTGCTGCCGCGCTGACGGAGGCTATAGGAGATCACGAATGGCTTCCGGACAAGACCGCCGTTCTGCTTTGCATTGCAGAGGAAAATCGTCCCGGCAGGCCAATCAGGGATGTGCCCTCGTTCCTCTCTCATGTTTCCAGAATAACCGGGTATGACATTAGTCAAGGCTGTATGACAGTTGCTCATGGCCGACCTTCTGGACTTGTTGCGTTGGACAAGGCGCGCAAAATACTTAAAGAAGGGAATGCGTCGAGCATCCTTATATTAGGAGTCGATAGTTACCTCACACCGGCAACAATCACCCATTACATCGCTAAGTGGAGACTTTTAACGTCGGACAATCCGAACGGATTTATCCCTGGTGAGGCCGCCGCGGCAATATTGTGCAGCAACGTCGAGCGAGGGCAATTGCAATTGGCAGGGGTCGGATTAGCCCGAGAGCGAGCGTCGATCTATAATAACGACGATATTCCGCTTCGTGGCGACGGAATGACCTCGGCATACAATATTGCCCTGACGGAAGCCCGCATCCAAATGAATGATATCGGGTACCGGATTTCCGACCTGATCGGGGAAAAATACTGGTTCAAACAGACCGCTCTTGCAAATCTGAGACTCTCAAGGGGCCCGCGGGACTTCATTGATCTGTGGTCGCCTGGCGAATTCTTGGGAAATGTGGGTGCGGCCGCGGTGCCAGCTATGATTGCGATGGCGCGGACGGCGGCCTGCAAAGGCTACAGCTTTGGCAAATCCGTTCTGGTGGAAGCGTCAAACGATGCCGGCGCATGCGGTGCCGCAGTCTTGACGTCGCGTGTTTTATAGATGGCCAATGTTTTCGCCAACAGTTTGGAAATTTCCGGCAAGGCAACCGATGGGAAGACCATCGCTGCGTTTCCAGACGTTTGCTTTACGCCGCCGGAAAATCCGGCAACCCCGCCTGGTGTGCCGATACCGTATCCGAGCTTCGGATTCGCAAGTGATACCGAGAATGGGACAGGTACCGTAAAAATCTCAGGAAAAACAGTTAATATTAAGAACCAATCCGATCTGTCTAAGACAAGCGGCACTGAAGCGGGCAGCGCAGCCAAAAAGGGAGTTATAACTTCCAAGAATACAGGAAAGGAATATTATAGATCTTGGTCAAATAATGTCAAATTTGATGGTGAACCTGTTATCCGTTTTACGGATATGGCAACGAATAACCACGCGTCCGACGTGGCCAACACGCCCCCTTGGATACACGTACTTTCCCCGGCTCCTCCTGGGCTGAATTGCGCGAAGATCTTGACCGACTGCGGTCTTCAGCTGCACGCACACAAGGACAGCCCCTGTGTGTCCCCGGATCAGTCGGAACACATGATGCAGAACGCGTTATTTCAAAACACACGAGGCGGATCGGCCGGTTCGATTGCGGAGTTTCCGAAGTATTCCGCCAAGGAAGCACCGTGTATTTGTATGAAGGGGCCAGGTAATATAAACGCAGCCTCGCCCCACGGCGCCAAGACGACTGCGCAGCACGCATTCGCGATGGGCTGCGGGCCGACGCGACCAACAGTCGACGCCGCGATCAAAAACGAGCTAAAAAGCATCAAAGAGCACCATCCCAAGATCAACGCCAACGCTACACACAAAAGCGCTCAGGATCAGCCAATAGCAGACGAAGAGACGCGCAAGCTCGCGCTTGAATGTCTGGAGGCGATCATTCGAGCCTACCTCGAACATTGTTCCGGAAAGAAGGGGGACGATCTTAATCAGACGAAGTGCCGCGTTCCTTGGGGCGACAAGGTGCCCGGCGCAAGTGTTTCGTCGCCTTCAAGCCTATAGGAGGTATAGATGGACAGGAAGTTTATTCGCGAATGCATAACGGTCATAGCCCATGGGGGTGGTGCCGCCAGCGTTCTAGTTGTGTCGACAGACGAGGATCGCCAGAGCTTCAACAGCGAATTATTTCGTTTTTCCGATATAGAATTTCCGCCAACTCAAACCTTTCAGGTCGATGACTGGATATCATCTATGTGGGCATCACCGGCTGGCACATATTTTCTCGCAGGTGTCCTCGGCGACTGCTTCACCAATCTGTCCGGGAGCTTCGCGCGCCAGCAGGCCACGACCAATCGCCTTTTTCGAATATGGGGGCTGCATGACCACGCGGTCTATGCTGTTGGTGCTGACGGCACATGCGTTCGCTTTGACGGTGCCAGGTGGCTGCCGATGAGCGAAGGCCTTTCAGGCCACCTCTACGCGATATCGGGTAGGCGGGAGGATAATTTGGTGTGTGCCGGAGACGGGGGCTTTGTCGCGAGATACGACGGAGTACGATGGCAGCAGATAGAACTGCCAACCAACGCCGCCTTCCGTGCCGTTCATGTGATCACCCGAGAAGACTTATATCTTTGCGGACTGGACGGTGCTTGTTATCGCCTTCGTGACGGTGAACTCATTTCCATCGATGCCGGAGACCACGATTTATATGCGGTTGAGGATTTTCAAGGCGAGACCTATTTCGCGTCGGCCGCATCGGGCGTCTTCAAGATTAAGGGTGATCGCCTCGTCTTGGTAAAAGACAAGGCAAAGGGTTATAGTTTATCTGCAACGGAAAGGTTCCTTTGGTCATGTGGCCTGGAACAAACTGCGAGATTCGACGGAGAAGGCTGGCGGAAGGTTGACTTTAACTGACGTTTATTATTTCTGCATCGAAGTATAAATTTATTATATCTTCCTGGAGGGCCTGATTATCGGTCGCGCTTGTGCCAATGTATCGAGCAAGTATGCTCGCACCCCCACTGGATCGAGTTCATGCAGCTTGGGCGGATTGTCGACCGACAGCATTCTCACGACGAAGAGTTCGCCGCTATCGGGAAATTCCTGGTATCGCTCCAAGGCGATCCGCTTGCCGTCTTCCTCGGCTACCCGAAGCCCATCCAGGTGCGCCTCCAGCCTAGCGAGCAGCCGCGCGACACGGAGTTCGTCCATGTCCGGGTTTTCGTCCGGATACAGCAGATGACGGTCATATACCGTCCACAGGAAGGCTGCCATCTCGGCGTGCTGGCGCACGATCTCCGGCAAGATGGGCGCGCGCGACATCAGTTCAGATTCACCGAGCCGCCGCGGATGCGATTGGTTGCGCTGGCGTGGCTGGTGACATAGGTGCCGCGGATGGTGATGTGCCCGTCCTTCTCCATGATGATTCGCGCCTTGCCGCACTGCAATTCGATCCGCTCCTTACCGGTGATCGTCACGTGCTCGCCGTCGCGGATCACTTGGGCCGGGCCCGAGGCGTGCGCAATGCGTGCAGGTACAACAATCCGTCCGACAATCAGTGGCCTTTCGGGATCTCCCTCTTGGAACAGTAGCGCCACCTCCGCCCCGATCGCCTCGCGTGAGAGTTCGACAAGACTTCGCGCCGGCAGTGCCGTCTCCTTCGGATTGCCGGAGAAGACAACCAAAGGTGTGCTCGCGTCGAAGCCGAGCAGGATGCCGATCACCACGCCATCGATTCGATCCCTGACGTCGTTCATTGCCACGTCCCTCAGTTCTGCTTGATCTGCGAGCCCTTCATCGTGATGTCGCTCGACGCTTTCACGTTGATCTTGCCTGAGCCATTGATTGAAATGTCCTTGCCTTCGATTGAAATCGTCCCGTCTTTCTTCAAGCCGATCGCTGCCGATCCGCACTTTATCATGATGGAATCGCCGGCCTCTATAACGAGATCCTTGCCGATCTTGATCAGGCCATCCTCGCCGGCTTCGATCTCCGTTCCCTTGGCGATCTTGAGCCCGTGTGAACCGCCGATTTCCGTTACGTCGTCCTTGCCGATCGTGGCGCTGCGGCCAGCGCCGACTGCGAAGGATTGATCCGCGCCAATCGTGACATCCTGGCCGGCGCCAACCGTCACGTTCTGTCCGGCCCCGATGTTCCAGGTATCGCCTGCCCCGATATCGTGGCTCTGGCTGATGCCGACCGTGACCGATCGTATGGCACCAATCGTGTTCATCTGTGCCGCGCCGACTGTTCGGGTCTCGGCGGCGCCGACCGTGTCGATGCGTGCTGCGCCCACTGTGATGGTCTGGACGATCCCCACCGTCTGGGAATGGTTGGCGTCGATGTTCTCCGTCGAGTTCGACACGACATGAATGGTCTCGTTGGCCATGACCGTCAGTGAACGGTTGGCGCCCACCGTCTCGGTGTCGTTCGAGCCGATGTTCGTGGTCTGGTCGACGCCGACCTTGACGGTCTTGTTGTTGCCGACGTCCTCGTCGAGGTTGTGGCCGACGGAGTGCTTGGCGTCGTGGTCGATGCGGTCGGACTGGTCGTGCTGGACGAGCTTGGTGCGGTCGTGCTTGATCAGAAGGTTGTGGTCCTTCTGCGCCTGGAAATTGACCAGCTCGGAGCCGGCCTTGTCCTCGAACATCAGCTCATTGTAGCCGCCGCCGCCTTTGGAGGAGTCCGACTTCCAGCCGGACTGCGTGGCGCTGCCCGGCAGTCCGTAAGGCGGCATCTGGGAAGCGTTGTAGATCCTGCCGGTGATGATCGGCAGGTCCGGGTCACCCTCGATGAAATCGACGATCACCTCCTGGCCGATGCGCGGTATCTGGATGAACCCCCAGCCGCTGCCGGCCCAGGTCTGCGAGACGCGCACGAAGCAGGAACTGTTCTCATCCTTCTTGCCCAGACGATCCCAATGGAACTGGACCTTCACGCGGGCATATTTGTCGGTGAATATTTCCTCGCCGGATGGACCGACCACCGTCGCGGTCTGCGGCCCGCGCATGATTGGCCGTGGCGTGATCCGTGGCGGGCGATAGGGCACGGCGGTCGGCGCCACGCCGAGGATCACCTGGAAGTTCTCGCTGTCGACGTCGGCAAGGGCTCTGTAGCCCGGGTCGAACAGCCTGTATTCGGCGCTGACCACCAGATATTCCTGGTTCTGGTCCTCGCGTGGAAAACCGTCCAGCGTGAACTTGCAGCCCGAATAGAGGCCGCGAACGGTGCCGACAGCGGCGATGCGCTGGTGCACGGCCTGGATTTCCTCGCGGCGGATCGCGGCCAGGCTGTCGCCCCGGCCCACTTCGAGATGCGCACCGGGCTGGCGGTAGTTCTCGCCCGCGGCCAGCTTGTGGCTGAACGGCTGGGCCGACTTGGCCATCAGGTCGGCGCCCGGCTTCTTGAAATCATAATCGGTATGAGCGTAGGCGCCCGGGCGCACCGAACTGCCCGGTATCCATTCGGTGATGTATTCGACATCGCGCCGGGAGCCCTGACCTTCAAAATGATAGGGCACTTTCTCGTAGCCCGGCGCAGGCTTCAGCTTGCTCATCGCGTCGACCAGGACAAGCGTGTGCTTGCCCTCGTCATGCTCGAAGAAATACAGGATCCCTTCATGCTCGAGCAGTCGCTGCACGAAATCCAGATCGGTCTCGTCATACTGCACGCAGTATTCGCGCGGCGGGTAGGATCCCTGCAGGCGCAGATCGAATTCCGCCACGCTGTATTTCTTGAAGATGTCCTTGACGATGTCGACGACGCTCTTGTTCTGGAAAATACGGCAATCGGTGGTGTTGCCGAGAAACCAGAACCACGGCCTGACGACCGCTTCGTAATAGGCCAGCCGGTCCTCGATGCGGGTGAGCCGGAACTCGGATACGATGCCGCTGAACCAGCGTTTCGGATCGGATTCACCTTCGACCGAAACCGGACCACCCAGCATCTTCAGCGGATCGATATTGGCGTCCGTACTTACGAACCCCGCCGTATAGGCGAAACAACGGCTGATCTCATCGCGCCCGATGAGATGCGTGAAGGTCAACAGGTCGGCGCCAACCGGTGTCTGCACAACCGTGGCACGTTCGTTCGGCATGGGTCGTGCCCCTCCTGGACGCGGCCGCCGGCGCGATGGATTGAAGTTCCCGCACGCTGTTCAGGAACTTTTTCGACCCGCCGCACCAGGCCACCCGGAGCCTACCACATGTTGCCCTGCGGACCAAAGAGGGCCGGTGGCGCCTGAAACTTGCCCTGTCGAAGCAACGGCTCGGAACGCGGCTGTGCTGTTCTACGCGCAAACTGCTAGAATGGTGCAGTATCGATCAACGATCTGCGGCGATCCTGGATGTACATCAGTCTGCAAATCAGCAATGTCGACGCCCTGCCCGCCGGCATCCCGACCGGCTACGCAGCGCGCGATCGCGGCTTCGAGATCGGACGCGATGCTTGTGACTGGACCTTGCCAGATCCCGACAAGTTCATCTCGGGCCGTCACTGCGAGGTTCTGTACGAGGCAGGCGCGTTCTGGCTGCACGATGTCTCGCGCAATGGGACCTTCATCAACGGGTCGAGCCAGCGCATGACCGGCCCGCATCGATTGGGCCATGGCGACAGGATGCTGATCGGCCGTTATGTCATCGTCGTATCGATCGACGAAGAGCGCGCCACGGCGGGCTATCCTCAAGCCAACCAAAATTCGACGCCGCGGGAAATGCCGGTCGCGACGGGCCGGCCGCTGGAATTCGGAGGCGGGGCCTTCTTCGAGCCTGCGCAGCAACGGCCGGGGCAGCGCATTCCAGTGTCGGCGTCCTCGACGTCCCCGACACCGCTGCCCTCGACCAGGGACGAGGTGCTGAGGGAGATCGCTATCGGAGCCGGCATTTCGCCGGAACTGCTTCAATTGCGCGACCCGCATGAAGTTGCCGCCGAAATCGGCGCGGTTCTGCGGGCGGTGGTCGAAGAACTGACCTTGCTGCTGAAAGCCCGCGCGGCCGCGAAAACGTTGGCAAAGAGCACACAACGAACGATGATCAGCGCCGCGGACAACAATCCGCTGAAGTTCGTTCCTGGGACCGACGACATCCTCGAAATCATGTTTGCCCGCCGCAGGGCCGGCTATCTTGATGCCAGGCGCAGCATCGAAGATGCATTCCGCGATCTCAAGACGCACGAATTTGCCACCTATGCAGCCATGCAAGCCGCGCTCTCCCGGCTGCTTGACGACCTGTCGCCCGAGGCGATCGGCAGGAAACTCCCGCCTACCTCGTTTACGTCGAAGAAGAGCCAGGCCTGGGACGCCTATGTCGCGACATGGCGGACCATGGAGGAAGCACACGAAAACGGCATGCTGGACATCTTCCTGGCCTATTTCAGCGAGGCGTACGCCAAAGCCGACAAGCAAAAATAGGCGATCCCAAGAAACGCGTGGCCAGGAAACGCGTTGCCGGGAAACGCATGGCCAAGTAACGCATGGTACAGCAGTCGGCGAAGAAAAGTCCCTTCGACGCCCGGCATCCGGTTCCAATCGACGATTTCTGAGATTACGATCACATACGACAGTTCGCCAAGCGGGTAAGACTCATTGAGCTGGGGGTCTGCGGCAAATGTCATGTGACGGCGGGATAGCGTTTTCCAGTCAATCGTCCTCCGGACACCGCCACAGCCGGCGGGGGTCGTATTTCCATTCCCCGACCAGCAACCGTTTTGCGCCCATATCGCCCGATCGTGAGCACACCGCCTGCACGGACGGTCGGCGATGAGCTCGAAGGACGATCCCTTCGGCCTGGCGGGCAAGACCGTCATTCGCGCAAGTCCACGGCGCGAAAAAAAATCGCCACCAGTTCCTGAGCTACCTACCGCTGACGGAGGCCAACCCACTCCGGTCAAGGATTCAACGGTATTCGATCCTGGTGTCGGGCGGCATACACCGCCGGGTTGGGCATCCGGAACCGTGATTTATCAAGGCGCGGCTTTGGGTGCCGTGGCAGGTGCTGCCTCTTCCGCTGCCGCGCCGACACCGGCTGTCGAGCAGGCGATCCTGTTCGGCGCCGCGGACACGGTCAAATACGCCGCGGCAAACCCCATTCTCGCGGCGGCGGCACCTTTGCTGATGCTGTTCGGGCAGCTCAGGCTGATGCCCGTTGAAAGACAAGCGGAGCCGCTGGCGCAACACGTCGCCGACGCGATTGAAAAATTCGACCGAACGATGGAGAAGACCGGCGTTCCCGAAGAGGATGCGCGGATCGCGAAATTCGCTCTGTGCGAAACCGCCGACGATCTCATCGGCAACCTGCCTTGGCCCAAGAGCGACGACTGGGCGCAAAACGGCATGCTGCGGCAGTTCTTTCACACCGAGATCATCGGCACAGGCTTCTACGAAGCCCTGAACACGATACTGGCCAATCCCGAGACGCACTACGATCTGCTCGAACTGATGCATGCCTGCCTGTCGCTGGGTTTCGAAGGCCAGTACCGAGGCGTGAGGCGCGAAGACAACAATCTCGAACGCGTTCGACGCGACGTCTACGAGACGCTTCGCTATTTCAGGGCGCGTGCAGGCGAGGACATCTCGCCCCGCTGGCAGGGCCTGGCGGCGACGATGGCGCAGCCGTCGGCCCGCCTGCCGCTCTGGGTCGTTGCGGCAGCGGCGACGGCGCTGCTGACAGCGGCGTTCTTCGCATTGCGGGTCTTCATAACCAATGAGGGCGACGACGCCGCCGGTGAATTGCTGGCACTCAACCCAACGACACCAGTCGCCATCGAGCGCGCCACCGTGGCGCCGTTGGCCGAGCCGGTGAAAGCCACCCCACCTGCAGCCACCGTGCAGATTGATCGCATTCGTTCGGCACTGGCGAAGGAAGTCGAAGGCGGCGGGCTGACCATCGGCACGAAGGGCAACTTCATCGTGGTGGAAATCAACAATGTCCTGCTGTTCCAGTCCGGCAGGGCCGAGGCGAAGCCGGAATTCCAGCCCATTGCCGCCGACATCGCCGCGGCGCTGCAGCCCGAGCCCGGGCCAATCCGGATCGTCGGCCACACGGATAATGTGAAACCGCGAAAGTCGAGCCCGTTCAAATCCAACTTCGACCTTTCGGTCGCCCGGGCCAAGGCTGTCGAAACGATAATGGCACCGAAATTCAGCGATCCCTCGCGACTGACGGTCGATGGCAAGGGCGAGGACGAACCGATCGCCGACAATGCGACGCCGGAAGGCCGCGCCAAGAACCGCCGTGTCGATGTGATGATCCCCAGGGAGGAAACATTGTGAGCACGGCCTGTTGGAAGCGCCCATGACGCGTTGGCTGCTGCGGATGTTCAGCCTTATCGCGCTGGCCGGCTTCGCGGCCGCAATGTGGTTTGGCGGGCCCTTGATCCGCTTCGCCGATACCCGCCCGTTGGGACCTGCCTGGCTGCGCGCAGCCATCATTGGCGTGATCGTGGCGGCGCTGGCGCTGTTCTACGGGCTGCGCTTCTGGCAAGCGAGAAAGGCGCAAAAGGCACTCGAGACCGTCGTCGCACACAATGATGACCGCGATGACGATTCGCGGGTGCTGGAAGCTCGCATGAATGAGGCGGTGGCGGCGCTCAAACGGTCGAGCGGCAAGCGCAACTTCCTCTATGAGATCCCCTGGTACGTCGTCATAGGCCCGCCGGGTGCCGGCAAGACAACGGCCCTGGTCAATTCGGGTCTGAACTTTCCGCTTGCCGGTTCGGGGGAGGCCCAGCCGGTGGCTGGCGTTGGCGGAACACGCTCCTGCGATTGGTGGTTTACCGACCAGGCCGTGCTGATCGACACCGCCGGACGCTACACGACGCAGGACTCCCATGCCGAGAGCGACAAGAAGAGCTGGCTCGCCTTCTTGTCGCTGCTCAAGAAATACCGCACCAGACAACCGATAAACGGCGTCATCCTGGCCATCAGCCTTGCCGACCTGATGAGCTTCGACGATCAGCAGCTCGACGCCCACATCGTCGAGATACGCAGCCGCCTGAGGGAAATCCACGAGACGCTGAAAATCCAGTTTCCAGTCTACCTGCTTTTCACCAAGGCCGATCTTGTTTCCGGGTTCATGGATTACTTCGGCGATTTCGACGAAACGCGCAGGCGAAAAGTGTGGGGCGCGACGTTCCAGACGGCGGAGCGCGACAGGAACATGGCCGCCGAGGCTCCCGCCGAATTCGACATGCTGGCCAACCGACTGGCAGACGAGATGGCCGACCGCCTCCAGGACGAGGCGGATCCGGTCACGCGCATCTCCATCTTTGGCTTTCCGGCGCAGTTCGGCGCGCTACGGGGGCGAATTACCGGTTTTGTCGCCGGCCTGTTCGACCCGGCCCGCAGCCAAGTGAATGTCAGCCTGCGTGGACTCTATTTTTCGTCAGGCACGCAAGAGGGAACGCCGATCGATCAGGTGCTGGGCGCAATCGGCCGCGATTTCGGCAGCAACTCCCGACCTCACCTTTCCGGAACCGGCAAAAGCTTCTTTCTGCATGATCTGCTGACGAACGTCATTTTTGCCGAATCCGGATGGGTTTCGTACGACAAAGCGGCTGCAAGGCGCGCAGCGATCGCCAGATTTGGCGGCCTCGGCGCAATAGCTTTGGTCGCTGCTGCTGCACTGGGTACGCTCGGCCTGAGCGTCGCGGCCAACCGGTCGCTGATCGCCTCCACAAGTCTGGCCATGGGCCAGTACCGCCAAACGGCGGCACCCTTGCTCGAAAGCACGACGGTCAACGATGTCGACCTCGAAAACGTCATCGGCCCGCTGGACCAGTTGCGCGATCTGCCGGCCGGGTTCGAAACCGGTGACTTACCGACTCCGATCGAAGAGACGTTCGGCCTCAGTCAGCGGGAGAGACTTCTTTCGGCATCCAAAACGGCTTATCGGCAAGGGCTGGAACGAATGTTCCGATCGCGCCTGCTGATCCAGGCCGAGCGGACGATCCAAGCCAAGATGGCTGATCCCGTCGCGCTCTACGAACCGTTGAAAATCTATCTGATGCTTGGCGGCAAAGCGCCCAAGGTCGATGACGCGTTGATCGTTTCCTGGATGAAGCAGGATTGGGAGCAGAACCGATATCCAGGCGAAAACAACCGGGAGGGACGGGAGCAACTCGAAAAGCACCTGCGCGCAATGCTGGCATTGGACGACGCCTATGATCCGGTTTTCGAACTTAACCAGCCGCTCGTCGAAGCCGCTCAACGCTCTCTCGGGCGCATGAGCCTTGCCGATCGAGCTTCCGCCTTGATCAGGTCGGCGATATACGCGGCAGCACTGGACGATTTTTCTGTTTCCTTGAAAGGTGGCCCGGAAGCGCAAGTGCTGTTCGAGCGCATCAACGGCAGCGATCTGTCAGGCCTTCGTGTTCCCGGTATCTACACCTATGCCGGCTTCCACACCTTCTATCTCCGGCAACTTTCGCGCATTGCGCAGATGCTGGTCGACGAGCAATGGGTTCTCGGCGGCGGCGGTGAACAAGGCGACATCGATCGGCAATTGCTCAAGCTCGGCCCCGAACTTCTCGATCGCTACGGGAAGGAGTTCGCAGCAGCCTGGAACAGCGTTCTCGACCAGTTGAAGTTCAAAGAGATGTTGACGGACAAGCCGCACTACATCGCGCTTTCTGCCGCTGCCTCCCCGACCTCGCCGATAAACCAGCTCTTTGCGGCGATCGCCAACGAAACAGCGCTGACGCGAGACCCTGGTGACGGCAACGGTCCTGGCGCCGAAGACGCAGGCACGGCCCAGAACCAGCCGCGCAACGTCGCAGATCTAAGCAAGGGTCTGGCCCGCATCGGCATACAAATCGCCAGTGGCAAATCGCAAAGCCGCGCCGGCACAAGGGCGGCCGACACTCAGAACCTGAATCCGGGTGCAAACATTGAAGCGCGGTTCAGACCTTTCCAGGCCCTGGTGAACGGCCCCGCCGGACACCGCCCAATCGATGCCCTGACCCAGAACTTCAGCGATATCTATCAGAGCCTGCAACTGGCAGCCGAAGTTCCTTCGCAGACGGAGCGCGTCAACTCGAACCTGCAGCTGCAGATAGCCACCCTTCGCGCCAATGTCTCGCGTCTGCCCAAGCAACTCGGCCGGATGGTCAACGCAACGGCGGATGAGTTTGAAGGCAACGTCGCCGAAACCTCAGTGGCAAACTTGAACCAGATGCTCGACCAGACGGTCACGGCTCCCTGTGAGGCGGCGATCAACGGCCGTTATCCCTTCGCCGGGGACGGCACCGAGGATGTTGCCATGGCGGATTTCGCGAAACTTTTCGCGCCGGGCGGCTTGATGGACCGGTTCTTCGCACAAAATCTCGCATCGCTGATCGATATGACCGGCCAGGACTGGAGCTGGAAACAGGATGCGCGCTTTGGACGCGACCTGTCGAAGTCAACCCTGAAGGACTTCCAGCTGGCTGCGGACATCCGCAACGCCTTCTTTCCATCGGGCGGTTCGGTGCCCTTGGTCAGCGTCACCTTCACCCCATTCTCGCTGCATGGCGATGCCGATACGGCGATACTCGATGTCGATGGTCAGATCGTCCAGAGCAACCAGACGGGCAACGCGCCGACCACTGTGACCTGGCCGATCGGCACGGCGTCCGCGTCGGCCAGTCTAAGCCTGACGCCGGAAATGCCAGGCCGCGAATCCGCCATCAAGTTCGAAGGGCCGTGGGCGCTGAAACGACTTCTGGACAAGGCTGCCGTCACCGGCAGCGACAGCAACATGCAAGCACGCTTCGTGATCGGCGGCCGCGACGTTACCTATACGATCCAGGCAGGCTCCGGCACCAACCCCTTCTTGCTCCCCGCGCTTTCCGGGTTCAGCTGTCCGAAAGCGTTTTGAGATGGGGATCCGCAGACCACGCAGAGACCTTAGTTTTCGATACTTTAATGTTCGAGCCTGTGGCAAAGTAACACGAGCGAGCGCCTGAAAGTGCGCCGCAGAGGACGCTTGAAAAGCGCTTGGTGGCAAAGTGAACACTGTCGCCCTTCCCTTTGAGAGCTTCGGGGTAAGCCACAAAGGCTGTGTCCGTGAGCTCAATGAAGACAACTATCTGGTCGAGCCACAAACTGGTCTCTGGGTGGTAGCCGACGGAATGGGTGGACATGACGCGGGAGAGGTCGCTTCGGCCAGTATCGTCGATCATCTGGCGACGATCGGCATTGCCAGCTCCGCACCTGATCTTCGGGCGCGCTTCGAGGACAGGCTGAGCAGGGCCAATGCCGAGATCCGCGGCATATCCGAATCTCGCGGCATAACCATCGGCTCGACCGTTGCCGCCCTGCTGGCGATGGATGGGCGGTTTGCCTGCCTGTGGGCGGGTGACAGCCGCGTCTATCTGATCCGCAACGCCTCGATCTCGCAGATCTCGAAGGACCACACCGAAGTTCAGGAGCTCGTCGACAGAGGTATGATCAGCGAAAGCGAAGCCCGCACCTGGCCGCGCCGCAATGTCATTACGCATGCAGTCGGCGTCAGGGACGAGATCGTCATCGATTTCCAGCAAGGCGAAATCATGCCGGGGGACATTTTTGTGCTGAACACCGATGGGCTGACGGCGCATGTCACCGACGCCGAGATCGAGGCGGCGACCGTGTCCGCGACACCTCAAGCGGCCTGCGAAAAACTGCTGGAAACGGTGCTGGCGCGTGGCGGCACAGACAATGTGACGATCGTGCTTGTGAAGATCGGCGACGGGCGCGATGGGCAATCGCCCCCTCCAGATCTCTACAAAGCTGGGGGTTGAGGCCGATGAGCGCCGACGACAAAACGCGAATATCGGGGGGCATGGCCAACACGGCCGTAGGCACGCAACTCAGCGGCATATACGAGCTTGACGAGCGGATCGCATTCGGTGGCATGGGGGAGGTCTACCGTGGCCATAACATCCAGACCGGCGACCACGTCGCGATCAAGATCGTCCTGCCCGAGTTCGCCCGTGACCAGACGATCCTTTCCCTGTTCCGCAAGGAGGCATTGATCCTCAATCGCCTGTCGCATGATGCGGTCGTGCGGTATCACGTCTTCACGATCGATCCCGGGATCGGCCGTCCCTACCTTGCCATGGAATTCGTCGACGGCGAGTCGCTGTTCGACATCATGCGACGTGGCGCGATGCCGACGGCAGAGGTGCGCAAGCTCTGCCATCGCCTCGCGTCCGGTCTGAGCGCGGTGCATCAGGCGGGCGCGATACACCGCGACCTGTCTCCTGACAACATCATCCTGCCGGGGGGCCGGGTCGACCGCGCAAAGATCATCGATTTCGGTATCGCACGATCGGCGACCGTGGGTGGCGAGACCTTGATCGGCGGAAAATTCGCGGGAAAGTACAACTACGTTTCACCCGAACAGCTCGGGCTCTACAGCGGCGACGTCAGCGAGCAGTCCGACATCTACAGCCTGGGACTGGTGCTGGTGGCCGCCTTGCGCGGCAAGCCGATCGACATGAGCGGGTCGCAGTTCGAGGTCATCGAAAAGCGTCGGACGGTGCCTGATCTCTCGGACATCGACGATGATTTTCGCGACATTGTCGAAGCCATGCTGCAACCGGATCCGCAAGACCGGCCGATCAGCATGGCGGAAATCGCCAGGATGACTCGTGACGATAATGAGGAGACAACGCCGCCGACTTCGGTCACACCCCGCGATCGGCCGGCTTTGCCGCGAACCGGGGAAACCCTTTCGCCCGCCACCAAGACCCAGGGCCGGCCATCCAACGTCGAGAGGCACGACGCCGCATCGGCGACGGGTTCAGGTGGGCAGCCCTTCGTCCCGCATGTGCGGCCGGCGCATTTGTCCCAACCGCGGTCTCCGGCGCTCGCCGGCTCACCACGCCCGGTCACGGCTGATGTCCCTGGAAAATCCACAAAGACCCGAACCATTGCGCTCGCTGCCTTGGCGACGCTGGCTGTTGCGTCCGGCGCGGGCCTGTATCTCAGCGGCTTCATGACGCCAGCGATGCCGACGGCCGGCAAGCCATCGCTTTCCGCACCAGAGCCATCAAAGCCCGCACCAGAAACGTCAAAGCCGGCACCCACGGACAATGCCGCGACCGCTCCTGAGCCGGCAAAGCCAGTTCCGCCCGTGCAGCCGGAGGCCAGCGCACCACCGGCTGAAAACCAGCAAGATGTCGCGGCAGCCCAAAAGCCGCAGCCGGCCAAGCCCGCCGAAGCCCCCTCGCAGACCGAAGAACCCCCGAAGCCATCCGCAACGGCGGCGCAGCCGCCACCCGAAAAGGCCTCGCCGGCAGTCCAGCCCGATACGATGGCCAGCGACAGTCAAACGTCGGCTCCGCCGCCTGTCTCGACCGCTCCGGCCCCGCCAACAACCGAGAAGGTCTCGACGCCGCCGCCGGCCCAGCCAGAGGTCGTCGAGAGCCAAAAGCCCGAGCCGCAGATCAGCCAGCCGGCAGCGCCCAAGGCGACCGTGCCGGCGCCAGAGGCGACCGTGCCGGCGCCCAAGCCCACTGCAAGCCAGCCGGATGTCGTGAACGCCGAGAGCCAAAAGCCTGCGTCACCGGTAGCCAAACAGCCGGACCAGCCTGTCGTCGTGTTCGACGTGCCCAAGCCGGAGGTTCCCCCGACCGTCGACGAGATCGCGCAACGAGTCTCTTGGGTTCGCGACTTCGGCGGCGGCGACTGTTTCTATGCCACCATGACGTCGGCAACGGACAAGGCCGCCGCGATCGAAGGATTTGGAACGGAGGTTCAGCCATTCGAGCGGATGCTTGGCGATTTCCAGGCAAGATTCCATGTCGAGCCGGATATCAGCGTCCGCCTCATTGAACCAAGCCAATGCGAAGTCACCAACTTTCTGCGCTTTCTGGGGCAGACGGCGGCAGACAAGCCGCAGCTTGTTCTCGATCGGACATCGGTGCCGAACGGTACGCCGATCAGCGGCACCCTAGTGACGCGTGGCGGGCTCATTTCCAGCGTGCTGCTGATCGATCACAAAGGCATGGTGTTCAATCTCGACGAGCGCGTCGTCGTAAAACCGGACAAGGTCACCTTCAGAATCCCGATCGGTCTCGGCGCCGCCGACCAGGCCGCCGGAAAGGCGGTGCCGCAGATCATAATGGTGATCACCGGCCCCAAGGATATTCGGGCGGCTGCGTTCTCCACGCCCACACCAGCCTCGGTGCTACTCCCCAAGATTCTCGAAGAAATCGAGACCGACGGATCTCAGTTCTCAGCCACCGCCAAGTATTTCAGGCTCGGCGGATAGCATGGGCGCCCGATGGAACGCCGCCGCTCGTGTTCGCCGCAATCGTCTGCCGACCTGCCGATAAAGCAGCGTGGTCCGATTCGACCCGCCCTGCTCGCCCTGACGGGCCGCATGAGGCTTGCGGTCTTGTCAGGCGCCGCACTGCTGGCCGTGCTGTCATCCGGCGAGGCGCGCGCCGAATTCACGGTCTGCAACCAGACGCTTGACGTCGTCAATCTCGCCGTCGGCCAGAAGGTCGACAATGCGGACCAGACCGACGGCTGGTGGACCATCGGCGCAAATCAATGCGTGAACGTCATCCGCGAGGAGCTGACGAACCGCTACATCTACATCTATGCAACGGACGTGTTCGGCCATGCGATCCTCACCGGATCGACCGAAATGTGCATCGAGCGCCGGCGTTTCTCGATACGCGGCATCGACGAATGCTGGCAGAGCGGCCACATAGCGGCGCAATTTCTCGAAGTCGATACGCTTGAACAGCCGCGGTGGACCTTCTTCCTGACTGGAAGCAATCCGTGACGCACAATATCGACACGAGCTTCAGGCAGAAAAAGCAGGCGCGCGCTGCCCTTCGCAGGCGCACGCTTTGGCGCAGGCTCCTGGCCGGCCTCGCAGTGGTTGTCCTGCTTTCGATCGCCGGCGGTTTCTACCTCACCACGGACTATTGGTCGTTCGGCGACGAAGACGAGGAGTTGCACGCGGTCGAAGGCGTGGACGATGTGCCGGCCGATGCGTCAGTCTACGTGCCCGCCATTATCGACCTGGCCGGGGACCCGATGTGGATCACGCTCGCGCCCGATGCCGGCGCCGCAACGAAGGGCCGCGTGATCCCGCGCCCGGCGGAACTCGATCAAGCCGACGTTTCGCCCCAGATCGAAATCCTGTCCGACGTCATGCTTAGCGCCAGCGAAAAATTCATGACGACGATACCGTCGACGCAGGAGGATTTCGCCTTCTTCCAGGCGCAGCGAAAGACCACTGCCGCGCCAACCGGCGATCTGCAGAACGATCTTGAGCCATCGCCCGCGGCGGGGGAACCCGCGCCAGCTTCGGACCAGAAGGCGGATGCCGACGATCCCGAAGCCGGCTGGGGTGAAACGATCGATGCGGGCGACGCCGCCCTTCCCGCATTCCAGAAGACCCAGATCGAAAACAACACCAGCGTCGCAGTCGTCACCAATGAGTATCAGCGGTTCGAGGCGACCGAGGACACGTTCGTGAAGATCCTCAACGACCGCAGCCTGGACAGCGTTGCGCTCGATGCACATTTCTCCGCCGACGATGCCAAGCTGGCAGGCGAGGCCTTGAAGGCGCTTTTCAACCGGGACGGTCTGGAACCGGGTTATGTCGTTGCCATGCGCGGTTTCAGGCCGACGCGCGAGACGACCACGATGTCCCTCATGCAGGTTTCGATCTATGCCAAGAACGTGTTTGTCGGCACGCTGACGCGCAATGCCGCGGGCGCGTTCGTGTCGGGCGTCGATCCCTGGGTCCGCGAGGATCTGTTCAACTATTCGGGCGCACAGGCGGAAGGCACGCACAAAAGGCAGTACCGTCTGCTTGACGCGATCTACTCGACAGCAGCCCGCAACAGTGTTCCGACCGGGGTGATCGGCGAAGCGATCATGTATCTCTCGAGAGGACAGGACCTGGACGCCTTTGCAAGCGAGGACCAGCGTCTTGTGCTGATCTATTCGCAGACGCCGCGCGGCAAGGAGGAAGGTGCCGGGCGAGTGCTGTATGTGGGCGTCCAGGGCACCGAAAAGAGCCTGGACTGTTTCGTCTTCCAGCAGAGCGACGGCCAGTTTGCGTGCGTCACGGGTGACGATCTGGTTCGTTCGCTGACAGTCACCAACGGCATGGTCACGCCGGTCAACGGGGTCATGACCTCCACCTTCGGGCCACGCAAGCATCCAATCCTCGGGACCGTTCGCATCCACAAGGGCGTCGACTGGGCGGCGCCCGTCGGCACGCCGATCGAAGCGGCCTTCGATGGCGAGATCACCTTCCAGGGCGATGGCGGCAGCTATGGCAATCTGGTGAAGATCTCGCATGGAAACGGGCGCGAGACGCGCTATGCGCATATGCAGAAATTTGCCATAGCGGCCGGTGTCGGCACCAAGGTGAAAGCCGGCGACATCATTGGCTACATCGGTACCACCGGCCTCTCGACCGGGCCTCACCTGCATTTCGAACTTTATCAGAACGGCGAGGCCATCGACCCTCTGGGCACGGTTACCGCGATCGCTTCGGACGATTCCGCTGTCGAAACGCTCACCGACCGTATCGTGCATGTCGAAAGTGGTGGCAGCGCTCGCGCCAAGAATCCAAACTCTTCAGCGACCGGCGCCGGCCAGTTCATAACCAAGACCTGGATCAGGATGATGAACACCTACCGCCCGGAACTGGCGCGCACGCTGTCGACCGCCGACCTGCTCGCTCTGCGCTACGACGCCACGATCTCGCGTGAGATGGTGCGCAATCTGGCGCGCGAAGGCGAGGCCTATCTTCGGGCGCGCGGCCACCAGATCACGGCCGGCCGGCTGTATCTCTGTCATTTCCTGGGCATGGAAGGCGCACATCAGGTGCTGTCGGCGACAGGTTCGGCGCAGCTGAGCGCGGTGCTCGGCTCGGCCGTCATCCAGGCCAACCCGTTCCTCACCGGCAAGACAGCCAGTTATGTGGTGGACTGGGCCGAAAGGAAAATGGGCCAAAGGCTGAGCCGTGTGGCCACAGACGCCGGCCCACAGACAACGACCACCGAGATCCGCCAGACATCGCCGGAGTTCGAAAAATACAAGCAGGCCATCACCGCCCTCATAAGCTCGGCACAGAATACGCTTTGAAGCCGTCGCGCGGCACGCGCCGCTCAGGTATTCCCGCTGCCAAGTGATACCGTAGACAAATTTTTTCGGGCCGTTTGTGAACCAGGACTGCGGTCAGGATCACATACGCCCAGGAGCCATTTTTGGCACAGGCGACTCTGTCGCTGACGAAACTTGGCATGTGCAGACATCAACAGCGCGCCCCGGTGGGCGGAGGGCTGATCCATGAAAGCGTTCGCCGTCAATCTGAGCGGGATTATCCTGCTTTTCCTTGCCGCATTCGGCGCCCAGGCTGCCGCCGGCGCGGAGGCTGCCGCGCCCAACGCCAAGCGCGTCGCTCTGGTGATCGGCAACAGCAATTATGTCCATGCGGTTACCTTGCCCAACCCCGCCAACGATGCCCATCTCATCGCATCGACGCTGCGCAATGCCGGGTTCGAGGTGATCGAAGGGGTCGACCAGGACAATCAAGGCATGCACAGCCTGATCAGCCGGTTTACCGAACAATCCTATGACGCGGACCTCGCGGTCATTTTCTATGCTGGTCACGGCATGCAGGTCGACGGCAAGAACTACCTGATACCGGTCGACGCCGACTTGACGTCGCCGGCCTATCTCAAGACCCGTACCATTCAGATCGACGACTTCATGGCTGCGTTGCCGCCCGACCCGGGGGTCGGCGTCATCATCCTCGATGCCTGCCGCGACAATCCGCTGGCAAGAACGCTGGCCGCCTCGATGCCGAAGAGCCGCTCCACCTCATTGGGTATCGGTCTGGCGCCGGTCGAAGCAAAATCGGACGGCATCGGAACCGGCGGCCTCCTGATTGCCTACGCAACGGATCCCGGCGCCATCGCTTTCGACGGCAACGGGGTCGACAGTCCTTACTCGACGGCGCTCGCCAGGCATCTGACCGAACCCGGCGTCGAAATCCAGGGCGCGCTGACGCGCGTGCGCGGCGAAGTGACCGAAACCACGCAAGGTCGCCAGAGGCCCTGGCACAACGCATCGCTCGGACGCGAGGTTTTCCTGGGAAAACCCGTCGCGCCAGCGGCGCCTGCTGCAAATCCCGTGGCCGGCGCATCGAGCGCCGCGGCGACATCCGCTCCTGTCCCTGCTGCCAGTGATCCTCCTTCCTGGGAAGTCGAGCAACGCCTTTGGGACGAGGCTTCCAAGCGCAGTTCCATCCCGTTCTACGAGGCCTATCTCGACCAGTTTCCGAACGGTCGCTTCGCCACCGTGGCCCGGTTGAGCATCGACGAATTGAACGACCCACCGGCCCAAAACCGGCAGGTCGCGGCACGCGATACGGACCAGGCGAACGCCAGTTCCGGTTCGACCGTGCGCACCTCGGTCGGCGTTCCGGATGCGATGGAGCAAACACCGGGCACGGAGTTGACGGAAAGTGCGATCGGCCTCGATCGACAGGGGCGCATCGACCTGCAACTGCGCATCGAAGCGTTGGGCAATGAACTTGGGCGCATCGACGGAAACATGGGCCCACAGACCCGTCAGGCGATCGGCCTCTGGCAAGCGAAGAACGGTCTCCCACAGACCAGCTATCTGACGCGCGAGCAACTTGCGTTCCTCGTGATCCAGACAGATCCGATGATGGAAGGCGTGCGCGCCAGATACGCCGCCGATCAAGCCCGCGCGGCGCAGCTGAAAAAGCAGGTGGTGCAGAAGGTCAGCACGCCGAGGCCGGTGGCGCAAAAGCCCCGCAAGCAACAGAAGGTTGTTCAGAAGCGGCGCAACCGTGAGACCGTAGCGCGGGGGGATTATCTTCCGCTGCGCCAGGACAACAACAACTTCCTCACCAAGGCGCTGATTTTCGGCACCGGTGTGGTCGTGGGCGGCGTGCTCAAGAACTGAGAGCCGACATTCGAAGGACCGCCATATGGTTTTGGGCGGCTATTGCGTCTTTATCCGCATTTCCACGCGGCGGTTCACCGGATCGTACGGATTGGGGCTGCGCGGATTCTGTTCGCCCATGCCGATCGCGTTGAGCCGTGCTGTCTCGATGCCGTTGGCCGTCAGGAAGGCTGCCACCGATTGGGCTCGTCGTTGTGACAGGCCCTCATTGTACTGCACCGTGCCAGTGGCGTCGGTGTAGCCTTCGACAACGAAGTTGAACTTGCTCAACCGGTTGTCCTTCAGGGCCTTGGCGAACTCGCCGAGTTCAGCGCGCGCGGTCGGGTTGAGTTCGGCCGAATCCAGGCCGAAATTGATCATCATGTCGAGGCCGGTTTTTTCCCCCGGCGCGTCACCTGCCTTGCTCTTGCTTTTGCACTCCTCCTCGGAGCCGACACAAATTCCTCGCGACTTGCCGAGATCGGCCGCACCGGCAAAAAACTTCACAATGTCTTCTGATTTCTGAACGGGGTCGGCGAAAGCGTGGGTCGAGCAAAACACGACCGCCAACACAAAGGCTGAACTGCTCCACTGCATAGCGGCTCCTCCTGTTTGAGCACCAGATTTCGAGCGGCTCCGATCATACCAAATTCCCAGGCAATTGTCTGTCGACAAACGCTGGGGGCACGACAATGCCGAGAGTTGTTGCCGCGTCACGGGTTGAGACTTGACCCGCGCCGCGCCTGGGGCTTGAGTGGCCAAAGCTCCTCGATGAAAGCGTGGCGGTCATGGCCAACGGGCTCCGATTCAAAACGGCACGGGATCTTTTCATTGCTTGTCCCGCTATTGCCCGGGACATGAGAACCCCTCCAACCGAACAGCACTCGATCGAGTTTTGCCGCGGCCTCCTCGCCGGACGCGTTCCCGAGGAAGCGATTACATTCTGTGCCTACCTGCTTCCCGAGCGAGCCGCGGTCTGGTGGGCCCATGAATGCCTGAGCCACCTGACCGACCTATTCGATGAGAGCGATCACGAAATGCTCGCGCTTGTTCGGGACTGGGTAGGTGAACCGGACAGTCCCCGCCATCGGGCAGCCGTCAGCACAGCCGCGGCGATACTGCCAACAACGCCGGTCGGCTGGATTGCCCTGGCCGCGGGATGGCGTGACAATGGTTCGGCCAGGGCCGCGACGATGGCATCGGCCCTGCAGCCATTTCCCGCCGCCCATGCGGTCAATGCCGGGATTCTGGCCGGACTGGCACGCGTCGCGCTCGCGGACCGGTTTTCCGTTCTTTCGGCATTTGTCGAAATGGGCATCCAGATGGCCGAGATCGAGGCGCTGCGCCAATCAGCGGATGCATATTAATTTAGAGCGTCAGAGCGTCCGTCACCCGTCCTGCCTTACTTGCAGCCGCCTTGAGCCCATTTGGCCAGCGCCACCTTGAAGCGCGTTCCAAGCGGATGCTGCAGGCGCAAGACAGACACGTCGTTAGCGGCGAAATTTTTCGCCTGTTCGCACAGCCGCTCCTCGTTCCATTGGTGGCAGCCGTCGCAGTGCTTGCCCTCCCATACCGATTTGTCCAATCCCTCCACCGGACTGAAGCGCGGTTTGCTCTTGATGAGCTCGGCAATGCTCTTGCCGTCGATTTCGGGATCACCGAAATCGATAGGGTGGTTGAAAAAGATAGGATCGTCCGAGGCAAGCTTCGGGATTTTCTGACGCAGCACATTGAGTGCCAGCTGGGCGTCGTCACCGGAGCCCGACGGATTTGCCGTGGCGTTGCGCACCTCCGAGCCGCCTTCAGGTTGCGGAGCGGTCGCCTCGCCGACGATCAGCGGCGCGTTGAGATCGATCTTGTGCAGGACGACCTCGGTGGTCAGCGAGACGTTGATCCAGGGACGCTGCTTGCCGGCCGTTGCCTTGAAGACATCGGCTGTAACACGGTTCATCGCTTCGGTGATGGAAACATTGGCTTCGCCCATATGCGCGAGCAGCGCCGAAGCGAACGGCGAATGTTCGCCCGACCCGTCATAGGCCACCTGGCTGGGACTGGTGGCGAACGCGACAAGCGTGCCGGCGCCACCATTCTCGATCGGGATTTCGGCAAGGCCGCTTTTTGCTCCCTTGACGCCGGCGGTCTTTGCCAGCACCTCGGCAAGCGGGTTGTCACGACAGGCATCGAGGAAAATCAACCTTATGCTGGTCTCGCGCGACATCTGCCGCAGAACGAAATCCACGGGCACCGCCTCGAAGTCGAGGGAGGTCTCGTCCTCAAGCGCTGCATCGACCGGAAGAAGATAATTGCTGCCTGAAACCTGCAACCCGTGGCCGGCATAGAAGAAAAGGGCGATGTCGGCGCCGCGAACCTGCTTTGCAAACTGTGCAATCGTCGTCTGGGTCTGCAATTTTGTCAGATCGAAGCCGGAAACGACTTCAAAGTCCAGGCTCTTCAGGCGTTCGGCCATGGCCTGCGCGTCGCGTACCGGATTGGTCAGCGCTGGTGCATGCTGATACTGGGAATTGCCAAGGACCAGCGCAACACGGCGTTCGGCACTGGCAGCCGACAAAGTCAAAAGTAGTGCCAGCGCGACAAGCCCGATGCCGCGCATAAGGCCAACGCAACGGGCAATCAGATCGAAACTCACCGGGACAACAGATCCTTCCTCAATTGACGAGCTTGGTGGCGGAAAACTCGATCCGCCGATTGAGCGCCTTGTTCTTCGGCGTGTCGTTGGCGGCAACCGGATGATCCTCGCCGTAGCCGGTCGCCGTGATCTGCGTGCGAGGTATGCCCGCAGCGACGATGGCGTCGGCAACGGCTTGAGCCCTGCGCTCCGACAAGAGCTTGTTCTCGACAGGCGACCCATCGGAATCGGTGTGTCCGGACACCTCGACCTTGAGGCCCGGGCACTTGCCAACGACACCGACGACCTCCGCAAGCAGCGGGCGGCTTTGGCTGTCGAGTCGCGCGCTCGCCGTTCGAAAGTAGATAGCTCCGGTGCGCGACAGCACCGCGAACCTGTTGAGGCACTCCTCGTCGCTGAAGTTGGTCTTCGCCGCATCGGTGGCGACAGGGCCGACGTCGGCAGCACTCGCCACGACGGTTTGCACAGTGGCAGGTTTGCTGCCGTCAGCGGTGAACACGAAATCGAACGACACCGAAGCCGTCGGAACAATATTGGTCACATTGGCCGCCTGCTGGAGTTTGTCGACGTTCGGCAGCAGCCCGAAATCTTCCACATGCACGGCAACAGGAGCCTCCGACGCGACCGACACCATGTTGTCGCTAATCATGGTCACCACGATGTTGGCCGAGAGATCCTTGTCGACCCCGTGAAGATTGAGACGGAATGGAAGAACGGCCTTCACGCGCCGCTTGGTCGCGAGGTCGGCAAACGCCGCGGGATCCACCTTCGCGGTCAATTCAGCGGTCGGAAATTTGAATGTCTCGAAGAAAAGGAACCGCATGCGGACATTGCGAAGGTCGACCCCTGTATCGACCGAATTGAGGTCGAAGGAGACTTTGGCATCGCCCGCCGAACTGAGGCTGCCGGAAATATTCCTGATCTTGTTGGTTTCGACGATCGTGTTCTTCTTGACCGACTGATAGGTGAGTACCGAAGCGGTCGGATCGAGCGTCCAGTTCGGCTGTGCGTTCGCGCTTCCCAGTCCGGGCAAAAGCAACACGGAAAGCGCAACGATCAAGCCAAGCGTATCTACGGCGAGCCAACTTCTTGACCGTGATTTCCACCAGAATCCGACGACTTCGAACATGGAACCCCCCTGCCTATGACAACAGACTTCCGTATCGACATCACGACCATGCGGTGTCGATGGAGAGCATAGAACACTTGCTCTCGCTTGGCGAGCATCTGCTGATTGCGCGGCGCGCCATTTCCAGGTGACACGAATTTCGGATCCGCCACACGAAAGCGCGTCGTCTGAATGGATTCAGAC